>JAJDJS010000017.1 GCA_030267325.1 Desulfosarcina sp. OttesenSCG-928-A07 | reverse complement strand
GGCAGGGCACGATGAATCCGCCCCTACTTTTTAAGATCTGAAAACAGCAACTTATTGGCGGTGTGCAGTATATTCTGGCTCGATAACGGCAGAAAGACGGGCGCAGATATCTTCCAGAAAGGCGGGTGGTACGGTGCAGGAAACGGAAAAAGGCCGCGCCCGCCAGTCTATGGAATGCAGTTGCGAGAGCAGCAGCGTACCGTGAACCGGCAACGCTTCCGGCAAGCGAATTTCATTGGGAAGTCCCTTTTGCGGTGTGGTGATGGGTACGACCCAGCAAAAGCCGGTATGCTGGTTGAAGGCCGTGGCAGAAAAAACCAGCACGGGCCGGCAGCCTTTTTGTTCATGGCCCAGGGTGGGATCAAGGTCGAGTTTGAGCACCTGTCCCTGCTCTGGAGCTCTGCCGTTTTTGCCCTTGGGGGCTACCATAGTTCTTCTCCCCGCGCCTGGCCTGAATCCACTTCTGGATGAGTGGAAGACGGGGCAAAAGAATCGAGAATGTCCGCCAAGGCATAGCGTTTGCCTTTGGCTTCCGCCTTTTTCACCAACAGGCCACCACCCTCCGCCGGGCTAAGGGCCAGCGTGTCCCCGGCCTGAATATCCAGACTGTCGGCAATGCCCCGTGGGATACGAAAACCAAGACTGTTTCCCCATTTGCTTACCTGAACGTGTTGCATGACATCCTCCATATGGATAATTATGTATATTAAAAGGAGGCGGTCGTCAATACAGCCCCTTACTCCGTGTAATATAATCGGAAAGCGTATTGATGGTCTGAAGCGCGGCGCGGGCTTCGTTTTTGTCCCTGATGGCGATGCCAAAATGCTTTTCCACCTGATACACCATTTCCAGGGCGTCAATGGAGTCCAGTTCCAGCCGGCCGCCGAAAAGCGGTTCGTCATCGTCAATCTGGTCCGGCATGACGTTCTGGATATTCAGTGCCGCGACCAGAATGGTTTTAAGCTGTGTGTTCAGTGTCATGAGGCGGTCAGGCTTTCATCAGACGGAGCAGTTCCCGGTAAATGGCGGTTTCCGCATCTGCGCAGGAATGCAGCAGCAGTGCCATGTTTTCATAGGTTTCATCCGCAGAGGCCCGGCCCTTGCAAATCCGGCCGGCCATGACGGCAAATCGTCGCCATTGATCGCCCACCGCTGTCATGGCAGGGGAGAGATCCAGAAGCTGGGGCATGGCCACGCGATCTGCGGCTTCCTGCAGAAAAGCGGCAAACATGAAGCGAAACCCGGCACCGCCGGTGCCGATTTCTTCCTGCATACGAATGAGTTGGCCCACATACAGGAGCGTCCGCGCCTCTCCCAGGCGACGGGGCCATTTACGGATTTGTCCGGCCAGATACCGGATGCCGCGAATCCCGATCAGGGGCACTGGCGTATAGAGCATCCGGCGGCACACATCCCGGATGCCCAGGCAAACCGCAGCAGCAAGATCCATCTCGTCCATTTTTGGCACGGTTTTGAGGTCATACATGGCCCCTTTGGGCGCCAGCGCGCCTTTGGCAAACCGGGCTTTCCGGAGGTCCTTGGCCGGGCAGGTTTCCAGGTCCGGAAACACCGGGTCGCTGATGATATAGTCATCTCCCTTTTTTCCACAGACCACCAGATTGTGCATGTTGAAATGAAACCGGAACGCCGGCGGAAAATAGGGCAGCCAGTACCCGCCGGTGCGGCAGGCCACGGCAATGCCGCACGCCAGTTTTGCGTCCAGAGCCGCCATGGCAGCCTCCGGGTCTTTGAAGGTCTGCCAGTCAATCTTGCATCCGAGTCGCCGGAAAACACGTTTTAAAATACCGCCCACTTCGCAGCGATAGGTGGTCAGCGGAAGACCATTGACCCGGATAAAGGGAAGATAAGCAAAAAAAAGGCCGGACCCGATGCCAAAGGCCATGGCTTCACTGATGTCAATGCCGTAGTGGCGCAGCAAATTGGCACAGACCCCGCTTTCGCAGTGGGCGGCCTGATGGTGGTGAAAATCAATCTGAAGGGTTTCCGGCAAGGCAGCCGGCTGTGCGGTGATGGACATGGCGTACTATTGGACAGATCCGTCGTGGATGGTTTCGGAAAAGGCGTGATGCCGGAGCGTATCTGGAACAGATTTCAGGGTTTCAATGGAAATATCAAAAATGTCGGCATATGGCTTTAAGTCGCGGTCGGTGAGTCGCTGAAACGGTCCGGGCTTGAGGTGCAGCCAGATCCGGAGCCGGCTGATCCCGGTGTATCGGGCCAGAAGGCCGACATCCATCTGGTGGACAGCCATGTGATAGGCCAAGGGGCTTTTCTGTCCCGCATGAATTTTTTCAAGGGCGCGGGCCGCCATCTGGCCGATCAGGTTCCACGCCTGTTGGTTGGCGATATTCTTGGGTTCCCAGCCCGCGCTTCCGGCCAGTACATACCGCCCGTTTTCATCCACCGCATAACACACTTCCCGGCGCTCATCGGTAATCATTCCCCGGTCCTGGGGCACTTCATGGATATTCATGTGCATCCTTTGCGTCTGTCATTGTTCGCACAATTTGATCGTCAACGGTGGGATACGCTTGGCCAGGAGTGCGCATACGAATTTATATTTTTTCCTAAAGGGTGGGGCAGCGGATGCAAAACGATCCTCAACACTCCGTCACTTCTCGCGTAACACACCAACATAACATGATTTTTCAAGGAACCGTCAGGTGCATGAAACAATGGGAAAACCGGCCGCTTTCAGGAATACAGCAGAGCAATCGCTGTCCGGGCATTAGCTTTCCTGAAGAAAAAAGGGCCTCAAGAATCAGGTAAATGGATGCGCTGCCGACATTACCGGTTTCCGGTAAATTCGTAAACCATTTGTCGTAAGGAATCTCAAATCCCACCTCTGCCATCCCTTTGTAAAACTTGTCGCGAAAGTAGGCAGAGGAATAATGGGGCAGAAACCAGTCCACATTTTCCGGAAAAAGCGTGCGGCGCGCCATGGTGGCTTCAAGGGTGCGCTGCAAGGTGGTGATAATATTTTTCTCCAGATGCCGGATATCCTGTTTGACTGCCATCAGCGTGTTTTTTTCAGAAGGCGCAAGATGTTCCACATCCCGCCACCCCACAACTTTTCCGTTCCCCTGTTTTACGCCGCCGCCGTACATGCAGGTGTCCAGTTCTCCGGCATGGGAAAGATGGTCAATCCAGTCAATTTTGAGCGAGATCCCGTCCGTGTTCGGGGTTCTGGTCAAAAGCGCGGCACCGGCGCCGTCTGATAGCATCCAGCGAAGAAAATCCGTGTCAAAGGAAAGGGTTGGGCGTTTTTCCACATCCGCATCAAAGCGTTCCGGCGGCGAGAAAAACGCAGCCCGCATAAAGGAAGACGAAAGCTCCGATCCCACGCTCACCGCATTGGCAGACAGTCCCATGGCCACATTCATGAAGGCGAACTTGAAGGCTGTCATACCGGAAATGCAGATTCCGGCTGTGGACACCGCTTCAACGGGCGGAAGCCCCAATTCACCGGCCACCATGAGGGCATGTCCGGGAAATAAGAGATCCGGGCTGGTGGTGCCGCAGCACAGGCACTGAATATCGTCAAGGCCAAAACCGGTTTCATCCGTGAGTCCGCGAACCGCTTCAGCCGCCAGTTCGGCATTGGTATGGGTCAGCTCCCCTGTGGCCCTGTTCAGGGCATAATACCGCTTCAGGATGCCGTTATTTTTCAGCACCAGCCGTTTGGTCCGGGAGGCCATGTGGTTTACCTGTCCCAGCACGGTTTCGATTTCATCATTGGATACCGGTGCATTGGGAAGAAACCGCGACAACCGGTTGATATACACGTTCATGACAATGGGTCCTTGGGGTGTTTGCAACAAACGCCATACCTGGCCAGGGGTTTTTTCCCTCTCCCCAATCTGGTTCTGAACGGGAAAAGGGGAAAAACAGATGACATCACCGCTCCTTCATGATTCGGCACATTGTTTTTACTGGTATTTTTATGAACCCGGGGAGCTTTATTTTGGATGAAAACAGGCCAGACAATGATCCAGAAGCGCGGCATACCGGCGATAAAAGCGTTCTTCAGGCATCTTTGTGGGAACCACCGCATTGGTAAAGGTGTAATAATCCAGATCATCAATATGAATGTCTGACTTCAACGTCTGATGCAGCGGCGTTCCGGGAATGGGTGTCAGGACTGCGGGAAGAGGGAGGTCAATGCCGCTGGTGCCAATAAAGTCGGTCAACCGGTCAAACTCCATTTCCGTATAATCCGGGGACACAATAAAGTCACCCACAATCTGGATGCCGATATTTTTCAAAATCCGGGTTGCGGCGATATGGGTTTGCACGGAGCTGCGTTTATCCAGCATTATCAGCCGGTTGTCATCAATTTCCTCAAACCCGATCACGGCAACCCGAAGTCCGGCCCTGTGCCAGAGGGAAAACAGTTCTGGATGGCGCACCACTGTATCTGCCCGCACATCAGCCACCAGGGGTTTGTGAATACCCGCTTGCATCACCTGATGGGCCAGATTCGTGGCGGTTTCTGCATTTCCAAAGGTATTGGCATCCACCAGCCGGATGGTGCTCACATCCCAAAGGGTCTGGATATCCCGGATCACAGCCTCATTGCTGTGCAGCAGGTAACGCCCGCCGGTGACAGTGGGAATACAGCAGAAGGCGCAGCCATGGGTGCAGCCGAAGGCTGATGCCACAAATCCGACTTTTCCGCCCACACCGCTCATCACATACTGGTCCCGGTGGGATTTCACCAGATCGTAGCGGGGTGCCTTGTCATCCACCAAATCGGCAAACGTGTAACGGCGTCTGGTAAAAGGGGCCGGGATTCCGCTTCGGATATTGATAATGCCGGGAATATCCACCGGTGTTTCATTTTCAAGGGCGTTGATCAATTCCCGAAAACTTGCTTTTCCAAGGCCCACCACCACATGGTCCACAAAGGGCCGGCTGAAAAAAAGCGGGTCGCAGGAAGCATGGTGGCCGCCGATGACGATGGTGGCACCGAATCTGAACTTCAGGGTTTCGGCAAGGGACAGAACCGTATTGGCTTCACAGGTCACACCCGTAAGGCCAATGACATCTGGAGAAAAGGGCAGTCGGTCGGATTCAAGGGCCAGGGGGTCTGCCTTGAGATCGGCAATCCACACCGAGTGGCCCCAAAGGTTTCCGGCAAGGGTTTCAAGGCAAAGGGGCTCTCCACGAAAGATCATTTTAATGGTGGAGATCCCGTAGCTTTCTTCCGGAATGCTGCGCCCGCAATTGGGTGGGTTGATCAGTAAAATATTCATTGGGGTTTATGCAAAAAAGAGACGATTCATTTCATCTGAAAATAACGGTCGGCACTGGAATCTCTGCAGGCAGAAGGAAAAATATCATTTCACTTGCCGTTCCGCCAGCACAAGGGGTCGGATGCCAGATAATCGCCGGTGATCTGGTATGCGGCGCCCCGGCATCCGTAACAGCCGGGTGCCATGTCGCACTGGCGGCAAGGGCCTTTGATGGTCTGGCGATAATTTTTCAGATCCTTCATTACCGGGCTGGTCTCAATAATCTGCCGGAGGGGCACCTTGCGGATGTTGCCAAGGGAAAGGGGCACACCCACGCAAGGGGTCACATTTCCGGTTGCGGTGACCAGACAGGAAAACTGGTGGCGCAGGCAGCGGTTTCCCACCAGGGGCGGCTGAATCTTCCAGGTTCGGCCGTATTGGTTCCGATCAATGGCGGAAAGGGTTTCAAACATACGTTCAAGGGCCGGCGTATCCACAGTCAGCCAAGGGCTTTTTGCGGCATTTTCCTGGGGGGTGATGATTTCAAAATAAGGGGCGATGTTCTGATCCCGAAGCCAGGACCACAAACGGGGCAGTTCAGGATAATTCTGACGGCAGATAATGGTGCTGACCGCCAGAAAGGCATGTTCCGACGGATATCCGGCAAGTTTGAGGCGATCCAGAGCATGGGCAATGATTTTCCAGGAGCCGGGTGTGCCGGTCAGCCGGTCCTGGAGCACCGGATCAAAGGAATTCATTTTCAGAACCACCCGCACATTCCGGTCAAACAGCCATCGGGCAAAGTCCGGGGTAATGCCGCTACCGTTGGTGAACATTTCCGCATCCATGCCCTGGTTCCGGACAAAGTCGATCATCTCCCGGATATGGGGGTACAGGCTGGGTTCTCCGCCCAGAATGATGATGCGCCGGACGCCCAGATCCCTTGCCTGAACCAGAACATCCCGGATTTGGGCAACGGTCAGCTCGGACTTGAAATCCTGTTCAGCCGGCACATAACAATACGGGCAGCGGAAATTACAGCGCAGGCTGAACTCGATCTCCATGGTGAGCAGACGGTTATCGGCCACGGCTTGGGCAATGGCCGCATCGCTTATTTCAAAATCATATGAGGCGGTAAGGTGACAGGTCATGGGATCCTTAACGGTTTTTGGCAGGAAAACGGACATCACCCTATGCCAGATCCATCGGACGTGTCAAGAGAATGAGACATCGGATTTGAATTAAATTAGTAATTACAATGCGATATAAAATAATAACGTTTCAGTAAGGGAAAAATTTCCGGAGCTTGCGCGGACCTGTCGAGGGCGAAGAACAAGGCTTGTATTCTTCTTTGTTTCTGTATATCCGTTGAGAATACAAATGCAGAAAATACTTGGTGGAGAACCCAACGTGGACAGACACGATTTTGCTTTATCTCTCGGGTTTTCATGGGATCCGGCAGTGATTTCCCTGCCCCATGAAGACAAGGCGGGCCTGGCACTGTTTATATTCAAAAAAAACATGGCTGGAATTGTCTGGAACGCTCTGGGCGTGTTCGAAAACAATCCTTCCACCCTGCCGCAGACAGAAACTATCCTGCAAGGCCGGGCCGTGGGTGGCATCAGCATTGATGAGTTGAGCCAGGTAAAACGCTTCGGAGACGGTACCAGACGCCTGATTGCTTCTGTCAAGAACGGTGACTTTCGTCTTGATATTGACTTCGCCAAAGCACTTCATGCCATTATCGGAAAGGAAGAGGCGCTGGAATGGGGCGTTTTGCGGAACCGACAGATTCATATCCACGGGGTATCGCACATCCCGCCTGTGGCCAGTGAGCTTCCTGCGATTTCCGAAAACGGATTTTCTTTTTTGAGAAAGCACATAAACAGCCCCATCGAGCGGGCGATCGCCACGTTTCTCTTCATGTCCCGAACGCAGTTTTTCTGTGATTGCAACAAACGAACCGCCTCACTGATGATGAACGGCGTGCTTCTGTCGGCAGGCTATTACCCCATTACCGTCCTCAAAGAGACGACTGAAGAATTTAATGAGAAACTCAGAGCCTTTTATAATTCCGGCGATGGGACAGAGATGTTTGGTTATTTTAAGGCAGTTTGTGAAAAACTATATCCTGTTTCGATATTTTGAAGAGTACTTATGAGTATGGATGGGCCATTTAAAGATCTGGCCGCTACAGATGGGCATGATCATAGCATTATAATTGTCGATAAAGCTCATATGCAAAATGGGATAAAACGCCTTAAGAGTAAATTGGTTGAGTCTAAGAAATAGGTTTTTCCCCCTTCACCCTTGCCCACGCATCCTTCAGCGTCACTGTCCGGTTGAAGACCAGGGCGCCGGGTTTTGCGTCTTTGGTGTCCACGCAAAAGTAGCCCAGGCGTTCAAACTGGCAGAAATAGCCCGGATCCACATCCGCCAGACAGGGTTCCAGTTTGCAGTCTTTGAGTATTTCCAGGGCAGTGGGATTGATGAAATCCTTCCAGGTCCGGCCTTCTTCTTTTTCATCGGGATTTTCTTTGGTGAACAATCGGTCATATAACCGCACTTCCGCATCCACGGCATGGGCGGCCGACACCCAGTGCAACGTGGCCTTTACTTTTCTGCCGTCCGGCGCATCCCCGCCGCGGGTGGCCGGGTCATAGGTACAGCGCAGCGCAATAATGTCGCCGGTGACCGGGTCTTTGACCACATCCGTGCAGGTGATGAAGAATGCATACCGCAGCCGCACTTCTTTTCCCGGACTCAAGCGGAAGAATTTTTTGGGCGGATTTTCCATGAAATCGTCTTTTTCAATGTAGATTTCTTTTGAAAACAGCACCTTTCGGGTACCTGCCGCTGGATCTTCGGGGTTGTTGACAGCCTCCAGCTCTTCCACCTGGCCTTCTGGATAATTTTCAATGATGACCTTGAGGGGTTTTAGCACCGCCATCATCCGCGGGGCGCGCACATTCAAATCTTCACGAATACTGTGCTCCAGGAGCGCCACATCCACCACACTGTCCCGTCTGGCCACGCCAATGCGGTCGCAGAAATTCCGAATCGCTTCCGGTGTATACCCCCGCCGCCGAAGTCCGCACAACGTCGGCATGCGCGGATCGTCCCAGCCGCTGACCGCTCTGTCTTCCACCAGTTGAATCAGTTTTCGCTTGCTCAGCACCGTATAGGTGAGGTTCAGCCGGGCAAACTCAATCTGCTGAGGGTGACAGGGCGCATCCACATGGTCCAGCACCCAGTCGTACAAGGGCCGGTTATTTTCAAACTCCAGGGTACACAGGCTGTGGGTGATGCCCTCCAGACTGTCGGAAAGACAGTGGGTAAAGTCATACATGGGATAAATGCACCAGGCATTTCCTGTCCGATGATGGATGGCCTTCCGGATCCGGTACAAGGTGGGGTCCCGCATGATGATATTGGGATGGGCCATGTTGATTTTGGCCCGCAAAACCCGCGTGCCGTCAGGAAATTCGCCGTTTCTCATGCGTCCGAACAAATCCAGATTTTCTTCAATGGTCCGATTCCGCCACGGACTGTCGGTTCCGGGTTCGGTCAGCGTTCCCCGGTATTTTCGGATTTCATCCGCACTTAAATCATCCACATAGGCGTTTCCGGACTTGATCAATTCAACGGCAAATCCATACAGTTTTTCAAAGTAATCCGATGCATAATGAAGGCGATGGTCCCAGTCAAATCCCAGCCACTGAACATCTTCCATAATGGCGTCCACATATTCCACATCTTCTTTGGTGGGATTGGTGTCATCAAACCGAAGGTTGCAGGTGCCGCCGAAATCCAGGGCCATCCCGAAATTCAGACAGATGGATTTGGCATGGCCGATATGCAGGTATCCATTGGGTTCGGGTGGAAACCGGGTGGCGACTTTTCCGCTGTTTTTACCGGCAGCAAGATCTGCCTCAATGATGGATTTGATGAAATGGGCGCCTGGGGCGGCGTTGGTTGACATGGAACCAGTTTCAGTCATGGTGAAAATTCCTGACATAATTGGGGTTATCTGGTAGAAAACGTCTTTTGTGGTTTCGCTGTTGGAGCGTTTGACTATGGCAAAAACCCGATGCCCTGTCAAACCAGGAGATGATGGAAAACCCCATGCATATTCTTGATCAGACCCATGCTGAATTTGTGGATGCGTTTTTCCGGTATTTTGGAAAAGGGCCGCATTACAGCACACCGGTTTACCGCCAGGTGATGAAAACCGGCAGCCTGGATATGGAAGCCCTTCCGGTGTTTTCAGAAGCCGGCGGCCTTTCCCCACAGGTTGAGGAAAAAATATGTGTGGATGCCGGCGAGATTGTTCAATCCATTACGGAAAACGGGGTGACCAAGTTTGTCACCCGTCTCACCGATGGCATGGCGGTGGAATCCGTGGTCATTCCGATGCTTCGGCCTTTTCCCGGATCCATGTCCCGGCGGGTGACCGTGTGCGTGTCCAGCCAGGTGGGCTGCCGCATGGGATGCCGGTTCTGCCGGACCGGGAAAATGGGATTTTTCAGGAACCTCACACCCGCAGAAATAGTGGGGCAGGTATTTTCCGCCCGTCATCATTTTGGGGAACCGGTCCGGAACGTGGTGTTTATGGGAATGGGAGAGCCACTGGACAACCTGGAAAATGTCTGCCAGGCCATCCGGGTGATGACAGACCAACGGGGCCTTGATATTGCCGGCCGCCGCATCACGGTTTCCACCGCCGGCTTGGCGGACGAAATTCACAGCCTGGCCCGGATGGATGACATTCCGGTGAACCTGGCGGTTTCCCTCAATGCGCCCGATGATGTGATTCGCTCGCGCCTCATGCCGGTCAACAACCGGTTTTCCATGGCCACGCTGCGGGAATCGCTGTTCTCCTATCAACAGATTCGCAAAAAAACCGCTGTTTTTGTGGAATATGTATTGATCAGGGGGGTGAATGACGAAAAATTCCACGCCCATGCCCTTTCCCGATATCTTGCACCGCTTGACGCCAAGGTGAATCTGATTCCGTATAATCCGGGCCCTGCTGCTGATTTTTCCGCGCCATCAGAAGCTGTGTGCGAAAACTTCAGACACTGGCTGGTGGCCCAGGGGGTGTTTGTCCGGAAGCGAGAAGAAAAGGGCAGTTCCATCATGGCGGCCTGCGGGCAGTTGGGCAGTGGAAAGCATTTTTATTGATTGCTTTCCGCTTGTGCAGGTTCAGCACGCAGGTTACCCGCCGTCAACTTTCTGTCATATCTTGCCTTGTCACCATCGCATAGGATAAACCTGTTGAAATCATTGAGTCAAAAGTTTATAGAGGGCAATTCCTTAGATCGTGTCACCTTAAGAAATATAACAATTTGAATTTGTTACATCGAACAAGATCCCGCGATTTTATTTATACTCAATGATTTCAAACTGTTACAAACTTTAGACGACACTATCTAACACCCGGCTTTTAAATTCAACCCCAGATCCTTTCCCATTTGTCGCCGATATCCAACCATGCTGATAGATGTTGTGATTGTCAATTTTAACAGCGGTCCCTGGCTTGCAAAATGCCTGAACCATCTGCGTTGCCAGACAACTCGCCCCAACACCATCTATGTTGTGGATAACGCCAGTCAAGATGGTTCTGATGTCATTCCCGACCCTCCGGACAATCTGGTGGTCATCAAAATGCCGGTTAATGTGGGTTTTGCCGCCGGGAACAACTGTGCGCTCAAAGCATCCACCGCCCCTTACATTGCCCTGTTGAATCCGGACGCATTTCCGGAACCTGACTGGCTTGAGGCGCTTTTGCGGGCTGCGGAAGATCACCCGGACATGGATTTTTTCGGATCCCGGCAAGTGTGCGCTGAAAACCCCGAGATACTGGATGGGATTGGAGATGTTTTTCATGTGAGCAGTTTGGCCTGGCGAAACGGTCACGGCAGAAGGCAGGAGCCGGCGGATCTGGTTGAGCGGGAAATTTTTTCACCTTGCGCCGCCGCTGCCCTGTACCGCCGGGAAGCCCTGGATCAGGTGGGCGGGTTTGATGAAGATTATTTCTGCTATTTTGAAGATGTGGATTTGGGGTTCAGGCTGCGTCTTTGCGGATACAAGGCCCTTTATGTTCCGGATGCCGTGGTTCACCACCTGGGCTCTGCCACAACCGGCGGACAGCGAAGCGATTTTTCCGTTTATCACGGCCACCGGAACAGGATCTGGACCTATGTTAAAAACATGCCGGGGATCTGGTTCTGGATTTTTCTGCCGCTCCATGGGATTGCCAATTTCCTTGTCCTCCTGCTGTATGTGTTTCGCGGAAAGGCCCGCACCATTTTGCGGTCAAACAAGGATGCTGTCAAAGGCCTGGGAAAAATGTGGGCCAAGCGATGTGCCATCCAGCGGTCCCGTGTGGCAACTTGCGCGGATATACTGAAAATAGTGGAGTTCAAGGTCTGTGCTGCCAAAAAACAAGGCAGGGCCAAAAAGCAGGATAAGGGAAGATAACGCATGAATATTGATATTATTTATGTGAATTACAACAGCACAGCGGATCTCACCCAATCCATTCACTCCATTCCTGCCTTGAAAAAAGCAACTCACAGGTTGCATATCACGGTTGTTGACAATGCTTCCGCAGATCCCCCGTTTTGGCTCACTGCTTTTTTTCCGGATGTTAAATTCATTTTCAACCGGAAAAATATCGGATTCGGCGCCGCCATCAACCAGGCATTGCGCCACACGAATTCCCCTTATGTGATTCTGCTGAACCCGGATTCCCTTGTTTCTGACGGTTTTTTTGACGAGTGCAGTGATTTTCTGGAAAAAAATCCAGGTGTCGGCATCATGGGGCCCATGATTGTGGATGAGGATGGCAGCCTTCAGGGATCTGCCAGAGCATTTCCCACGCCCATGACCACTTTTTTTGGAAGAAATTCATTTCTCACCCGGTTGTTTCCCAAAAATTCCATCTCAAGGGCCAATATTCTGACCTGGAAAAATAAAAAAAATCAGCCCATGGAAGTGGATTGGGTGTCCGGCGCCTGTATGGTGGCCAGGCGAAGCGCCATTGAGGGCGTGGGCGGGTTTGACAGCCGGTTTTTTCTGTATTGGGAAGATGCGGATCTGTGCCATCGCATCAGACAAAAGGCTTGGAAAGTTGTTTATTATCCCAAACCCAAGGTGACTCATTTTGGGGCCCGAAGCAGCCGCACGCGTCCGTTTTTTTCCAGTTATCAGTTTCATAAAAGTGGTTTTCTGCTGTTTGCCAAGTATGCGACGTGGCCTTCTGTTTTATTGTTCCCCTTGGCGGCAACTGCCTTGATGGCGCGATTTTTCTCCATGGGTCTGATTTCCCGGATCATGATGATGGTCAAAGATCCAAAACGCCCTGTCAAAAAAGATAAATTTCAAAAAAGACGAGCAGACGACAGAAAAACTTTCCCTCTCCCGAAAAAAGATCCCCGGAAAAGAGTTTTATATGTGATTTCCCGGTTGAACATCGGCGGGCCTGCGGTCCATGTCAATACCCTGATCCGCTATTTGGACGCCGATACCTATGAGGTCCGACTGGTGGCCGGCCGAATATCGCCAAACGAAGGCGATATGCGGTATATTTTTACGCCCCCAGAACAGGCCAAGATCTTTTATATTCCTGAACTTCAACGGGAAATTTCCATCTTTAAGGACGCTGTTTCCCTTTTCAGGCTGATTTCCGTGATACGCGCCTTTAATCCCCAGATCGTTGATTCCCACACCTCCAAAGCCGGAACCCTTTCCCGGATGGCTGCCTTTTTCTGTAATGTGTTCCGGAAACAGAAAATTGTGACGGTTCACACCTTTCACGGCAATGTCTTGGACGGATATTTCAACAAATTCAAATCCATTCTTTTTTTACGCATCGAACGGATGCTGGCAAAGGTGACGGACCGGATCATTGTCTTGAGTGAATCACAAAAAAAAGATCTGGCAGAGCATTATCAGGTCGCTGATCCGGACAAAATCAAAGTGGTCAATCTGGGTTTTGATTTGCTGCCTTTCAAAACCAGCGGAGAAAAAAAGGGAATATTCAGAAAGAAAATCGGTGTGGGGCCGGATACCCGTCTTATCGGAATTGTGGGAAGGCTCGTGCCCATCAAAAATCATTATCTTTTTTTTAATGCCGCCAAACAGGTTCTGGAACGTCATGGCCATCCGAATCTGAAATTTGTGGTGGTGGGAGACGGTGAGTTAAGGGGGGATCTGGAAAACTATGTGGCTGACCAACACCTTTCCGATGCGGTTGTTTTTTGCGGGTGGGAAAAAGATGTGTCCCTGGTTTATCCGGATCTGGATATTGTTGCCCTGACCTCTTTAAATGAAGGAACCCCGGTGTCCATTATTGAGGCCATGGCAGCCGATGTTCCCGTAATTTCCACAGATGTGGGCGGAATTCGGGATTTACTGGGAAAAATTCACAAAGACGATTTCGGGGCCATGGGGTTTTCGGTTTGTGAACGCGGTGTTTTATGTATCAAAAACAATCCGTCGGCTTTTGCAAATGGCCTTTCTTATCTGCTGCGTAACCCGGACGCTCAAAAAATAGCCGGTGCCAGAGAGTTTGTGTTGAACAACTATGCTGCCGCCATTCTTGTCAAAAGAATGGGAAATACCTATGAAGCGCTGCTCTCCTCCCATCCTGCGCAAACCCGTTGACTATGCCGGAAACCTTATCTCCAGGAAAACCCGAATCCTTTCTTTCTTCTTTAAAATCATCGGTTTTATGGAAGTCGGTGGGCCGTGTTTCAGGCGCCCTCAAACACATCATTGTGGCAGCTGCCATCGGCCTTTCTGCCCAGTTGGATGTTTTTTATATGGCCATGGCCCTGATGGGCATTTTTGTGTTTTCCTGGGCCCAGATGCTGGAGGTGGTAGCGGTTCCCAAACTGGTCGAGCTGTTCAACACCGATGAAAAAGAAGATTTTCTGAATCTGGTCAGCGGCCTGTTTGTGCTTTGCCTCTGTGTTTCCCTGCTCATCTGCATTCTGTTTCTCTTTTTCAGGGAAATTCTGGCCAAGGTGGCCTGGGGATTTGACGATGAACGGCGCCGTCTTCTGGTGGAATCGTTTGTGTGGTTTATTCCCCTGATTTTCTTTTATATTCCTTTTCGGTTCATGGGGTCCATTTTTCGCTCAGTCAGACGATTTTCCCTGTTCTATCAGGCGGAATGCATTGTGGACGGCGCCACCCTGGTTCTCATTGTGTTGTACAAGGACCAGCCCCATGTTTTGTACTGGTCGTTTTCCCTGGGTTTTTCCATTGCGTTTTTGTTTTTGTTTATTTTTTTTATAAAAAACTTTCCCATCCGGAAAAGCGTTTCCATTAAAAAAATCATTCATGTTCTCAAAGCCGGTCCCAGTCTGATGATGCTTCAGACCACCCAGTATTTATACGCCATCACCGACCGTTTCTTTGTTTCCTTTTTGGGTACCGGAAATGTCAGCGCCCTGGCCTATGGCAACACCATTGCCTATTTCATGGAACCCCTTGTCAGCATCAAGTCTGCCTTTGTGACGGTTTTTGCCGAATCCAAGGATCTTGTTCAAAAAAATGGGGTTTATAACGATCTCGTATCCTTGGCCATCTTTTTGGCCATTCCCTTAAATCTTTTTCTGGTGGTGTTCGGAAAAGACCTGGTGGGGCTTTTTCTGGAGCGGGGCGTGTTTTCTCGAACAGATACCGAACTGGTCAGTCTGGCGGTTTCCGGATTTGCCTGGTCAATCCTGCCCATGCTGCTTCAGGAACCCATTGAGCAGATTTTCCAGGTCCAGAGACAGCTGGGCTGGATCGTGGTGAGAAAGCTGGCCGGCCTGATGACCAGTGTGGTATTAAACGGTATTTTTGTCTTTTATTGTGGATGGGGGGTCTGGGGCATTGCGCTGGCCACCACCATCGGCCAGTGGGTGGTGTTGGTGCTTGGATTGGCTGCTGCGGGCAAACTTCTCCTTTATCTTGAATGGAAAAGGCATGCTTTCTGGATGATATGGATCGCCGGCGGCATGACCCTGACCGTGGTCTGCCTTGAATCCGCCATGCCGGACGCCGCTTCCCCCTTATTCCGGGTTGGCCTTGAATGCGGCATTTTCCTTGGCATGACCCTGGTTCTCGGGATAGGGTACCGGGGAAAAGAAGGCAAGTTGGTCCGCTCTGCAGTAAAACGCATTGTGCTGCGGAAAAATTAGGACCCGCACGTTTTATTTTTCAGTTTGTGTAAGCATCTCTGGAAACGGTATCTACCGGGTTGAACCTTGTGGCAATGCTTCACCCCAACGGTAAAATGCGTTAGATAGTGTCGTCTCTATCTTTTAACAGTTTGACATCACTATAGTGTTACTAAAATCACGGGATCTTGTTTGATGTAATCAATTCAAATCGTTATATCTCTTCAGGGGACACCATCTAAACGCAGTTAACATGGATATTGGAAAAAAGGAGTTTTGATTCATGCGTATACTCATCACAGGCGGCGCCGGGTTTATCGGGTCTCACCTGGCGGAATACTGCCTTGAACACGGGGACGAGGTGTATATCATTGACGATCTGTCAACCGGATCCATGGAGAACCTTCGACACCTTCAACGTCATCCGGATTACCAGAACAAGCTGTTTGTGCATATCAACACTATTTTGAATCATGATTTGCTGCTGGAACTGACCGGCATTTGTGACAGGGTGTATCATCTGGCCGCGGCCGTGGGGGTGCAGACAATTCTGGATAAACCCCTGGAATCCATTGTGACCAATATTCAGGGAACTGAGAAAGTCCTGGAAATTTGCAACAAGTTCAAAAAACGGGTGCTCATTGCCTCAACTTCCGAGGTATACGGAAAGCATCTGCACGCGCCGCTCATTGAAACCGACAATGTGATTTACGGCCCTTCCAGCAAATTCCGGTGGAGCTATGCCGCGGCAAAACTCATTGACGAGTTTACCGCCCTGGCCTATTACCGGACCCATGGGCTTGAGGTGGTCATTACGCGCCTTTTCAATACAGTGGGTCCCCGTCAGACGGGTACATACGGCATGGTGATTCCGCGGTTTGTGCGGCAGGCCCTTAAAAATGAACCCATTACGGTATATGGTGATGGCACGCAAACCCGGACCTTCACCTATGTGAACGATGTGGTGGAAGCCATGATCCGGCTGATGGCATCTGACAGCGCCATCGGTGAAGTATTCAATATCGGTGGTGTGGAAGAAATATCCATACTGGATCTGGCCCAAAAAATTATTGCCATGACGGGTTCTTCTTCCAAACTGACCCTCATTCCCTATGATGATGCCTTTGGAAAAGATTTTGAGGACATGGCGCGTCGTGTGCCCAGCACGGAAAAGCTCAAACAGGAAATTGATTTTGCTCCGGATCGGGATCTTGACTTTATCCTGCTCAAAGTGATTGAATTCATGAAAAACCACTAGCTGTTGACAATTGCATGTTTTGATTCAGATCGTGTTCAAATACGCTGATCCCTGGAAGTGAGATGACACATTTTCTCCCTGGCCTGTGGGCATTTTTGATTACTCTCATCATGACGCCCATTGTCCGGTGGGTGGCCATTCAGCGCGGCTGGGTGGCTCGCCCCCGGGAAGATCGGTGGCACACCCAAACCACCGCACTGGCCGGCGGTATTGCCATTTTTTTGGGAATTGCGGTGCCGTTTGTTTTTCTGGTGGATTGTCCGCTGATCTGGAAAAGTCTGACACGTTTCCATCCGGGATATTTGCCAGCCTCTTTTTCCACGGTTATTTTTGTGGGGTCGGTTTTTCTTTTTGTCATTGGTCTGGTGGATGATTTTCGCGCACTCAAACCCCAAACCAAACTCATCTGTCAAATTCTGGTGGCCGGTATCGCCACATTTCTTGGATTTCGTCTGGGCTGGTTTGTTTCCCTGACCCTGGATACCCTGGTGACCCTGGTCTGGATTGTGGGCATCACCAATGCGTTCAATCTTCTGGACAATATGGACGGGCTGTGTGCTGGTGTGGCCATGACCGTTTCCCTGTCCATGGCCATTTTGTATGGCAACTTGGTTTCCGCTGATGCGTTCTGGATGTCTCTGATCCTGGCGGGCGCTTGCGCCGGGTTTCTTGTTTACAATTTTAACCCTGCATCCATTTTTATGGGAGATTGCGGCAGTCTGGTCATCGGGTTTTGCCTGTCGGTCCTTCCCATGGCCCATCATCAGGGAACCCCACACACTGGTTTTGCCATTGTTGCGGTTCCGGTACTTTTGCTCATGGTTCCGATTTTTGACACGTCATTGGTGACCATTGTTCGGATTTTAAGCGGGCGCAAGGCCTCCACCGGAGGACGAGACCACACCTCTCACCGGCTGGTGCTGATGGGGTTTACCGAAAAAGGGGCGGTGCTGTTTCTGTACGGCATGAGTGCGGTTTCCGGAATGGCCGCTGTTTTTGTCAGCCGAACCGATTCCTTTACCTCTCCCACCGTGGTGATTCCCCTGGTTCTGGCCATTGTGATGATGGGGGTGTATCTGTCACAACTGCGGGTGTATCCGGAAAAAGAATTTTCAGCGCTTCGAAAAACAAAATTTACCCGGACGCTTGCCAATATTACCTATAAACAGCAACTGATGATTATTCTCCTGGATCTGGGACTGGTGGCCTTTTCCTATTACCTGGCTTATCGAATCCGGTTTTCGGGAAGTGCATTTAATCATTTTTTCACCATTTTTTTAAAATCTCTGCCCCTTGTCATTTCTGTCAAACTTCTCATTTTCTACGGCTTCGGCATTTACCGGAGATTGTGGCAATACATTTCCGTGCGGGATACGGTCCTTTATGTCTGCAGCTCAACCGTTGCCACCATCTGTGTAATGGCCTGTGTGGCGATGTTGTATGGGGTTGGCGGGTTTTCCATTCATGTACTGTTGATTGACTGGCTCACCACAACGATTTTGCTCATGACCACACGCGGGTCATTTCGTTTTTTTAATGACATGGTCAATCGGAGTACCGTGTCCCAGGGTGACCCGGTGCTGATTTATGGGGCAGGACGCGGCGGCGAACTCCTTTTGCGGGAAATTCTCCATAACAGCGCCCTTCACCTGAACCCTGTGGGATTTATTGATGATGACCCCTTAAAAACCGGAAAAAAGATCCAGGGCTTTCCGGTCTTCGGAACAATGAAAGCACTTCCCGAATTCGGAGAAAAACACACTATCAAAGGCGTTTTGATCTCATTTCAGGATCCGCGTGATGATGCGGTGCTGCGCAAAGCCTATGAAACCTGCCGCGCCGCCGGATGGTTTGTCAAAAAATTCACCATCCGGCTGGAGCCGGTGATTTTGTCTGATGCCGAACCCAAAAGCGCATTGCCATGCCTTCAAAAAATTCGATAATTGACGACACTGTGCGGATGGAACGCATCTCACCCCATGCTGTTATCCATCCCGGTTGCAGGGTGAGGGGAGAAAACACCCTGATCTGTCAGGGTGTTGAGCTGGGCCATGAAGCGCCGGTGACGATTCACAACTGCTATGTCGGTCCTGGCGTGAAACTCAAGGGTGGATATTTTGAAAACGCGGTGTTTCTGGAAGGCGCTGAGGCAGGATCCGGCGCCCATGTGCGAGGCGGCACCATCCTGGAAGAACAGGCCAGCATCGCCCATACGGTGGGACTCAAGCAGACGATTCTCTTTCCTTTTGTTACCCTCGGCAGTCTGATCAATTTTTGTGATTGCCTGATGGCCGGCGGCACCAGCCGGAAAAATCACAGTGAAGTGGGAAGTTCCTACATCCATTTCAATTATACGCCCAATCAGGACAAGGCAACCGCGTCATTGATCGGCGATGTGCCGTCCGGCGTGATGCTGAACCAGCCGCCGATTTTTCTGGGCGGACAGGGGGGAATGGTCGGGCCCTGCCGGATTGCCTATGGAACTGTTACGGCGGCCGGGTCTATTTGCCGAAAAGACCAGCTTAAACCCGGTCATTTGATTTTGGAGGGAAAGGGAAGGGGAGGCGCACTTCCCTATACGACCGGTATTTATGCGTCCGTGAGCCGGCAGGTGACAAACAACATTTTGTATATGGGTAACCTGGTGGCCCTTATGGCCTGGTACACCCATGTGCGGGGGATGTTTGTCGGAAAGTCTTACCCGGCCGCCCTTCATAAGGGGCTGGTGGAAGTTCTCGAGACTGCCATTTTCGAACGGGTAAAACAATTTTCTGTTTTTTGTGGAAAAATGGAACCTTCTTTGCGGTCTTACCTGGAAAAGTTCGAAAAAAACGCAAATCCCCGGCTGATCCAACAGAAAACCGAACTGCATGCCAACGCGCACCATGTCAAAACCATTGTTTCACATTGGCTCAGCACCATGGATGACTGCCGGGATAAAACAGTGCATGCTGTTTTTTCCCAAAAAGCCGTAACTGCAAATTACCTTGATGTGATTCAGAACCTGGCGCCTGAAGCGGCCTCCGCATGTACCGGCTGGCTGCAAGAAATTGTAAATCAGGTGGGGGAGGATCTGTTTTCCCTGTTTCCGGCCATAGGTAGCTGACAATTCGGCCTGACGCATTTAGAGGGAGTCTTCCATGCATCCAAATACCCAGTCAAAAGCATGGTGAGTCCTCAATGATGTCATGGGTTGCCACATGAACACCTTTCTTCATGTCTTCGGATGTCTGTTCCAGATGTCAAATAAATGAAAGCGGAATCCCAGGTGAACAAACTTTTTGGTACAGATGGCATCAGAGGCGTGGCCAACCAATATCCCCTGGACGCTGAAACCGCCATCAAAGCGGGCAGAGCGATTGCTGATTTTTTTTGTGGCCAGACAGAAAAGGGACGGTTTGTCATTGGCCGGGATACCCGTATTTCCGGGGATATGCTGGTTTTTGCGATCTCTGCCGGAATCTGTTCCATGGGACATGATGTGCGGATTGCCGAAATCATTCCCACACCAGGGCTTGCCTATCTCACACGATCTGGAAACTATGATGCCGGTATTATGATTTCTGCTTCCCACAATCCCTATGGGGATAATGGCATCAAGCTTTTCAGATCCGATGGATTCAAGCTTTCCGATGATGATGAAGCCCGCATCGAACACGAGATTCTGGAAAGCGATCCCCTTTACCGGAAAAGCCGAACCGTCTCCCGCCTCGGCACCATCTTCCGTATGGACGATGCGGCTGACCGGTACTGCGGTTTTTTGCGTGAGTGCATGGGAAGCGGATTTTCCCTTGAAGGTGTCCGTCTGGTGATGGATTGCGCCCATGGTGCGGCAAGTAAGGTGGCACCGAAACTTTTCCGTGAACTGGGGGCTCAGGTAACAGCGATATGCTGCAATCCCAACGGCATCAATATCAATGAAAACTGCGGGTCTCAGCATACAGGGACCTTGTCCGCCCGTGTTGTGGCCGAAAAAGTGGATATCGGCCTTGCCTTTGACGGGGATGCGGATCGCCTGATTGTTGTGGATGAAAACGGAAAATCCCTTTCCGGTGATCAGATCATGGCTGTTTGTGCAAAATCCATGATGGAAAGGGGAATACTAAACAATCAGGTGGTGGTTTCAACGGTCATGAGCAACATGGGATTTGGGACGGCGCTCAAAAAAATGGGTGTTCGTCATATTCAAGCAAGTGTGGGGGATCGCCATGTGGTGGAAGAAATGCGCAAAACCGGCGCTGTTTTGGGAGGTGAAGATTCAGGACACCTGATTTTTTTAAACTCCCACACCACCGGAGACGGGATGCTGGCAGCCTTGAATCTTTTGAATGCGGTACGCCGGTCCAATACACCCCTATCCGAATTGTCCACCATCATGACGGTTTATCCCCAATGCCTCATCAATGTGGATGTTTCATCCAAACCGCCTTTGGATCAGATTCCGGACTTAGTGAAGGTCATTTCCCATGTGGAATCCAAGCTGGGCGAAAACGGGCGGGTGCTGGTACGGTATTCAGGGACCCAGTCCCAGTGCCGGGTCATGGTGGAAGGCCCCACCGAAACGGAAACCCGAAGCCTCTGCGAAGAGATCGCGTGGGTTGTAAAAAAAGAATTGGGATAAACATCTGAACTAGCAGGCGTCGTGAAATCAGCTTTTCAGTTCTCTTTCCCCTTCCTGAACACGATGTGTTCCAGAATGACCACAGTCAGGGTTCCCATGGCAAATCCGTTTCCGATAATGGGCCGGATCAGCTCCGGAAACCGGCTCATCACCTCGGGCGGGGCAAAGGAAATCAGAATGCCCACCATCAGGGGCAGGCTGACCGTGATGCCGCTGTTAAAATCCGTTACGCCTTTTTCCGACACCAGCATGGCAAGTCCGCTGGCTAGCTGGGCAGACATCAAATAGAGCATCAACGCGCCCATGACCGGGCTGGGAATGTGGGAGAGCAGCAACACGAGCTGCGGAATAAAGGCACATAAAACAAGCCCCACGCCTGCCGGGGCCAGGGTAAACCGCGAGGCGCAGCCAGTGGCGGCAATCACCCCGGCGCTGAGGGAAAAATCCACGGGTCCGATGACGCCAAGTCCGCCCGCCGCCATATTGGCCAATCCCTGGAGTCCCATGCCGCTGCGGATTCTGGGGGCCATGGTGTCTGCCTTCAGCATGTGGCCCACGGATTCGATGGACCCCAGCTCATTGATGATCAGGGCCAGAAAACAGAACACAAAGGAAAACAGCGTCCCCATGTGAAATTCAAGCCGGGGAAGAAACAGGAAATACGATTCCGGGTCCGCGCCCGCAGTGCCCAGGGACGGCGTGCCCAGAACCAGCAGATACACCAGGGTGCCGCCGGCAATGCCGATGATCACGGTCATGGATTTCCATACGCCGGGCGCCCAGGTATTCCATAAAATCAGAACACCAACAGTGGTCAGTGCAAAACACAGATGAAAAATGGCGTGGTCCGGGCCGGGAAACACAAGTTTCAGAATAGTGGGGCAGAGGGTAAAGGCAATGAGGATCAAAATCACCGCAATGATCCGGGGGGTGAAGAAAAATCGCAGCCGGGTCATGAGGCCACTGTACCCGATAACGGCAAGGATGGCCCCGCCCGCTAAAATAGCGGTATAGACGGCGTTGATGCTGGATGCGGTGGCGGCGACAATCCCCACCAGCAAGGTGGCGGCAGGGCCTACCACCAGCGGGAGACGGTGACCCATAAAAATTTGGACCAGGGTGGCTGTGCCCATCACCCCAAAAAGCTTTTGCAGATAAAAGGTCTGGGCGCCGATGTCAGTATAGTGAAGCCGGGCCACCACAACGCCCATGATCACCACGCAGGGCAGGGACACCACCCACCACTGAAGGCCGTACAGCACCATGGCGCCGATGCCGGGTTTGTCATCCAGTTGGTATTTCATGATTGCCTGCCTTGTCTGAAAAGCGAGTCGGGGAAGGGGGACATGCGCGCGCCAACCTTTATATTGCCGGCACAAGCCGCCGGATCTCATCTTCCGGGACCGGTGCCAGCAAGTTGGGAAATTCCGGGATTTGGGCCCCCTGATGCCGCAGGGTGTTCAGCCGTCCCATCACTGCTGCGCCATGCAAGAGATTCAGGCCAACCCCCACCACCGTGCGGTTTTGAGGGGCCTCCAGATAACTTCCCCGGACCCACTCATTAAATGCGCCCATGGCCGGACCGCACCAGATCTGGTAATCAATGACCCGGTCTGGAAGGCCCTTTTTGGCCCAGATGGCGGCTTGTCCCAGATAGGACCGAAACACCAGAGCCATTTTGTGTTTGGGGTCTTTTTCTGCCCGCTCCACCTGGGAGGGATCCCGGTGCATGAAAAAATTCCGGGTATTTTCCCATTCTTCCTCAAAACCACATTTCAAAACCGTCTCTTCCACCACTTTGCGCTGGTTTTCCGGAACATCCGAAAACCGGTCATAATTTCGGTAAATTTCATAAAGTTTTGCCCCGCGCAGGGAAAACAGGGTGCCCCGTTTGAGAACCTGCACCTTAACCCCCATTTCAAACATGTCTGCGGCCGGGGCCATGGTGATGTCCGCCTGCCGGGCATCGGCCAGCATTTTTTTCACCTGGGGAGACGTGTCTGCTTCAACGCAGGACTGGTTGACAGACCCGGTCAGAATCCACGCCGCGCCCATGGCAAAAGCAGCGGCAGCAGATTCCGGCGTGGCAATGCCGCCGGCAATGCCTACCCGAAGGAGCATGCCATAGCCAAACTTGTCGGCCATTTCATCCCGAATGGCCAAAAGGGTCGGGAAAAGACACAGGGCAGGCCGGTTGTCCGTATGGCCGCCGGAATCCGCTTCTGCTGTCATGTCCTGGGCCATGGGGATTTGCCGGGCCAGTTCAGCCTGATGGGTTGTGATGTTTCCCTGTTCCACAAGGATTTTTAAAAACTTTTCAGGTGGTGGGGAAAAAAATTTGCGGGCCACTTCTTCACGGGAAATTTTGGCAATGATCCGGTTCGGACACACGATTTGGCCGTCATGACCCCGGTGGATACCGTGAACCCGGTAAGCTGCCAGCGGCAGGGTGATATCCATATAGGCGGAAGCGGAAACCAGATGAACGCCCCTGTTGATATAAAGATCCACCACGCGTTGTTCCAGGGCCATATCATTGGGGCTGTGGATCAGGTTGAAGCCGTAGGGAATGGGATCCCGCCGATTCTGAAGTGTATGAATGGCGGCCTCCACCTGGTCAATGGACAGGCCGCCCGCGCCGAAAAATCCGATCATGCCGGCTTTTCCGGCAGCCTCCACCATGGCGGTGGAGGTAATGCCGTTGGCCATGGCCCCGCAGATATAGGCCAGCTTCAGGCCATGATCTGCTTTAAACCCTTTATCTCCCAGTTCAGTCAGGGAAAACGCCGGGGCCCATCCTGCAAGCGGGTAGGGGAGGGGGTCAGAAACATCTGCCGGACCCAGAAAGGCTGTTCCATCCTGGGAAACAGCAAGCCGTCCGTCCGCCTGCACACAGTAAAGGGGTTTTGAAAGATCCCGCAATGCCCGTTGCCATGCCTCATCGCCGGTTTCCGGTAACTGATGATCTGGTTTCCACCAGCCGTGATTCAGGGTCAATCCGTTTTTCAGGGCCACTCCCATATCCTCGTAATTTGTTCGCTTGCTTATCTATAAAACGCGGTCAGAAACCGCTTTTATCCCCGCCCGTGACGGGTGATGCAAAGAAAAAGAGATGTCACATACAGGAAAAAACCGTTTCCGCAGCAGCCAAAGTCTGATCAATGGCCGTATCATCATGGGCGGAGGAGATAAAAAATGCCTCAAACTGGGAAGGCGCCAGATACACCCCGTTTTCCCGCATTCCCTTATAATAGGCTGAAAATCGAGAAAGATCGGATGTTTTGGCATCCGCATAATTTTTAACCGGCTGGTCTGTAAAAAAGAGACCCAGCATTGCCCCCACCTGGGCGCAGGAAACGGGAATTCCCGCTTTTTCAGCCCTTTCTGCAAGGCCAGTGATCAGCCTGTGGGAACGGGCTTCCAGGGTATCGTAAAAACCGGGCTCGGAAATCAAGGCCAAGGTGGCAATGCCTGCGGCCATGGCCAAGGGATTTCCGGAAAGGGTGCCGGCCTGATACACCGGGCCTGTCGGCGCGATTTGTTCCATGATTTCCCGCCTGCCGCCATAGGCGCCCACAGGCAGTCCGCCGCCGATGATTTTTCCAAAACAGGAAAGATCGGGAAAAATGCCAAATCGCTGCTGGGCTCCGCCCAGGGCCACCCGGAACCCGGTCATCACCTCGTCAAAAATCAAGAGTGCCCCGTGTTTTTCCGTGAGCCTGCGAAGGGTTTCCAGAAAAGGTGAAATCGGCGGAACCAGCCCCATGTTTCCGGCAATCGGCTCCACGATCACGCAGGCGATGTCATCTCCTTTTTTTTGCATCACCTCTGAAAATGTGTCCACATCATTGTAGGGAAGCGACAGGGTTTCTGCAATAAAGGCGGAGGGCACACCGGAACTTCCGGGAATCTGAAGAGTGGCCACACCGGATCCGGCTTCCACCAGCAGGGCATCGGCATGGCCATGGTAACATCCGTCAAATTTGATGATGGTATTTCTTTGGGTATAGCCCCTGGCCAGTCGGATGGCGCTCATGGTGGCCTCGGTTCCGGAGTTGACCATCCGGATCATTTCAACGGACGGCACTGCCGCACAGACCTGTTCAGCCAGCTCAATCTCCAGTTCGGTGGGTGCGCCGTAGCTGGTGCCGCGGGAAAGCGCATCGGAAAGGGCGGCGACCACTTTGGGATGGCGATGCCCCACAATCATTGGCCCCCAGGACCCCACATAGTCGATGAAGACATTGCCGTCCACATCCGTCAGCCGGCATCCGTTTGCCTCGCAGATAAAAAGGGGATCTGTCCCAACAGATCGGCATGCCCGGACCGGACTGTTCACGCCGCCGGGAATCAGGGGTCTGGCACGGTCAAATAACTGTCTGGAAATATCGGTTTTCATGACGCGTCCTTCTTTTTTCGCTCCCACGCCCGTTGGGAAGAGCAGGTGGCGGTTAAACGGTTGTCCAGCCGCATGGCTGTATTTTTCATTGGGGTTACAACAAGTCCGGATCTATCTCCGGAGCGGGAGCGATGTCTTCCCGGACCACATCATCTTTGCCGATATACGAACCGGTCTGTACTTCAATGACGTCCAGAGGAATGCGTCCCGGGTTTTTCAGGCAATGGGCGATACCGGCAGAAATATAGGTAGAATGGTCTTCTTTGAGTATAAACTGTTTGTCGCCGCAGGTCACAAGGGCTGTGCCATGCACGATGGTCCAATGTTCACATCGGTTGTAATGTTTTTGCAGGGAAATGGACGCACCTGGATTGATGGAAAGGCGGTTGATCCGAAACCGGTTTCCGGAAGCCAGTTGAGCCATAATGCCCCAGGGCCGGTACATGCGCTTATGGGCCCGGGTTTCGGCTCGCCCCTTGGCTTTGAGCTGGTCCACAAGCTTTTTGACCTCCTGAACCTCCTTCCGAGGGGCGATGAGCACCGAATCTTCGGTTTCCACCACCACATGGTCTTTTAAACCAACGGCCGCAACCAGACGGCTTTCAGCGTGGAGATAGGAATCGGTAACGTCTTCTACGATTACATCGCCCTGGATCACGTTGTTGGCCGAATCTTTTTCGCCCACCTGCCACAAGGCTTCCCATGATCCCAGATCGTTCCATCCGGCGGACATGGGCACCATGGCGCCTTTATCTGTTTTTTCCATGATGGCATAATCAATGGAATCTGCAGGACACTCGGAAAAAGCCGCTTTATCCAGTCGGAAAAAATCCAGATCCGTAATTCCCCGTTCAACGGCAAGGCGACAGGCGGCGACCATATCCGGCGCAAACTGCTCCAGGGCCGCCAGCGCCTTTGAGGCGGTAAACATGAACATGCCGCTGTTCCAGCAGTAATTTCGTGCATATACATAGCGTTTGGCAGCGACCAGGTCCGGCTTTTCAACAAAAGCGGAAATGGAATAGGCGGTGGGCTTTCGTCCAGGAGCGGAAATTGGCTCACCCGCCTTGATATACCCATAACCGGTTTCTGGCGACCGGGGCACAACGCCGAAGGTGACCAACCGGTCAGCCTGGGCATGTTTGTAGCCGATGGTCAGGGCTTTTTGAAATGCGTCGGTATCCTCAATATGGTGATCTGCCGGAAGTATCAGAAGAACCGGGTCGCTTCCGGCCCGGGTGGCCCACAGGGCAGCCACGGCCATTGCCGGCGCGGTGTTTCGGCCCACAGGCTCCAGAATGATGGCGTCGGCAGAAATATTCATCTGACGCAATTGATCGGCCACCATGAAGCGGTATTCAGTGTTGCAGACAACAATTGGTGGTGCGGTTTCGGTAAGGCCTTCCAGGCGCCGGACTGTATTCTGGAACAGGGTGTGATTATTCACCAGCTTGATGAGCTGTTTGGGGTACAGGGAGCGGGAAAGGGGCCACAGCCGGGTGCCGCTGCCGCCTGCCAGAATAACAGGTACAATCATGGGTAAGGTATCCTTTTGGGGCACATCATGCTCAAGATGGAATGATGTCCACCTGGGTTTTCACCTTTGTTCAGGCGGGTTCCAAAAAATCAAAACAGAATGCTGTTACTTTTTGACGTTGTTCCGTCCAGCGCGAAAATGACAAGATGAAAGTCACCCTTTAACTGAAAATTGGCAGCCCCACGATGTCCTTTAAACGCGGGCGCGTCAATTCTGTGAAGCGGGAAAAGCCAAAAGCTCCCGGCGCAGCAGGTTGAGGGCGGCCAAGGCAAAAGCCTCCTTGTTCATCCGGCGTTTTTTGAAGGGAAAATAAAAGGTGCGGGAAAAAGTGCCGTTTGGACCGGAAACGCCGATGCAGACGGTTCCCATGGGTTTGTCCGGACTTCCGCCGTCCGGGCCCGCAACGCCTGATGTGGCCAGACCAAAGGTGGATTTTCCCACACGCCGGACGCCGTCTGCCATTTCCCGAACCGTGGGCTCACTCACTGCCCCGTGTTGGGCGATGGTTTCAGGGTTCACGCCAAGGACATCAATTTTGGCGGCATTGGCATAGGTAACGCCGGAAAAGAGAAAATAGGCAGAGCTTCCCGCTACATTGGTGAGCCAGTGGGCAATCAAGCCGCCGGTGCAACTTTCAGCCACGGCCAGGGTGGCGGAATGCTGAATGAGCAGCTTTCCGAGAACCGTTTCCATGGTCTCGGCATTTTCGGAAATCACATGATCCGGCCCAAGGGCATTAACGGTCCAGGCCGTGGCTTCCTTGATTTGGTGATCCAGAAATTCAGGGTCTGCATGGCGGGCGTACAGTTTGACCTGCATCTGGGGAAAAGAAGCCCGCAGGCCCAGGATCACGCCGGGAAAAAGGGTTTCTACGGCAGCGGTTTTTTCTCCGGCCACAGCTTCGGAAAGCCCCACAATGGAGATGGTTTTGATACGGTGATAAATGGGCGCACTGTCTTTGCCGGACATCATGTCTGAAATCACATCGTCTTTCAGCATGCGTTTCATTTCGTAGGGCACGCCCGGCAGAAAGTAAAATCGGCAGCGGTTGATGGAAATGGCAAACCCCGGCGCCGTGCCGATGGTATTGTCGATCACCCGGCTTCCGGCAGGGAAAAAAGCCTGTTTTTTGTTGGAAGCAGGAATCCCCCGGTCCGTTGTGATGGCCCGTTCGATGGTGGTGAAAAAATGCTGGATGGTTTCCCACACCAAAGGGTCAAAGACAAGGTCAACGCCTGCCGCCCTGGCAGCTGCTTCAGCAGACCGGTCGTCAAGGGTGGGCCCCAGGCCGCCGGTCACCACCGCCACATCCGCGCGCCGGCTGATTTCCGTAATGGCGGTGACCAGGTCATCCAGGCTATCACCCACAGTGGTGTGGCGCACCACCGGGATGCCGCTGTCTTCCAGTATTTCGGCAATATAGGCGGAGTTGGTGTCCACCAGTGTGCCGGAACGGATTTCATCGCCGGTTGCCAGTATTTCCGCTTTCAAGAACGTCCTCTCTTGGGTTCAGGATATTTCAGAATGCGCCGGCGTCAGTTCCTTTTTGGCCTGATCCCAGAGCTGGTGCATCTGTGTAAAATCAAGGCTGCTGAATTCGATGTTGTCTTTTCGGCACTGGTCTTCCATCCACCGGAACCTTGCCTCAAATTTCCGGATGGACCGGACAAGGGCCATCTCCGGATGAATGGAGGCAAATCGGGCCACATTGACCAGGGTAAACAGCACATCGCCCAATTCATCTTCCGCCGCATCCGCGCTGATCACCCTTCCGTTTGCATCAATGGCATGGGAAAACTCGCTCCATTCCGCCCTGGCCGTGGCCATGACACCTTTGAGATCCGGCCAGTCAAATCCTGTGGCAGCTGCCCGCTCAGACACCAGGGCTGCCCGCATCAATCCGGGAAGGCTTTGGGGAATACCGTCCAGAACCGAAAGGGGGGTTTGGGGTTTTTCGGTTTTTTTGATTTTCCGCCAGTTTTCCAGCACTGCCTCGGGCGTGTCGGCGGACGCATCCCCAAACACATGGGGATGGCGGCGGATCATTTTTTCAAGATTGGCATCCACCACATCCTTTACGTCAAAGTCGCCCCGGATACGAAACAGGTGGATGATAAAAAAAATCTGAAACAGCACATCGCCGGTTTCTTCGCAAATGGCCTGGGCGTCTCTTGAAAGAATGGCATCCACCAGCTCGTGGGCCTCTTCAATCAGATGCCGGCCGGCACTTTCTGGTGTTTGTTTTTTATCCCATGGACAGCCGTTCTCACCGGTCAAGATGTTGATCAGATGAACCAGACGGTCAACGGGAGGCACATCCGGTGAAGGGATCAGTTTTTCTGCCAAGACTTTTTCAGCTCCTTTATTTTCAGGGCAAAGCGATTCCGGAAGTCATCCGAGGCCACACTGATCATGGTTTCAGATACCGTCGCCACATAGGGGGAAAGCGTTGCCTCTCGGATAAAGGTGGAACTTTTCGGGAGAAAGGTGGTCAACACAATAAACAGCACGCAGATGACAAGGGTTCCTTTAAAAATGCCGAACAGGGCGCCGCTGATGCGGTCTACCCAGCCCGTATAGGTGATTTTCATGAGGTAGGTGATGACCATGGCCAGAAGATCCACTGCAGCCAGAACCACCGAAAAAATGATCAGGTAACTAACGATATATTGATAGGTGGGGGTGTCAATCCACTGGGAAAGAAAAGCGTTGGCCAGATACCGATAATAGGTGTAGGCCGCGTAAAATCCGGCCAGAACACCGATAATGGCGGCCACTTCCCTGACAAAACCTCTGAAAATACCACGAATCAGTCCATAAGCCAGAATCGTGACCACCAGGATATCAAAAAGATTCATTGAAACGCATCCGCCATGAACACGATCATATGGTCGTGGAAAGTTTTGAAAAAGTCTGAATATTTAATAATAGCAATAAATTCTATGGGATTTGACAGGGCTTGATACTAACAGCGGCCCATGGGGCAGTCAAGCTCTTTTGCAATGTGGATTGATGGGGTGCAGGCCGTATCCCAAAGGGGAAAGACAGGCCCGGACATCACTTCATTACAACTCATTGTAAATTTGGATGACATTTTTCTGCGCGCTTGACACCGGTCTGATTCCAAAGTAAAAAGTTCTGTTTATCAAGAAAATTCCGCTACGGAGGCAGTGAATGGATTACAAGAAGACGCTGAATCTTCCTAATACTGATTTTCCCATGAAAGCCAGCCTGGCTCAGAAAGAGCCTCTTCAACTGGAGGCGTGGGAACAAAACAAATTGTATGACCGCGTCCGAAAATCATCCAAAGGCCGGCCGCTTTTTATTCTTCATGACGGCCCCCCCTATGCCAACGGCCATATCCATATCGGTACGGCCATGAACAAAATCCTCAAGGACATTATTGTCCGGTCCCGGCAAATGGCCGGATACGACGCGCCCTATGTGCCGGGCTGGGACTGTCACGGGCTTCCCATTGAGCACAATGTGGACAAGGAACTGGGACAAAAAAAGAAATCCCTGACCCAGGCTGAGATTCGCCGCCACTGCCGGGTGTATGCGGAAAAATTCATTGATATCCAGCGGGATGAATTCAAACGCCTGGGCGTGATGGGCGAATGGGATAATCCGTATCTGACCCTGAAATACCGCTATGAGGCCATTATTGCCCGGGAATGCTGCAAGTTTGCCCTGGACGGCAGTCTGTTCCGCAGCCAAAAACCCATTCACTGGTGCTGCAGTTGCAAAACTGCCCTGGCGGAAGCAGAGATTGAATATAAGGATGAGACCTCGCCGTCGGTGTATGTGAAATTTCCGTTAAAATCCGATTCGGCCCAGATTGATCCGGCCCTTTCCGGGCGCAATGTCTCTGTTGTGATCTGGACCACGACGCCCTGGACGCTGCCCGCCAACCTGGCCGTGGCCCTGCACCCGGAGTTTGACTATGCGGCGGTTGAAACCCCGGAGGGTGAGGTGCTGATCCTGGCCCGGGAACGGGTGGAGGCCTGCATGGCGGCCTTTGGGATGGGTAACTATCGGATCATTGCGGAATTCAAGGCCGCAGCACTGGAAAACAAAGTTTGCCGGCATCCGTTTTATGACCGGGATTCCCTCATTGTGCTGGGGGACCATGTGACCCTGGAGGCAGGTACGGGCTGCGTGCATACTGCCCCCGGCCATGGTCGGGAAGACTATGACGTGGGTCTCAAATACGGCCTTGATGTGTATTCGCCGGTCAACGACAGTGGTGTTTTTACAGATGAGGTGGAATTTTTTGCCGGCCAGTTTGTGTTCAAGGCCAATGACGCTATCATCCAGACTCTTCTGGGCAACACGATGCTGCTGGCCAGAACAGACCTGCGGCACAGTTATCCCCACTGCTGGCGCTGTAAAAAACCGGTGATTTTCCGGGCCACGCCCCAGTGGTTTATCTCCATGGAAAAAACCGGGCTCCGGCAAAAAGCCCTTTCCGAGATTGACCGGGTGGAGTGGATTCCCCACTGGGGACGCGAACGCATTTATGGCATGATTGAAAACCGGCCGGACTGGTGCGTGTCCCGCCAGCGGGCGTGGGGTGTGCCCATCACCGTGTTTGTCTGTGAAAAATGCGACCGGCTGCACATGGATGAAGCGGCCATGAACCACATTTTTGACCTGTTTTGTGAATACGGGGCAGATGTGTGGTTTGAAAAACCGGTTGGCGATCTGATACCGCCGGGCGCTGTCTGCAAGCACTGCGGCAACACCAGCTTTATTAAGGAAGATGACATCCTGGATGTGTGGTTTGACTCTGGCGTCAGCCATGCGGCTGTGCTGGAAGACCGGGACTATTTAAGGTGGCCGGCGGATCTGTATCTGGAAGGCAGTGACCAGCACCGGGGCTGGTTCCACAGCGCCCTTTTGACGGCCGTGGAAACCCGTGGCAAGGCGCCCTACAAATCGGTTCTGACCCATGGGTTTGTGGTGGATGCGGACGGCAAAAAAATGTCCAAATCCATCGGCAATGTGGTGGCACCCGGCGAAGTGATCGGCAAATACGGCGCGGAAATCCTGCGGATGTGGGTGTCGGCCTCAGACTACCGGGATGATGTACGGATTTCCGACAATATCCTCAAACAGCTCAGCGACGCCTATCGCCGGATTCGCAACACAAGCCGGTTTATTTTGGGAAACCTCAGCGATTTTGACCCCCAAAAAGACGCCCTTCCGGTGGACCAGCTTCAGGATATCGACCGGTTTGCCCTGCACACGCTCCAGGGCGTGATCGACCGGGCCTTAAAAGCCTATGACAGCTATGAATTTCATGTGATCTACCACCGGCTGTACAATTATTGCACCGTGGATCTGTCGGCCTTTTATCTGGATATTCTCAAAGATCGACTCTATACAAGCCCGCCAACATCACCGGAGCGCCGCAGCGCCCAGACCGCCATGGTCCGGATTCTGGATACCATGGCCCGCATCATGGCCCCTATCATGCCTTTTACCGCAGAAGAAATATGGCGCCATATGCCTGATTTTAAAGATAAACCAGAAAGCATTCACCTCGCCCGGTTTCCAGAATCCGATTCCGGGCTCATGGATGCGGACCTGGCAAAAACATGGGAGACCCTGATCAGTGTGCGATCCGAGGTCACCCGGGCCCTGGAACAGGCCAGAGCGGAAAAAGTGATCGGCCACAGCCTGGATGCGGCAGTGACCGTGGGGCTTTCCGATGCCCTGTACCCGGTCATGAGCAGTTTTTCCAAAGATGATCTGCGGGCGATTCTGATTGTGTCCCATGTGGAAATTGCGCAAGGTCCCCTGGACGGGGCGTATACGGCCCAGGAAACCGATGGGGTATGGGTCAAGGTCACGCCGGCCGGAGGTGAAAAATGCCAGCGATGCTGGATGTATGACAAAACAGTGGGAACTGTTTCCGATCATCCCACCATTTGCGCCCGCTGCGGAAACGCCCTTTCCCAGATGGATTGGTCCCATGCCGATACATGATCCGGAAGATGGCGCATCGCCGTCCACACAACCGGAAAAGACCCAGGGGACAAGGGGTTTAAAAAAATCTCCGTCCCATTTGGGATGGCGGGTATTTTTCGGCATTTCCGGGATTGTGATAATCCTGGATCAGATCACCAAACTGGCGGTCTTGAAAACAATTCCCCTGCACCACGCGATTTCGGTGATTCCCGGATTTTTCAACCTCACCCACATCCACAATCCGGGCGGCGCCTTTGGGTTCATGGCCGACGGCAGTGAGATGATTCGAACCCTTTTGTTTATCGGCGTGACACTTTTTGCCATGGCGGTGATGATCTATTTTTACCGCAGTACGCCAAAGCGTTATCCATGGCTTGCATCGGCCCTGGCGATGGTCTTCGGGGGCGCTGCGGGAAACTTTATTGACCGGGTGCATCTGGGCGAAGTGGTGGATTTTCTGGATGTGTATATCGGGCCCTACCACTGGCCGGCCTTTAATATAGCAGACAGTGCCATTACCATCGGCCTTGCCATTTTCATCATCCATGTGCTGCTGAAAAAAATTCCCGAACTCTGATTTTATGGTACGGGTAAAAAACTATTTCCGACCTTCTCGCCCTTTAAAAACAGGGTGGGGGAGGGGAAACACGTCTGCTTTCGTATTCTCTTTTCGCCAAACAGCCTGATCCATTTTCATCATTTATATGGATTCCCCTTTCCATGCCAACGGTTTCCCACACTGCGTTTTCCGATTATCTGACCCGAACACCAGCGGCTGACTGGCCCCAGGTCACATTGATTTACGGTGAGGAACTTCTGGTCCAACAGGCTGCAGAAGGGCTTTTAACGCATCTGGTTCCCCAGTCCAGACAGTCCATGGATGTGGAAGGGTTTGACGGCGCTGAATCCGACATGGCTGCGGTGATGGCAAATCTTAACACCTATGCTCTGTTTTCTGCTCAAAAAGTGGTGATGCTGCGGGATGCCCGGATTTTCTATTCCACCCAGGTCAAAGACAGTTTGCGGGACAAAGCGGCCCAAGCCGCCCAAAAAGGCGAAATGAAAAAAGCGTCCCGGTCTTTTTTAAGTCTTCTGTCGGTTCTGGGGCTTTCCCTGGATGATCTCACCACACCCGCATCCCGGGAAGCCGTGGCAGCATCATCCGATGGCGGTTCCGTGCCTTGGCTGGATCCGCTTATCACCTATTGCAAAGAAAACAGCCTTCGGATTCCGGGAAAGCAAAATGATGGTGATTTGCTGCAATTGGCCATGGACAGGGGATTCCCGGAGGGAAACCGGCTGATCATTACCACAGACATGGTGGACCGGCGAAAATCCCTGTTCAAAAATTTGGATAAAACCGGCCTTATTGTGGATTGCAGTGTCCCCAAAGGAGAAAGCCGGGCTGACCGCATAACCCAAGAGCAGGTGATGCGCACTGCCATTTCCCGGGTCCTTGAAGGAACCGGGAAAAAAATTTCTGGGGATGCGTGTCAGCGGCTTATGGAATGGGCTGGGTTTGATCTTCGGACCCTTTCCGGAAATCTGGAAAAACTGGTTTCTTTTACCGGCGAACGAAATACCATCACCAACGCGGATGTGGAGGCTCTCCTTCGCCGGACCCGGAAAGATCCGATTTTTGCCTTTACCAATGCCATGGTGGACAAAAACCTTTCAGACAGCCTCATGCACATGCGCGGCCTTCTGGCAGATGAGATGCATCCGCTCCAGATTCTGGCGGCGGCAGTCAACCAGATTCGCCGGCTGCTGGCGGCACGGGCCTTTATTGAACGTGACCAGGGCCGCACCTGGGACCCCCGGATGACCTACTCCCGGTTCACGGGCGGTCCTTTCAGCGCGGTTCAGGCTGATGATGCCATTTATACCGCTCTTTCCGAAGCATGGGATGCCCTCAGAACCCCGCCGGATGACAGGAAAAAACGCAAAAAAGCCGATGCCACGGATCTGGTTCTGGTGAAAAACCCCAAAAGTCCGTTTCCTGTGTTTCAACTGCTTTCCCGGGCAAGCCGGTTTTCTGTTTCAGAATTATCAGAAGCCATGATTGAACTAAGCCAAATCGACCGGGCCATGAAATCCACCGGTCAAGATCCCGTATCCCTTATGGAAGCCTTTCTCATCCGGTTCTGCGGGAAGAAGAAGAAAGGCCCGTGAAAAAAGGGCTTCACAGGCCTGAAAGACGGTTTGACACTTTATACAAACAGGATTGTGCGGACCGCACAAGATTTCAGATCGCTCACCCGCCGCCTGGACCGGTCTTGCAGGCGGGCGGGGTGAACCCGCCGGAACCTGTCGGGATGCCGTTGGGACGCACCTGGCCCGATGACATGAGTTTCCGGACATCCCGGCTGTCGCATGACGGGCAGACGGGAACGGTCTGATCGGATGAAAAAATCAGTTGTTCAAACAAATGGTTGCAGGCATTGCAGCAAAATTCATAAATCGGCATGATCATGTTCCTTGATATGAAGGTTTATCTTGTTCTTTTGAGTTTCTGTTTTGCCGACCCGCACCGTGAAGATAGAAATCACCGATTCGGTGATGAATCACCGGCAGCGTTCCCAAGGGTGGCGGGGTATAGTTAAACACTATTTTCAGAAAATGCACCACAATCCGGTAAGTGACGCCCCAGAGCAATTCCTGCCTGTCTTTTTCCTGATGGACAAAACAGGGCATGTCTTGGCCCGGCATGGGCTTTTTTTCGGAAACCGATGTTTTATAAGAAATATGGTACCGGGCATAGCGGGTGTCATCGAAAAAATTCCGGACGGGAATCCGCACAAGGCGCTCCACCTCCCAGTTTAATAAAAATCGATGCTGCCGGTTGATCCAGCAGACCATGGGGTAGACGGCCCGTTTGAACAGCACCAGCTCTTTTGGCGGCATGGGGCCGAGAAAGGTGAGGCCAAAGGGATTGAGCCGCATCTCCTCAAACCCTTCCCTTAAGGCAGCGGCCAGTAAAAGCGACAGTTTGGGAAAGTCGGTCCGGCGGTTCCGCCGCCACCAGTTCATTTGGGGCCAGCAAGTCAGCGGGGTAAAGGGAAACAGTAGAAAATGGGTCAGACCGCAGTCCAGAATCGGCGATATGCCGCCTCCGGGACAGCACAAATCTCCTGGCTGGGGCACATACCGGGACCGTTTGTTGAGCATAAAAAACAGCTCGCCGCTGGTCCGGTCTTGTCCCATAAGCAGTAGAACGCTTGAAATTTTTCGCAGATCGCCGCCTGTATCAAACCGGAACCGTTCCGGTTGATGGTCAAACAGCCGCTGCCGGACCATCTGACAAAATGCGCCTGTATCATCATGGATTTGGGCAAACCTGATCATGGCAACGTTTTATATAGTGTCGTATCGAGTTTGTAACATTTTAAAATCATTGAGAATCAGTAAAAACCACGGGATCTTGTTGGATGTAATCAATTCAAATCGTTATGTTTCTTAAGGTGACACGATCTAATGAAGTGAAAAATGTTAACGAACAAGCCGGACGCGGTATGTTTCTTTAAATCGCTCCCACAAAAAGCGGATGATCACGGCAGCCGCCTCCTCAGGGCTGAGATACAGCCGGCCGGAACGGTCTTTGCAATCGGTCAGAAGGGCGCTGCCGGAAGAATAAAGGCCAAACCGGTTGTTGATGTAGGTTCCGAGGCTGAAGTGGAGACTGCCCAGTTCGGCTTTCGCCATATTGGCAATGTGGGCCTTGTCTTTAAGGGAAAGGGCGGCTTCCAGGTGATCAAGGGCAGCTTCAAGGGTTTCGGGCGGGCTTTCCGGAACCGGATTTTTTTCTGTTTCCGCAACCGGTGAATCCGGCAGGGAGACCGGTGTATCCATCATGGAGAGAAAAAAGGTCGCCTCCAGAATATCCGATACCGTGGCATAAAAAGACGCATCATATCCGCCACCATCCACATAAAGCACCTGAATCCGGTTATCGGCAATCCATGTGGCAGCTTGGCGGGATGCCCCGAATCCATGGGTCTGGGTGATATCAATGGCCAGAAACGGTTTCCCGAACCGTTCGGCCATTTTTCGATTTCCTTCAGCAATCAGTGAAAATGGCGCAGACACGGTAAAACACAGAACGCCATCTGCCTTTCGCACCGCTTTTTCCAGGGAGCGTTTCTCCCTGTCTTTGGCTAATGGATGGGGCGCATTCATTTCAGTGCCCGCCGGACCGGCCCCCCATTCTTCATGGGTAATGCCCAGTTTGATGGCAAGATCCAGTGCCAGTGCACCGGCACCGGGATTTTTGCGGGCCAGGATTTTTTCGATCATCAGTGATACCCGGTATCCATCCGGTGCTGTTGCCACCCATACCACAAAGCCGTTTCCAAACATGTCGGATGGCTGGCGAAAACGCTTTTTTTGTTTTTGCAGGCGTTTTTTCTCATCCACAGAAAGCGATGAGCCGATTGACCAGCTTTTCAATCCCCACGGCAATATCCGTGATGCCGGGCCCCAGCATATAAGCCGGGGTGGTGACAAGCCGGTTTTTTTCATCCACGCAGATTTCATCCACTTTGCAGTTTTGATGCACGCCGCCCAGGGTTTGAATGGCTGATGCGGTTCCCACGTCATTTCCGATGGTCACCTTGGGCGTCCGGTCAGAAAGCGCCATGACAAGTGTTGCCGGCGCAATGCAAAGGGCGCCGATGGGTTTTTTCCGGTCCGCCATTTCAGTAATCAGGCGTTTGACCTCCGGATGAACGGTTCCGTCCGGTCCTTTTACGGCAAAGTCGCTGAGGTTTTTGGCTGCGCCGAATCCGCCGGGCATGATCAGCCCGTCAATGTCATCGGCATGAACGGTGGCCAGATTCTGAATTTCGCCCCTGGCAATCCGGGCGGACTCTGCCCATATGTTTCGTTTTTCTTCAGCCGGTACCTGGGTCAGGTGGTTGATCACATGCAACTGGTCCATGTCCGGCGCCATACAGGTCACCGACGCCCCTGCCTGTCCCAGGAAAAGCAGGGTCAGCACCGCTTCGTGGATTTCCGAACCGTCAAACACACCACATCCAGCCAGAAGTACGCCTATATGAGGGGCCATACACATGTCCTTTCAGGGTATTGAAACGTAAAAATCAGGAAGTTGCCGGATTCTCCAGCACAAAGCAGGTAAAGGTTCCTTTAAAGACTGTTGTTTCATCTTTTTTGGCGATGACCCCGACATGATGTTTTCTTCCGGAAACCTCTTCAACCTGGGCGTCCATGATAAGGGTATCACCGACGCGCACCGGCTCAAGAAATTTTACGGTCGCGGCGCCCAACACCACATTGGGATCATTCACCGCCAGCATGGCTGCATAATCCGCAGAGCCGAAAATAAACCCGCCATGCACCAGCCCCTTTACATCAGCGGCCATCTCGGAGGTGGTCACCAGTTTCACTTGACTCATTCCGGCCTCTACCTTCAGTGGATTGCCACACAAAAGCCGATCAATCTCACGATGAGTGCGAATTTCCATAGAGCCCTCCGATACGGTGTGTGGACGGGCCAACCGTCCGGTCAACGGGGAAGGGATGACATACCTGTCTTGCGCTGCTTGAAAAGTCCTTTTGATCATACTAAAAGACAAAGGCATCAATGGGCGGAAAAACAAAATCATCCCAAGTCAGTATATTTTCATCTCATATTGTTGCCAATAGCGTCAAGTCAAAGGAGAGACGGTATGGACAGTGTTATCCAAAACCGTATCCACGCCGTTCGCACGGCCATGACCGCATCCGGTGTGGACGGCCTCATGATATTGATTCAGGAAAATCGGTTTTACCTCAGCGGATTTACCGGTGAAGATAACGGCTTTGACGAATCCGCGGGCGCCCTGATCATCACCCCGGATCATCTGGTGTTGGCCACGGACAGCCGGTTTACGGTCCAGGCGCAGTCCGAGGCAGCTGGATATCAGATTCTTACCTATAAACAGGGGCTGGCTCAGGAACTTCCCGATATGGTGGCTTCGTTGGAAATTCACAGGCTGGGATTTGAAAGCGCCCGTCTGTCCCACAAACAGTATGCCCAATATGCAGACGCCCTTTCTTGTCTTGACCGTCCCACGGAATTGATCGCGACCGAAAACATCGTTGAAACCCTTCGCCGTATCAAAAGCATGGATGAGGTGGCCCGCACGGTTTCCGCCCTGCGGGTGGCAGAACAGGCGTTTTTGTCAGTTCTGGCGGATCTTCGTCCGGGGCTCACGGAAAAACAGGTGGCCTGGAACCTGGAAAAGGCCATGCGGGAAAACGGCGCAGACGGACTTTCCTTTCCGGTGATTGTGGCCTCGGGCCCCAACAGCGCGCTGCCCCATGCTATTCCCACGGATCGTAAGCTCAAGCCCGGCGAGCCGATTCTTTTTGACTGGGGCGCCCGTGTTGCCGGATATTGTTCAGACACCAGCCGGACCGTGATTCTGGGAAAGCCCGACAAGCAGTTCATGAAGATTTTTGATACGGTGGTTGAGGCTCGCGACATGGCCATCCGTGCCATACGGGCCGGGGTCAGCGGAACAGCCATTGACCGGATCGCCCGGGACCATATTGACGTTATGGGATTTGCCGGTGCATTCGGCCACAGTCTGGGACATGGCACCGGACTTGCCATTCACGAAGCTCCGCGGCTCAGTCCGGTTCGGGATGAACGCCTGGAAACCGGCATGATCGTCACGGTGGAACCGGGTATTTATCTTCCGGACTGGGGGGGTGTGCGCATGGAAAATCAGGTGCTGGTCATGGATGACAGGGCAAAGATCCTTAACGCGGATCAAGGCCCCTTTGATCCGGTTATAAAGGTATAAAGAGATGGAACGTCGTGACGATTTTTTTTCCTGGGTGGAGTCTTACATCTTGTTTCTGACCCTTGAAAAAGGACTCAGCAAAGACACCCTTTCCGCCTACAGCGCAGATCTTGAAAGTTTCGGCCGGTTTTTGAAAGCCCAAAACCGGCTTTCCGTTACAGCTATCGATACGGCCCTTGTGCTTACCTATCTTATTTCGCTTCAGGAAAAAGGCCTTAGGGCCCGTTCCAGGGCACGGCATCTGGTCACTTTACGGGGATTTTTCAAATACCTGACGCTGGAAAAGGTTATTTCCCAGAATCCTGCCGACCACATCAATCTTCCCAAGACCGGCCTTTACCTTCCGGAAGTACTGACGATTGCCCATGTGGAAGCCCTCATGGACGCGCCGGACCGGAAAAAATCCGAAGGCATCCGGGATGCGGCCATGCTGGAAATCCTTTATGGTTCTGGACTGCGGGTTTCGGAGCTGGTGGGACTCCCCTTGACAAGCGTCAATCTGGAGGGCGGATTTGTCCGGGTATTCGGCAAAGGCGCCAAGGAGCGGGTGGTGCCCCTGGGTCAGAAGGCCATTTCGTCTGTCCGGGAATACCTTGATCGTTCCAGACCCCTTTTACTCAAGGGCCGCTCTTCTGCGGATCTTTTTGTCACCCGTCGGGGAAGGGCCATGACCCGTCAGGGGTTTTGGGCGCTTTTAAACCGATATGCGGCAGCCTGCGGCATTACCCAAAAACTCACGCCCCACAGTCTCCGCCATGCCTTTGCCACCCATTTGCTGGAAGGTGGGGCTGATCTTCGAGCAGTTCAGATGATGCTGGGCCATGAAGACATCTCCACCACCCAGATCTACACCCATGTGGCCCATCGCCAGCTTCTGGAAGCCCACCAAAAATATCATCCGCGGGGATGACGAAGCCGTTTCCGCGGCCTTGTTCTGTAAAAACAACATCCTTGACAATTTCTCAGAATTGGTGCTATCAAATCTGATTTTTTGTCCCCCATGGGGGGATTTTACATCCTTGCTCCGGCATGGGTGCCGGGGCTGACAAGCCAAAAGGAGGATTTATGCGACGGTATGAAACCATTGTGATCCTGGATCCGGATTTGTCAAAAGAGGCGGAAGCGCCTTTTTTTGACCGGATCAACGATCTGATTCCCCAGTTCAAGGGTGAATTGATCGAACAAGATGACTGGGGAACGCGAAAACTGGCCTATGACATCAAGAAAAAAAACCGGGGACATTATGTCCGGTTTGATTTTTGCGGTGACGGAGAACTGGTCCGGGAAATTGAGCGGTTTTTCAAAATTGATGATCGGGTGCTCAAATTCATGACGGTTTTGCTTGCGGACAACACCACACCCGATGCGGTGAGGGCGGAACTTGCGGAACTTGCAGAAAAGGCGGCAAAAAAAGCCCAGGCCATGCAAGCCGGACCCCGTGAAATCGATGATGACGATGATGATGACGACGACGCATCCACGGATGCGGATGATGATGAGGAGGAATGATCCATGGCCATTTCAAAACCCCGTCCCAGAAGAAAGAAAAAAAGAGTTTTTCATCGTCGCAAAGTCTGTCGCTTCTGTGCGGATCAGAGTCTTGTGATTGATTACAAAGACCCAAAATCACTCAAATATTTTACGACCGAGCGGGGAAAAATCATTCCTCGTCGAATTTCCGGAGCCTGCGCCAAACATCAACGGACACTGACCCATGCCATCAAACGGGCGCGCACCATCGCCCTTTTGCCCTATGTGGGAAGTTTTGAGCCCTGATCGGTCTTTTTCCGTGAACGGACAAAAATCAAAGGGTTTGTAAGGGGATGGCTCTGTGATACCCGGAAAGCCCAATGACAGGATGACCGCCATGCCATCACCCCTTCAAAGCAACGTATCAAAGGATATTGCGACCGGTGTTGTGGCAACCCTTGGTATTTTCGGGCTCTGGGCGATCATGCCGGTGATGGGACTGGTATTTTCCATTTTTATTCCACTGCCCATCTTGTTCTATCGGATCAAGCTGGGCAGACATCACAGTATTTTTATTCCCGTGGTGGTCATGGCCATGATTGGGCTTATTTCAGGTGGACCGACCACAGACCTGTTTTTTTTCTCCGCTTTCATTGCCCTGGGATTTTTTCTGGGTGAAATGATTGAAAAATCACTGCCCGTGGAAATGGTGGTGGTGGCTGCCTGCGCCGGGGTTATCGGTATCGGCGTGGGCATTTTGCTGATGTACAGTGTGATTGCCCACAAAGGCATTGTGGAATTGATTTCAGACCATGTCAAAACCAGCCTGGAGCTCTCCCTTGCCCTGTACAAAAGCTTCGAGATGCCCCAGGAAACCATTGACGCCATTTCCGGGTCCCTTGACCGGATTCAGTATGTGATGGTGCGGCTGCTGCCGTCCATGGCCACCGCGTCCATCCTGTTTGTGGCCTGGATCAACCTGATTGCCGGACGGTCCCTTGTGACGCGGTCTGGGCTGACCTTTCCCGATTACGGCCGTCTCAACCGCTGGCGGGCACCCGAGGGACTGGTGTGGGGCATGATTGCCAGCATCGCCATCCTGGTCTTGATGTCATCAACCGGTTTCCGGCTGCTGGGCATCAGTGGCCTTTTGGTGATGATGGTGATTTATTTTATGCAGGGAATCGCCATTGTTTCGTTTTTTTTAGAAAAAAACAAACTGTCGCGCGCTGTTCGGGTGCTGGTTTACAGTTTGATCGCCTTTCAGCAGATCCTTGTGCTGATCGTTGTCAGTATCGGATTTTTTGACGTATGGATTGATTTTCGAAAACTCTCTCCAAACCGACGCGAACCTGATCCGTCAGACAGAGATTCTGTCTGACCGGATTTGCCGGATTGCGCCTTACCGGGCTCACCGGTTTGGCCGATCCTTTCTGGAGGATACCCATGAAAGTAATTTTAAAGGAAACCATCAGCTCCTTGGGCATTATCGGCAGCGAAGTGACCGTGGCCCCTGGATATGCCCGGAATTATCTGTTTCCACAGGGAAAAGCCGTTCCTGCGACCCCCGAATACCGGAAACGGATGGAACAGGAAAAAGCCAAGTTTGAGCTGCAGATTGCCAAGGAAAGGGAATTTGCCCAGGAAATGGCCGGCCGTCTTGAAATGGTGGCCATTACCATTGCCTCCAAAATCCACGAGGCAGACCGAATTTACGGTTCTGTCACTGCGCGGGATATTTTTGATGCCCTTCAAAAAGAGTCGGTGGAAGTGGAAAGACGGATGATTCTGCTTTCTGAGCCCATCAAAACACTGGGCACCTTCAAAGTCCCGATTCGGATTTACCAGGGGATCAATCCGGAAATCACCGTTCATGTGGTACCGGAAGAGGCCTGATCAAACCGTATGATCACTCTGTGCGGGCCGGTATCTGCGCCGAACCGCACAGGTGGTCCACTTTACCAATTCATACGATGATGTCCCATGCCCACCCAACCTTTGGCCACTGCGACCGGTTCCCTCCCCGGAAAACTCCCGCCCCAGCGCATTGAAGCGGAAGAATCGATTTTAAGCGCCATCCTTCTGGATAACACCACCCTGATTGATGTCCTTGACATTCTTTCTGCCGATGATTTTTACAAAGGCGCCCACCAGATGATTTTTTCCGCTGTGGAGGCGCTGTATGCCAAAAGCGAGCCCGTTGATCTGGTAACGCTGGCCAATATCCTGCGGGAACGGGACCAACTGGAAAAAGTCGGCGGGGCCGCCTATTTGTCAACCCTGGTGGATGTGATTCCCGTGGCGGTCAATACCCGCCACTATGCCCGCATCATCCATGAAAAAGCCATTTTAAGGCGCCTGATTCTTCATTCAAACGCCATTGCCACCCGCTGTTTTGAAGATACCGGGGATGTGGACGGGGTGATTGAATTTGCCCAGAGCGCTGTGTTTGAAGTTTCCCAGGGAAAAAACCGGCCCGCGTTTTCTCCCCTCAGCAAGATCATTGAAACCAATATTGATCAGCTTGAGGAACGCCAAGGCAATCGAACCCTGATCACGGGGATTCCTACCGGATTTTCAAGGCTGGATACCCTGACTGCCGGCATGCAGAACTCGGATTTCATCATCATTGCCGGACGACCGGCCATGGGAAAAACCGCCTTTGCCCTGAATATTGCCAGAAACGCCGCCATTGAGTCCGGTATGCCGGTTGCGATTTTCTCCCTTGAGATGTCCAAGGAACAACTTTCCATGCGCATGCTCTGCGCCGAGGCCCGGGTAGATGCCTCACGGATTCGCAGCGGATTTTTAAATCAGGAAGACTGGAGCCGGATTACCGAGGCAGCCGGAACATTAACCGAGGCCCCTATTTTTATTGATGATTCTCCGGATATCTCCACCATGTCCATCCGCACAAAGTCCATGCGCATGAAAATGGACAAGGGACTGGGCATGGTCATTATCGACTATCTTCAATTGATGCGGGGAAGCGTGGACAGCGAACGCCGGGACCTTGAAATTTCGGAAATCTCCAGATCCCTTAAAATTCTGGCCAAAGAACTGAATATTCCGGTCATCGCCCTGTCCCAGCTCAACCGGAAGCTGGAAGAGCGCAGCGACAAGCGGCCGCAGCTGTCCGACCTTCGGGAATCCGGCGCCCTGGAACAGGATGCGGACCTTGTGGCCTTTATTTACCGGGATGAAGTGTACAACCGGGATGAAAACAACCCCCACCGGGGAACCGCTGAAATCATTCTGGCCAAACAGCGAAACGGCCCTACGGGTGTTGCCACGCTGACGTTCATGGGTGCCTACACCCGGTTCGAAAACATGGCGCCATCTGTGATTGAAGCCTGACGACATCCCTTGGCTGGACGAGAAGGTGAATGCAGATACTTTCCGGAAATATCACCGGGCTGAAACCCGGCCAGATCCGGCGGCTGGAAAACATGGGCCGACGCCGGGCTGCTCCCCAGGCCATCATTTCTTATGAACTGTGCCGGGATTTGTGCGCCCTTTCCGCTGAAATCGGCCGCCAGCTGGGGCTGTTGATTGATCGCAGCGGGAAAATCACCCATGTGCTGGCAGGGGATGTGGACCGTATTCTCATTCCTGACTTGCGGGAATACCGGCTCGCACCAGACCGGCTCCGGGGACTTCGGTGCATCCATACCCACCTGTCGGACACGCCCCTGACCCAGGATGATTTGACGGATTTGGCCCTCCTCCGCCTGGATCTCATGGCCGTGGTCACGGTGAACCCGGACGGAACCCCGGAACTCATTCACTACGCCCATATTCTTCCGGGTGCGGGTGATGCCGCCCCATATCAGATCCTGCCGCCCATCCCACCGTTTCGTCCGGAAATTGACTGTCTGGGACTGATTCAGTCCATTGAGGCGGAACTGGCCAAAAAACGCGTCGACACCCAAGCTGATCCCGGACAGGAGCGGGCTCTTCTGGTGAGCGTGTTTTCCGGTGCCCGGAAAGAAGCAACCGAGTCCCTGGACGAACTCAAAGAACTGGCCCGAACCGCCGACATCAGCATTATCGACACGGTTCTGCAGCAACGCAAAAAACCCGATCCCCGGTTTCTCATGGGTACCGGCAAACTGGACGAGCTTTCCATTCTGGCCCTTCATCGGGGCGCAAGCCTGATCATCTTTGACCAGGAGCTTAATCCCTCCCAGATCCGATCCATCACGGACCGGACAGAGATCAAGGTCATTGACCGGACCCAGCTCATTCTGGATATTTTTGCCCGGCGCGCCCAAAGCCGGGAAGGAAAACTCCAGGTGGAGCTGGCCCAGCTCAAATACATCCTTCCCCGTCTGGTGGCAAAGGACACAGCCATGTCCCGCCTTACCGGCGGTATCGGCGGACGCGGGCCGGGCGAGACCCGGCTGGAGATCAACCGGCGAAGGGCCAGGGAACGGATCCAGCGTCTGGAGCAGGCCATTTCCACGGTTCAGAAAAATCGCGACCAGCAGCGTCAGCGCCGGACCCGGAAGTCGCTTCCGGTGATTTCCATTGTGGGGTATACCAACGCGGGAAAATCCACCCTTCTCAACCAGCTGACCCAAAGCAAGGTTCTGGCCGAGGACAAACTCTTTGCCACCCTGGACCCTTCCAGCCGGCGCCTGCGATTTCCCCAGGATGTGGAGGTGATTATCACCGATACGGTGGGGTTTATACGGGACCTTCCCCAATCCCTCATGGCCGCCTTTAAAGCCACCCTGGAAGAACTGGACAATGCAGATCTGTTTTTGCATGTCATTGATATCAGCAGCCCCCGGTACCTGGATCAGATCCAGTCAGTGGAGGCAATTTTGGCTGAATTGGGCCTTTCCGCCATCCCCGTGATTCGTGTGCTGAATAAAATGGACCGGGTGGCGCCCGATAGGGTGCAGCACCTGGTTCAGCGCCTTGGGGGCATCGGGATCAGCGCCCTTGACCGGCCATCTTTAAAACCCCTGTCTGAACGAATCCAGGCAGATGCGATGCATCTTGTCCGGTCTGCTGGCAATTCCGCCAAAATGGATGTTCCCGACCATCCGGGTTGACACCCTGCTGATTCTTTGCCATATCGCTGTTCATGGTGGATATGGCGCGGATCATACAAATCGGAACAAAAGCGGCCTTTCAAAGTGGAGAAATTCTGAAATCTCGCTTTGGCCAGCTCCATGATGTCCGAAAAAAAGGGACCATTGACTTGGTTACCGAAGCAGATGTCCGCTCCGAGGCAGCCATTATCGAAACCCTTACCCATGCTTTTCCAGACCACGCCATTCTGGCCGAGGAAAGCGGACGTCATCAAGGTACGCCAGAAAACTGCTGGATCATTGACCCCCTTGACGGCACCACCAATTTTGCCCATAATCTTCCCCTTTTTTGTGTGTCCATTGCCTTTTCCGTGAATGCGGAAATTGTGGCCGGTTTTGTGCTGGCCCCGGTGCTGGGCGAGTTTTTTATGGCTGCCAAAGGTTGGGGAGCGCAGCGAAATGGTGTCCCCATCCGGGTGTCCGATACCCGGTTGATTGGCGACAGCCTTCTGGTTACGGGTTTTCCCTATGACCACAAAACCATTTTTCCTTCTTTGATGGAGCGGTTTGGAAGATGTCTTGAGGCGAGCCAAGGGGTCCGGCGGCTGGGATCAGCGGCCCTTGATCTGTGTTATGTGGCGGACGGCCGGTTTGAGGGCTTTTGGGAGCAGCATTTAAAACCTTGGGATACGGCCGCCGGGGTTCTGGTGGCCGAAGAAGCGGGTGCCCGCACAACCGTTTTTTCAGGGAAGCCTTACGACATCCACAAGGATGAAATTGTCACCACCAATGCCAGGATTCATGATGATCTGCTTCAGTTGCTGAATCTGTCGGCCCCTGATGCCCCTTTTACCTCTTTTACAGGAACATGCCCATGACGACGCTGGAAGCCAAACTGAAGTTATCCCCGAATCGGTATCTGGGTTGCTTTGGCGAGTATCGACGAACCGATCCGATTTGCAGAAAGTGGTGTGCCCTTACGGTGCGGTGCATTATTGAACAGGATCAGAACCAGCGTTTTGAAATAATTGAAGAGCTCATTTCAGGCGATGCCTTTCCCGTCTGGATGAACTAAATAGTGTCGTATAGAGATTGTTTTATCTAATAAATTCAAATCGTTATATCTTTTTAAGGTGGCATTGTCGAAGCGCGTTTTAACCCTGACGTTTTTTTTTCGTAAAACGCGCTATCCGCACCTGACACACTTTTCCCGTTCAATTCGGTTTACTTTCCCAGGATCTTTTCTTTATTTCACGCTTCGGTGTCCGGCATATCCTCAGCAGATGCGGAATCTGCTTGGCCGGATGTCCTTTCCAGCCGATCCGATAAAAACGCGACCTGTTTCTGAAAGGGTCCATTTTCCCGGATTTCATTTTTTACCACCTTCATGGCGTGGAGGGTGGTGGCGTGATAGCGATTGAAGCTTTTGCCAATGGTCTGGAGCGAATGCGCGGTATAGCGGCGGGAAAGATACATCGCCACCTGCCGGGGCCTGACAATGGTCTGCCGGCGGGAGCGGGATGTGAGGTCTGCCATGGAGACATTATAATATCTGCACACCAGATGCTTGATGGCATCCAGGGTAATGCTCTGCCTGACGCTTGCAATATCAGCCACCACACAGCGGCCCAGTTCCAGATCAACGGTTGTGCCCAGAAGAGAGGCCCGTGCCATCACGCCAATGAGCCCGCTTTTGAGCTGACGGACATCATTGGTCAGCTCTGATGCCAGGTATTCCAATACCTCATCAGAAACCTGATAGCTGCCGATTTTGGCCCATTGTTTCAGAATACTGAGCCTCACCCGGTAATCCGGTGGATCAATTTTTGAAATCAGACCGCAGGAAAACCGCGATTTCAGCGTATCATTGAGTTTGGGAATCTCCGACGGCAGATAGCAACTGGAATAAATGATTTTTTTGTTGGCATTCATCAGGGATTCAAGGGTATTGGACAGCTCTTCCTGGGTACCGTTTTTACCGCTTAAAAAGTGGACATCTTCAAGCAGGAGCACATCACACTTTTGCCGGTACTTTTCCTTGAACTGGTGAAGGGTCTGGCTGCGATAGGATTTTGTCATCTCGTTCATGAAATCTTCGGCCGTCACATAATAGACCCTTTGTCCGGGAAATGTTTCTAAAATATGATGGCCCACGGCCTGGGACAGATGACTTTTCCCCAGACCTGTCTTTGAATGCAGGTAAAGGGCGTTTTGATGGCCGTTCTGGCGGGCGGCCAGTGCCAGGGCGGCGGTATAGGCAAAATCGCTGTTTTTCCCCACTACAAACTGATCAAAGGTATAGTCCTGGCGCAAAAATTGACCGCCATGGGAATGGTCCGCCATTTTGGGCAGCGGAATCTGACCGTCACTGGGAACTGTGTGAAGGGCCATATCCGGAGAAAGCGGGGGTGCTGATGACGCTAAAACCTGCCATTTGACGGGAAGGGTCCGGCCGGCAACACGGCACAGGGTCTTTTCAATCATCCGGCCGTAGTGGTCCATGACCCGCCTTTGAAAAAAGGCATTGGGGCAGAAAAGCACCACTTCGTTTTCCTCGCCTTCTCCGGCCACAAGGGGGGCGACCCACATTGTATAAGAATGCTCTGGAATTTCTTGTTTGAGCTGATCTTTTACATTTTTCCAAATCTTTTTCATATGGAAAACAATATCCCTTCGGCGATAATATCCCGCACCGCGTTCTTGCGGGTCAAACGTAAAATTAACAGGCTGCTGAATTGCCCCGACAAAATGGGTCGACTGAATCGGGTGGTGTTGACTATTTACTGAAAATGAACTGTTTTTCGATAATTATTCGGAAATTTGAGAAAGGACGCCATTCGTAGAAACAAGCTGTCACATAGATACAAAAACCGGCTTTTTCTCGTCAACGGGAAAGATTCCGGTTTACCCGAAGATGTCAAATCTTGGTTGTAAAAAATAAATATAAATAAACATCAAATAGTTATAAATTTATTTCAGATAAACCCATTCAAATACAGAGGCTTTTCCGGTTTTTGGTGTTTCCATAACCATATTAAGGGGATCGCCGGTTATCAACAGTTTTGGGATGAAATTGAATCTCTTGTTTTTTCCGATTTATTAAGAATTTTGACGATTTTCGATTTTATACACCCAGGTGGCAGGATGCCCGCCAGGTTCCGGGAAAATAAATTTACAAACCCATGGGTGATGGATATGATGCGTTCATCCCATCCACCTTTATGCCATAACCCCATGCATCTGATTGTACTGTGACATTTCCTGACAGCATTATCATTGAAGGCGCGCGGCAGCATAATCTCAAGAACATCAGCCTTTGTCTGCCGCGGAACCGATTGGTGGTCATTACCGGCCTTTCCGGATCCGGCAAATCCACCCTTGCCTTTGACACCCTGTACGCAGAGGGTCAGCGCCGGTATGTGGAGTCCCTTTCCACCTATGCCCGGCAGTTTCTCCAGCAACTGGAAAAACCTGAGGTGGACCTCATTGAGGGACTTTCTCCGGCCATTGCCATTGAACAGAAAACCACAGGCTACAACCTGCGTTCAACTGTGGGAACAGTGACGGAAATTTATGACTTCATCCGTCTTCTCTATGCCCGGTGCGGGACGGCCTTTTGTTTCCAGTGCGGCCTGCCCATTGTGGCCCTTTCCATTGATGAAATGGTGGAAGCTGTCCTGCAGCAACCGGCTGGAAGCCGTCTGATCATTTTGTCGCCCGTGGAAAAAGATCCCCGATCCGGTTATGGGGGGGTGTTCAAACGCCTGCGAAAAGAGGGATTTGCCCGGGTTCGGGTGGATGGAAAAATTTGTGAGCTGGAGGCTGTTGAGACCTCTAAACAAAAGTCCCCCAAAAAGGTGGATGTGGTCATTGATCGGCTGATTCTGTCGCCTGCCATCCGAAACCGGCTCACGGATTCCATGGAGCTTGCCATTTCCCGGTCAAAGGGTCAGGTGGATGTTCTGGTGATGGGAAAAACAGGTGAAAAAGACACGGATAGCTTTCGGTTCAGCGAAACCGCCACCTGCCCCCATTGCGGGATCAGCTATCCGGAACTCACGCCGGCCAGTTTTTCCTTCAACTCGCCCCATGGCGCCTGTCCCCAGTGCAATGGCCTGGGAAGCGTGAAAGAATTTTCTCCAGACCAGATCGTTCCCAACCCCGAGCTATCCTTAAGGGAAGGTGCTGTTGCCATCTGGCCGCCGCCGCACCGGACAGCCCTGAATGATTTTCTGGAAGATCTCACCGCCTTTTATAAGACGGACATTTACACAACATACAAGGACCTTCCCGAATCCTTCAAAACCGTATTGATGCACGGCTCAGGTGATCAGGAGATTCCTTTTTCCCACAAAGGGCCCTCCGGAAAGATGCTGGCACCCTTTGAGGGCATCCTTTCCCAGCTTCGCTGCAAATACAGCATCGCCCGGTCTGCAGCTGAAAAAAACAACCTGGCCACATACATGGCAGATTTGCCCTGCCCGGAATGCCATGGGGCCCGGCTGCGCCTGGAAAGCCGGCATGTCAAAGTCAACCACACTTCCATTGATGGGCTGGTGTCCCGTTCCATTTCCGATCTTCTCATCTTTTTTCAGACCTTTCAGCCAGAGGGAAACCGCCGGATCATTGCCGGGAAAATCGTCCGGGAAATCCTCTCTCGTTTAACCTTTCTGGCAGATGTGGGACTTTCTTACCTGACCCTTTCCCGGCCGGCCCACACCCTTTCCGGCGGAGAGGCCCAACGAATCCGCCTGGCCACCCAGATCGGCGCCAAACTTACGGGTGTGCTTTATGTTCTGGATGAACCCAGTATCGGCCTGCACCAGCGGGATAATCACCGCCTTTTGAAGGCCCTGATCCGGATGCGGGATATGGGAAATTCAGTGGTGGTGGTGGAACATGACGAGGAAACCATTCTTGCGGCAGACCATGTGGTGGACATGGGACCAGGGGCTGGCATAAATGGCGGCCATGTGATTTTTGAGGGGCCGGTGGCAGATCTTCTTTCAGATGAGCGGTCCCTCACCGGCGGGTATCTGTCCGGACGGCTTCGCATCCCTGTCCCGGAAACCCGAAGGTCCCTGAACAAAGGAGAAATCCGCATCATCGGGGCCACCTGCAACAACCTCAAACACATGGATGCAGCCTTTCCCCTGGGCACGCTGGTCTGCGTTACCGGCGTATCCGGATCCGGAAAATCCACCCTGGTCATCGACACCCTGTACCGCACAGCCCTTGGCCGGCTGCGTTCCCTTGCCCTTTCATCAGGCCGGGTTGACGCCATTACGGGCCTTGAGAAGATCAGCGCGGTCATTGAGATTGATCAATCTCCCATCGGCAAAACGCCCCGCTCCAATCCAGCCACCTATACCGGTCTTTTTTCCCCCATCCGAACCCTGTTCAGCCAGACACCGGAAGCCCGGATGCGGGGATATACGCCGAGCCGGTTCAGCTTCAACCGCCACGGCGGCCGGTGTGAGGCATGCGAAGGAGACGGCATCATCCGCATTGAAATGCATTTTCTGCCCGATGTGTATGTGCCGTGCGATGTTTGCAGGGGAAACCGATACAACCGCGAAACCCTTGAAATCCGGTACAAGGGAAAAAATATCGCCGAGGTTCTGAATCTCACCATAGATCAGTGCCTGGACATGTTCCGGAATGTTGAACCCATCCGGGAAAAACTCCAGATGCTGTCCAGTGTGGGGCTGGGCTATATACCCATCGGCCAGCCCGCCACAACGCTTTCGGGCGGCGAAGCCCAGCGCATCCGGCTGGCCAGGGAGCTCTCCCGCCGTCAACAGGGCAACACCCTTTACATTTTGGATGAACCCACAACCGGTCTTCATCCGGACGATATCCGAAAGCTCCTGGATGTTCTCCACCGGTTGGTGGATGCCGGAAATACCGTGGTGGTGATTGAGCACAACCTGGATGTCATCAAAACAGCGGATTATATTATTGACTTGGGCCCGGAAGGCGGAGATGGCGGGGGCAGCGTCGTGGCCTGTGGTCCGCCCGAGGCCATCTGCAAGGCTGAGGCTTCCCATACTGGTCAATATCTCAAAAAAATACTGGAAAAATAAGCCATCACGCTGGCCATTCATCTGAAACAGGCTTGACATCGGAAGGATTTCAACATCAAGCCCGGACAAACCCCTCCCCCAACATGGCCGCAAAGTTGGACATCCACGGAAGAATCCAACGGGCGTTCTCTTAGATCGTGTCACCTTAAGAAAGGTAACGATTTGAATTGATTATATCAAACAAGATCCTGTGGGTTTTTCAATACTCAATGATTTCAAACTGTTATAAACTCGATACAACACTATCGAACACACCTTACAAAATTGATCTTCAAACAGGCGCCCATCAGCAAAAGTCATTTTTGATTGAACTGGAAGCAGGTTGCCAGTATGTTCGTATCTTGTGCTTAACGATGTTTTGCTTGAAAGTGGTCATGGGAAACTCCCGTGGCATGGCGCTCGGTTGATGGCGTTGGCTGCACTTCATCAAAACGGAGTTCCCCTTTCTTTTCAAGAGGACACTGTCAGATCAAGTCGAGACTATCTCAAATTTTTCCATATCAAACGCAAACCCTTTGGATGGTTCCCCATGTTTAAAATTGCGGTGTTACCCGGCGATGGCATTGGTCCGGAAGTCATGGACCAGACCCTTCGCGTCCTGGATGCGGCCCAGAAAAAATTCGGTTTTGAGCTGACCTGCCAGACGGCGGATGTGGGCGGCATTGCCATTGACCGCCATGGCCGGGCCCTTCCGGATGCAACGCTTTCCTTGTGTGAAGCCAGTGACGCCATTTTGTTTGGCTCGGTGGGCGGTCCCAAGTGGGAGGGCCTGCCGCCGGATCAGCAGCCCGAGCGCGGCGCGCTTCTGCCGCTGCGGAAGCATTTTAACCTGTTTTGCAATCTTCGGCCCGCGCGGGTGTTTCCCGCCCTTTCTGCTGCCAGCCCCCTGCGACCGGATATTGTGGCCGGCGGTATTGATATTCTCTGCGTCCGGGAACTGACCGGCGACATTTATTTTGGTCAGCCCAAGGGACGGGACGGAACCGGACCGGATGAGCGGGCCTTTGACACCATGGTGTATACGCGCCGGGAAATTGAGCGGATTGCCCGGTCTGCCTTTGATGCCGCCATGAAGCGGAAAAAACAGGTGGCGTCGGTGGACAAGGCCAATGTGCTGACCACCATGGTATTGTGGCGGGAAGTGGTCAGGGAAGTGGCGCTGGACTATCCGGAAGTTACCCTGACCCACATTTATGTGGATAACGCCGCCATGCAACTGGTGAAAAATCCCGGACAGTTTGACGTGATGCTGTGTGGCAATATGTTCGGCGACATTATTTCCGATGAATGCGCCATGATTACCGGCTCCATGGGCCTTTTGCCGTCCGCCAGCATCAGTGAAACCGGATTTGGCCTGTACGAGCCGGCAGGCGGAAGCGCGCCGGACATTTCCGGAAAAGGCATCGCCAATCCCATTGCCCAGATTCTGTCAGCTGCCCTGATGCTCCGGCACAGCCTCAACCTGGAGGCGGCTGCCGCTGCGATTGAAAATGCTGTGGCTAAGGTGCTGGAAAACGGCATCCGAACACCGGACATCGCCTTTGACGGAAAATCCGTTACCACCCGTGAAATGGGCGATGCCATTGTTCAGGCCATCAAAAACAAGGGGAATCAGCAAGAAACATGATGCGGGATTTTTCAGGGGTTAGCTGTTTGGCAGAATGTTCGTCCTTTTTCCTGAAACCGGGAATATACACCTTGAATTTGAGTTTCAAGACAAGCTACTGACGGTCTTTGTCTCCGGAAAAGGACG
>JAJDJS010000016.1 GCA_030267325.1 Desulfosarcina sp. OttesenSCG-928-A07 | reverse complement strand
TGGACCCCCGGGTCATGGGCATCGCGCCGGTTCCGGCAACGGAAAAAGCCCTTGCCAGAGCCCGTCTCACCCTGAACGACATGGATTTTATCGAAGTTAACGAAGCCTTTGCCGTGCAGGCCCTTTACAACGCCAGTCGGTTGGGACTGGACTGGGCTGATTCCCGCATTAACCCCTGGGGCGGCGCCATTGCCTACGGCCATCCCTTGGCCGCATCCGGTCCCCGCTTGATCGCATTTCTGAAAGGACACTTCATGGAGCACCCCAGCGCCCGATATGGTCTGACCACCATGTGTGTGGGCCGGGGTCAGGGATACACCATGATCTGGGAAAACATGCTGAATCAATAAACAGAAGACTGGAGGTCCGCCATGGCCCATCGTTTTGAACAACTTTACCAAAGCAAGCGAATATCTCCCGTGGATGCGGCCGGAATGGTCACGTCCGGCATGACGGTTCATTTGGGAGGAAATGCCAACCTGGCAACGATTATTGATAAGTATCTGGCCCAGCGGAAGGATGAGCTGGAAAATGTAGCGGTTCGCACCTATCTGGATACGTACCCACTGAAAGTCTGCGAAACCGATCCGCACGGAGACGTGTTCAACTGGTCCAGCGGTTTTATCCTGGGCTTTACCCGGCCCTTTTCAAAATCCCGGGGGATCGGCATATACCGGCCCAATACCTGGCACAATGCTCCCTCCTTTATCCGGTCATCCCTGTCCCTTGATATTTTCTTTCTGGTGACAGCCCCCATGGATGAGGCTGGCTATTTTAATTTTGGCCTGACCGTGACGGAAACCATGGCCATTTGTGAGGTGGCGAAAAAAATTGTGGTGATCGTCCGAAAGGACATGCCGACCATTTTCGGCGGTAATGAAGAGGCTTTGCACATCTCCAACGTAGATTATGTGGTGGAAGATGATGAATTTGAGACCTTTTGTCTGCCCGCTGCCCATGCCACGGAAGCAGATCAAAAAATCGCCCTGAACGTGATGGACTCGGGCCTGCTCACCGATGGCGCCACGCTCCAGATCGGCATTGGCGGGCTTCCCAATTCGGTCCTGGACCTGCTTCGCCCTGCCGGGATTAAAAACTGCGGATTTCATACGGAAATGCTCACGGAAAAAATGCTGGACCTCATTGAGGCCGGCATTGTGACCAACACCGAAAAAAAGCTGGACCGATTTAAAACCGTATTCACTTTTTGTCTGGGCAGTCGAAAACTGTACGATTTTGCCGACCGCAACCCGGCTTTTGCCGCCTATCCAGTCAATTATACCAACCACCCCCTGGTGATTGCCCAGCAGCCCCGCATGTTCTCGCTGAACAGCGCCACCATGATCGACCTCACCGGCCAGATCGCATCAGAACAGATCCCCGGGGATCGCCCCTATCAGGTCAGCGGAACCGGTGGCCAGTTGGATTTTTCCATGGGCACCATGTTTTCCCATGATGAAAAAGGGGTCAGCATCATTGCCGTGTATTCGGAGCGTAACGGCGAATCGAAAATTGTCCCCCTCCTGGAAAAAGGGGCCAGCGTCACCGTTCCCCGTTCCATGGTGGATTGTGTGGCCACCGAATGGGGGATTGCCCGATTACGGGGGTTGGCTGTCAACGAACGTGCCCGTGCCCTGATCGCTATTGCTCACCCTGCTTATCGGGAAGAACTGACTCGCTCAGCCCGGGATGCGGGTTTGATTCCGTATGGCATGGGGCCTGGTGGAAAGCCGCCCAAAGGCGTATTGACCCTTCGCGAATAAGTGGTTGTGAAAAAACGCATCGAATAGGTGACCCAGATAATCTTTCAGAAAGAGAACAATAATGAAAAATTTTTTTATCAAAGTCATCGTTTTGATAGTGGCAGGCATGATGTTTTTCCCTGTCGGAATCACATCGGCAGCGGATCAAAAAGAAAAAAAATATAAATTCCGTTTGCAGTGCGCTTATCATGAATCCGCATTTGTTGGACAAACCTCAAAATTTTTTGTCCAACGGGTGAAAGAACTGACCAACGGAAATGTGGATATAAAGATCTTCTGGCCTGATCAGCTAGTCAAAACGAATGAAACATTTGAGGCGGTCAGAAAGGGAATGCTCGATTTTTACATTGGCAGTATACTTTATTTCTCGGGATATGTGCCAGAAGTGAACTGTGAGTGGATTCCGTTTGGGTGGACTGATCCCAAGGAACCTCTTGAACTTTTCCGTGACCATGGCTGGCTGGATTTGATGCGGGAAGCGCTCGATAAACACAATGTTCGTTATGTTGCTCCGTTGGCGGTGGCCTCAATGGGGCTGATTACCAAGTTTCCTGTTCATAATGTGTCGGATCTCAAAGGTCGGTCCATTCGTGCCGTTGGTATGGAGGGCAAAATTATTGATGTCCTCGGTGGGTCTCCAGTCAGTCTCACGGGTGCCGAACAGTATATGGCGCTTCATCGAGGGACTGTTGATGGAACGGATTTTCCTTTTTATACAATCGGTTCCTATCGGTTTTACGAAGTTTGCAACTATATTATCCGGCCCGCTTTGCATGCTCCGGGGCTCATTGAAATCCTGACCAGCCGACGCGCGTATGAAAAACTTCCAGAAAAATATCAAGCCGCCATCGACCAGGCTGGATGGGAAACTTTTGAGCGATCGGTTCAACTCAATCCCAGCTGGGATGAAGAAGCATACGCCATGTGTGATGAGAAGGGTGTTGAGATCATCGATCTTACACCAGAAGCACTCAACGAATTCCGTAAGGCGACCATTCCATTGTGGAATGAGTTGGCCGAAAAAAGTGACGTGAGCAGAAAACTGGTGGAATCCCTGAAAGCATATCTTTCCAACAAGGGAATCGAGGTAGAATAAGGGAATATTTTTCTTTGAAAGGGTGTGCTGCCCTGCACGCTTCAAACTCATCCCAGGTAACGATTAAAAGATACAATACAAAACGATCTCAAAGTAAAAATAATCTAATCAGCAGAAGTCAGGAGATCTACCATGGCCCATCGTTTTGAACAACTTTACCAAAGCAAACAGATATCTCCCGTGGATGCGGCCGGAATGGTCACATCCGGCATGACGGTTCATTTGGGAGGAAATGTCAACCTGGCAACAATCATCGACAAGTATCTGGCCCAGCGGAAGAATGAACTGGAAAATGTGACGGTTTGCACCTATCTGGATACGCACCCACTGAAAGTCTGTGAAACCGATCCGCACGGAGACGTGTTCAACTGGTACAGCGGTTTTATCCTGGGATTTACCCGGCCTTTTTCAAAATCCCGGGGGATCGGCGTATACCGGCCCAGTACCTGGCACAATGTTCCCGCTTTTATTCGGTCATCCCTGTCCGTTGATATTTTCTTTCTGGTGACAGCCCCCATGGATGAGGCCGGGTATTTTAATTTTGGCCTGACCGTGGCGGAAACCATGGCCATTTGTGAGGTGGCGAAAAAAATTGTGGTGATCGTCCGAAAGGACATGCCGACCATTTTCGGCGGTAATGAAGAGGCTTTGCACATCTCCAACGTAGATTATGTGGTGGAAGATGATGAATTTGAGACCTTTTGTCTGCCCGCTGCCCATGCCACGGAAGCAGATCAAAAAATCGCCCTGAACGTGATGGACTCGGGCCTGCTCACCGATGGCGCCACGCTCCAGATCGGCATTGGCGGGCTTCCCAATTCGGTCTTGGACCTGCTTCGCCCTGCCGGGATTAAAAACTGCGGATTTCATACGGAAATGCTCACGGAAAAAATGCTGGACCTCATTGAGGCCGGCATTGTGACCAACACCGAAAAAAAGCTGGACCGATTTAAAACCGTCTTCACTTTTTGTCTGGGCAGTCGAAAGCTGTACGATTTTGCCGACCACAACCCGGCTTTTGCCGCCTATCCAGTCAATTATACCAACCACCCCCTGGTGATTGCCCAGCAGCCCCGCATGTTCTCGCTGAACAGCGCCACCATGATCGACCTTACCGGCCAGATCGCATCGGAACAGATTCCCGGGGATCGTCCCTATCAGGTCAGCGGAACCGGCGGTCAATTGGATTTCGCCATGGGCACGATGTTTTCCCATGATGAAAAGGGGGTCGGCATCATCGCCGTGTACTCGGAGCGTAAAGGGGTCTCCAAAATCGTTCCTTTGCTGGAAAAAGGAGCCAATGTCACCGTTCCCCGATCCATGGTGGACTGTGTGGCCACCGAATGGGGGATTGCCCGGTTGCGGGGACTTACGGTCCAGGAACGTGCCCTTGCCCTGATCGCTTTGGCGCATCCCGAGCACCGGGAGGCTTTGGCCCGCAAGGCCCGTGAAGCCGGGATCATTTCATATGGAAAAGGACCGGATGGCAAACGGCCGGTGGGGGTGCTGACCGTCCGTGACTAAACAGAGTCCACACCATGGATTCTCCCGGCCACCGGCGTACTTCCGGATCGTCGGGAAACTTTGCTAAAAAAGGAAAAAACCATGAAAAAAAGAATCGTTGCATGTCTGATGATGGTGGCGTGCCTGGCTGTTTGGGGCGTTTTCCCGGCAGTTGCCGCAGAGAAACAAGGAAAAACCTATAAATTCCGGTTGCAATGCGCGTATCCCGAAAGCGCCTTTGTGGGACAGAACACCCTGTTTTTTGCCCAGCGGGTAAAGGAACTGACCGATGGCAAGGTGGATATCAAGGTCTTCTGGCCCGGCCAGCTGGTGAAAACCAACGAGACCTTTGATGCGGTGAGCAAGGGGATGATTGATATCTACTCCGGCAGCCTGCTCTATTTTGCCGGGTATGTGCCGGAAGTAAACTGTGAATGGCTTCCTTTTGGCTGGTCTGATGCAAAGGAAGCCCTTGAACTTTACCGTGACCATGGGTGGCTGGATCTGATGCGGGAGGGACTGGATAAGCACGGCACCTATTATGTGGCCCCGCTTTCTGTCGCCTCCATGGGACTGATCACCAAGTTTCCGGTGCATCAGCTCTCAGACCTTAAAGGAAAAGCCATTCGCGGGGCGGGCATGGACGGACGGGTCATTGATGTGCTGGGCGGCTCGCCTGTGGGACTGGCCGGCGCAGAGCAGTATATGGCCCTTCACCGGGGAACCGTGGACGGCACGGTCTATCCCTTTTACACCATCGATAATTACAAATTTTACGAAGTGTCCAAATACATCGTCCGCCCGGCCATCCATACCCCCGGTATTGTGGAAATCGTTTTCAACAAACGTAAATACCAGAGCCTTCCCGAAGAATACCGAGCCGCGATCGACAAGGCCGGATGGGAGGCATTTTTGAAAACCGTTGAGGGAACGCCCTCCTGGGATGGGGACGCCTATGAGGTCTGCCGTGAAAAAGGAATTGAAATCATTGACCTTTCTCCCGAAGTTGTGGCAGACTTCCGAAAAGCTACCCTTCCCCTGTGGAATGAAATCGCTACGAAATCGCCCACCAGCGCCAAGCTGGTTGAAAGTCTCAAAGCATATCTGAGCCAGAAGGGCATCCAGATGGAGTAACCGGCCATGATGAAGGTTACCGGATCCTGCACTGTCTTTTCCATCCCAACAGACGCGGCAGGATCCGGGTTTCTTTCACGGAAAGCGAGCGGATATATGAATCGACTGGCCACGTGTATTGATCAGATCAACATTGCGATTGGAAAAATCACCTCTTTTATCATCCTTCCCCTGGTCATTATCATTATGATTGAAGTGCTCTGCCGACATTTTTTTAATGCCCCCACCACATGGGCGAACGAAATGGTCCAGTACCTTCTGGTGGCGGTGGCCATGCTGGGCGGCGGGTATTGTTACGCAGCAGATGAACATGTGCGGGTTGACATTATTTATCACCGGCTCAGCAAAAAAGGAAAAGCCGTTGTGGAGGTGGTGACCTTTTTTGCGGTGATGTCCGCTGTGATCGCCATTGTGGGATGGGGCGGAGAGCTTTGCTACGATGCCCTGATTCACTGGAAGCGGTCCAGCACCATTCTTGAGTTTCCCCTGTTTCCTTCCATGGTTCTGGTTCCCATCGGTGCGCTTTTGATCGGTCTCCAGGGTTTTTCCAGGGGGCTTCGCGCGGTGATGACACTGATGGGGGTCGATCCGACCCAGCAGAAAAAGGAGGACTGATCCATGGAAACCGGTTTACTGGCGATTATTGTTCTGGTTGCCCTTTTGACCACGCTTTCACTGGGCATTCCCATTGCGTTTTCCCTCTGCGGCATTGCCACCATCGGCATCTTGTGCACCTGGGGGCCTTCCGGACTTTATCTGCTTTTTAATACCGCCTATGGCGAAGCCAGCAGTTTTCTGCTGGTGGCCATTCCTTTGTTTATTTTTATGGCCAACATGCTGAAATTCACCGGGCTTGGCGATGAGCTCTACGACATGGTCTACCGCTGGATGGGCAATGTGTCCGGCGGTCTTGCCATTGGTTCGGTGGCCATTTGCGCCCTGTTTGCCGCCATGGCTGGCATCAGCTCCGTGGCCACCATCAGCATGGGCCTGATTGCTCTGCCATCCATGCTCAAACGTGGGTACAACAAAGAAATTGTTGTCGGCAGCATTGCCGCCGGCGGAGCTCTGGGCATTCTGATCCCGCCGTCCATTATCATGATTCTTTATGGCGTCATGGCGGAAGTGTCCATTGGCAAGTTGTTTATCGGCGGTATTTTGCCGGGTATTCTGCTTTGCCTGGTTTTCATGCTCTATATTTTCATCCGGGCGCTGATCAATCCGACTCTGGCGCCGCCCATTGGCGAAACTTACACCCTGAAGCAAAAACTGGTGTCCATACGGGGGGTGATCCTTCCGGTGCTTCTGATTTTACTGGTGCTGGGCGTCATTTATCTGGGAATCTGCACACCCACGGAAGCATCGGCCGTGGGGGCCCTGGGCGCCATGTTCTGTGCGTTTGTTCGGAAAAAACTCACCTGGACCAACCTGAAGGAATCCCTGTGGTCCACCATGAAAATCAACGCCATGATTTTCTGGCTGATCATCGGCGCCAATGCGTTTGCTCATTTTATGGCCTATTCGGAGATTCAGGGACTGCTCCATGAAAGCGTTTTGGGACTGGATGTCTCCCGGTGGACCATTCTCATTGTCATTCAGTTGATTTTCTTTGTTCTGGGCATGTTTCTGGACCCGGCCGGCATTATCATGTTGACCACGCCCATCTTTGTCCCCATTATTGTGGAACTGGGATTTGATCCCCTGTGGTTCGGGATCCTGTTTATCATCAATATGGAAATGGCCTACATCACACCGCCGTTCGGATTCAACCTGTTCATTTTAAAAGGAATTGTTCCGCCGGAAGTCAGTATGGGCGATATTTACCGCGCGGTTGTTCCCTTTGTGCTGCTCCAGGCCCTGTGTCTGGTTCTGGTGATGATTTTTCCGGAAATCGCCACCTGGCTGCCGAATCTGATGATTGCCAAATAAGGGCGCTTTCGCGCGTTACCGCTTCTGTGCCACCTCAACAAAAGGAGACTGCTTGTGGTTCCAAAACTGAAAACCATTCTGTTTGCTTCCGATCTGTCGGAAAATTCAAAATATGTATTTGACTACGCGGTGGATCTGGCGGCCCACTACAATGCCCGGATCCTGATTCTGCACGTGATGGAAGAAGTCCCAACCGGGGCTGAAACCCGCATTGCCGCCGAGATCGGCCAGCAATGGTACACGGACATCAAGACCCATAAGGAAGACAGCGCCCGAGATATTCTCATCGACAAACGGACCCAGGCGGTTTCGGCCAAGGATTTTCTTTCCCGCATGTCGGACCCGGAAACTTCCCAAACCAGCAGCTATGTGGAAGACATCATCATTGTTGAGGGCGATGTGGCCGAGGAAGTGGCGGCGATCAGTGCCCAAAAGGACTGTGATGTGATTGTGATGGGCGGAAAACGCTCCGGGTTTCTGGAAGGCGCGTTTTCCGGCAACATTCTCCGCCGGGTACTGCGGCGTTCCAAAAAACCGCTACTGGTGGTGCCGCTGCCGGAGCCTAAAAAATCCTGAAAATAAGGAGGGTCATGGTGGATACGGTCCTGACCGAACGGCTCGGCCATGTGCTGCGCATCCGGATTCATCGCCCGGAAAAAAAGAACGCCCTGGATGCGGCGACGTATCAGGGACTTCAGGCGGCCATTGAAACCGCTGAGGCAGACCCGGACATCCGGGTGATGCTGATCTGCGGCACGCCGGACTGCTTTACCAGCGGCAATGATCTCAACGATTTCATGGCATACCGGAACTCGCCGGAAGGGTGGAAGGACCGGGCAGGCGCGGGATTTTTGCCGGCTATTGCCTTTACCCGAAAACCCATGATCGCTGCTGTGAGCGGTCCGGCCATCGGCGTTGGCACCACGATGCTGCTTCACTGCGACCTTGTGTTTGCCAGTGACACGGCCCGGTTTCAGCTCTCCTTTGTCAATCTCGGGCTCTGTCCGGAAGCCGCGTCCAGCTACCTTCTTCCCCAGCGGGTGGGATATGCAAAAGCTGCGGAACTCTTGCTTCTGGCCGAGCCGTTTTCAGCGCAGCAAGCGCTTTCATATGGACTGGTCAATGCGGTTCTGCCCCAGGATCAGCTGATGGACCATGCCATGGCGGTTGCGGCCAGGCTCTCGGAAAAACCCGCCGAGGCGGTGCGGGTGACAAAGGCTTTGCTGAAAGACCGGTATCGGCAAATTGTTGCCGATACAATGGAAAATGAGCGAATCCTGTTCGCCCAGCGGCTGAAATCCATGGAATTCGAAGATGCTTTTAACGCCTTTTTCAAAAGCCGATCCGGTTCTAAAGCCGATCCGGCGTGACAGGCAAATCTGGCGACCCATGGACCTCAACACACAACTTAAGGAGTCATCATGAATCTGGGCAACATCAAAATTGAAGAAAACAACCATATCGCCACCCTGACCATTGACCACCCGCCGGCCAATGCCTGGGACTGGCAGACCATGTCGGATTTTGAAAAGGCGCTGGATGATGTGGAAAAAAATCCGGATATTTTTGTGGTGGTGCTGACCGGCGCCGGCGAAAAATGCTTTTCCGCCGGGTTTGACGTCCGGGATGCGGCTGCCAATGGCGACAAAACCAGCGCCCTGGGCCGTATTTTGTGGCGCCGGCTGGACCGGTTCGAAAAACCGGTCATCGCCGTGATCAACGGATTTGCCCTGGGCGGCGGGCTGGAGCTGGCCATGAGCTGCCATTTCCGGATCATGGCCGATGCCCCCGCGGTGACCATTGGCCTGACCGAATTGAACCTGGGGATTATCCCCGGCTGGGGCGGCACCCAGCGCTTGTCCCGGCTGGTGGGAAAGGCAAAGGCCCTTAACATGATTTTGTTCAGTGAGCGCATCGACGCCAAAACCGCCCTTGAAATCGGCTTGGTGGACAAAATTGCCCCCCCGGATCGCCTGATGGCCGAGGCTCTGGAATTTGCCAAAATGCTTTCCGAACGCCCGCCCATCGCGGTCCGCTATGTGTTGAAAGCTTTTTCCGCCGGCGTGTATGAAGGCGTGGATGCGGGGCTGGCGGTTGAAGATGAGGGCAGCGCTTTTCTCCGGACAACGGAAGATCGCAAAGAGGGTTTTGCCGCGTTTCTGGAAAAGCGCAAACCCAACTTTACCGGCCGGTAATCAACAGAAAACAGTCGCGGACAACTTGTCCGGTCTTGTCCACCAAGCGAGGCGCCCATGAATGTCCCTGTTTCTGAAGACTTCCAGAATCTTCTGGACCGCGTTCGGCAGTTTGTACAAAACACCCTTGAACCGATCTCCCTTCAGGTTGAAGCTGACGCTGAAATCCCGGAGACCATTGTGGATCAGATCCGTGCACTGGGCCTGTTCGGAATGCCGGTGCCAAAAGCCTTTGGCGGGCTGGAACTCACCACGATGGAAGAAATCCGCATCTACGAGGAAATCACCCAGACCAATGCCTGCTACCGGTCCAGAATCGGCACCAGCAACGGCATCGGGTCCATGGGAATTGTGTACGACGGCACCGATGAACAAAAGCAGCATTACCTGCCTCGGATCGCATCGGGCCAGTGGACCACATCCTTTGCCCTGACCGAGCCGGATGCCGGCTCCGACGCCAGCCATATCCGGATGTCGGCAGTCTTGGACGGCGATGCCTGGGTGCTGAACGGCAACAAGGTCTTTATCACCAACGCGGATGCGGCCCAGCTGTTTACCGTCATTGCCGTGACCGACGAAGAAAAGGGAACCCGCGGCGGCGTGACGGCCTTTATTGTGGAACGCGGCGTGCCGGGATTTTCCATTGGTCCGGGGGATGTCAAAATGGGCCTTAAGGGGTCCCACACCCATGAGCTGGTGTTCAAGGACTGCCGGATTCCCAGGGAAAACGTCATCGGCGGCATGGAAAAGGTCGGCCAGGGCTTTAAGACCGCCATGCAGGTGCTGGACAAGGGCCGACTGTCCATGGGGGCCTGCGCCCTGGGGGCATCCCAGAAGATGATGGAACTGTGCATTGATCGGGTGCGCGAAAAAATCGCTGCCGGAACCCCGAAGGATCAGCTCCAGACGGTTCAGTTTGCCCTTGCCGATATGGCCACCCAGATTTTTGCGGCCCGGCAGATGCTGTACCATGCGGCCTGGCTGAAGGATCAGGGGCGAGGTGTGACCCGTGAAGCATCCATGGTCAAGGTCTTCTGCACGGAAATGGCCAGCCGGATCGCGGACAGCGCCCTTGAGATTTTTGAGGCAGATGGATGCCTCACCCGAAATCGGATCGAGATGTTTCTGCGGGATGTCCGGCTGTACCGCATTTATGAAGGCACCAGCGAAATTCAGCGGATCATTATTTCGCGGGATCTGCTGAAAAATCAGAATCCGGAACATCGCGGAAGAACGGCCACGGCAGGGATGCCCGATTAGACCGGTGTCCCTAGATAGTGTCACCTTAAGAAAGATGACGATTTGACGTTATTACATCAAACAAGATTCCGTGATTTTGACAGTATTTAATAGTTTCAAGGTGTTACAAGATTAAGGCGACGCTATCTAACCCTCAGGAGAATCCTTATGAATTTTCAGACAGACACATCGCGGACGCAAATTCAGAATGCCGTCAAAGATTTTGTTAAAGGTGAATTCAAAAAAGACGTACTGGAGCCCCTGATGGCGAGCTGTGCTTTTCCCGAGAAAATCTGGAAAAAAGCCTGTGACCTGGGGTTTGTGGGGATTCATTTTCCAGAATCCGCTTCCGGACAGGGCCTGGGCAGGGTTGAAAATGCGCTGGTGGTCGAAGGCCTGTGCCGTGGAGACGCATCTGTGGGCATGTGCCTCGCCAAAGCCGGGGAAGGCGCGGACCTGATTCTTCGGTTCGGCAGTGACATCCAGAAAGAGACCTGGCTTCCCCAGGTGGCGGAAGGGGAAATCCTCTCCTGTTTTGCCGTGGCTGAGCCCGGATCCGGTATGGATTTCACCCGAATCCGCACCACGGCAATCCGAACCGGAGATGAATGGGTGATTTCCGGAGAAAAATCCCTTGTCATCAATGCCGGCCCCATGGCGGGGATGTATCTGGTGCTGTGCCGGACAGATCCGGATGCGGATACGCCGAAAACCGGGCTGAGCGTGATTCTGGTGGAGGCGGACCGGGCGGGTATCACAATCTCTGAAACCGAAAAAAAACTGAAGCTGGGCGGCCGGCTGCTGTGGGTCAATGATGTGGGGTTTCATGATGTGCGGGTGCCCCTGGACAACCTGATTGGAAAAGAAGATCAGGGACTTTCCCAAACCCTGGCGTTGATGCGGGAAACGCGGGTCGTTTCCGCGGCCCAGCTCGTGGGTATGGCCCAGGGCGCATTTGAACGGGCCTTTGGCTACGTCAAACAGCGGGAACAATTTGGCCGGAAAATTATTGATTTTCAGATCACCCGCCAGAAAATCGCCGACATGGCAACAGCCATTGAAGGGGCGCGCCTGCTCACCTACCAGGCGGCCCAGCATCTGGATCAGGGTGCGGTCACTGAAAAATACAGTACCATGGCAAAGCTTGCCGCCACCCGCGCCGCCCTTGAGGTGTGCGATGAAGCGGTTCAACTCTTCGGCGGATATGGATATATTGAAGAATATGAAGTGGAGCACTTTTTCCGGGACGTCCGGTTTCTGGCCACCTTTGACGGCACATCCATGGATCAGAAAAATATTCTGGCCGCGGAACTGGTGAAAACAGGTGTTGGATGAATTCCCGGCCATGATTTGAAATTTGGGGATGGATGCTGTTTGTCCCCAAGCGGACCCGCGCTAGGCTGCTATTCTGAAAACAACAGACAAGAACTTCAAATTGAATCCACTCACTGAAGATCTTTGAAACAGGTTCCCAAAAAAGAAAATGAGACTTTCCCGGGCAGGGCGTTGATGCGGGAGATGCGAACGCGTGTGGAAGCGCAGTGCGTGGGCATGGCGGAAGAAAACGTTGAATGGACCCCATAATCAATTGAGATTTTATGGGGAGATTTTATGGGGAGATTTTATGGATGACTTCTTGCATAACCTGAGAAGTGGAAAGCTGAAACAGCCGGACCGGACACGACGAGAATATACGGACCATAACAAGGCGCCCCAACAGCAGCAGAATCGTTCGGGATATGACCGCCGGCGGGGGGACTATTACGCCAAAATCACCAACGAACATTTCATGGTGATCAAACAGACCATGGACGCCATGGTAGAAAATCAGAAAAAGGTACTGGATGCTATCGCGGTCCGGGACCAAACGCTTTCCCGTGTCGCCAGATCCCTGGAAGCGATGGTGGCCATGGTGGGGCGAAAGTGGGGATACGCCGATCTGATCCCACCGGTTGTGGGCACCTCCACTGATTCGGAAGAAGTTGACCCTGTACCGAATGCAGAACCTGTCGAAAATTCGCAAGACCTGTCATTTGCTTCCCCTGATAACCTGTTTGGGCCACTATTGACGGACATGGCCGTGGACGATGAAGATCTGGACACCGGAGAAGAGGAAGATGAGGGTGATATGTCCTCCCACATCCTGGACATCATTTCCGCCATGCGGGAAGATGGGGAAAGCTGGAAGAAGATTGCGGATCATTTTGATGAGCGGCAGATTCCGGCTTTGGCGGGACGGGAAAAGTGGACCGGCCCGGCAGTCAAGAAGTTCTGGGAGGCGGGTTTCCCCGAGATGGATGAAGATAACGGGGGGCAATAGGCAGTTTTATTGTTTTAAGCGCCTGCTGCAAAACGCAGCGTCTTTTTTCCCACCTTCACACTATTGGGCCCTGTATCCGGGAATTTTCCCGTTCCCATGATGGTACCATGCCAGGGTATCGGACAGCCCTTGGTGAATTGTCACCTTGGGGGTAAAATCAAGGCATTGGGTAATGGCACTGATATCCGAACAAGAATCCTGGATATCCCCGGCCCGGGGAGGCGCAAACACGGGCGCCGTCTTTGTGAGGGAAAGTTCCTGTATGGTATCCCAGAGGTCCCGAATCCGGGTGGACACACCGGTTCCCACATTGAAAACTCGGCCTGCCGCGGCTTTTTGAGTTGCCGCCAGCAGATTTGCCCGCACCACATCCCCCACATGGACAAAATCCCGGGTTTGGCTGCCATCCCCATAAATCGTTGGCGGCCGGCCCGAAACGGCATTTGACACAAAAAGAGAAATCACGCCGGAATAGGGGGAAGAGGGGGTCTGGCGAGGGCCGTAGACATTGAAATACCGCAGACAAACGGTTTCCAAGCCGTAGAGCCTACCGAAAACAGCGGCGTAATGTTCTCCGGAAAGCTTCTGGACCGCATAGGGGCTTAATGGACAGGCCGGCATGGTTTCGGTTTTGGGAAGTATCGGACCGTCTCCGTACACCGCGCTGGAACTGGCCATGACCACGCGGCCAACCCCATTTTTCCGGCAGGCGTCCAGCACCCGGACCGTTCCAAGGTCGTTGACATCGCAGCTTAAGGCCGGATCCGAGACCGATTGCGTGACCGACACGATTGCCGCATGGTGAAACACAACATCGCATGAACGGGTCAATTGGTCCAGAAGCGCCCTGTCCCGGATATCACCTTCCACCAATGTGACGCTTTTCCCGACCGAATCAAGATTGCGGCGATGTCCTGTGGAAAGATTGTCCAGCACCGTCACCTCAGCGCCGCTGGCAACCAATGCTTCCACCAGATGCGAGCCGATAAAACCTGCCCCGCCCGTCACCAGCACACGTGAAAAGACCTTCATGGGGAATCGTCTTCCTTGTTGGATAGCGTCGTCTTCAATTTGTAACCGTTCGTAATTCAGCGATTTTAATTATTTTTATAAAATCAAACTGTTATATTTCTTGAGGGGGCGCTGTCAAGGGAAGCGTCTGTCCGAACACCATCACCATTCTTCTTTCGTCCGAACCAGCGTGTAGAGAAGTTCCAGGGGGGCCCCGGGTTTGGTGGATTTTTTGTCCACAATGACCCTCCAGGAAGTGTGGGTCTCCAGATTTTCCATCATGGCATGAATCCGGGACAGGATATAGCTCTCATCTCCCACAGAAACGGGAATCACTTCCGACTCCTGGAATGAGATATTGTCGCTTTCATGGGTGCCAGGCCCAAGCCCCACCAGCACTGAACCTTCGCCGATTTCCACCAATGCCCGGTTGATGGCGGCGGACAGTTTGGGGCAAAGGGGGGACAATTCCCGGTGGATGAGCTTGGCCAGTTCATAGGGACGCATGGGGGGATTCTCCGGAAAGTGCAGGCGTATGAAAGCACAAATGAGCGAACGGGCCTTGCCATTTGCGTGGGTTTGGGGTCAGACCAAAAAAACCCGGCCAATACATTGACCGGGCATTGAAAACGAGCAGTATGTCAAAACGCCTGATTATTTTGACTTGAGCGTTTCGATTTCTTTTTTCAAGCCGTCAATCTCTTTTTGGTATTTTTCAGTATCATTGTTCGCACAGCAGGCGGTATCAGTGGTGCCGTCGTCTTTTTTCCAGGTGTCTTTGAGTTCGTCAAATCCCAGATAAAGGGCCAATCCTCCCCCCAAAAGCAACATGATCGGAAGAGCGCCGGCCAGGAGCTGAAAAAATGCGGAAGTCCATATGGACAGACCGATAAGTCCGAGAACCGCCGCCACCGCACCACCAACTAATGTTTTCATAGAAATTCCCCCTTCTAAAAAATCTTTTCTTTTAAGTTAAACTCGTCAAATGCATACATCCTTCCAGAGCTCGAAAAAACCAAGTCCTGCAACTCGGCGCATCGGGTACAACCGGATTTTAGCATTGAAATATCGCTTTAATTTCAAAGGGATATCATTGTTTCTAACGCAACATTTATAGTTCAGGCTATTACCATAGAAGCCCAGGCCGCGCAAGCTGATTTTTCCTGTCATGAATATGGATTGCAAAGGCAGGCGCCTTTTGTTATTCCCCGTTCCATCTGTCTAACCGGTTCTTTTTGGAAATGCCTGCCCATGCCAAAAAACAACATCCCGCCTGTCTCTGTTTCCCTGTTTTCCAAGATGGCGCGCCGGTTTCAAGCCCTGCGCAAAAGCGCCGCTGACCATTTTGCCTGCTTTCTGCCGTCCCCTCCGGGAAAACTCAGCGGTTTTTTTTTGGAGCGTCTGTTCTCCGGTGTTTCCATGGATGCCGGACAAGCAGACCCCCTGAAGTCACTTCCGAAAAATGCCGTTATTGTGTATGTGGTCAAACACAAAAGCAAGTTTGATTTCCTTTTTTCCCAGACCCGTTACCGGGCGCTGGGGCTGCCGGTTCCCCGGCTTGCCTTTGATATGGGGATCTGGATCTGGCAGCCCGTGTCCAGGGCCTTCCGGATCGTCCTGGCCCTTCTGGATGAATGGATTCGTCACCGCCGGCTTTTAAATCCTTACCAGACCCATTATTATGACCGGGCCCTTTTTGAAACCGGCTGCGCCATGCTCTTTCTGGTTGAAAAAAAAGGATTTTACCGGCGGTTTGTCAAGGCCGGGGACGATCCGCTCACCTTCTTGATTCAATTCCAGAAGCACACTGACCGGCCCGTGTTTCTGGTGACCCAACTGCTGTTTTTTACCCGATATCCGGCCCAATCAACAAACCGCCTGATTGATGTGATGTTCGGTTCTTCTGAACATCCCGGTAGCATCAAAAAGTTTTTCACCCTCATGCAGTCTCCGGGAAAAACCTTTGCCGAATTGTCCGAACCCTTAAATCTTCAGAAGTGGCTTGATCAGAAAGAGGTTCTCACTGCGCCCATAGAAATGCAGGCACACCGGCTCAGGGGCCAGTTGCTCTTGCAAAATGATGCGCACAGGCAGGCCACCACCGGTCCGGTGATCAAATCCGTAGAAGAGATCAAAGAATCGATTCTCACCACCGATAGAATGCGGCGGTGTATGGAAAAATGCTCGGCATCCACCGGGGAGCCAATTTATCGCATCCGGAAACAGGCAGACGGCTATATCAATGAAATCGCCGCCAATTACAGACTTTCCATGATCCGGTTTCTATCGGTGGTGGTGAAATGGCTGGTCAATTCCATGTTTGACGGCGTGGTGGTTGACAGGGCCGGGCTTTCGCGAGTGAAAGTGGCTTCCCAAAAAGGATCGCTGATTCTGGTCCCCTGCCACAAAAGTCATATTGACTACCTGATTCTTTCTTATCTGTTGTATCACAACAACATGGCCTGCCCCTTGGTCACAGCCGGGAAAAACCTTTCTTTCTGGCCCTTGGGCCCCATTTTTCGGCGGGGCGGTGCCTTTTTCTTAAGGCGGTCATTCAAGGGCGAGACGTTGTACAAGGATGTTTTTTCCGCCTATCTGCACAAGCTTCTGGAAGAAGGGTTCAACATCGAACTGTTCATCGAAGGCGGGCGCAGCCGCAGCGGAAAACTGCTTCGCCCCAAACTGGGCATGATCTCCATGCTGCTTGACGCGTACCGAAACGGCGCCTGTAAGGACATGATTTTTGTTCCGGTCTATATAGGATATGACCGGATCATTGAAGAACACGCCTATATTCACGAGGTGGAGGGCGGAAAAAAAGAAGATGAAAATCTGGGGCAGGTGATTCGGGCCCGACGTTTTTTAAAAAAACGATATGGGAAAATTTATGTGAATTTTCACCAGCCCCTGTCCCTCCGTGAATTTCTTTCCGGAAGCGAAACACCCATCAGTGCCATGTCCAAGGCAGATGTGGCGGTTTTGTGCCGGAATCTGAGCTGGCGCATCATCAACGCCATTGACCAGGAAACCGTTGTCACGCCGCACACCCTGGTGGCGGCCGCCATCTTAAACATTGCCAAGCCCTGGTTCACCCGTGAAGAGTTGACGGAAGGGGTGGAGGTATACCTGGGCTGGGCCACCCACCAGTCCGCCAAACTGGCGGACACGCTTATTCTGAATCCCGCCAGCGCCACCGACCATGCCATTGAGGCGTATCTTTCCCGAAAACTCATTGAAAAGGCACCGGGAGACCGGGGCGGTTCCGATGAAAAGACCCATTATATGGCCAACGGAACCCGGCGGAACCTTCTGGATTTTTATAAAAGCAACAGCATCACGGTTTTTCTGCCGGCTGCGTTTACCGCTCTTGCGATTCTCAAAAAGGACGCCTTCCAGTTCAACAGTATGGGATTAAGTGTGGACTATGCCGCGCTTCAGACCTTTTTCAAGTATGAATTTGCCTTTGACCTGGACCGGTCGGCGATTCAGTGCGTGCGCAGTGCCTTAAAGGCCTTTATTGATGATGCCATTCTCATGCCCCATCCAACCCTTCCGGATCAGTACCAGATCACCTCTGCCGGATACCGCAAGCTGCGATTATTTGCCGCATTCGTGAAGCCCTATTTTGAATCTTATAAAGTGACGCTTCAGTTTTTGAAAACCAATCGCAAAACAGACCTGGATACCCGTGAAAAACTGAAAAGAATCCAGACATTGGGGCTTCAGATGCTGAAAAATCGGGAAATTGACCGCATCGAATCCATTTCCAGGATCAATTACACCAACGGACTGACGTATTTCTCAAGCCTCGGTATCAACGGGCTGGAGGATCCGGAGACCATTTCTTCCCTTGAAACCCTGATCCAGACCCATCTGGCCCTTCTTCCCCCATGAAAGCACTGATTCTGGCCGCAGGGTTTGGAACCCGTCTGGCCCCCCACACCCACCTTCTGCCCAAGGCCCTTTTCCCCATTGCCGGCACACCGGTTCTGGGCCGGATGATCCATTACCTGAAACAGGCCGGGTGCACGGCCGTTGCCGTCAATACGCATTATCTGGCGGACCGGATTTCTGCCTATGTGGACAAAACCGATTTCGGCATTCCGGTGCGCCTTTGCCATGAACCTGAAATCCTCGGCACGGGCGGTGCGATCCGCACACTTTCCCGGCTGTGGGATGATGCGCCTTTTGTGGTGATCAATGCGGATATCGTCACCACTTTTGGGGGGCTGGCGGATGTTTACCGGGATCACCGGGAAAACGGGCGGATGGCGACCTTGGTCATGCACGATGCGGCGCCCTTTAATGGGGTGTGGGTGAAAGATGACGGTCGGATTATGGAATTTTCACGGGTGACCGGGCAGGCGGCACATCCGGTCGGCCGAAAACTGGCCTTTACGGGTATTCAGGTGGTGAATCCGGATATCAAAAAATGGATTCCGGAAACCGGGTTTCAGGATATCATCCCGGTTTATCAACACATGATTGACAGCGGGCTTCCGGTAAACGCCCATGTGGCCGAAGGATTTCGCTGGCAGGATATGGGAACCCCGGAAGGTTACCGCCAGGCGGTGATGGAAGCTGCGGCACCGGATGTTTTCCGGTCAGCATGGCAGCCTGCATCACCCGACATCTCTTTTGACCAGCTTGCCTGTTCCCCCCTTGCCGGTGACGGATCAGATCGCCGGTGGTTTCGCCTCTCCGCCGGTGACCGCACCATGATTCTGGCTGATCACGGCATTACCCCGGTTCCGGCTGGAAGTGAATTCAACGCCTTTGTCCGGATCGGAACTCATTTTCGCCGGGCAGGCCTTCCGGTTCCCCGCATTTACGGCCAGGATGCCTTCAGCGGTCTTGTTTTTTTGGAGGATCTGGGCGATTTTCATCTTCAGGATGCGGTTTTTCAGGCAGCTGACGAAACCGTTGTGATGGACCTTTACCAAAAGGTGATTTCCCTCTGGGGGAATCTTTCCCTGAAGGCGGAAGACGGCTTTTCTTCGTCCTGGACCTGCCAGACCACAGCCTATGACGTTTCCCTGATTCTGGAAAAAGAGTGCCAATATTTTGTCACCGCTTTTTTGAATCAATACCTGGGGATGGGAGTAGGGGACTGGGAATTGGCCGACGAGTTTTTGGCCCTTGCCAACAAAACCGTGGAAAACGCCATTCCCGGTCTGATTCACCGGGATTTTCAGTCCCGGAACATCATGCTGCGTCAGGGAGAACCGTATCTGATTGATTTTCAAGGTGCCCGGTCCGGTCCGGTTCAATACGATCTGGCATCTTTACTCATTGATCCCTATGTGGGCCTTTCTTCGTCCCTTCAGGAGCGGCTTTTGCAGGTGGCCATGGGGCACATGGATCAATTGATGGGCCGGACGATGGACCGAGAAAAATTTCTTGCCGGGTATCATTGCTGCTGTGCGACCCGAAATCTTCAGATTTTGGGAGCCTTTGGTTTTTTAACGCAGGTAAAGAAAAAAACGGCTTTTGCGCGCTGGATTCCTCCGGCTGCCCGGATGCTGGGCTCCCATCTGGACCGGATTGAGGGTCTGCAATTTCCGAAACTGTCTGCCATTGCACGAGAAATTGCTGAGCGTACAGCGCTTTCTCTTTCTGATGATGACTGACGATAAAAAAGGAGGGTTGACGTGGCTCCCATCCCCATCATGATAAACGGTCTTCCGGGAAATGTGGCCTCTGTTATTGCACGCCATCTTGCCGGAGATTTCCATGTGCATCTGTTGCCCCACTCCCTTACCGGTCCGGAAATTGATGCGGACCAGACCGAGATCGGCGATCTTCCCGTTGAACTGATTCACCCGGATCAGCGGGAGGCGCGTATGGCCGCCCTGATCCGTCAGTATGGCCGGTTCATCAGTGTGGATTATACGCACCCGACCGCAGTCAATGCCAATGCGGCGTTTTACTGCCGCCATCACCTGCCCTTTGTTATGGGCACCACAGGCGGTGACCGGGAAGCCCTGGTCCGGGAAGTTGCGGCATCAGATACCTGCGCGGTGATCGCGCCCAATATGGCCAAACAGATTGTGGGGTTTCAGGCCATGATGGATTATGCGGCGTCCACCTTTCCCGGGCTTTTTTCCGGCTATACCCTTTCGGTCGAAGAAAGCCACCAGGCCGGAAAGGCCGACACCAGCGGCACGGCCAGGGCTGTGGTGAAAAGCTTCAACGGCATGGGAGTTGTTTTTTCACCGGAAGATATTGTCAAAGAGCGAGATCCTGTTATCCAGCGCGAAAAATGGGGCATTCCCGATGCCTATCTTTCCGGCCATGGATGGCATACCTACCGGCTGACATCACCGGACAAAACCGTGGTCTTTGAATTCCGGCATAATGTCAATGGCCGGGATATTTACGCGGGCGGAACCCTGGATGCGATCTGTTTTCTGAAAAAACAGGTGGATGCCGGTGAAAAGGGAAAAGTTTTTACCATGATAGATGTGCTGAAGGGATAGCCCTGTCGCCACATTGAAAAAATGCCTTTCCGGAAAAGTTGTGTGATCCGGCTGCCCATGGACAGGGCTTTCGGATCACATGCAAATTTTTTTCAGCCTCTGCCCCCCATACGCCCGGATAACCCCTGCAAACTCACAGGTCTTCCGCCATGGACGTTTTTCGAAAGAAATCCGTGCGTTGACTTTCATCCCGCCGGTTGGTATGTTAAACGGTTATGGAATCGGGAGATATTGTCGAATATATTGATGACCGGAAAATTATATGCGCTGTGGTGACCCAGGCAGAAACATCCCGATTGCGGCTGTTCACAGAGCAATGCGAAGATGTTTTTATGACATCCCAGCGGCTTTCCCATCAATCCACCCAAAAATTGTCTCCAGGTCTGGACCGCGCCAATATGGCCGGTCATCTTTCTGAGATTTCCGAAAAACGGGATGCTATTGCCGGCCAGATCAATATCGAGGAGCTGTGGGAAGTGGTATCCGACGCTCCGGAATGGATTGACCTCAAAACCATGACCGGTCTTTGTTTCCCGGAAAATCCCGATGCAGATCACGAATCTGCCGTAATCCGGGCCATGTTCAGAAGCCGGCGGCATTTCAGGTTCAGGCCGGATCGTTTTCTCCCCCACACCCCGGATGAAATGGCAGCCATCCGCAAACAACAAAACAAGGCCGAATACGAGGCATCGCTAATTTCAACGGGCGTGGCCTGGCTTCAATCGGTCCGGGAAGGTAAAGCAGAATCACCGCCTGTCCACTCCCGGGCTCTCACGGCCCTTTTTAAATCCTGTTATCTCTATGACCGGGAAAGTCCCCATTACGAAATCGGCCGAGCCATTCTGAAGGCCGGCGACTTTACCGCAACAAATGTGTTTTTTGATCATCTGGTGGCCATCGGGAAATGGGATGCAGATGAAAATGTAGATCTTTTACGATACCATGTGCCTGTTGATTTTTCGCCCCAGATGAACGCCCTGGCCCAGGTTGCGGCAGAGGCGGCAGACCCCTTTTCCGAAAAAGGCAGGGTGGACCTCACTCACCTGTCCGCCTTCACCATTGACGGCCAGTCCACCCTTGATTTTGATGATGCGTTAACCATTGAGTTCCGTGAAGACCACTTTTTAGTGGGCATTCACATCTCCGATGTGGCCAGCCTGATCAAAAAAGGAGATCCCCTGGACCGGGAAGCCCTGATCCGGGGAAGCTCCATCTATATGCCCGACACCCGGATTTCCATGATCCCCCCGATCTTGGCCGAAAATCGGCTGAGTCTGAAAAAGGGAGAAATTCGGCCTACGATCAGCACGATGGTTAAAGTCCGGCGAAACGGGGAGATTATCAGTTACGATATCTTTCCGTCTGTTATCCGCGTGGCGCACCAACTCAGCTACTTTGAGGCCAACATGAGTTCCGAAGCCGGGGATGCCATTTCCCGGCTCTATGAGATTGCCCTCCGGTTCAGGGAAAAACGTCTGGCCCAGGGCGCCCTCCAGATTGTTCTGCCGGAGGTGACGGTCTGGCTGGATGCGCCCGGAACGCCTGCGATTACCCGTGTAAACCGGGAAAGTCCGGGCCGTCTGCTCATCGCCGAAATGATGATTCTGTCCAACTGGCTCTCTGCCCGTTTTCTTGCCGGGAAAAATATTCCGGCGATTTTCCGGTCTCAACCCAAACCCAAGGCCAGAATCCTCAAGAATGGCGATAATTCAGTATTTCAGAACTGGATGCAGAGAAAACTCCTCAACCGGTTCGCCCTTCGCTCCTCTCCGGAAACCCATTGCGGACTGGGCCTGGATGCGTACCTCACCGCTACTTCCCCCATCCGCAAATATTTTGATCTGGCCACCCAGCGGCAGTTACGGGCAGCGTTTGATCTTGAATCTCCTTACTCCCGGCAGGAGATCGAAACGCTCATTGACCATCTGACTCCTCCCATGGCCAATGTGGGGCGGATTCAGTTCCGGCGAAACCGGTACTGGCTGCTCAAACACCTGGAAACCCGTGTGGGCGAAAGGGAAGAGGCCATTGTTCTGCAACGCCGCCGCAATGCCTACATGGTTCTGCTCAAGGCCTATATGCTCGAATGCAGCATTCCCCAGCCCAGTGGGATCGCCCTCCAACCGGAAGATGTGGTGCAGGTGACCATTCAATATGTAAATCCTCGGGATGACACAATTTTTGTATTTATGGGCTGACGTCTCACCGTGTGTTTCACTGGCCCTCCCGGTTATCTCGGAAAGGCGTCGGAATGGTTCCCGGTTTTTCTCCAAAGCTTTATAAGTCGTTAAACTTATTGAATTTTAAATTTGCATGAGAGCGGTTTTACTCAAAGATAGAGAGGGCATTTTTAAACGGGAAGAAGTAACTTTGTGGTTTAAATAATATATTGAACTTGTTCAAAATTTTAGCGATACTAATAAGCTGTCTCCGTATAAATCTTTTCTGTTCTATCCTTAGGTGAGCACTTTTTGATATGAGAACAATATGGAAACGCGGCCCTGAAATCGTTCGGTGGTTGCTGCGATTTTCTCACAGGTGATTTTTCGAATCACACAAAATCCTGTTGACTAATTATGGTTTATTTTTTATAAAAATTTATCGAAACTAAATATCATTCAAAAAGGTATATAATGGGTATTCAGGAACGAAAAGAACGGGAAAAAGAGCGTCGTCGCCAGCAGATCATTGTTGCGGCCAAACGGGTGTTCTCAGAAAAGGGATTCAACAAGGCCACCATGGAGGATATCGCCAAGGAGGCTGAACTCAGTCCGGGCACCCTTTATCTGTACTTCAAAAACAAGGAAGAACTCTACGCATCTCTGTCCTTGCGTGTTCTCCAATATCTGCATATCCGGGTGTCCCACGTCAACAAGGAAACCCAACTCTCGCCGGACCAGAAGCTCCGATCCCTGATCGATGCCATGTTTGATGTGTACGAGTTTGATCCCCTGATCATCATTAACATGTTTCACCTGCAATCCAGCGAAACCCTCAAAAATCTTTCCGACAGTCTGATTGAAGAAATCAAGGTTCTGTCCAAAACTTCAATCGGCGCCATTACCCGAATTTTTGAGGAGGGAATCGAGCAGGGGATTTATGTGGATGTGCATCCGGTGGCCCTGGCCGATATTTTCTGGTCCATGTTTTCCGGCGTGGTGCTGTGGGAATCCAGCAAGACCATTATCAGCGAGTACAAAAAGGACTACCTCAAATCCACGCTGGTCACGGCCTTTGATCTGTTTGAACGCGGAATCCGGAAGCCGGCCTGACAACCGTTCCCGGTGTTTTCCCGAAAAGATGGCAGCAGAATTCTCTTTGTCCCGAACAGGCACTGTGTTTGTGAGACAATTCGTAGAGGTGGTGAAAGATGGATCCCATAAAATCTGAAACCCACGCATTTCAGGATTATTACCCGGAAAATTACGCCCATTGTTATGGCTGCGGTCGGCTCAACGACCATGGCCTCAAAATCAAAAGCTACTGGGATGGAGACGAAAGTGTCTGCCATTTCATGCCGCGCAGCTACCACACCGGCGGATATCCGAATCTGATGTACGGCGGACTGATTGCCTCTTTAATAGATTGTCATGCTGCGGGCACCGCCTCGGCGGCCAAGGCCAAGGCCGATGGCATTGACCTGGAAACTCACCCCCTGGAACGGTTTGTTACTGCTTCCTTAAAAGTCGATTATCTGAGTCCCACCCCCATTGACGTACCCGTTGAGGTGCGCGCCAAAGTTCGTGAAATCAGCGGCCGGAAAGTCTGGCTGGACGCCACCCTCCTGGCAAAGGGAACTGTCTGTGCAAAAGGGGAAGTCCTTATGATCCAGATTCCGGACAAGGCTAAAAACTAGCAGAGACGAGCTGGGTAAAAATAAAAAAGCCGGTATCTTTCCTGCTTCCGTCCCCTTTGGTTCTCAATTTTCGAAAGCCCCATCGTAAAATCGGCAGTTTCACGCCCGGTTTTTGTAAATCTTCTTTTTTTCGGTCAATCGGTCTCCCACGCGTACATGCGCTATCCCTCCAGGCGCTTCAGTTGCCGGTGCTATCCAGAAACGAGCAGTGAAAAAGCGCCGCAACAGTCGGTATTGTTGAAAGGCGCGGTCATGGCACGGTTCTTTGGGCAGCATCGCGAAGTTGACAAATCTGTCAAAAAAATCTATAGACCGGTCTAATAAAATTTTACAAACCCGGAACGCGGCGCGGGTTTGTGGACAGTGTCGTATAGAGTTTGTAACAAATTGAAATGATTAGGTATTGGCAAAATCATGGGATCTTGTTGGATGTTATAAATTCAAATCGTTATCTTTCTTAAGGTGACACCATCTAAAGCGGCACGGGCTGCGGGACGTCATTTTCCCAACGAATAAAAAAATGGCCAGAAAAAACACCACCCGAGAACGCCTCATCCAGGCCACCATCCGGTTATTGCAGCGAAAAGGCTATGCTGGAGTGGGGCTTTCAACCATTCTGTCTGAAGCGGGTGCGCCCAAGGGCGTTCTTTATCATCATTTTCCGGAAGGCAAGGCAGAGTTGGTCGCCGAGGCAGTCAGGGCCTCTATCCATCAGATTGTCCAGGAACTTCAAGGGTTGCGGAAACGGTGCCGCAATCCCTTGGACGCATTGGAGATCTGGTTGGGTGTGGCCTGTGACCGCCTTGAAAAAAGCGGATATGAAACGGGCTGTCCTTTGGCTGCAGCGGCCCTTGAAGCGGGTTCAGGAGATGTCCCGTTAAAGCGGGTTCTTGCGGACGGTTTTGCCACTTTACGCTCCGAACTGGCGCTTTTTCTTGCTTCTGCCGGGATACCGGAGCCGCGGTCCCAAGCGCTTTCCCTACTGCTGGTCAGTGGTTATGAAGGTGCGTTGATGCAGGCGCGGGCTGCGTCTGACAAAACCCTGTTTGAACAGATCGGATGTGTGTTGATCGAAATGGTGCGTCACGAACACGATAAATCGGAAAAGGAGGCCGGCCCATGACTGCGGGATTAAAGGAACCCTCTGACATGATCATTAAAGCGGCGGACGGCTATGAACTGGCCGGTACGGTTTACGCATCAGACCGCCCTGATGCGACGCCCATGGTGATTGCCGGCGCAACAGGCGTTCCCCGGCAATTTTACCGCCGGTTTGCCGAGTATGCCCAGGCCCGGCAGTACCATGTACTGACCTTTGATTATCGGGGCGTCGGCCGTTCGGAAGGGCAGTCCCTGAAAGGATCTCGCATCAATATGCTCGACTGGGGGCGACTGGACTTCAGCGCAGCCCTGGAAGCTGTTGCGAGTCCGTCTTCGCCGGCAGTTGTGGTGGGGCATTCCTTTGGCGGCCATGCCCTTGGACTGGTCAGGCGACCGGAACTGGTGTCTGCGGCCTGCGTATTTGCCACCGGTGCCGGATGGCATGGGCATATTCCCTATCCGGAACGGCTTCGCGTTCTTGCCCTCTGGAATATAATACTGCCGCCATTGATCCGATGGAAAGGGTATGCACCTTTCAAGATGCTGAAGATGGGTGAGAATCTGCCGTTGGGGGTTTATCAGCAATGGAAACGCTGGTGCCGGTATCCCCATTACTTTTTCGATGACCCGAAGATGATGCCGGATATTGCAGCGGAATTTTTACGGATTCGATTTCCCATCATGGCGGTCAATGCCCTGGATGATCTCTGGGCCCTTCCGGCGTCGCGAAGCGCCTTCATGGGAGGCTACAAAAATGCAACCATCATCCCGATTAACCTGGACCCGGCCCTGTTTGGCGGAAAAGTCGGGCATATGGGATATTTCCGTCCCCATGTCGAACCCCTTTGGGATGATACGCTGAAGTGGCTGGGGGAGAGGTTGGGTTCTTCCTGATGCGTTTCCACCAAAGTCCCGGCCATGCCTGTCAGCATCGATTTTAAAAACCATGGGCAGAATGGGAAAGTTAGCGTAAAGGGCGCGGTCTGTTGAGGCTATCTGCCTGATTTTCAAAAAACTACCGGTTGACAACAAAAATTCACATACTCTATCCTTTTTCCATTCTTTTCGAATTTTTGCAGAGCCGATCCGCCAGGGGATTTTCTGGCGTCATTTCAAGCCCACGAGGATGCCCCATGATCCAGACTGACAGCATCAATCAAATCCCCGCGCCCGGAAGCCGACAGGTGTGTTTTGCCGGCGACACGATCATTTTTCATCTTCATGTTCCCGCAGACTGGGAGGGTGAGGCGTGGCTGCGGACCAACATCGGCCATGCCCGTTCGGTCCGGCAGGAAATCATCCGGCAGGTGGACGAGGAAGAAAATCCCCTGGGACGAAGCTGGTATGATCTGCCCATGAAACAAGCGGACGAGAATATGGGGCATTACACCCTCACCCTGGCCCTTACCGAAGTGGGACATTTTGAAGCCAAGGGGTATTTTCTTAAAAAAAATCAGACAGATCCCACTTGGCCGCCGGGCATCAACACCACCATCAATGTGGAACCGGCCGACACCTGCTGCGCCAATATCATTTATAACGCCTTTGTCCGCCAATTCGGCCCCAACAAAAGTGGTGCCATGGTGGACATGGGAAATCAGGCAAAACCCTTGGATGAGGCCGGGTACACTGTGATTCCGCCGTCCGGCACGTTTCGGGACCTGATCCGGGAACTGGATTTTATCATCGGCCACTTGGGCTGCCGCATCATCCAGCTTCTCCCCATTCATCCCACACCCACCACCTATGGCCGGATGGGCCGGTTCGGCAGCCCCTATGCGGCCCTGAGCTTTACCACAGTGGACCCGGCCCTGGCGGAATTTGACCCCAAGGCAACGCCCATGGAACAGTTCGGCGAGCTGGTGGACGCCATTCATGGCCGGGGGGCCCGCATCTTCATTGATATTGCCATCAACCATACCGGATGGGCGGCGGGTCTCCATGAAACCCATCCCCAGTGGCTGGCAAGGGAGCCGGACGGCCAGATCGAAATGCCCGGTGCCTGGGGCGTGATTTGGGCGGATCTCACCCGCCTGGATTATTCCCATGAGGATTTGTGGCAGTACATGGCCCAGGTGTTTCTCACCTGGTGCCGACGGGGGGTGGACGGATTCCGGTGCGATGCCGGGTATATGATTCCCACGCCTGCCTGGCGCTATATCATCGGAAAAGTCCGGAACCAGTTTCCCGGCGTCATTTTTCTGCTGGAAGGCCTTGGCGGTAAAATTTCCGTTACCCGGGATCTTTTGAACTGGGCGGATTTCAACTGGGCCTACAGTGAACTTTTCCAGAACTACGACCGGGGACAAGTTGAACATTACCTTCCCGGCGCCCTGGACATTTCCCGGTCTGACGGGACCGTGATTCATTTTGCCGAAACCCACGATAACCCGCGTCTTGCCGCCACTTCTTTCATCTACGCCAAAATGCGGACTGCCCTGTGCGCCCTGCTTTCGGATCAGGGCGGATTCGGTTTTGCCAATGGCGTGGAATGGCTGGCCACGGAAAAAATTGATGTGCATGGATCGCCGTCACTGAACTGGGGTGCTCCAGAAAACCAAGTGAACCCCATCCGCCGGCTCAACGCGATTCTGAGCACCCATCCGGCTTTTTTTCATCCGGTCCGGGTGGAGATGATTCAGAACGGTCCGGGAAACTTCATTGTGGTAACACGGCAGCATATACCGTCCGGAAAAAGCCTTTTGATTCTGGTGAATCTGGACACAGCCGCCGCCATTACCGCAGTCTGGCCCAAAGCATCCACGCCCCTTAAATCCGGCGTTTGGAGTGATTTGCTCACCGGCGATCCGGTTGTGCCCCATGGGGATGAGGATATGTTTTCCCTTTTTCTGGAACCCGGCCAGGTTTTCTGCCTCACGGACACGCCTGCGGACCTGGCCCCCATCCTTGAGACCGAAGCGAATTTTCCCCGTATTCCGGCCCGCACCCTGTGGCAGCGGCTCCGGAACAAGGCGTTGCAGGTCTGGCGATATTACCGCTACCGCAAGGCCAATGACCAGGACAGGGGGGCCGGCGATCTGGGAGACTGGGATGTGGATGTAAAAGCCGGGGAACTCAAAACATCTCCCCTGGCATTCTGCCGGGAGATGAACCGGAATACGAATCAGGGCAGCACGTCTCCGCGAACCGTGGTCTGGCGGTTCCCCGAAGACCTCAAGCGGGACGTCATGATTCCGCCGGAGCATTTTCTGCTGGTTCAGATGGACCGTCCGTTCCGGGCCGTTATTTTTGAAGAAGACACGGCCATGACCGTGGAAGACAGCCTGATGGATGAAAACGGAACCCATTTTGCCCTTTTTATTCCGCTGCCCACACCGGTCCGCCATCAGGTGCGGACCCTTTCCCTTTCCCGGTATGCCAAAGAAGGCGGTACCCATCACACCGCGCCGTTGACGTATCTGGCTGCCGGCAGCAGAGCAGGGGTCAGGCGGATTTTTTTCCGCTTTCACCACAGCCGTTTTCCCACCCTTCACATGCTGGGAACCAACGACCGGGGCGCCATGAGCCGGGCCCATGCGGACTGGACCCGGCTTCCCGGCCGCTACGATGCCCTTCTGGCGGCCAACCTCAGCTCCACTGTGCCTGAAAATCGGCGGATTTTATTCACCCGGCTGCGGGGATGGGTGGTGTACCAGGGATTTTCCCAGGAAATCAGCATTGATTGCCTGGAGCGGTTCGGCGTCAATGCTGATGGCCTCGGATGCTGGGAATATCACCTGCCCTCGGGCCAGGGGGAGCATGTGGTGCTTCGGGTGTCCATCCGGATGATTCCGGACACCAATGCCGTTGAACTGATTTTTTACCGGCAGCCGGCAGCCGATCATCCGGAGCGGCTGGCCGATGATAAGCCCGTGACCCTGATTCTCCGGCCGGATATTGAAGACCGGGATTTTCATACCCTGACCAAGGCCTATGCCGGGCCGGAAACCCTTTTTCCCAAATCCGTGGCACCCCGCCAAAAAGGATTTGTCTTTTCCCCCTGGTCCGACCACAGTCTGGAAATGACCGCCCTGCGGACGGATTTTTTTCACGACGCCCAGTGGAGCTACATGGTTCACCATGACCAGGATGCCCAAAGGGGACAGGATCCGGATTCGGATCTCTTTAGTCCGGGATATTTTTCCGGTTTGCTGGGCGGCGGCAACCATGAACAGATCCGGGCTTTTGTACCGCCCGCACCGCCGGTTTCTCCGCCCGCGGATCTCTTGAGAAAAACAGTCCGGTTTTTTGAAACCACGGAAGTTTGGGAACCGCCGATACCTGCCCTTGAAGCCGCCCTTTCCCAGTATGTGGTCAAGCGGGACCAGTATGCCACGGTGATTGCCGGATATCCCTGGTTTCTGGACTGGGGGCGGGACACCCTGATTGTGGTCCGGGGAATTATTGCCGCTGGCCGCCACACCGAGGCCCTGTCCATTATTCAGCAGTTTGCCGTGTTTGAACAAAACGGCACCATTCCCAACATGATCCGGGGAACTGATACTGGAAACCGGGACACCTCGGACGCACCGTTATGGCTGTTCCGGGTCTGTGACGAGCTGGGCACAGCCATGGGCCACAAAACAGTTCTGGAAACAGACTGCGGCGGACGGCCGCTCAAGGCGGTGCTGCTGTCCATTGCCCGGTCCATCATGGCGGGAACGCCAAACGGCATTGTTATGGACAAAAACAGCGGCCTTGTGTTCAGCCCGGCCCACTTCACCTGGATGGATACCAATTATCCGGCCGGAACGCCCCGGGAAGGGTATCCCATCGAAATCCAGGCCCTGTGGTATGCGGCCCTGGACTACCTGGCCAGAGTGGATGAAGAAAAGGAAAATGCCGCGTCCTGGAAAGCGCTTGCCGAGAAGGTGCGCCGCTCCATCCCAGATCTTTTTTTCCGGAAAGATCTGGGCCATCTTTCCGACTGCCTCCACGCCGCGCCGGGAACCCCGGCCGAAAAGGCCATCGCCGATGATGCCTTGCGGCCCAATCAGCTCTTTGCCTTGACCCTGGGGGCCATCACCGACAAGGCTCTTTCCGAATCCATGCTGATGGCCTGCCAGAGCCTTCTGGTGCCGGGTGCCATCCGTACTTTAGCCGATCGGCCGGTTCATCCGGAGCTTGCCGTTTATCACAACGGAAAATTGGTGAATAATCCACGGCAGCCCTATGTGGGGGGGTACGGTGGTGATGAAGATACCTCCCGGAAGCCCGCCTACCACAACGGGACTGCCTGGACCTGGGTGTTCCCCAGTTTCTGCGAAGCCTGGCACTTGTGTTTTGGCGAGGCTGAGCGGGAGGCAGCCCTTTCCTGGCTGTCCAGCAGCACCCGCCTGCTCAATGACGGGTGCGTGGGCCATGTGCCGGAAATCGTGGATGGCGACGCGCCCCACCACCAGCGGGGATGTGATGCCCAAGCCTGGGGGATCAGTGAGCTTTTGCGGGTGTGGATTGACCTGATGGACACAAAATCATCGTCCAGATAACAGGGCAGGGCGCGGGTTGTGAAAAAGAAGGCCCGTGCCCTGCCTGGTAAAATTATAGGCCTTTGTTTTTTGTCAGCTCATTTTCAGCCACCGCATCCAGGCAATCGCCCACGGTCACCAGTTCCCGCCCCTTTTTCACCAGCGGTTTTCCACTGTCCCCAAGGCGCGCTGACAGTGCCATCAGCATGAAACTGTCCATCCCCAGATCCGCGCCCAATGTTTTTTCACGCGTCAGGGATTCGTCAGGACAAAGACCAGCGGTTTCCCGGATGGCACGATACACAGCATATTCCATCTCCGCTGAAATAACAGCCTTCTCTTTTTTTTCTTCCCGCGTGTTTGTTCCCATCAACACTTTTTCTCCGGATCCCTGCCAGAAAAAACAGGGGACCGTAAACGCGGGGCGCTGGGCAGCGTTGTAAAAAACATCCAGCCAGGGATTGAGCTGGGTTTTGTCGCCTGTCCGGGGAAGATCCGGGCTTTCGACAAACTCCAGTTTTATCTTTCGCCTGGGGGTAAAGAAGAGAAAGTTGGCCAGAAGAATCAAAATGCCCTTTCCCAGCTCCCGGAAAAAAGAGGGCCGGTTTCCGGTAAATCCGTAGGAAAACCGGCTTCCCCAAAGTCCTGTAGTTCGAATCAGCACCACCCGAAGGCCGGGAATCGCTTTGATCAGACCGGCGGCGCCTGAATTGGCACCCATGGCTTCCCTGTCTGATCGGTAAATCCGGCCGGACGGATAAAAAAGAACATTGTTGCCTTCTGTGGAAAGGGCGCGGGTGATGGCTTCCATGCCGCGGATAATTCCCGGGTGGGCCTGGGCCCCATCTTTTTGGGAATCTGGAATGACAACCATTTTCAAAAGTTTCACCACCAGCCGGCCGGGAAGATTGTCAAACTGCCGGGCATCGGCCAAAGGCCTGGGATGAACCCCGGAAAGATGCGCATACACAATAAACGGATCAATCAATGCCGGATGGTTGGGGAGAAAAAGAATGGGGGCGTCAGGTGTGGGCGCTGGAATCTGATCCAGTCCCCGCACCGTGAATTTGTACCGGAGCTTTAAAAAAAAGCGCGCGAAAAAACCCAGGGGCGAGATGCACACATCGGAAAGCCGGTTGTCCGGAAGCCCCCTTGATCTGTGCCCTGCCCAGATCATGAACCCCAGGGCAAAAATGCCGCCCAAAAGCAGCAGCATATCCGGCGATGCCGCGCTCATCAGGGAAAACATCAGGCCGGAGAGTAAAATGGCCAGAAAAGAGGAAAAATTGGAAACCCCGAGGATTTTTCCCTTTTCAAAGGCAGCAGGCCGGATCTGGACAAAACTTACAAGGGGAATCAGATAAAATCCGCCGCCGATGCCGGTGAGGGTGAGGATGAAAAAGAGTCCGCCAAACTGAATGGCAGAGGGCAGACAGGGGGAAAGGCCGGCCAAAAAAAGACCTGCAGTAATACTGAGCCCCGACGGCACAAGACTTTTCCGCCAGATGGCAGCCTCATGCCGTCCTGCGATAAAAGCGCCGATGCAAACCCCCATCATGAGGGCAACAGACAAAAGGCTGATCTGGGTATTGGAAAAGGCCAGCTGTTTTCCAAGATTGTTCAGACAGTTGATGACATAAAGGGATATGCCGTAAAAAAAGGCTTCTCCAATAATGGCCAGAAAAAGAGCTGGATCGGTTTTGACAAGCGCCCCCAGCTGGCGCAGGGAATCCACAGGTCCCCACAGGGGAAACGGCGCGCGGGAAAAAGGGGGCAGGGGCGTTTTTTTAATGATATGGGCGGTGACGATGCCCACCAGCGAAACAAAAACAGCGATAAGGGTGATCCCGATTCTGCCGGAAACATGCGAATCCTGGGCCAAGGCCGCGGGCGCCAGATTTTCAAAAACAGCCAAAGCGGGAAGATCCAGCATGATGCCGCCCAGGGCAATGCCCATGAGAATGGTGACGGTGGTGGCAAGCTTTAAAATGGCGTTGACCTTGGGGACCTGGGCTGCGGAAAAATGTTCAGGGATGGCCCCGTTTAATGCCGGGCTGAAAAAGGTGGATTGAAAGCTCATGGTAAAAATAACAAAAAGAATGCCGCCCCAGTAAACAGATGAGGGCAGCCCATGTACGCCGCACAGGATCAGCCCGCCGATGATCATGGCGAAAAGTTCCAGGTATTTGGAGGAGATGATCACCTTGCGCTTGGGGTATCGGTCTGCGATCCATCCGGCCCACGCGGAAAAAAGTACAAAGGGAAGGGCGAACAGCACGGTGGCCACCCCTTGCAGAAGCTGCATCCCCAGCCCTGCGGCCAGGAGCATGGTGGCCTGCTTAAAGAAGTTGTCGTTAAAGGTTCCCATGGCATAGGTGGTGCCCATGCCCACAAGGGGGCTTTTCGGTGCATTGGTTTGGGTTTGCAGCTGCTCGGGGTGTGTTTTCATTTCCGGCTCCCTTGGGCAGCAGAGCTATTCCCTGCTGCTATATCTTCAACACTATAAAGACGCCGTCGCTCCTTTTCAGCTGCGTTGCGGGTCAATGGTGTCATACGGCAACAAAAAAAGCCCGGTTTTGACCGGGCTTGTGGAAGAATGCAACAGGTGGGAAATGGCGCGGCAACCTCAAATTTTATTCGATAAAACAGCACCGAAATAAAAAAATGGCGGAGAGAGGGAGATTCGAACTCCCGGTACCTTTTGGGTACACACGATTTCCAGTCGTGCTCCTTCAGCCAACTCGGACATCTCTCCGCATAAGGCGGATCCTGATAAAATGTTTTTGTTTTGGAAATTCGGGGTGTTCCGGTATGGTTACCACCAAAGCCCCGGCCATCTTCCCAAAAACGGGTGTCTATATCCCCCAAAACGGTGGCAAAGTCAAGAAACCATCGAATGTTTTTTCCTGTTGTGAATGCGAATTGCCTGTCGGACGGCAAGCCCCAGGCAATATTATTTGTGCTTCAGCAAAAAAGCGGCTGCGATATCAACCGGATCGCAACCGCTTTGGCGTTTGGGTGGTGGGCGATACAGGATTTGAACCTGTGACTTCCACCGTGTGAAGGTGGCACTCTCCCGCTGAGTTAATCGCCCGAAAAAAGTGTCCTACATATAGAGATCGACCCCGCTGAAGTCAAGAATTTTTTGCGGGAAGGACCAGTCTATCCATTTCCCGTTGTCACCACAAACCAGGGGTTCCGCAAATCCGGTTTGTTGTACACCAGCGGCGGACCATCGGGATACTGAATCATCCGCGCCCCGCTGGCAGCGGCAATGGCCTGGCCTGCGGCGGTGTCCCATTCCATGGTGGGGCCAAGGCGGGGATAGATATCCGCCCGCCCCTCGGCCACCCGGCAGATTTTAAGGGAGCTGCCCGCTGAGATAAATGCCAAGTCCGGATGCGCCTGACGGATGGCGTCCACATAGGCTGCCAGCTCGGGCGTTGCGTGGGACCGGCTGCCCATCACGGTGAAGGGGCGTTCCGGATCCTGGGGAAGGGGCAGGCGGACGGCTTTTTCCATGAGGGGCAGCAGAAAACTGACCGGATCAGGAGGCGATGGGCCAAGGTCCGGCATCACCTTGCCGCAGGCATCCACCCTGAAGGCTTGCGCTGGGTCTGAAAAATATAAAGTATCGGAAACCGGCACAAAGACAACACCGAGGATGGGCGTTTGATTTTCCACAAGGGCGATATTGACGGTAAATTCTCCGTTTCGGCTGATAAATTCCTTTGTGCCGTCCAGCGGATCCACGATCCATAGAAGGTCCCAGTCTCGCCGGACATCAAAGGGAAGCGCTGCCCCTTCCTCACTGAGGACCGGAATTTCCAGGTGACCGATGGCTGCCTGGATGCAGGCATTGGCCGCTTCATCCGCATGGGTAAGGGGTGAACCATCGGATTTTTTCCGTACCCCGAAATCCGATGCCTCATAAATTTCAAGAATGGCCCGGCCGGCGGACAAGGCCCCGAAAACAGCATATGAAAGCCTTTCCCACGCTGTTTTCGTGAACAGATAGTCGTGTTTTCCACCCATTTCTGTCTCCCGCACTTTCTTTGCTTTTTAAGTGAAACCCAAACCCTACAATGATCTTGACATTGCCGGATCACACAGAGGATAGTGTCTGTGATTGTTTCCTTTGCATACGTTGGTTTTGTTCTGATTCAAAGGACTTTCACACCCACTGACTTTCTTTTATTTATCTCATACCCACAAGATGGAGGCCCCATGGCACAGACGCTCGTTGACCGCAGAGATGTGGATTTTGTTCTGCATGAACAACTGGAGGTCGAAAGGCTGAGTCAACATGACCGGTTTTCTGAGTTTAACCGGAAAACCGTTGATCTGATTGTCTCTGAAGCCAGAAATCTCGCCCTCAAAGAAATGGCGCCGACGCTTCGAACCAGTGACGAGGAAGGCTGTCGGTTTGAAAACGGCAGCGTTTATGTCCCCGAAGCGTTTCATCGGATTTTTGAGCTTTTCCGGGAAGGGGAATGGATCGCCATGACCGAGGATCCGGAGGTGGGCGGACAGGGCATGCCCTCCGCGGTGGCCTTGGCGGCCAAGAATTTTTTCCACGCTGCAAACTTTCCCTTTATGATGACCATTCTCCTGTCCCACGGTGCTGCCAAACTGGTGGAGCGGTTTGGAACAGACAAACAGAAATCCCTTTTTCTCAAAAAAATGTACAGCGGCGAGTGGGGCGGCACCATGCTGCTGACCGAGCCCGAAGCCGGGTCAGACGTGGGGGCGCTGACCACCACTGCCGTCAAACAGGATGACGGCACCTATCTCATTACCGGCAACAAAATTTTTATCTCCAGCGGTGACCAGGACCTGACCGACAATATCATTCACCCGGTTTTGGCCCGCATTGAGGGCGCGCCTGCCGGAACCGCCGGAATTTCTCTGTTTCTGGTGCCCAAAATCTGGGTCAACGACGACGGCAGCTTAGGGGATTCCAATGATATCGTGTGCACGGGGATTGAAGAAAAAATGGGGATCCATGCCAGCCCCACCTGTTCCATGGCCCTGGGCGGAAAGGGAAAATGCCGGGGGACGCTTCTGGGAGCGGAAAACAAGGGTATGCGGGGCATGTTCGTCATGATGAACGAAGCCCGCCTGGATGTGGGGATGCAGGGCGTGGGATGCTCGTCCGCCTCTTATCTCAATGCCCTCAACTATGCCCGTGAACGGGTCCAGGGACGCGCGCTCACGGCTACGGGAAAAGACGCGCCGGGTGTTGCCATCATCAATCATCCGGATGTGCGGCGGATGCTGATGAATATGAAAGTCTACAGCGAGGCGAGCCGCAGCCTGCTTTATTATATCGGCCTTTGCGAAGATTTGTGCCACATCACCCAAGATCCGGCGGAGCAGGCCAGATGGCAGCAGATCATCAATGTGCTGATTCCCATTGCCAAAGGGTATGTGACGGACCGGGCGTTTGACGTGTGCAGCCAGGGCGTGCAGATTTACGGCGGATATGGGTATACCAAGGAATATCCCCAGGAACAGTACCTGCGGGACACCAAAATCACCCATATTTACGAAGGCACCAACGGTATCCAGTCCATGGACCTTTTGGGTCGCAAGCTGACTGCGGACCATGGGGAAGGATTTGGCCTGATGCTCACCAAGGTCCGGGAAACCATCAAAACCGCTGCTGCTGTTTCCACCCTGGCTCCGCTGGCCAGGGATCTTTCCGCAGTGGTGGACAAGCTCCAGGAAACCGCGGACCATATCCGTCAATTGGCCATGTCCGAACAGATGCTGACAGCCTATGCCCATGCCTACACCTTTATGGAAGCCACCGGTGATGTGGTCATGGCCTGGATGCTCTTGTGGCGGGCAGAAGTGGCGGCCAAAGCCCTTGAAAAAGGCGCCAAGAAAAAAGATGCGGTTTTTTATGACGGACAGGTGACCGGTGCCAGATATTTTATCCGCACCCTCCTTCCCTTAACCCTTGGCCGGATGGCGTCCATTATGGCCGGCGACAATGCCATCAATGAAATTGCCGATGAATCCTTTGGCGGCTGATACCTTATCCACAGGAGAAATCCATGCGCCACCTGTCTGAAACTGATCGACCCCGATTTGACGCGCTGAATCTGGAAACCATTGATTTTCTCAGAAACCGCTACAACCGTGTCAACCGGTGGGTGATTGCCGACATGATTCGCCGCAGCGCCCACCACCATCCGGAAAAAACCGCCCTGATCTTCGACGGCCGCTCCCTGACCTACACGGAACTGGAAGCTGAAAGCAACCGAGTGGCCAATGCGCTTTCCGCGCTGGGGGTGAAAAAGTACGACAGGGTGGCGATCCTGGCCCACAATACCATCGACCATGTGCTCACCTGGCTGGGATGCTGCAAAATCGGTGCGGTGTACCTCGCCATCAACTACCTGCTCAAGGGAAAGGATGTGACGTATTGCATCAATCACTCCGAATCCTGTGTGTTCATCATTGAAGACGCCCTGTATCACCTGGTGGAAGATGTACTGGACGATATGCCGCCGGTCCGCCATCTGATCTGGTCCGATGACATGGCCGGAAAAGCGCCGCCCGATGACCGGTTTCTGAATTTCAAGGCCTGGGCCGGCGCCCACTCCACGACCATGCCCGATACGATTCTGAACATTGAAGATCCCTGCCAGATGACCTACACCAGCGGTACAGAATCCCTTCCCAAAGGCGTGATCATCAGCAATCAGGCGCTCATTGCCGAGTATATGGGCGCCATTATCGATGGCCGTTACACAGCGGACGATATCAACGTCAATGCCATGCCCATCTACCACTGCGCCCAGCGGGATGTGTTTCTGAATCCCACCTTCTGGCTGGGATGCACCAATATTCTCATCACGCCGGATATTGGCGGAATCCTCAAGGCGATTCACAGCCATCGGGCCACCATGTTTTTTGCCGCGCCCACGGTGTGGATCGGCATGCTCCGGCATCCGGATTTTGACGCACTGGATCTTTCCTGCCTTAAAAAAGCCTACTATGGCGCATCCATCATGCCCGTGGAAATCATTAAAGAAATGCTGGAGCGGCTTCCGGGCGTGGGGATTTACAATTATTACGGCCAGACCGAACTTGCACCCTACCACACCCTCCTCAAGGCCGAAGATGCGGTGGGCAAGCCTGGATCCGCCGGCATGGCCGGGCTGCACATGGAAACCCGCCTGGAAGATGACAGGGGAAACGCCATCACCGCGCCCGGCGTCCAGGGCGAGATCTGCGGAAGAGGACCCCATGCCATGATCATGTACTTCAAGGAGCCGGACAAAACCGAAGATGCCATGCGCGGCGGATGGTTTCATACCGGTGATATCGGGACTTTGGACGAAGACCGGTATCTGACCGTGGTGGACCGAAAAAAGGACATGATCAAAACCGGTGGCGAAAATGTTTCCACCCGGGAGGTGGAGGAAGTGATCTATATGGACCGTCGGGTGGAAGAGGTGGCGGTCATTGGCGTGTACCACGAAAAATGGGTCGAGGCCGTCACAGCGGTGGTGGTTCCCCGAAAAGGACAGGTGATTACGGAAGAAGAAATCATCGCCCTGTGCCGGAAACATCTGGCAGCGTTCAAGGCTCCCAAAAGGGTCATTTTCTGCGAAACCATGCCCAAAACACCCACCGGAAAACTTTTGAAGCGGGAAATGCGAAATGTTTACAAGGGGCTGTTCAGCACCTGAGGATATTTACAACCCATGACCACAAAAAAGGCGCGAAACCCATATCCTGTTTTTCGTGCCTTTTTCTTTTTGATTGCTGAAAATCAAAAACCCAGCCAATTTTAAGCTGGCTGGGTTTTTTCAGTATGTATGGCGGGAGCGACGAGACTCGAACTCGCGACCTCCGGCGTGACAGGCCGGCGTTCTAACCAACTGAACTACACCCCCGAAAGTCCTGCAAAAGTGGTAGGCGGAACAGGGCTTGAACCTGTGACCCCCGGCTTGTAAGGCCGGTGCTCTCCCGACTGAGCTATCCGCCCGATCAAACAGCCGTTTTCCGTCCCAACAAAAGAGACGCACCAATAGCAGTTTGAGTTGTCAAAGTCAAGAACGGAAAACAAAAAATCTTGTTTTTTTCAATTCAAGGCCACAGGTGCGGGTTCTGTTGTCTCCTTGCTCACAGAAACCGGCAGGGGAGTGGAGCAGTCGACAAACAGGCGTTCGCCACTTTCCAGCACCAGGGCATGGCCCAGCACCTCATCCATGTGGGTGACCCGTACCACCTCCATCTGGTCGGTGACGGTAGCGGGAATGTCTTTCAGGTCTTTCTCGTTTTCTGCGGGAATGATCACCTTCCGTACACCGCCGCGGTGGGCGGCCAAGAGTTTTTCTTTTAATCCGCCGATGGGCAGAACCCGTCCCCGCAGCGTAATTTCTCCGGTCATGGCCACATCCCGGCGAACCGGGCGACGGGTCAGGGCCGAAACAATGGCCGTACACATGGCAATACCGGCAGAAGGGCCGTCCTTGGGAATGGCGCCTTCGGGAATATGAATGTGGAGATCCAGGTTTTTGTAAAAATCAGCGTCAATTCCCAGATTGTCGGCCCGGGACCGAACAAAGCTGACGGCTGCCTGGGCGGATTCCTTCATGACATCGCCCAGTTTTCCGGTCACATTGACCCGTCCTTTTCCCGGCATGGTCAGGGTCTCCACACCCAGAAGCTCGCCACCCACCTGGGTCCACGCCAGACCCGTCACCAGACCGATCTGGTCTTTTTCCTCTATCTGGCCGATTTTGAAGGGCGGCGGTCCCAGCATCGGGGCAATGGCAGTGGCGGAAATGATATGTTGTTCACCGTTTTTTTCCCCGGCGACCTTGCGGGCAGTTTTTCTGCAGACAGCGGCAATGGTCCGTTCCAGGTTGCGGACACCGGCCTCACGGGTATACCGCTGAATCAGCGCATCAATCGCGTCCTTTGCAAACACGATGTTTTCCAGTGTGAGCCCATTGGCTTCAATCTGTTTGGGGACCAGAAAATTCGTTGCAATGCTGTGTTTTTCCGGTTCTGTATAGCCGGAGAGGCGAATCACCTCCATCCGGTCCTGAAGGGGGAGCGGAATATCCGAAAGCGTATTGGCCGTGGTGATGAACAAAATGTCCGACAGATCGTAATCCAGGTCCAGATAATGATCATTAAAGCTGCAGTTCTGTTCCGGATCAAGCACCTCCAGCAGTGCGGAAGACGGATCGCCCCGAAAATCCATGGTCATCTTATCGACTTCATCCAGACAGAAAACCGGGTTGTTGACACCGACCTTTTTGAGGGACTGGATGATTTTTCCGGGCATGGCGCCGATATAGGTTCGCCGGTGGCCCCGAATTTCCGCCTCGTCCCGTACTCCGCCCAGGGAAAGACGGACAAACTTCCGGCCCGTGGCCCGGGCCACGGATCTGGCAAGGGATGTTTTTCCAACGCCCGGCGGTCCCACCAGGCAGAGAATCGGGCCCCGGAGTTTTTTGACCAAAGATTGAACGGCCAGGTACTCGAGAATTCTTTCTTTGGGTTTTTCCAGGCCGTAATGATCTTCATTGAGAATGTTTTCCGCTGTTTCAAGGTCCGTCTGAATCCGGCTGCGGTTGAACCAGGGCAGGCTGATGATCCAGTCAATGTAGTTTCGCACCACCGTGGCTTCGGCGGACATGGGGGTCATGAGCTTGAGCTTTTTCAGTTCCTGGGCGACTTTGGTGGACGCCTCCTTGGACAGCCGTTTGCGCTTGATTTTCTGTTCCAGCACCTTTAGCTCGTCGCTCATTTCATCGTCGGTGCCCATCTCTTTTTTGATGGCCCGCATCTGCTCGTTGAGGTAGTAATTTTTCTGGGTCTTTTCCATCTGCTCCTTCACCCGGCCCTTGATGCGCTGATCCATCTGAAAAACTTCGATTTCAAGGTTGATCAGCTCAATCAGAAGGGAGATCCGGCGGGGCAGATCCGCAGTCTCCAGCAGGCGCTGCTTGTTTTCCAGCTTGAAGGAAAAATGGGATGCCACAGAATCGGCCAGTTTGGACGGATCGGCAATGGCGCCCATTTTGGCCAGAAGTTCTCTGGAAATATTTTTGTTGATCCGGGCATAGGCATTGAAACTTTCCATCACCGTGCGGATCAGGGCTTCGGTTTCAATGGCATCTCCCGGTATGTCGGGAAGCGGGGCGAGCTCCACCTCAAAATAGTCGGTATTGGGAACATACCGGAGGACCCGCGCCCGCTGTTTTCCTTCAATCAGCGCTTTGACCGTGCCGTCGGGCAGCCGCAGAAGTTGCAGGACGGTTCCAATCACGCCGATGGTGGAAATATCCGTTTCCGTGGGATTGTCCACGCCCGCATTGGTCTGGGTGGCCAGAAAGATTCGTTTATCCCCGGCCATGGCGTTGGAAAGTGCGTTGACAGACTTGTTCCGGCCGACAAACAGCGGGGCCACCATGTGGGGAAAGACCACAATATCGCGAAGGGGAAGCAGGGGCAGCACTTCGCGGACCGTTTCATCATCCTGACTTTTAAAAAATTTTTGAATATTTACCATGCTGTTTTACTTTGGCCCTCATCCCTTTGGGTTATGGGGTTAAACATGCCCCTGCCGGATCATCAGGCCTGCTTTTTTGACGGTTCATACAGCAAAATGGGCGCTTCTTTTTTTAAAATAACCTCTTCGCCGATCACGCACTCAATCACGTCCTGCTTGGACGGCAGTTCGTACATAATCTCCAGCATGCAGGACTCCAGAATGGCCCGAAGCCCCCGGGCCCCGGATTTTCGTTTCAGGGCCTCGCCGGCAATGACCTCAAGGGCCGTGTCCGTGAACCGCAGGTTGACACCCTCGCACTCGAACAATCGTTTGTATTGCTTTACCAATGCATTTTTGGGCTCGGTCAGAATCCGGACAAGGCTTTTGGCACTGAGCTCCTCCAGGGTGGCAATGACCGGAAGCCGTCCCAGAAATTCCGGAATCAGGCCGAACTTGATCAGGTCTTCGGACTGAACCTGGCGCAGGGTTTCCCCCAGACTGCGTTCGGCATCTTTCATCACTTTGGCCCCGAATCCCATCTGCTTGCTGCCCAAGCGGCGATTGATGATCTGGTCCAGGCCGTTGAAGGTTCCGCCGCAGATGAACAGAATATTGGTGGTGTCCACCTTTACGAAATCCTGCTGGGGGTGTTTTCGTCCGCCCTTTGGCGGCACACTGGCGGTTGTCCCTTCGATGATTTTAAGAAGCGCCTGTTGGACACCTTCGCCGGAGACATCCCGGGTAATGGAAGGGTTGTCCGATTTTCCGGCGATCTTGTCGATTTCGTCAATATAAACAATACCCCGTTTTGCCTTTTCCACATCATAGTCCGCATTCTGGAGCAGCGCGAGAATGATGTTTTCCACATCTTCGCCCACATAACCGGCTTCGGTCAGACTGGTGGCATCGGCAATGGTGAAGGGCACGTTGAGAAACCGGGCCAGGGTTTGGGCCAAAAGGGTTTTTCCGCTTCCGGTGGGGCCGATGAGCAGGATATTGCTTTTCTGGATCTCCACATCACCGGATGCAACATTGGAATCCAGCCGCTTGTAATGGTTATACACCGCAACGGAGAGGATCTTTTTGGCGACATCCTGTTCAATCACATAATCATCCAGCCGTTCTTTGATTTCCTGAGGAATCATCAGGTTTTCAAATTCGCCGGTATCTTTTTCATTTTCTTCCGCGATAATGTCACTGCACAGCTGAATGCATTCATCACAGATGTAAACCGCCGGTCCGGCGATCAGCTTTTTGACCTCTTTCTGATTTTTCCCGCAAAAAGAGCAGAACAGATCCGTATCAATGGGGTCGTTCTTTTTTTTGGCCATTTATGCCTCCGTATCGGCAATCTTGTCCAGATCATCCCGGTTGGTGATGACGTGGTCAATAATACCGTACTGTTTTGCATCCAGACCGGACATGAAGTTGTCCCGGTCCGTATCTTTCTGGACATCCTCCACGCTTCGGCCAGTGTGGCGGACCAGAATATCGTTAAGGGCATCTTTCATCCGCAGAATTTCTTTGGCCTGGATGGCAATATCCGATGCCTGCCCCTGAAAACCGCCCATGGGCTGATGGATCATGATCCGCGCATGGGGCAGGGCGTAGCGTTTTTTGCTGGCCCCTGCAGCCAGGAGCACCGCTCCCATGCTGGCGGCCTGACCGATGCATACAGTGGTGACATCGGGTTTGATATACTGCATGGTGTCATAAACCGCCAGGCCCGAGGTGACCACGCCGCCCGGAGAGTTGATGTAAAGGTTGATGTCTTTTTCCGGATCTTCGGATTCAAGGAAAAGCATCTGGGCGATCAAAAGGTTGGCCACATCATCATTGATGGCGGTTCCCAGAAAAATGATCCGGTCTTTCAGGAGCCGTGAATAAATGTCATACGCCCGTTCTCCCCTGCTGGTCTGGTCAATGACCATTGGAATCAATGCCACGTGCTGGCCTCCTTTATTGTTTACTTCTTCGCGTCATTTCCCAAGCCCGGCAAAAGGACACGGCAGAACCGGTTGGTATTGCGGCGGCCCTTGGCTTTTTCAGCATCAAACCGGATGCGCCGCCTCATCTGCGTCATCATCCGATGCATCCGGCGCCTCCTTGGCGGGTGCAACGGATTCGATGGTATTGCTGTCCATTATAAGTTTGATTGCCCGTTTTTCAAGCAGTGCGTGTTTAAAAAACGCGAGGAACTTGTCGTTATTCTCGTAAATCTGCTTCATGACATCCACGGACTGGCCGTAGGTTTGGGCCATGTCGGCAAATCCGGCTTCCAGATCCGCATCGCTCAGTTCCAGTTTTTCCTGCTCAATCAGTTTCCCCAAAATGAGTTGGCGCCGAACCTGCTTTTCGGCAACGTCCCGGTATTTTTCTGCCAGGATTTTCCGGGTCAGGCCGGTTTCTTCAAGGGTTTTGTTGTTATAGGAAAGGGAGCGTTCCATCTCGGAAGCAATGTGGTCCAGTTCATTTTCCACCATGACATCGGGAACGTCGAATTGGGTTGTTTCCAGGATCTGGCTGAAGATCTGCTCGTTGAGTTCCTGTTCCGTGCGTTTGGTATACCCTTCCGCCAGGTTTTGCCGGATTTTTTGCCGGACTTCGTCCATGGTGGTGAAAGGACCGATCTGTGCAGCAAACGCATCATCTATTTCCGGCGTCACTTCTTTTCGGATATCGTTGAGTTTCACATGGAAATCAACGGTTTGTCCGGCCAGTTGGGTGTTGAAATAATCTTCCGGAAAAGAAACCGGAATGACCTTTTCCTCACCCACGGACATTCCTGCCACACCCTGGTCCAGGGCTTCGGCAATATGACCATCCCCCAGGCGCATGATGAAATTTTCTGTTTTTTGGGTCCCTGCAAAGGGCGTTCCTTCTTTAAAGCCCTCATAATCAATCCGGACAAAATCATCCTTTCGGGCAGGCCGATCCTCATCGATGACCTCCCGCTTGGACAGATTTTTTTGCAGCATCTGGATCTGAAGCGCCACCTCTTCATCGCTGGCTTCATAGTCGGTCTGGGTCAGTTTCAGGCCGGTAAAGGTGATGTCCGCGATTTCCGGCATCACTTCAACTTCCGCATCAAACCGATAATCCGCACTGGCATCCAGTTCGGGCGGATCCAGAACCGGCGGTCCCACAATATTGAGCCGGGTCTGGTCAAGGGCTTCCACATAGGCATCCTGAATCAACTTTCCCCTGACATCTGCCATTACATCTTTTTGGTACAGCTGTTCCAGAACGCGCCGGGGGGCTTTCCCAGGACGAAACCCCTTGATTTTGGCCGTTTTTTTGAGGGACTGATATGCGTCATCCAACGCACGGATCACATCTTCTTGGGGGATTTCGATATGCAGGACTTTTTTGACAGGGCTGCGATCTTCAACATGAACATTCATTTTGGTTTTTTTATCCTTTTTTATTGTTTTCACCGGTAATGATAGAAAGTGGATGGTATCGGACGACGATTCTGCGGTGCGGCCCTCTGCGGTTTAACGGGATGACACCGAAGATGTATAAAAGGCGCATATACACGGGTGCAGGGTGATTGTACAGAATGTGGTGCGAGAGGGGAGAGTCGAACTCCCATTCTGTTGCCAGAGCTGGATCCTAAGTCCAGTGCGTCTACCCATTTCGCCACTCTCGCTGAGTTCGAATACACCGTCCGATCCTTAAAATGATGGATGTCAAACCTTTAAGGCAGATATGCCGAGTGCCTCGGTTGCCCCTGTTTTTTTTCGGCAAAGCCCCGAATCTGAAACATGGCAAAGTGCTAAAAATAGCGTTCCTCTGTATTTCTGTCAAGGTTTTCGCCTTGCATCTAGGCTTTACACAGCGCCTGGTTTCCGCTATTTCTGATCATTCAACCCTGTTGGATGACGGGATCGGGATAAACCGTTTCACCAAAAATCAAGCGAGGCGTTTGATGCATAACCATTATCGGGCCCAAACCCTGCTGATTGAATTGGGGCGCGCTGCCATTTCCCCGGTTCAGGAACTGGGGCGGGCGGCCATCTTTTTTTTCCATGGGGTACTGAATCTGTTTTCTCTTCCCCTTCAGGTGGACAAGATCGTTGACCAGGTCTATTTTATCGGTGCAAAATCGATTTTTGTCATTTGTCTGACGGGCGCCTTTACTGGCATGGTGCTGGGCCTTCAAGGGTACTACACGCTGATTCAGTTCGGATCCGAGGGCATGCTGGGCGCGGCCGTGGGGTTGAGTCTGATCCGGGAGTTGGGGCCGGTTTTGGCCGCCATCATGGTAACAGCCCGAGCAGGTTCCGCCATGGCGGCGGAAATCGGCATCATGCGTATTTCCGAGCAGATTGACGCCCTTTCCACCATGGATATTGACCCGATCCGTTTTCTGTTCAGCCCCCGACTGGGGGCGGCGCTGATCAGTCTTCCCCTTTTGACGGCAATCTTTGATGTGATCGGCATCATCGGCGGATATGTGACCGGTTCGGCCCTTTTGGGAATCAGTCCCGGCATTTATTTTGGCCGGGTGGAAACCAGTGTTCTGATGCAGGACATCAGCGGGGGATTTGTGAAATCCTTTGTCTTTGCCGCCATTGTGGCGACCATCTGCTGTTACCAGGGATATACCACCCATCTGCGGGAAGATGGATTTGGCGCCAAAGGCGTGAGTTTTTCCACCACATCGGCGGTCGTGATCTCCTGTGTACTGATTCTGGTGTCGGATTATGTGCTGACATCCTTTTTGTTGTGAGACCAACATGACAGAACCTCTGATTGAGCTTAAAGGCGTTGTCAAGCGTTTTGGCGACAATGTGGTGTTAAACGGGGTGGATCTTTCCCTGTACCGGGGCGAAGTGACCACCATTATCGGTAAAAGCGGTACGGGTAAAAGCGTTTTGCTGAAACACATCATCGGCCTTCTGGTTCCGGATGCCGGCGATATTTTTTTCAACGGCCAGAATATCCAGACCCTGACCCGGGAGGAGCGCCGGGCCCTGAAAATGAAATTCAGTTATATGTTTCAGGGAAATGCTCTTTTCGATTCCATGACAGTTTACGAGAATGTGGCGCTGCCGTTAAAAGAAAAAGGCCGGACGCCCGCACCTGAAATTGAGGAACACGTCCGGGACAAACTGGCGCAGCTGGATCTTTCGGGTATTGAAGACCGGTATCCGTCGCAACTTTCCGGCGGCATGAGAAAACGGGTGGCCATGGCCCGGTCCTTGGTGACAGATCCGGAAATCGTCCTTTTTGACGAGCCCACAACCGGCCTGGACCCCATCCGGAAAAACGCCTCCCTTGCCATGATTACCCAATACCAGAAAGCCTACGGATTTACCGCTGTCCTGGTCAGTCATGAAATTCCGGATGTATTTTACATCTCCCAGCGAATTGCCATGCTGGATCAGGGCCGCATTATATTTCAGGGAAGCCCGGAGGCGGTTCAGAAAAGTGACCTGCCCCTGATTCAACAATTTATCCGGGGACAGGTTCCGGATAATATCCGGAACGCGCTCAATGAACTTTGAGCAAAGCACCATCGCCATAAAAATGTCGCGGATTTTTTTGCGGCTTTGAACGGCGCAACGACCTGTTCATGACGGTTTTTTCAGCATAGCGGGAAAAAGGCGGAGGAAAGATGAATAAAACATCAGTTGAATTTTCGGTCGGACTGTTTGTCCTCATCGGTATGCTCTGTGTGGGGTACATGGCCATCAAACTCGGCAAAATGGAGTGGTTCGGCGATGAGTACTATCTTCTGGACGCGCAGTTCGATTCCGTGTCCGGGCTCAAAAATGGCGCCCAAGTGGACATGGCGGGCGTTGACATCGGGAAGGTGGCTGACATCCGACTGGACACCAACACCCATATGGCCATTGTTCAGCTGAAAATCAAAAAAGATATCACCCTTTCCGATGATGTGATCGCATCGGTCAAAACCGCCGGTATTATCGGCGATAAATATATCAAGTTGACACCCGGCGGGTCTTCCCGGATGCTGAAACCCGGGGACTTGATTTTCGAGACGGAATCTGCCCTGGATATTGAGGCCCTGGTGAGCAAGTATGTGTTCGGCGACGCCCATAATTGACAGGGTTCCCTATATCGTTTCACCTTAAGAAATATAACGATTTGAATTTATTACATCAAAAAAGATACCGTGATTTTTATAGTACTCAATGATTTCAAGCTGTTCCAAACTCGATACGACACTGTCTAACCCGCTGTCTGTGATCGCAAATGCCCTTTTCATATGGAGGATTCAATGAACCCGCGATTTTTTTCAGGTATGGTGCTGCTGATGACGGTATGGCTGGTCGGTTTTGCTTCCACGGCCATGGCTGGTGATGACCCCCTGTCCACCATCAGGAATCCCATTGACAAGGTCATCACGATTCTGAATGATCCCCAGTATCGGGCACCCGGGCAGGAAAGCCGACAGCGGGACGCCATCTGGGATACCATGATTCCCCTTTTTGATTTTATGGAAATTTCCCAGCGCACGGTGGCCCAGCACTGGAACACCTTCAGCAAGACGGAAAAATCTGATTTTTCAGATATTTTTTCCCGGTTTTTGGGAAACATTTATATTGATAAGATTCAGGGGGAGTATCACGATGAAAAGGTCCAGTATCTGGGTCAGAATTTTCACGAGGATATCTATGCGGAAGTCAAGACCCTGATTCTCAGGCAGGCCACCCAGATTCCGGTCAACTATCGGATGCTCAAAAATAATGCGGGCCAGTGGCGGATTTATGACATCGTGATCGAAGGGGTCAGCCTGGTCAAAAACTACCGCAGCCAGTTTGCTTCACTGCTCCAGAAAAACAAACCCACAGGTCTGATCCGGATCCTGCACGAAAAAGTGGCCCATCACGAAACAGAACTGGTGAACCCCCAGCCGGAGAAACAGAAAAAATGAGATGCCATCCCGTCAAATCGGTTTTATGGATCTTCTTTTGCTGGGGTCTGGCGCTGACCTGTTTTTCGTGTGCCGCATCAAGGCCGCCGGCGCCATCAGGCCCTTCCTCCAGCCCTGGGGCCGATGCTCCTGTTTCTTCTGATCCGGGTGCGGAATCAAGCGATTGGTATGATCCTTTTGATGATGCCGCCCCATCGGACGCGGTTTCCCCCCACACCCCCATTGCCGACCCGCTTTCCGGTTTTAACCGCGCCATGTTTGTTTTTAACGACAAATTGTATTTCTGGGTATTAAAACCGGTTGCCATCGGATACCGGACCGTTATGCCGACGCCGGTCCGAAAAGGGATCAAAAACGTCATTACCAACTTTATGATGCCCATCCGCTTGGTCAACTGCCTGATTCAGGGAAAGGGCGCCGCCGCAAAGGCCGAAGTCGGCCGGTTTTTGGTGAACACCACCTACGGCATTGGCGGGCTGTTCAACCCGGCCCAAAATTATCCGGCACTCAATCCGCCGGATGAGGAAGATTTTGGCCAAACCCTGGGCCATTACGGCATGGGCAACGGTTTTTATATTGTCTGGCCGTTTATGGGCCCATCCACGGTCCGGGACACCCTTGGTGCCATTGGAGACTGGGCTGCCAACCCCCTGACAATTATACGGCTCTCCAATGCGGATGCGGGCTTTTTGTCTGAATCGGAAACAGCCTGGATTGTGCGGGGTGTGGACACGGTCAACAGCGCATCTTTTCGCATCGGTGATTATGAGGCGCTCAAAGAGGCGGCCATTGATCCCTATGAGGCGGTTCGCGATGCCTATATCCAACACCGGAACAGCAGAATTGCCAGGTAGAAATTCTCCCTCCGAACGCTGCCAATCTCCGGCTTAGACCAATGCCTGCTCTGTATCTGAACCGACTCCGGGGTGTATAAAGATACAGCAGGCACCATGGCGTTTTTTGGGAAAAAATCAAAAATATTGGAAAATGCTTAAAAAACAGTTGATTGCCAATCCCTGTTTTGTTAAAAATAAAGGAAATAAGCCCAAATGATGGGCGCTTATGTTGTAGCTATTTGAAATTGTTAACTTTGATTAGATTCAAAAAAATATCGGGTTTTCTGAAAAGCCGTTTCCGGTTTTTTGGGAGGCTTTAGTTTAAGGATTTCCACAATGAACTGGAAGTTGACCCTGATAGCCGGTTTTCTGACCATCATCCTGGGGACTGCGGTATTGTTTCTGGTCCCCCGGCCCGAAGCGACATCCAATGATTATTCTTCTGCCAAGCCTGCTGTTGACACCATGGCGGCAATTGCACCGGTTCTGTTGCCGGAACCCCCACCGGCGGGACCCAAGGTTGTCGAAGGCGTTATCAGCCGCGGCACCCTGTATGATGCCCTGACGTCCCACGATATCCCGGCTGCAGAAGTGTTTGCCCTTACCACGGCCTTCAAACCCGTGTTTGATTTTTCCCGTGCCCGGCCGAAAGATATTTATGAGGTCAACCTTGATGCCCAGTATCGCATTCAACAGTTTGTCTACAAAACCGGTCTTACAGAGGAGTATGAAGCGGTAAGATCCAAAAAAGACCGCAGGTACACGGTTCAAAAACGGAAAATAAGGGTGGACCAAGAAGTTGTCTCCCGTGTGTTTACCGTGGATACCTCTTTGTACCAGGCGGTTGCGGATCATGCTGAATCCCATAAAATGGCGAAGCTGATCGCTGATATTTTTGCATGGGATATTGATTTTTACACCTATCCCCGAAAAGGCGACCAGATCGCTGTTGTCTACGAACGCGAGTGCGTTAACGGCCAGTTTGTCCGGTATGGAAAGATTCTGGCGGCCCAGTATCAGGGTCCCCGAAAGACGTTTTACGCCTTTTTGTTTAATGACGGCCATTTCAGCAAAAAGGACGATGCCTTTTATTATGATGAAACTGGCCGGCCGCTGAAAAACATGTTTCTCCGGGCGCCCCTGAAATTCGGTCGGGTCACCTCCAACTATTCCATCCGCCGCTTTCACCCCATCACCAAACTTTACAAGGCGCACACCGGTATTGATTACGGTGCGCCCACCGGAACCCCCATTCAGGCCACGGCCATGGGAAAAGTGACCTTTGCCGGAACAAAATCCGGATACGGCAAGCTGGTCATTATCAAGCATCCCCATGGGGAGGAAACTTACTACGCCCATTGCAGCAAGTTGCTGGTGAAACCCGGGCAGCGGGTAACCCAGGGCCAGACGATCGCCAAGGTGGGCCAGACCGGCCTTGCCACAGGTCCTCATGTGCATTATGAAGTTCGCCTCAACAAGAAACCCACTGACCCCAACAACATCCAAAAGAATAAGGCTCAGCCCTTGGCATCCGGTCCCATGGCCCGCTTCAAGGCCACTATCGGCGACAGAAAGTCACTGATGGCAAAGGCGCTGAAAGAGCCCTCTTACCAGGTTGCCAAAGCTGCTCCTGCTGAGCCTCAGGCTGGCAAAGCTGTTCCTGCTGAGCCTCAGGCTGCCAAAGCTGCTCCTGCTAAGCCTCAGGCTGCCAGAGCTGTTCCTGCTGAGCCTCAGGTTGCCAAAGCTGTTCCTGCTGAGCCTCAGGCTGCCAAAGCTGTTCCTGCTGAGCCTGAGGCTGCCAAAGCTGCTCCTGCTGAGCCTCAGGTCGCCAACACTGCTCTTGTTGAGCATCAGGTCAAGGCCACTCCTGTTGAGCGTCAGGCCGCCAAACCGCCCCACCTTGAGCCTCAGGTTGCCAAACCTCGTCAGGTCGCCAAAGCCGCTCTCCCCGTAAAAAAAGTGGCGGTGGAAAAACCGGAGATTAATAAAGTTGTGGTGGCAAAAATCCGGGATAAGGTGACGGTGATAAAACCGCAGTCAAATAAGGTGACGGAAACAAAAACGCGGAATGATAAGGCGACGGCCCCATTGCATTTAACCCCGAAAGTGACCAAAACAGGTTGATCCCGTAGGCTCCCGCCTTTATGTCTCCGGATCCATCCATGTTAAAAGCGTTAGCATCCTGCCGTTGGTTTTCATAAAAACAGCGCCGTGGGTACATGTGCAGACCATCCGGCTATGGGCCTGGTGGTAGCGTTCCACCACCTCCGGATGAGGAAATCCAAAGGGATTGTCTCTGCCGGCGGACACCACGGCCACCGAAGGCACCACAGCTTGGATCAGTTCTGCCGAACTTGATGTCTGGGAACCATGGTGGGGCACAAAAAGCACTGTACTGTTCAGGGCTTCCGGTCCGATTTTTTCTGCCATTTCCCGTTCAACCCACGCTGAAATATCCCCGGTAAACAAAAAAGCGGTTTTCCCAAAGGTCGCCTTGAGGACCAGAGACCCATTGTTCCGGCTCTGTTGGATGCCGGGTGGGCGACTTTTTGCCGGTTCATCAAAAAAATCCGGCGGCGGGTTAAAAATTTGAAACTCAACGCCCTTCAGGGTTATTTTCTCCGTATCTGTACTCATCCGACGGATTCGGATGTTCTGTTCCGTGCAGACCTCCATCAGATCCCGATACCCTTGGGTGTCCGCTTCATCGTGGGTGGTCCACAGTTCCCGAACGCCAAAATGCCGGGCCAGGTAAATAAGGCCGTTCAGATGATCTGCGTCCGGATGGGAGAGCGCCAGGATATCCACGGTGGCGATTTTTTTTTGCCATAAAAGGGGTGCGAGGATCTGTTTACCCACATCAAACCCCACATTATCCGGAAATCCGCCGCCATCCACCATCATCACCGACCCGCCCGGCAGCTCCAGCAGGGTGGCGTTGCCCTGTCCCACATCAATGGCCGTGACCCTCAGGTCCGGGTGGAAAAACCGGTGTCGGATCCAGTATCCGCTGTCAACCACCGCCAAAACCAGTACTGCGGCCAATATCCATCGGGCGCTGCGCTGGGGCCGGAGATTGAGCAGCGACCAGATAAAAAAACCGTAAAGAATGACTTCCAAGACAGAGGGGGTAATGGTTTTGATGGACGCAAAGGGAAAATTGGCGAAACCCTCCACGCCCATCAGCGATACTTCCAGGATCATCAGTGTCAGCCGGAATCCCCAGATGGCGGCACTGTCCGATACACAGCTCACCAGAGAGGCCAGAAGCCCCAGGGGAACCGCCACCGATCCTGCCAGGGGAATCAACACCACATTGGCGATCACCCCCACCAGTGATATCTCATTAAAATACATCAAAGTAATGGGCATCACGCCGGAAATGGCCAGGATGGAGCATAAAACCGCATTTTTCAGCCAGGCGACCATTTTCCGGAAAACCGATTGCTTTGGCTCTGTGGGTTCAGACAAGCTGATTTTTTTCATGCCATATACAATGGCCAGCATGGCGGAAAAGGAAAGCTGAAAGGAAACTGAAAAAAGTGCCGGCGGAAAAACAATCAGCATGATCAGGGCCGCCACAAAAAGGGTGTTGAGGGTGTCATGCCGGCGGCCCACAAGAAGGGACAGCAAAAACAAAGCGACCATGATCACCGCCCGCTGGGTGGCAGGCTCCATGCCGGCCAGAATCCCATATGTTACCACTGGAAAAAGGCTGGCCACAGCTGCGCAAGGCCGCCCCCAGCCTCGCCACAAAAGGCCTGGCACCATGGAAAACAGCCATCTGAAGCCGGCAAAAGCCACGGTGGCCACAATGGCCACATGAAGCCCGGAAATGGAGAGCAGGTGCCCCACACCGGATCGATTGAACCGGTCCCGTAATTCGGCGTGAATACCGGATTGGTTCCCATACACAAGGGCTTTGAGGACGGCCACGGCATCGGGGTCTGCGGTTGTGCCGGCCTTTTCCATCAGCCGGCACAGGTGGGCGCGGATATGTTGAATCCATTGCATCGGGTCAGCAGTTTCCGCCGCCCGGATCTGTATCCGTTCCTGTGAGGTCCAGGTGCTTCCATAAATGCCCTGAAATGTCATGTACCGGCGATAGTCGAATCCGCCCGGATTCTCAAAATTGCGAAAGGATCGGATTTGCCCGAAAAACCGGATTCCATGGCCCGGAGAAAGTGCCGGCTCACCGGAAATGGTCAGCCGAATCCGGCCGTGGATCATATGGGTGATATCTTTTCGGGAAAGGGTGTTGACCGCCATGACCACACGGAGTCTATCTGGTTGCGGCGCTGGCTGAAGGGTGATGACGGTTCCTTCAATCCACCAGTATCCACTGTCCAGATAATGGGAGATGTGATTCGGTCCATGATCTTTCACCAGCCAGGGGGATATGGCCAGATATCCGGTAGCCACAAGGGCAATCAGCGGAATCGGTCCGGCCATCCGATTTCGGATCAACCCCTGAACGAGCCCTGCCAGGATGATGGCGGCGGTGATCCATAAGATGGTGGTGTGCCCCGAAATTCCTGCGCCCAGGAGAATCCCGGCGATCAGCAAAAGGGCCGCGGGAATGGCGGGTCTTGAAATGGGAAAAGGCCGCTGGCCAGTCGGGATCCGCAAAAGATCTCCTTCTCATAAAGGAAGTGCATGTTTCCGTCGCCCATTCTTCCGATTCAGGCGTATAATACTGGCACACTTTACAAATTCAGTATATACAGCCTCACGCACATATGACAGGAGGACTCAAGTTGGATGTCATTTCATCTGTTTAAATTTTTCAAGACTTACTGGTACGTGTTTGTCATTTTGATCATCATCATGGGATTCGGTATTTACCATATTTATGAGGCCGATCTTGATCTTAAAGACCTGCTGCGCCGCTTCGGGTATCCGATCATTGTGGGCTGGACATTTCTTGAAGGTGAAACCATCGTTATTCTGGCCGGGTCGTTGTCGCGTAAACTGGACCTTAAGCCGGAACTCATCGCACTTTCAGCGTTTTGCGGGAGTTTTGCCAGCGATCAGTTGATGTTCACCATCGGCAAATACAAGGGCGATGCGGTGCTTTCAGCCTTTCCCCGTATCGGCCGAAACATCGACAGGGCGGCCAAGCTTTTTAAAAAGTATGATATTGCCCTGATTCTCGGATTCCGTTTTGTTTACGGAATACGCAATGTAACGCCTTTGCTGTTGGGGATCAGCAAGCTGGATTACAAGAAATTCTTTTTTCTCAATTTTATTGGTGCGGCGGTATGGGCTGCAAGCTTCACCTATGGCGGGCTTTACCTCGGCAAAACATTCGGAAAAGCAGTTCATCGTTTTGGGATATGGGCATTTGTTGTTTTATTGGCGCTGGTGGTGATCGGGGGAGTGATCTGGTTTTGTCGCAACCGTGAAAC
>JAJDJS010000015.1 GCA_030267325.1 Desulfosarcina sp. OttesenSCG-928-A07 | reverse complement strand
TCGAAAAGTTTCCTTGGGACCATAACGCTGCCATGCGAAAGAGTCAGTGACTTTATCACAATCCGCGATTTTACCTGGCGAAGGGGTATTTTTTCCAGAAGACAGGAATTTCGCGGATTATTTTTTTTGAATATGTGCGGGAGGGCCTGTACACCTTTGGCATAAGATCCCATAAAGTTGTTATAAACTTTTCGTTGCAATGGTTTAAAGCCGGGTGCACCATAAAAAAAAAGCCCTCCAAAAAGAGGGCCTTTTCAATAAACACGGTAAAAATTAAAAAACGGGAGTTATTCGTCCTGTTTTTCCGCTTCTTTTTCACTGGTGTCAGTGCTTGTGCTTTCCGGAATTTCTGCAGGACCGGCTTCTTGAGGTTCAGCAGCCATAGCAGGGGCAGAGGCGGATTCGGGCACAACCGGCGCCTGGGGCGACGGAACCGTTATGATTTCTTCTTTTTTCGCAGTATCAGCACCGGCGGTTTTTGGGGAAGCCGGCGTCTTGTTTGTGTCCGGATTGACCAGCTCAACCAAAATCATGGGCGCTGTGTCTCCGGGCCGGCGGCCGACTTTGTACAGCCGGGTATATCCGCCCGGCGTATTGCTGAACCGATCCTTGGCGTTCTCAAAAATCTTGTAAACCACATCTTTTTCACGAACAATGGACAGGGCTTGGCGAAGTGCATGCAGATCCCCCCGCTTGGCCAGGGTGATAATATGGTCTGCCCATCGCCGAAGCTCCTTGGCCTTGGCCTCGGTGGTCCGGATACGGTCATATTTGAGTAAAGAAGTCACCATGTTTCTGAACATGGCCTGTCTGTGGCTGGTGGTTCGATTTAATTTTACACCACTTTTTTGATGTCTCATTGGACATTTACTCCCCTTCTTCGACGGATTCTTCAGGCGGCACAAAATTGTCAAGCTTCATGCCCAACGAGAGACCCATTTCCGCCAAGACGTCCTTGATTTCATTGAGTGACTTGCGCCCAAAATTTTTTGTTTTGAGCATCTCATTTTCGGTCTTCTGAACCAGTTGGTAAATTTTGAGGATTTCCGCATTCTTCAAGCAGTTGGCGCTTCTTACAGAGAGTTCGAGCTCATCCACGCTGCGATAAAGATTGTCATTGAATGCCGGTTTTTCCTGGTTCTCATCATCAAACTCGCCCAAGGGTTCGGCATCTTCATCAAAATTGATAAAAATACTGAACTGTTCTTTCAGAATTTTCGCGCCAAAGGCAACGGCATCTTCGGGAGACACACTGCCGTCGGTCCAGACTTCCAGGGTCAGCCTGTCATAATCTGTCCGCTGTCCCACGCGGGCGTTACCGACCACGTAATTGACACGTTTGATGGGAGAAAACACCGCATCAATGGGAATGGTGCCGATGGGCATATCCTCATCCGTGTTGCCTTCAGCGATCGCATACCCTTTTCCGGCTTTGACCACCATCTCCATTTTCAACCGGCCCCCATTGGTGATGGTGGCGATGTGCTGCTCCGGATTGAGAACCGAAACCCGTCCGTCATCACTGGTAATGGCTGCGGCTGTGACACTGCCGTCACCGGATGCATCAACTCGGATCATGCGGGGTGTGGCATCGTCCATCTTGAGACGGACTTCTTTCAGATTCAGGATGATTTCCGATACATCTTCGATCACATCAGGGATGACACTGAATTCATGTTCAACAGAATCGAACCGAACCGACACAATTGCAGCACCGTACAAAGAAGAAAGAATGGTTCTCCGCAACGCATTTCCCAGTGTGATGCCAAACCCTCTTTCCAATGGTTCACACACAAATTTCCCGTATGAACCACCCGTACTGCTGACGCGGATCTTGTCGGATTTGATCATTTCGCGCCAGTTCATGTACATCAGTTCGTTTTTAGACATTACCCATTCTCCTGCAGGATTTAAATAACAATGCGGAAAAGACACCTTTGTATCGAACCCGGCGGCTTTATTTCAGGCACCGTTATTTGGAGTAAAGTTCGACGATGAGTTGTTCCTGCATCGGCAGCGTAAGGTCTTCACGAATCGGGAAGCTTTTGATTTCACCTTTGAATTTTTCCTTTTCAATGGCAAGCCATTGGGGCAGCCCCCGGCGGACCACTGCATCCAGGGAATCGGTGATGGCCGATAGGGTGCGACTTTTTTCTTTGACTTCAATGGTATCGCCCACACTGACCAGATAACTGGGAATGTTGACACGCTTGCCATTTACCATAAAATGGTTGTGTCGGACAAAGTGACGTCCCTGGGTTCTGGAATGGGTAAAGCCAAGCCGGTACACCACATTGTCCAGGCGTCGTTCCAATAACACCAAGAGGTTGGTTCCGGTAATGCCCTTCTGTCGTTCCGCTTTTTCGAAAAACAAAGTGAACTGCTTCTCAGACAGCCCATAGGTATTTTTCACCTTCTGTTTTTCCCGCAGCTGGATACCATAATCAGACGGCTTTCCACGTCTTCGCTGCCCATGCTCACCCGGCGCGTACCCTCTTCGATCAAAGGCACACTTGTCAGAATAGCAGCGATCTCCCTTCAAAAACAATTTTATATTTTCACGCCGGCATATTCTGCAAACGGCTCCTCTGTATCTTGCCAATTCATCCTCCTTTTAAACCAGACCAGACAGATGCCCTGAATCGTTACTTGTTGTTCAGATGGATCCGAAATTGTTTTTCCGTATACACATTGACTTTGAATCGGCATTTTCGGCACCCGACAACACCCTCCAAAAGGGCTCAGTGGATCACCATGCCGGAAACATTTTCAGACCCGCCGTCGTTTTGGCGGACGGCATCCATTGTGGGGAATGGGGGTAACATCTTTGATCATGAGCACATTGAAACCTGCAGCCTGAAGTGCACGAAGCGCGGATTCCCGCCCGGCACCCGGACCCTTGACATAGACTTCAACACTTTTCATCCCATGTTCCATGGCCTTTTTGGCAGCATCCTCGGCAGTCATCTGGGCCGCAAAAGGCGTGCTTTTCCGCGAGCCTTTAAATCCATGAATACCCGCGCTGGACCATGAAATCACATTCCCCATCATATCGGTAATGGTGATAATGGTGTTGTTGAAGGTGGACTGGATATGAACCACTCCAGTGGAAATATTTTTTCTTTCCTTCTTTTTGGTCTTGGTTTTTCTAGGCATTTATTTTTCCTGACAGGTAATTGAATTACTTTTTGGCAGCGCCTTTTTTCTTTATCGCGGATCGTTTCGGGCCTTTACGGGTTCGGGCATTGGTACTGGTCCGCTGGCCATGCACAGGAAGCGACCGGCGATGCCGAAGTCCCCGATAGCACCCCAGGTCCATCAGCCGTTTGATGTTCATGGACACTTCAGTACGAAGTTCACCTTCAACCTTGTACTCACTGTCGATCACTTTACGAATATTGTTGATTTCAGCTTCGGACAAATCATCAGTACTGGTATTCGGATCAATGTTCAGCTTGCCGAGAATCTGATTGGATGTGGTTCGTCCGATACCATAAATATAGGTCAGCCCGATTTCAATTCGTTTCCGCCTAGGTAAATCTACACCAGCGATTCTAGCCAACGCTCAACCTCCTCTAACCTTGCCTCTGTTTGTGTCTCTTGTTTTCGCAGATAACCCGTACGGTCCCTTTTCGCTTGATGATTTTGCATTTACTGCAAATCTTCTTGACGGACGCTCTGACCTTCATAATCAATTCCTCCGTGCCGCATCAACTTTCATCACGGCGCCTGTTTTCGGATCAACAGAAACTCTTGTTGGATCAGCCTATTTGGATCGATAGGTGATCCGGCCGCGGGTCAGATCATAGGGCGACAGCTCAACCGTGACCTTGTCTCCGGGCAATATTTTGATGAAGTGCATTCGCATTTTACCGGAAATATGCGCCAGCACCTGGTGTTTATTTTCAAGCTCGACCTTGAACATGGCATTGGGTAATGTTTCTAAGACAATGCCTTCGACCTTGATGGCTTCTTCTTTTGGCATTCCCGCTTCCCCTTCTTTTTCCCTGCTCCAGGATTCTTGATGGTCCCGATCACGATATCCCCGATATCCCTTTATCGGTGTTCAATCCGCCTTTTCGGCATTATCTGCCGGCACGCCCCCGGATCCCTCCTGTTTTGAGGAAGCCTTCGTAGTGGCGGGTCAGCATATGGGACTCAATCTGGGCAACCGTATCAATGGCAACGCCCACCACAATCAACAGCGCGGTCCCCCCAAAGTAAAAGGGAATTTTAAATTGGGTGATCAGAATTGACGGCAGTACGCATATTGCAGAGATATAGATGGCACCGCCAAGGGTAATGCGTGTCAGCACTTTGTCAATATATTCGGCAGTCCGTTTTCCCGGACGGATTCCGGGGATATAACCGCCGTTCTTTTTCATGTTCTCCGCCACATCGGTTGGATTGAACGTGACCGCTGTATAAAAATAGCAGAAGAAAAAGATAAACAGCACATAGGGGACTTCATAAAATACGCTCCCCGGAACAATGGCATCGGCAATGGCCTTGATCCATGGGATGGTAATGAATCCGGCAATGGTTGCTGGAAACATGATGATGGACGAGGCAAAAATGGGCGGAATCACACCAGATGTATTGATTTTGAGCGGCAGGTGCGTACTCTGTCCACCATACATCCGGCGTCCCACCATACGCTTGGCGTATTGAACCGGAATCCGGCGGTGTCCCTGCTCCACAAAAACTATGATCCCCACCACCCCCACCATCAGTACAATCAGCACCAAAAGGGTAAAAATATTCATCTCGCCACTGGAAACGAGACGAAAGGTGTTCATCATCGCCGTTGGCATGGACGCAACAATACCGGAAAAAATAATCAGTGAAATTCCGTTTCCAATGCCGCGCTCGGTGATCTGCTCGCCCAGCCACATGATAAATGCAGTACCGGCAGTCAGCGTCAGTACGGTGATGATACGGAATCCCCATCCTGGATTGATCACAATGGGTGCGCCAGAAGGAGAGGCCATACTTTCAAGCCCGATACTGATACCGATTCCCTGAATGATACTGAGGACAATGGTGCCGTAACGGGTGTACTGGGTGATTTTTTTCCGCCCCTGCTCCCCTTCTTTTTTAAGCTGCTCAAGATGCGGCACCACCACGGTCAGGAGCTGGAGAATAATTGATGCGCTGATATAAGGCATAATGCCCAGAGCGAATACGGAAAGCTGTTCCAGGGCACCACCGGAAAACATATTGAAAATACCGAATATGGTTCCCTCCATACTGGCGAACAGATCTTTCAGTGCGACAGTATCAATTCCCGGCGTGGGAACATGAACCCCGATCCTGTAAACAATCAAAAGACCCAGTGTATACAGGATTCGCTTTTTAAGCTCGGGAATTTTGAAGATATTTCCGAATCCGCTGCCAATCATGCTCAGATAACCTCTATCCTTCCACCCGCAGCTTCAATTTTCTGTTTGGCGCTTTCACTGAACCGATGGACACGGACCGTAAGCGGTACCGTCACATCCCCGTTTCCCAGAATTTTGATACCATCCCGACTTCCCTTGACCAATCCGGCCCTGATCAGCGCAGCTTCATCCACCACGGTGTCCGCCTCAAACCGCCCCAGGTCCCGGATGTTGACAACTGAAAATATTTTTTTGAAAATATTGGTAAATCCCCGTTTTGGAAGACGGCGGTGAATGGGCATCTGGCCGCCCTCATAGCCGGGACGAACATTGCCGCCGGAACGGGCGCGCTGCCCCTTGTGGCCCCGACCGGATGTTTTTCCGGTTCCTGACCCTTCACCCCGGCCCACTCTTTTTCTTTTTTGTCTCTGTCCCTGCTCGGGCCCCAGTTCATGAAGTCTCATGGCTATTTCTCCTCGGCAACCACCAGATGGGATACCTTGTGAACCATTCCCCGCACCGAAGGGGTATCATTCAATTCGATTGATCGGTTCAGTTTGGTCAGACCCATGGCCCGAAGCACCTTACGATGCTTTTCCGGTCGTCCGATCATGCTTTTGACCAAGGTGATTTTCAGCATACCACTCATCGCTTGTTTTCCTTATTTCAGATCCTGAACAGCAAGTCCGCGCCTGGCGGCAACCGACTCTATGCTTTCAAGCCTTTTCAGTCCCTCCACCGTCGCCTTGACCACGTTGTGGGGATTGTTGGTGCCCATGCATTTGGTCAGAATATTCTGGATGCCCACGGCTTCCAGTACGGCCCGCACCGCACCGCCGGCAATCACCCCGGTTCCTTCGGAAGCCGGTTTGAGCATCACCCGGCCGGCGCCGAATTTGCCGATCACTTGAAAAGGAACGGTTCCTTCAACCAAGGGCACCTTCACCATGCTTTTTTTCGCTTTTTCAACGCCTTTCCGGATCGCCTCCGGGACCTCACCGGCTTTTCCCAAGCCGTAGCCGACGCTTCCCTCACCATCGCCCACCACCACAATTGCGCTGAAGCTGAATCGGCGACCGCCCTTGACCACCTTGGCCACCCGGCTGATGTGGACGACTTTGTCGATCAGCTGGTTCTCTTCTGTATCTTGCTTGAACAAAGGTCTGCCTCCTTACATTTTTGTAGCCTAAAAATCCAGACCAGCCTCCCGGGCACCGTCAGAAAAAGCCTTGATCCGACCGTGGTAAAGGAACCCATTACGATCAAAAACCACTTTTTTCACACCTTTTTCCAAAGCGCGCTGAGCCAGAAGCTTTCCGATAAAAACGGCCTTTGCCACCTTGCTGTCAAATTTCGGCTGTTCTTTGACGGTTTTTTCATTGCTGCAGGCAGAGGCAAGGGTGGTTCCGGTCACATCGTCAACAATTTGTCCGTAAATATGATTGGTGCTCCGGAAAACCGTCAGACGCGGTCTTTCCGCTGTGCTGACAATGTTCTTCCGAATTCTTGTCTTGCGTTTGCGCCAAGCCATCTTTTTCGCGTTTGTCGATCCCATTTATTATCACCTCATAATCGCCGATTCATGATTTTCGGCCGGTTCGGACTTCTCGTCATCTCGCCACAAAGATCCTAACTAACTATTAAGAAGCATCGGAGATTGATGAAGCCTACTTGGTACCCGTCTTTCCGGCCTTACGCTGAATCCGCTCTTCAGCATACTTGATTCCCTTGCCCTTGTAGGGCTCGGGTTTTCTCAGTTTCCGGATGGATGCGGCGGTATGACCGAGCTTTTCCTTGTCAATACCGGACAATTTGATGACTGTATTTTTTTCAATCGCGGCGCTGACACCTTCCGGCAATTGAAAGTCAATGGGATGGGAATACCCCAAGCTCATCACAATGGAATTTCCCTTCATTTCCGCACGATATCCGATTCCGTTGATTTCAAGGATCTTTTCAAAACCCTGGCTCACACCATTCACCATGTTGGCCACCAAGCTGCGCACAAGACCCTGAAGGGCACGGGTTTTTCGGTCGTCTTGGCTGATCACCACAGAAATGGTGTTGTTTTCCACCGACAGATCCACAGCCGGATGAATGGTTCGGGTCAACGTCCCCTTCTCGCCTTTGACCACCAGTACACCGTCTTTATAGTCGACACTGGTTTTCTGGGGGATCGGAATAATTTTCTTCCCTACGCGAGACATATTGCGCACCTCATTTTCAAATCTTTGCGAACAGCCTTAGTTGACATGACCAGCTGTGGCATAGTTCCAGCATCAGACTGCTACCAGACGGTACACAGTATTTCGCCGCCAATATTCTTTTCCCTCGCCAGCTTGTCGGTCATGACCCCCTGGGAGGTGGACAGAATGGCGATTCCCAGACCATTGTAAACGGGAGTGACCGCCTTTGCCAAACAATAACGGCGGAGGCTGGGCTTACTCACCCGTTGGATCTTGAAAATCGTGTGTTTCTGATCGCTGGTATATTTCAGATAAACCCGCAAGATCCCCTGTTTGTTATCAGCGATCACCTTATAGTTTCGAATATATCCGGATTCTTTGAGAATTCTCGCAATTTCAGTTTTAATTCGGGAACCGGGGATATCGACACTGTTGTGCTTGGCCTTTCCAGCATTACGAATGCGCGTCAGCATATCGGCAATAGGATCACTCATACTGTTTCACCTTTGATAATGGTCATTTTTCTAACTTTGCACTGAGATTACCAACTGGACTTGACCACGCCCGGAAGACGGCCTTGGGAAGCCAAATTACGGAAGCAGATACGGCAGATACCGAACTTTCTGATAAAGCCCCGGGGTCTGCCGCAAATCGGACAGCGATTATAGACTCGCACGCCGAACTTGGGTTTCCGTTTTGCCTTTTCTCTGAGTGATGTCTTCGCCAATGCTCTCTCCTTGTAATCACCAGACGGATTAGTTTTTGAAAGGCATCCCCATGAACTTCAGGAGTGCTTTTCCCTCTTCATTATTTTTTGCCGTTGTCACAATACTGATGTTCAGGCCCTTGATCTTGTCGATTTTGTCATAATCAATTTCAGGAAAAATCAACTGTTCCCGGATACCCAGAGAATAATTTCCAACGCCGTCAAAGGCTTTTCCGGAAATTCCCCTGAAGTCCCTGACACGCGGCAGGGCCACATTGATCAGCTTGTTCAAAAAATCATACATCCGGTCTTTTCTTAAGGTCACCATGCACCCGATGGGCATCCCCGTGCGAAGTTTGAACGCGGCAATGGATTTTTTCGCCCGGGTGACCACCGGCTGCTGGCCGGATATCAAGCGGAGTTCTTCAACAGCTGAATCAATAATCTTGATATTGTGAATGGCATCCCCCAACCCCATGTTCAGCACGATCTTTTCAATACGCGGAATCTGCATGGGATTGCCGTAATTGAACATTTCTTTCAGTTTCGGGACTACCGTTTCCTGGTAGTAGGTTTTCAGCTCAGACATCTGTGTCCTCCAAAACGCCTTCCCGCCCGATTCTTATAAAAGGCGTCTTATGAAGCGTCGATAACTTCGTTGCACTTTCCGCAGACCCGGACCTTTTTGCCATCATCGAGAATTTTGTGCTTCACCCGAGCAGGTTCAATACACTTGGTGCACATCAGCATGGCATTGGACCAGTGGATCGGCGCTTCACTCTCTATAATGCCACCTTGCCGGTTTTGGGCATTGGGCTTGGTGTGCCGTTTGACAATATTGATATTTTCCACCAACAAACGGTTTTTCTTGCGGTTGACCTTAAGGACCTTGCCGATTTTTCCCTTGTCTTTGCCGGCAATGATCTTTACCTTGTCATCCTTCTTGATATGGATAGCGTCTCTGACCATTTTTCATTTCTCCACAGGGCGCGGCCGGTTTAAAGGACTTCCGGGGCGAGGGATACGATTTTCATAAACCGTTTGGCCCGCAGTTCACGGGCAACAGGCCCGAAAATACGCGTTCCCAGGGGTTCGCGCTGGTTATTGATCAAGACGGCTGAATTGTCGTCAAAGCGGATATAGGATCCGTCAGGTCTCCGGATCTCTTTTTTGGTTCTCACCACGACCGCTTTCAGCACATCCCCTTTTTTGACCTTGGCATTGGGAATGGCCTCTTTGACAGCCACCACAATCACATCACCGATACTGGCATACCGCCGTTTTGATCCGCCCAGAACCTTGATACAATAGAGTGCGCGCGCGCCCGAGTTATCTGCCACCGTCAGTTGTGTTTCGGTCTGAATCATCTTCTTTGTCCTTTATGCTAAACGGCTTTCTGAATAACTTCCGTCACGCGCCACCGTTTCATCCGGCTAATGGGCCGGGACTCGGTGATGAGCACCTTGTCACCCATGCCACAGGTGTTGCTTTCGTCATGGGCAGCAAACTTGTTCCGCCGGCGGACATATTTTTTGTAAAGGGGATGCTTGACAAGCCGTTCCACCTGAACGACAGCGGTTTTATCCATTTTGTCGCTGATGACGGTACCGATGAGTTGTCTTTTCATTCCACGAGTTTTCATAACCGCGTATCAATCTTTAGGTTTAGGGTTGGATTCTTCATTCAAAATGGTATTCAACCGGGCAATATTCTTTTTGGTCTGGCGGATTTTCTGTGGATTATCCAACTGACCAATCTCATGCTGAAACCGCAGGTTGAACAGGGTTTGTTTCAAATCCTGAATTTTTTGTCGGATTGCGGTGGTTTCCATAGCTCTGATCTCTGCGGTTTTCATAGCTCCTCGCTTCTCTCGACAATCCGGGTTTTGAGGGGCAGTTTATGGGCCGCCAACATGAGGGCCTCTTTTGCCATTTCCCGGGATACACCAGTCATCTCATACAGAATACGACCCGGTTTGATCACCGCCACCCATCCTTCAGGCGCACCTTTTCCCTTTCCCATACGCACTTCAGCAGGCTTTTTGGTAAAGGGTTTGTCCGGAAACAGGCGAATCCAGATTTTCCCGCCCCTTTTCACATGACGGGTCATGGCAATACGTGCCGCCTCAATCTGCTTGGATGAAATCCGGCCACAGTCAATTGCCTGCAACCCGAATTCACCGAAATTCAGATCACTGCCCCGGTAAGCAGCGCCCTTCATCCTTCCTTTTTGACTCTTTCGATATTTAACCTTTTTGGGACTCAGCATGTTTTGTCTCCCACAAACCTATCCACTGACCTCAGCTTGGTTCTGTTTAAGAATTTCACCATGAAACACAAAGACTTTTATTCCCACCAAGCCATAGGTGGTGTTGGCTTCGGTAATGCCGTAATCAATATCGGCCCGCAGGGTATGAAGCGGAACCCGGCCCTCTCGATACCATTCGGTTCGGGCCATTTCAGCGCCGCCCAGTCGCCCTGAGCAGATAATTTTAACACCCTGGGCGCCGAACCGCATGGCCGAGGAAACCCCCCGCTTCATCGCGCGCCGGAACGCAACGCGGCGTTCAATCTGCATCGCGACATTTTCAGCAACCAGTTGTGCATCCACTTCCGGTTTCCGGATTTCCTGGATATCGATAAGCACTTCCTGACTCACCCGGCTTTCCAGTTCTTTCTTGAGCTTTTCGATCTCCGCACCTTTTTTTCCGATAACAATACCGGGACGTGCCGTGAAGATCCGCAGTCGAACCCGCCGTGTGGATCGTTCGATTTCAATTTTGGAGACACCCGCATGATGCAGTTTCTCCTTGATGAACTTTCGGATCCGATAGTCCTCAAAGATGTAGTCCGCATACTTCTTTCCCGCAAACCATCGGGATTCCCAGGTTTTGACGATCCCCAGCCTTAGCGAAATAGGGTTGACTTTCTGGCCCAAGCTTTCTCCTCCTTACTGGAATAAATCCTCGGACAGCACAACAGTGATGTGTGAGGTTCTTTTGAGTATGCGCGACCCCCTGCCCCGGGCTCTGGCTTTAAACCGTTTAAGGGTGGGGCCCTGATCCACAATCAGATTGGCAACAACCAGATCATCCACATCCATACTGGTATTTTGATCTGCATTGGCCACGGCGGACCGGACAATTTTCTCGACAATGCCGGCAGATTTCTGCGGCATGAATTTGAGCATATCAATCGCCGTTCCGGCGGGTTTTCCCTTGATGGCGCCCGCAATCATTCTCACTTTCTGCGGAGATATGCGCACATAACGGTGGGTTGCTCTGATCTCCATGTCAGGGCCTTTCTTTTTATTTTTTCACTTTTGATTTTTTATCTGCAGCATGCCCATAATAGGTTCGTGTGGGCGAAAATTCACCCAGCTTGTGGCCCACCATGTTTTCCGTCACAAATACGGGAATGAATTTTCTTCCATTATGAACCGCCAGCGTAATCCCCACCATCTCCGGCAAAATGGTTGACCGTCGGGACCACGTTTTGATCACCTGATTTCCTCTGGTGTTCTGCGCTTCAGTTACTTTTTTTAAAAGCTTCGGGTCAATAAAAGGCCCTTTTTTTAACGAACGTGGCATGATGTCTCCTGAAATTCGTCTCCGTTTGGTGAGGGGAAACACCGTGACGGCATGGTGACCGCCAATCCCCGATCTATCTGTATGATTTGGGCGCTGCTATTTGGTCCGTCGTTTTACAATATAACGATCGGTCCGTTTGTTTTTCCGCGTCCGATACCCCTTGGTGGGGATGCCCCAAGGCGAGCAGGGATGACGCCCACCAGAAGAGCGGCCCTCGCCTCCACCCATGGGATGATCCACCGGGTTCATGGCCACACCGCGAACATGGGGTCTTTTTCCAGTCCATCGTTTCCGGCCGGCTTTACCCAAAGAGACATTCTCATGGGTGACGTTTCCGAGCTGACCGATCGTTGCCTTGCACTTTAAGAGTACCATCCGGACTTCGCCCGACGGCAACTTAACCAAGGCATAACGGTCTTCTTTGGCCATCAACTGGGCAAAGGTGCCGGCACTCCGGACAATCTGTCCGCCCTTGCCGATTTTAAGCTCAATATTGTGAATATGCGTACCCAGCGGAATATTGGCCAAGGGAAGCGCATTTCCGGGCTGAATGTCCGCCTCGGGCCCGGACATCACCATATCCCCCACAGAAAGTTTAAGGGGCGCGATGATATAGCGTTTCTCGCCGTCCACATAGTGAAGCAGGGCGATCCGAGCAGACCGGTTAGGATCATATTCAATGGATGCCACTTTTGCCGGGATACCGTCCTTGTCCCGCTTGAAATCAATGATGCGGTACAGCCGCTTGTGTCCGCCCCCCCGATGCCTGGCTGTGACACGGCCGTACACGTTTCGCCCGCCGGTTTTTTTGATGACCCGGACAAGCTGTTTTTCGGGTTCACTGGCGGTGACCTCTCCAAAATCAGCATAGGTTTGAAACCGACGCCCCGGACTGGTTGGTTTTACTTTTTTAATTGCCATCTTTTCATGCTCCTGGTCATGCTCCTGGCGCTTGATACGTCCAAGGCCTTACGCCCCTTCAAAGAAATCAATCCGTTCCCCTGGCATCAGCGTCACGACGGCCTTTTTCCAATCCCTGCGTTTTCCCAGAATCCGCCCACGGCGTTTCACTTTTCCGCTGACGTTGAGCGTTCGGATTTTGGCCACCCGGACCTTGAAAATTGTTTCAACAGCCCGGGAAATTTCAACACGATTGGCCCGTTTATCCACCTCAAAAGAGACCTGATTGAAAGACTCTTTCTGATCGTTTGTTTTTTCGGTGTTCAGCGGCCGTTTGATAATATCGTAATAATTATCCATTTTCCCCGAGCCTCCCCTTGATTCCCTCAATAGCCGGCTGCACCAGAACCAGTTTGGGGTATTTGAGGATATCGTAAACGTTCAATCCGTCGGTGGGAAGAATTTTAACGCCCGGCACATTCCGTGACGAACGTTCGAGAATTTCGTCTTTTCCATGTGTGACAATCAGCGCTTTTTCCGCATCAATGGTTTTGATGATACCGACAAAAACTTTGGTCTTAATGGCGTCTAGCGCCATCTGGTCCAGAACGATAAGTTCCTTTTCCTGGACCTTGCTGGTGAGTGCCATTTTCAGGGCCAGTCGCCGGACCTTTTTGGGCACCTTCCGGGAATAGTCCCGGGGACTTGGGCCAAAGACCACACCGCCGCCCCGCAACACCGGAGATTTGATATCGCCTTTTCTGGCCCGACCGGTTCCTTTTTGCCGATACAACTTGCGGCGGCTGCCGCTGACATCGGAACGTCGTTTGACAGACGCGCATCCGGCTCGTCGCCCGGCCAGTTGAGCGGTCACGACCTGATGAAGAATGCTCTTTTTTACCTGAACATTGAAGATCGCTTCATCCAATTCGGTTTGCGCAACAACTTCGCCCGCAATATTTATTACATCAACAACAGCCATAATGTTCCTCGTCCACTGTGGCCCGGTCATCCCTTTTTGCTTTTTCAAATCACAGGATGAAGGCGTCTGGAGATCTGTTAATTATCTGTCTGCATGCTTAACGGCCCGGCATGCTGGTGGCTTTGGCATACTGACTGATCAGGCAAACAGGATCTTGCTGATCGTCACAATGCCTGACCGGGAACCCGGAACAGGGCCTTTCACCAGAACCAGATCTTCCTCCGGACGAATGTCGACAATTTCCAGATTTCGGATGGTTTTGGTTTCAACGCCGTAGTGGCCCGGCATCCGTTTTCCCTTGAAGACTTTTGCCGGCCATGCACTGCACCCAATGGAGCCGGGAACACGGTGGTTTTTGCACCCATGGGTCTCCCGTCCGCCACCGAATCCATGGCGTTTCATGACACCGGAAAACCCCCGCCCTTTGGTTATTCCTGTAATATTGACCTTTTCACCCACCGCAAAGACGTCTTCTGGTCGAAGCGTTTGTCCCAGCGTATAGGTATCCGGATCATCCACATCCATTTCCCTGACCGTGGCGTAGCACAAATCCCCGCTTTTCTTAAAATGCCCCTGCAGCGGACGGGTTGTCTTTTTCTGCTTCTTTTCGCCAAACCCCAACTGCAACGCCTGATAGCCGTCGGTTCCCATTTTTTTGATCTGTGTGATCACACAGGGGCCGACCTGCAATACGGTGACGGGAATGTAGTTTCCATTGGGCCCGTACATGGACATCATGCCCAGTTTTTTTCCTACCAGTCCTTTACACATCACGCTCATCCCGTGTTAAAGCCAACATTAAAATCAATTTTAAAGCTTGATCTCCACATCCACACCCGGAGACAGGTCAAGCTTCATCAGTGCATCAACCGTCTGCTGGGTGGGCTCAAGAATATCAAGCAGCCGCTTGTGTGTGCGCATTTCAAACTGCTCCCTGGATTTTTTATCCACATGGGGCGAGCGCAGCACACAGTATTTGTTGATGGTTGTTGGAAGCGGAATCGGGCCAACCACCTTGGCGCCGGTTTTTCTGGCAGTATCAAAAATATCACTGGCCGACTGGTCCAGCAATTTGTGGTCATACGCCTTCAGCCTGATTCTGATCTTGGAGTTCATTATCATTGTTTCAAGGCTCTCTGTTATTCGATAATCTCGCTGACAACGCCGGCGCCGACGGTTCTGCCGCCTTCACGGATGGCAAACCGAAGTTCCTTTTCCATCGCAATCGGGGTGATGAGCTCAACGGTAATGGGAATGTTGTCTCCCGGCATCACCATCTCAACACCTTCGGGAAGATGCAAAACGCCCGTCACATCCGTTGTCCGGAAATAAAACTGCGGACGGTACCCTTCAAAAAACGGGGTGTGACGCCCGCCTTCTTCCTTGCTCAGAATATACGCTTCGGCTTTGAACTTGGTGTGGGGCGTAATCGAACCCGGCGCTGCCACAACCTGACCCCGCTCCACTTCATCCCGTTTGGTGCCCCGCAGCAGAACGCCGATATTATCACCGGCACGCCCTTCATCCAGAAGCTTGCGGAACATCTCAACACCCGTACACACGGTCTTGAGGGTCGGACGGATACCCACAATCTCCACATTGTCGCTCACATGAACAATACCGCGCTCAACACGGCCCGTGACTACCGTACCCCGGCCGGAAATGCTGAACACGTCTTCAATGGGCATCAAAAACGGCTTGTCAATATCCCGCTGGGGTTCCGGAATATAAGAATCAATCACGTCCAGAAGATCATACACGCACTTGGCATTGGGATCATCGGCACTGTCGCATTCCAGGGCCTTTAAGGCACTGCCACGAATGATGGGCGTGTCGTCTCCGGGAAACTCATACTTGTCCAAAAGCTCCCGAAGCTCCAGCTCCACCAGTTCGATGAGCTCTTCATCGTCCACCATGTCGCATTTGTTCAAAAATACAACAATCCGGGGAACACCCACCTGGCGGGCCAGAAGAATGTGCTCACGGGTCTGGGGCATGGGACCGTCAGTGGCAGCCACCACCAGAATCGCGCCGTCCATCTGGGCCGCACCTGTGATCATGTTTTTGATGTAGTCCGCGTGGCCCGGGCAATCCACGTGCGCATAGTGGCGCGTGGTGGTCTCATATTCCACATGGGAGGTGGCGATGGTAATCCCTCGCTCTTTTTCCTCAGGAGCCTTGTCAATCTGGTCAAACGGTATAAAATCCCCCAGACCTCGAAGGCCGCTCAGCTTGGTCAGCGCCGCTGTCAGCGTTGTCTTACCATGGTCGATATGCCCAATTGTCCCCACGTTTACGTGCGGCTTGTTCCTAGCAAATTTTTCCTTCGCCATCTTCCGGCCCTCCTGTTAACGGGGAGTACCACCCCAACAAGGCAACAGGTTTTGATCGACGGGGAATCGGGCTGGCCTGTTCGCCGCTCAAAACCTGGTGCAAATAAAATATGATTATAAAGATTACCAGCGATAATGGGCAAAAGCCTTGTTGGCATCCGCCATCTTATGCGTATCTTCCCGTTTTTTAACAGATGCCCCGCGCCCACTGGCCGCATCCATGAGCTCTCCGGCCAGTTTGGCGTCAAACCCTTTTTCTCCGCGGCCCCGCGCATAGTTGATCATCCATCGGATCCCCAGAGCGGTTCGGCGGGAGGGACGAATCTCCGTCGGCACCTGATAGGTGGAGCCGCCAACGCGCCTGGACTTCACCTCAACCATAGGCTTCACGTTTTCCAGTGCTTTTTCAAACAGCTTCAGCGGATCTTCCTTCGTTTTTTCACTGATGATGTCAAAGGCTCCGTAGAGAAGCGATTCAGCCGTGCTCTTTTTCCCATCCCGCATGATGGATGCGATAAACTTGGAAACCAGCTTGCTGTTGTATTTGACATCCGGGATAATGACCCGTTCGGGGACTTCTCTTCTTCTGGACATAGCTCACACACCGCTTTTCAAGTTGGATAAAAAATGATCCCGACTACTTGGGCCGCTTGGCGCCATATTTGGAACGTCCCTGCCGCCGGCCGTCCACACCCAGGGTATCCAGAGTTCCGCGAACAATATGGTACCGGACACCCGGAAGGTCCTTCACACGTCCGCCGCGAACCAGGACCACCGAGTGTTCCTGCAGGTTGTGACCGATCCCCGGAATATAGGCACTGACTTCCAGACCAGTGGTAAGGCGGACCCTGGCCACTTTTCTGAGGGCAGAGTTCGGCTTTTTGGGGCTTGCCGTATAAACGCGGGTACAAACACCCCGCTTCTGGGGAGCACCCCTGAGGGCGGGTGTATTGGTTGTCTTCTGAATACGCTTTCGCCCTTTTCGGACGAGTTGATTGATCGTCGGCATAATGATTCCTTGCACCTGGTCTTGTATTCGCTTTTAGATTCTCATTCTACACGGAAACTGGCTTAGTATAGATTAAACTATCTTTTGTCAATACAATTGTGCGGATGGCTTTCCAAAAAAATGCTTCCGTCACAGGGCTTGGGTTGATGCAGGCTCCACATCCAGATCCCGATATTCGGAAACGCCTGTTCCGGCAGGAATAATCCGCCCCATAATAACGTTTTCCTTGAGGCCGCGCAGATGGTCCACCGCACCCGCAATGCTGGCATCGGTCAGCACCTTGGTGGTTTCCTGGAAGGACGCCGCTGAAATAAAACTTTCAGTGCTCAGAGACGCCTTAGTGATGCCCAGAATCAGGGCTTCTGCTGTGGCAGGGGTCCCGCCCTTGGCCAGAATGGCTGCGTTGGTTTCTTCAAAAATGGTCTTATCGACTTGTTCTTCAAGGATAAAATCCGAATCCCCGATGTCCATCACCTTGACCCGACGCATCATCTGGCGAACAATCACCTCAATGTGTTTGTCATTGATACGGACGCCCTGGAGCCGGTAGACCTCCTGCACTTCGTCCACCAAATATTTGGCCAAGGCCACTTCACCCTTGATTTTCAGAATATCCTGGGGATTGGCCGATCCGCCGATCAGGGGCTCGCCTGCGCGGACATAATCCCCTTCATACACATTGATGTGTTTTCCCCTGGGAATGAGGTATTCTTTTTTCTCACCCACATCCACGGGCGTGACGGTGACCCGCTGTTTTCCCTTTTTTGTGGCCTTGGCAATGGACACATACCCGTCAATCTCACTCAGCACTGCCACTTCCTTGGGTTTTCTGACTTCAAAGAGTTCGGCGACCCGGGGAAGACCGCCGGTGATATCTTTGGTTTTGGTGGTGGCACGGGGCAATTTGGCAATGATATTCCCCGCCTGTACGGCATCTCCTTCTTCCACCAGCACAATGGCATCAACCGGAAGCATGTACTGAGCCATTCCCGTTCCCTTGGGAAGCCGGGCGGTCTTTCCGTCCTCTCCCTTGATGGAAATGCGGGGCCGCTCTTCCGCGGTTTTGGTTTCGATAACGGTCCGACTGGATTTTCCGGTGACTGGGTCGACTTTTTCCTGAATACTCTTTCCCGGAATCAGGTCACCGAACTTAACAGTACCCGCCACCTCCGTGATAATGGGGGTGGTAAACGGGTCCCATACAGCCAAGAGATCACCGGGATTCACGAGTTGCCCTTCCTGCACCACGATGTGGGCACCGTAAATTACCGGGCACCGCTCCCGCTCACGGCCAGTTTCACTGACAATGGCAAATTCGCCGCCTCGCCGGTTCATGACCACCAGTTCGTTGTCCGCGTTTTTGACCACGTTCAGATCCACAAATGTGATCTTTCCCGTGGTCCGGGCCCGGATATCCGCCTGCTCCACCCGCCGGCTGGCGGTTCCGCCGATATGAAAGGTTCGCATGGTAAGCTGGGTACCGGGTTCACCAATGGACTGGGCGGCCAGAATTCCCACGGCCTGTCCCATTTCCACGGTCCGGCCATGGGCCAGATCCCGACCGTAACATTTGGCGCAGACGCCGTATTTGGTTTTGCAGGTCAGCACCGACCGGATCAAAACAACATTCACGCCGGCGTTTTCGATTTTGAGGGCATCGTTTTCATCAATTTCCTTGCTTGCCCGGATAATGACCTCATCGGTGAACGGATCCAGAATATCGTTAAGGGCGGTACGGCCAAGGATGCGTTCGCTGAGCCGCTGAATGACTTCACCGCCTTCCAAAAGCGGTTCCACCTCCACACCCATGGTGGTTCCACAGTCTGTCTCCACCACTGCACAATCCTGGGCCACATCCGCCAGACGCCGGGTGAGATAACCAGAGTTGGCGGTTTTAAGGGCCGTATCGGCAAGACCTTTCCGGGCACCATGGGTGGAGATAAAGTACTGCAACACCGAGAGCCCCTCGCGAAAATTCGCCTGGATCGGGGTTTCGATGATCTCGCCCGATGGTTTGGCCATGAGTCCGCGCATACCGGCAAGCTGACGCATCTGATCTTTGCTGCCCCGAGCGCCGGAATCGGCCATCATGTAAATAGGATTGAAACTTTCCACCATCATGGGCTTTCCGGTTTCATCCAGCCGAAGATGGCCCTCGTGGTCGCGCAAGGGCTCCACCTTCATGGCGTCCATCATTTCATTGGCCACATCATCAGTCGCCTTGGCCCAGATATCCACCACCTTGTTGTACTTTTCCCCTTGGGTGATGAGTCCTTCGGTATACTGCCGTCCGATCTCGGCCACCTGACGCTCTGCCTGGGCAAGAATATCTGCTTTCTTTTCGGGAATCATCATGGCGTCAATGGAAATGGAAAGCCCGCCTCGGGTGGAATATTTGTATCCGATATCCTTAAGCCGGTCGGCCAGCACCACCGTGGCCTTGGCCCCAAGGTTCCGGTAAACATAATCCACCAATGACCGCAGCGCGCCTTTGTCCATGACCTTGTTGATGATGTCAAAGGGAATCTCCGGCCTTCGCTCGATGATCTGAAACAGATGGCGGCCTGTACGGGTGGTGATCACCGAAGAGACCTCTCCCTCGGAAAGGGCAAAAATTCCGCTCGCATCCTTTGGTGTCATATTGAAAATCCGGGTCATGTCCGCCTTCTTGAGAAGAAGACCGATTTCTCCGTCATTTTCTTTGTCCGGACTTTCCGAATACAGGGCTACAAGGTCAGAGAACGCGTCACCGGCGGAAAGCGCCTTTGTCACCGCTGTGATGGTTTTCTCGTCATGGGCCATGATGTGCCGCAGCCAGACCCCATCTTCCTTGGGCATGATTTCCCAAAGAAGAATACGACCCACGGACGTTTCCACCCGTTTTCCGGCAATGCGGACAATAATGCTGGCGTGAAGGTCAACGGCCCTGCCGTCATAGGCGGCCCGCACCTCATCGGGATTGGCAAACACCTTTCCTTCCCCTTTGGCGCCCTCCCCGTTTCCGGGTCATGTAGTAAAGTCCCAAAACAATGTCCTGACTGGGGACAATAATGGGGCTGCCATTGGCCGGCGAAAGGATATTGTTACTGGACAGCATCAACACCCGGGCTTCAATCTGAGACTCTACAGACAAAGGGATGTGCACCGCCATCTGATCGCCGTCAAAATCCGCATTAAATGCGGTACACACAAGAGGATGAAGCTGAATGGCCTTTCCCTCGATCAGGCTGGGTTCAAAGGCCTGGATGCCCAATCGATGAAGGGTCGGCGCCCGGTTCAGCATCACCGGATATTCCCGCACCACCTCATCCAGGGTGTCCCAAACCTCGGGGACCTCCCGTTCCACCATTTTTTTTGCGCTTTTGACCGTGGACACCAACCCCTTTTGTTCAAGCCGGTAGTACACAAAGGGTTTGAACAGCTCCAGGGCCATTTTCTTGGGAAGACCACACTGGTGCAGCCGCAGGTTGGGCCCCACGGTAATAACGGTACGACCCGAATAGTCAACGCGTTTTCCCAGAAGGTTTTGGCGGAAGCGGCCCTGTTTTCCTTTGAGGGTGTCACTCAAGGATTTGAGGGGCCGTTTGTTGGTGCCGGTGATGACCCTGCCATGGCGTCCGTTGTCAAACAGCACATCCACAGATTCCTGGAGCATCCTTTTTTCGTTGCGGACAATGATGTCCGGCGCCTTGAGATCCATGAGCCGTTTCAGCCGGTTGTTCCGGTTGATCACCCGGCGGTAGAGATCGTTGAGGTCGGATGTGGCAAAGCGCCCGCCTTCCAGCGGAACCAGGGGTCTCAAATCCGGCGGCAGAACCGGAATCACATCCATGATCATCCACACCGGTTCAAGGCCCGAGCGAAGGAAGGCGTCAACAATCTTCAGGCGTTTGGACAGTTTCTGGCGTTTGGCCACACTGCTGGTGGCCCGGATGTCTTTCCGGAGTTCATGGTACAAAGCGTCCAACTCAATATTTTCCAGCATGACCTTGACGGCTTCAGCGCCGATTCCGGCTACAAACTTTCCAGGACCGTAGGTTTCAAGCGCTTCCTGATATTTTTCATCAGACAGAAGCTGGCCCACTGTAAGGGGCGTGTCTTTGGGGTCAATGACAATATAGGAGTCAAAATAAAGCACCTTCTCCATGTTTTTGAGCGTAAAATCCAGAAGGTTGCCGATTTTGCTGGGAAGGCTTTTCAAAAACCAGATATGGGAAATGGGCGTGGCCAGTTCGATGTGTCCCATGCGTTCCCGCCGCACCTTGGACTGGATCACCTCCACCCCGCATTTTTCGCAGATCACACCCCGGTGCTTCATCCGCTTGTACTTACCGCAGTTGCACTCGTAGTCCTTGGTGGGACCAAAAATCTTGGCACAAAAAAGGCCATCCCGCTCGGGCTTGAAGGTCCGGTAATTGATGGTCTCCGGTTTTTTGATTTCGCCGTGGGACCATTGACGGATCTGGTCCGAGGATGCCAAGGCAACTTTTACGCCGGTGTATTTTCTGGGATCTGTGGGTTTGGAAAAAAAATCATATAATGTTTCCATCGTGCATTCCTTAATCGATCGGTTGAAGGACAAAGAGGATCAGACGGCGTTATTCCTCAAGCAGAGAAATATCCAGCCCCAGACTCTGAAGCTCTTTGGTCAACACCTTGAAGGACTCGGGGATCCCCGGCTCCAGGACGTTTTGTCCCTTGACAATTTTTTCATACATACGAGTCCGGCCAGCCATGTCATCGGATTTTACAGTAAGAAATTCCTGAAGCGCATGGGCGGCACCATAGGCCTCCATGGCCCAGACCTCCATCTCGCCCAGCCGCTGGCCGCCAAATTGGGCTTTTCCGCCCAGGGGCTGCTGAGTGACAAGGGAATACGGTCCGATGGACCGGGCATGGATCTTATCGTCCACCAAGTGGTGGAGCTTGAGCATGTACATGGTTCCCACCGTGATTTTTTCTTCAAACGGCTCACCGGTATGACCATCGTAAAGGACCATCTGTCCGGAAGGATCAAAGTCTGCCTCCGCCAGCAGGTTTTTGATTTCATCCTCCTTTGCCCCGTCAAACACCGGCGTAGCCATATGAACGCCGCTTCGATAGTCCTCTGCAATGGACATGACGGTGTCATCATCCATGGTCCGGGTATCGCCAATGGCATCTCCAAAAATCCGCTCCAGTTTTTCGCGGATATCTGCCGCAGCCTTGTTTGCCAAAAGCGCCTCAAGCTGATCGCCCAGCCCCTTAGCTGCAAGGCCCAGGTGAATTTCAAGGATCTGGCCTACATTCATTCGGGACGGCACCCCAAGGGGGTTGAGCACCATATCCACCGGTCGGCCGTCTGAGAAATAGGGCATGTCCTCCACCGGCAGAATTCGGGACACAACCCCCTTATTGCCGTGACGGCCCGCCATTTTATCACCCACGGACAGTTTGCGTTTCATGGCCACATACACCTTGACCATCTTGATCACGCCGGGCGGAAGTTCATCTCCCCGCTCAAATCCTTCCAGCCGATTTTCAAATTGGGTTTCGCACCGGGCGACCTGTTCCCGGTAGATGTCCAGCATCTGGTGAACCTCTTCGGTTACCGCCGATTCTTCAAACACAAGCCCCTCCAGATCTGCAACAGGAATATCGGAAAAAATTCCCGGTTCGATCAAGGTATCCTTGGGCAGATAGATCTTTTTTCCTTTTTTGAGGGGCGCTGCACACTTGCGGCCAGCAAGCAATGTTTCCAGTTGTTCCCGCACCACCTGACCGATAATTTTGATTTCATCGGCCTTGTTCTTTTCCAGAACCGCGATGTCGGCGTTTTCAATGGCCTGGGTCCGCATGTCCTTTTCGACCCCGCGCCGGGAAAAAACCTTGGCGTCAATGACAATGCCCTCCACACCCGGTGGTACACGCAGGGAGGTATCTTTTACATCCCCGGCCTTTTCACCGAAAATGGCGCGAAGCAGTTTTTCCTCGGGAGAAAGCTGGGTTTCACCTTTGGGCGTGATCTTGCCCACCAGGATGTCGCCGGGTTTCACATCGGCGCCCAGTCGGATAATACCGCTTTCATCTAGGTTTTTGAGGGCTTCTTCGCCCACATTGGGAATATCCCGGGTCACTTCTTCCTTTCCCAGCTTGGTATCCCGGGCCACCAGTTCAAACTCTTCAATATGAACCGATGTATAGACACCATCCCGTACCAGCCGCTCGCTGACCAGAATAGAATCCTCAAAATTGTATCCGCCCCAGGGCATGAAGGCAACGGTGACATTTTTCCCAAGGGCAAGCTCCCCCTGCTCCGTGGCAGGCCCGTCGGCAATGATATCGCCGGCTCTCACATGCTGCCCTTTTTTGACAATGGGCCGCTGATTGAAACAGGTGCTCTGGTTGGAACGGACAAATTTGAGCAGGTTGTGAATTTTCACCCGGGCGCCAGTCCGGCTGTGGGGCGTATCGTATTTGAGGATAATGCGCGCGGCATCGACATCCACCACTTCGCCATCCTGCTCGGCCACAATGGAAACACCCGAATCCTTGGCCACCACCCCTTCAATGCCGGTTCCCACCAGTGGCGCTTCCGCCTTGATGAGGGGAACAGCCTGACGCTGCATGTTGGATCCCATGAGGGCACGGTTGGCGTCGTCGTTTTCAAGAAACGGAATCAGGGACGCCGACACGCTGACCAGCTGATTGGGCGAAATATCCATCAGCTCAATGTGCTCCCGCTCCACCATCATGAATTCGCCCGCCACCCGGGAGGTGACCATGGGGTTGATGTAGACGGAATGTTTGTCAAGGGGCGCATTGGCCTGGGCAATGGGATGGTCTTTTTCTTCAAATGCACTGAGAAACCGGACGTTTTTGGAGACCTTGGAATCCTTGACCGTCCGGTAGGGCGTTTCAATAAATCCAAAATCATTGACCCTGGCATAGGTGCTGAGGGAAACAATCAGACCAATGTTGGGGCCTTCAGGGGTTTCAATGGGACAGATCCGGCCGTAGTGGGACGGGTGCACATCGCGCACCTCAAATCCGGCCCGTTCACGGGTCAGTCCGCCCGGACCCAAGGCGCTGAGCCGCCGTTTATGGGTGGTTTCGGAAAGCGGATTGGTCTTGTCCATAAACTGGCTGAGCTGGCTGGTGCCGAAAAATTCCTTGACCACAGCGGAAACCGGTTTGGGGTTGACCAGATCATGGGGCATGAGGGCATCCATTTCCTGAAGGCTCATCCGTTCCTTGATGGCCCGCTCCATTCGAACCAGGCCGATGCGGTACTGATTTTCAAGGAGTTCGCCGACCGCCCGAACCCGCCGGTTGCCCAGATGGTCAATATCATCCACCACACCCTGTGTATCCCGAAGGTCAATAAGGGTTTTAGTGGTGAGCAGAATATCTTCTTTGCGCAGGGTTCTGACGGTGACCGGGGTGTTGATCCCCAATCGCAGATTGATTTTAAGGCGCCCCACGCCGGACAGATCGTAATATGCGGATTTGAAAAACAGATGATCCACAAACTCCTGGGATACCTCGGGCGTGGCCGGATTGCCCGGCCGCATCAGCCGGTAAATTTCGATCAGAGCCTCTTCCTTGCTGGAAACCTTGTCCAGCAAAAGTGTCTTGCGGATGGAATCGCTGCTGGAGGCATCGTCAATGAAGAGTAATTCAAACTCCCGGATGTCAAACATCTCCAGCCGGGCCAGCAGATCTTCATCAATCACGTCATTGGCATGGGCAATGACTTCGCCGCCGGATTTGCTGTCGATCAACGTAAAGGCAAGGGCCTTGTCAAGAACATCCTCTCGTTCGATAGGCACCCGCGTAAAATTTTCGGCCACCATCTGTTTGATGGCCCGCTGGGTAAATATGCGGCCTTTTTTGAGAATCACCTCACCGGTGGTCGGATCGGTCACATCTCGGGTCACCCGGGCCCCTTTCAACAGATCAGGTTTGAACTCCCGGTAAAAGGTACCGTCTTCAACAATGACCTTCTCGGTTTTGTAAAAATAACTCAGCAGGTCTTCCGTGGAGTAGCCGAATGCTTTAAAAAGAACGGTAACGGGAAATTTCCGGCGCCGGTCAATGCGGATATACACAATATCCTTGGGATCCACTTCAAGGTCAATCCAGGACCCGCGAACCGGAATGATCCGGGAGCTGTAAATGATTTTTCCGCTGGAGTGGGTTTTTCCCTTGTCGTGGTCAAAAAACACACCCGAAGAACGGTGCAGCTGACTGACCACCACGCGTTCCGTACCATTTATTATAAAGGTCCCCTTGTCGGTCATCAGGGGAATGGTGCCGAAATAAATTTCCTGTTCCTTAATGTCGCGGATATTGGTTCCGCCGGTATTCTTGTCGGTATCGTACACCACCAGCCGGACAGTGATCCGAACCGGCAGTTCATAGGTCATGCCCCGGTGGATACACTCTTCCTCACTGTGTTTGACTTCTGCAAATCGATAAGACACGAACTCGAGAGAAGCGCTTCCCGTAAAATCCTTGATGGGAAACACGGACTTAAAAACCTCCTGCAAACCGATATCCTCCCGCTTTTCAGGGGGAACATCCATTTGAAGAAACCGTTGGTAGGAATCGCGCTGCATTCCGATCAGGTCAGGAATCTCCACAATTTTTTTGATTTTGCCAAAGTTTTTCCGGATTCTCTGATTCGTCGCGGGTCTTTTCGACATAGCCACTCCGATAACTAGGTATTATAGGAATGCGAAAATGGGATCACAGGATCAGTATCCCATGCACCCCATTTTCGCGTTCAGTGCTTTCGCCATAAAAACCGGCTGTTATATGATAAACACGCGTTGTTTCGCCACGCGCTCCACATTATTTGATTTCGACCTGTGCACCCGCCTCTTCCAGTTGAGCCTTGATCTTTTCCGCTTCTTCCTTGGGAATGCCTTCTTTTACGGGTTTGGGTGCTTCATCCACCAGGGCTTTGGCTTCCTTGAGGCCAAGACCGGTAATGGCGCGGACTTCCTTGATGACGCCGATCTTCTTGTCGCCGGCAGTCATAAGGATCACGTCAAATTCCGTTTTTTCTTCTTCAGCAGCAGCGCCGCCGCCATCCCCCACAGGACCGGCAGCCATCATGGCAACTGGCGCCGCAGCGGATACGCCGAATTTTTCTTCCATTTCCTTGACCATCTCGGAAAGCTCAAGGACGCTCATATTCGCGATAAACTCAATTACATCTGCTTTGGTGATATCAGCCATGGACTTTTATTCCTCCAGAATAACCATTTGGGATAAGTTTTGTTTAAGGTTGCAGGTTTTGACAGACACCCCGGATATCAGGCCGATCCGGCCTTTTGATCCTTGATGGCCTGCAGGACGTTCAGCATGCGGCGCGGCACATCGCTCAGGGCGGTCACCAGTGACGTGGGAACCGCATTCATGACGGAGAGCACTTTTGCCAGCATGACCTCTCGAGACGGAAGTGTGGACAGGGCATTGAGACCACTGGCATCAATGGCTTTGCCGCCGAGGACCCCCACCTTGATTTCAAAGTCTTTGTTCTCTTTGACGAAATCCGCCAAAATTTTGGCCGGCGCAACCGGATCCGCATCGCTTAGGGTGATGGCGCTGGGGCCTTTGAAATGATCTTTGATGAGAGCAACGTCATTTCCTTCAGAGGCCCGGACCAGAAGGGAGTTTTTCACCACCTGGTATTCCGCGCCCACAGCCCGCAGCTTTCGCCGGAGGGCATTCAGGGATTCGACGTTGAGCCCCTTGTAATCCGTCAGGATTACAATAGAGGCTTTTTCAAAGCGCGTCCGAAGATCTTCGGCGATTTGTTTTTTCTTGTTAATGTCCACTGTAAGGATTCACCTCCTTTCCTGATCTGCAAAAACCGTAAGGAGCTGTCGGCCTGGCTTCGGCCGGTTTATGGAGTGAAGTCCTTGCTGACATCCGGAACGCAAGCAGGAGCCGAACCGGAAATGACGACGAACAACACAGGAAGGGCTTGTCAACCATTAAACTCGTCTCGGCAGGCCGGCATGAGCCGATTATACACGCGCTTTGGGTCTTTATGCAAAAGCTGTGAACCTACGGTCTTTGACATGGTGTTTTACAATCTCAATTATAGAACAGAGCTTTATCGCCCGAACAGAATCCAAAAGTCAAGTCAATTTTTAAAAAAGACGGCTCCCCGGAAAATTCTCCGTTCTGAAGCCGTCATGGATTGCTGCCATCTATACAGATTTGTAAAAAAGGCGGGATGCTATTTAACCAGATCCTTCACACCGGCTGTATCAATTTTGATTCCCGGTCCCATGGTGGTGGAAATGGCAATCCCTTTGAGATAGGTACCTTTACTGGTGGAAGGTTTTAATTTGAGGATGGTTTCCAGAAAGGCCTTTATATTTTCGAGCAGCTTGGGTGTCCCGAAGGAAACCTTTCCCATGGGGGCATGAACAATTCCGGCTTTTTCGACCCGGAATTCAATTTTTCCAGCTTTGAGCTCCTGAACGGTTTTTCCCACGTCAAAGGTCACGGTTCCGGTTTTCGCGTTGGGCATCAAACCCCGGGGGCCGAGAATACGCCCGATTTTACCGACGGTTCCCATCATGTCGGGTGTGGCAACGGCCTTGTCAAATCCAAACCACCCTTCCTTGATTTTTTCCACCAGATCGTCATTGCCGACAAATTCAGCGCCTGCGTCCCGGGCTTCTGCTTCTTTTTCGCCTTTGGCAAAAACCAGCACCCGAACCTCTTTTCCGAGGCCGTTGGGAAGGACAACCGTCCCTCGAACCATCTGATCCGCATGGCGGGGGTCCACACCCAGGCGAACCGCAACATCAACTGTTTCATCAAATTTGGCATAAGACGCTGAAATGGCGGCGTCAATCGCTTCGGTAAAATCATACCGTTGGAGCGAGTCGATTTTGCTGGCAGACTCTTTATGTTTTTTACCATGCTTCGGCATTGTTCCCTATACTCCTTAAGCTGTCTGTTGCCCGGCGTGATTCCTGATCCGGTTTTTTCGGTACCCTCCGGACAAGACCGCTGGCACACAAGTGGCGTACAATCGGCATATCCGGCACATGCCCAAAGATAGCTACTAAGCCACTTCAATTCCCATACTTCTGGCGGTTCCACGGATAATCTTGCAGGCGGCGTCCAGATCGTTGGCGTTAAGATCTTCCATTTTCAACTTTGCGATTTCTTCAATCTGCGCTGCTGAAACCTTTCCGATCTTGTCCCGTTTGGGGTCACTGGCGCCCTTGGCAATTTTTGCGGCTTTTTTCAGCAGAACGGCAGCAGGCGGGGTTTTGGTGATAAAAGTAAAAGAACGGTCCTGATAAACGGTAATGACAACAGGAATGATCATGCCTGCGTCATTTGCAGTGCGCGCGTTGAACGTTTTACAGAAATCCATGATGTTGACGCCATGCTGGCCAAGCGCCGGGCCAATCGGCGGCGACGGATTCGCTTTTCCCGCTTCAACCTGAAGCTTGATTTGAGCCATTACCTTTTTAGCCATTTTTCGATCAATTCCTTGAAATTCGGTTAGAAGATACGATTTTTTAGTATAATTTGAAAAAGTTTATTCTGTTGAGCCCACAGGTTCTTCGGCATTTGAAAAAAGCGAGTTCACAGACCCCGTTACAATTTCATCACCTGAACAAAATCAAGTTCAACGGGCGTTGCCCGGCCAAAAATGCTCACCAGGACTTTTATTTTGCCTTTCTCGGGATTGACCTCTTCAACGGTTCCGCTGAAGTTGGTGAAAGGCCCGTCAACCACACGGATTTCATCGCCTGTCTCAAATGAGTATTTGGGCTGCGGCTGATTTTTTCCTGCCTCCATCCGATTTAAGATGACTGCCGCCTCTTCGTCGGATATGGGGCTCGGCTTTTCCCGTCCGCCCAGAAAACCAGTCACTTTGGGTGTGTTGTTCACAATGTGCCAGGTTTCATCATCCAGTTCCATCCGGACCAGAAGATAACCCGGATAAAATTTTCTGGACGAGGTACGCCGCTTTCCCTTGACCAGCTCCACCACTTCTTCTGTGGGAACCACCACCGTTTCAAACTTGGACGGATTCGGTGATGTGGCAATTTTCTCGTCCAGGGAAAGTTTTACTTTGTTCTCAAATCCGGAATAAACATGGACGATATACCATTTTTTAGCCACTTTCAGCGCTCCTGCCTTATTGCAGTACAACACGGATGATACCGGAAAGACCTGCGTCAACAACACCGAGGAACAGTGAAACAATGGCGACAATCACCAGAACCACCACTGTTGATCCGACCGTCTGTTTTCGTGTCGGCCAAGTGACTTTTTTCAGTTCTGTTTTGACTTCCCGGAGAAACTGGATGGATTTCTCCCAAGTCTCCCGAACCGATCGAATCAACTTGTTGGGGGCCGCGCTGTCCCTGGAAGACGTCGATTTGGCCGCCGGCGTATAACTTTTCCGTGCTACCGGCGATGCGCCCCCCCGGATAGCGGGGACACTTCTTTCCTGATCGGTTTCATCCGCGGACTGTGTTTTTCTGATCTTTCGGGTTGGATCTTTTTTTCGAAGTAACCGTCCCATTTTTCCCCGTTATCCCAACCATACGAACATTTTGACGTACACACCAGCATATCGTCATCGCAATAAAAGGCAGCTTAAAAAACGCGCCCCACTCAACATCCGGATTGGCGTCCGATGCGCGGCCCATTCAAGATGGCGGCCCCGGTCCAATTATTTTGGATATTCCAGTGTTACTTGGTTTCCTTGTGCGGCGTATGTTTTCTGCAAAAGCGGCAATACTTGCTGAATTCCAGTTTGTCCGGTGTTGTCCGCTTGTTCTTGGTGGTGGTGTAGTTTCGCTGCTTACATTCCTGGCAGGCCAGTGTTATGATCACTCTCACGTGAAGACACTCCTTGAAAGGCAACCGGCTATCGTTTCGAAAGAAGGACTGTTTTCATCAGGGCCGAAAACACCGACAATTTTTTTGTCTTTGTGTTTCAGCGGCCCTTTATTTTGAAAATAGCCGGTTTTTTAAAAAACAGGATTATTCGATAATCTCGCTGACAACGCCGGCGCCGACGGTTCTGCCGCCTTCACGGATGGCAAACCGAAGTTCCTTTTCCATCGCAATCGGGGTGATGAGCTCAACGGTAATGGGAATGTTGTCTCCCGGCATCACCATCTCAACACCTTCGGGAAGATGCAAAACGCCCGTCACATCCGTTGTCCGGAAATAAAACTGCGGACGGTACCCTTCAAAAAACGGGGTGTGACGCCCGCCTTCTTCCTTGCTCAGAATATACGCTTCGGCTTTGAACTTGGTGTGGGGCGTAATCGAACCCGGCGCTGCCACAACCTGACCCCGCTCCACTTCATCCCGTTTGGTGCCCCGCAGCAGAACGCCGATATTATCACCGGCACGCCCTTCATCCAGAAGCTTGCGGAACATCTCAACACCCGTACACACGGTCTTGAGGGTCGGACGGATACCCACAATCTCCACATTGTCGCTCACATGAACAATACCGCGCTCAACACGGCCCGTGACTACCGTACCCCGGCCGGAAATGCTGAACACGTCTTCAATGGGCATCAAAAACGGCTTGTCAATATCCCGCTGGGGTTCCGGAATATAAGAATCAATCACGTCCAGAAGATCATACACGCACTTGGCATTGGGATCATCGGCACTGTCGCATTCCAGGGCCTTTAAGGCACTGCCACGAATGATGGGCGTGTCGTCTCCGGGAAACTCATACTTGTCCAAAAGCTCCCGAAGCTCCAGCTCCACCAGTTCGATGAGCTCTTCATCGTCCACCATGTCGCATTTGTTCAAAAATACAACAATCCGGGGAACACCCACCTGGCGGGCCAGAAGAATGTGCTCACGGGTCTGGGGCATGGGACCGTCAGTGGCAGCCACCACCAGAATCGCGCCGTCCATCTGGGCCGCACCTGTGATCATGTTTTTGATGTAGTCCGCGTGGCCCGGGCAATCCACGTGCGCATAGTGGCGCGTGGTGGTCTCATATTCCACGTGGGAGGTGGCGATGGTAATCCCTCGCTCTTTTTCCTCAGGAGCCTTGTCAATCTGGTCAAACGGTATAAAATCCCCCAGACCTCGAAGGCCGCTCAGCTTGGTCAGCGCCGCTGTCAGCGTTGTCTTACCATGGTCGATATGCCCAATTGTCCCCACGTTTACGTGCGGCTTGTTCCTAGCAAATTTTTCCTTCGCCATCTTAAAACCTCCCCAGGAATGGACTTTTTCAATTGTGATGAGATGGTAAATTATAGATACGTGTCGTTAAGGTGGAGCCCACGATCGGAATTGAACCGATGGACCTCTTCCTTACCAAGGAAGCGCTCTACCGACTGAGCTACGTGGGCGTACAGGCACAACCTCAAAAACAGCAAATGGCAGGGAAATCGTATTTGAATGTGAGATGGAGCGGGAGACGAGGCTCGAACTCGCGACATTCAGCTTGGAAGGCTGAAGCTCTACCAACTGAGCTACTCCCGCATTCAAATACAGATACGCCGCGTCAGCAAAAGAATCGTTTTCCAGGAATACCGCCAAAACAGCATCCCAAACGATATCCGCGGCATCGCAAGCCATGTAGTTCAATAACGATCGTAAATCCCTGTGATCTCCTACAAACACTTACATTAAAATGGTGGTGGGGGGAGGATTTGAACCTCCGAAGGAATTTTCCGACAGATTTACAGTCTGTTCCCTTTGACCACTCGGGAACCCCACCCTTGAATGCGATACAGTGGAGCCAGCGAAGGGACTCGAACCCCCGACCCACTGATTACAAATCAGTAGCTCTACCAACTGAGCTACGCTGGCCAGAAAATCTTTAAAGAACGCATAACCGGCCTTGCACGGCAGATTGAAAGCGTGTTGTCTATACCCTTTGTTTCAACTTTTCAAGTAAAATTTATTGTTCCGTCGTTTTTATCCGGAACCTGCCAGAAACATTGCAGTTGTTTTTTTTATTGATGAGGGCAGATAACGCTTTTTCCCTTTTCCGAAAAACCGGTTTAAAATCATATAACTTACTTAAATTAATTTAAAAACGAGAAAACATCAGGTTTAACCAAGGTATCCATATGACCTCATTTTTGATGCGTCAGGCCTGTTAACGCCATTCACTGAAATCGAATTTCAACACCTCTGGCCCTGCGCCAACCCCCTGATTCATCGCAACATGTTGAATTTTTAATATTTTTTAAAAATTAAAAGCGTTTTGAAGGTTTTTAAAAACCGTATCACTTGAATGCATATTTTTTTATATTGTTAATAATTTATAGTTATTTCGACATGTTGAACCAATAAAACAAGGCGCTTTCCTTTCATCCATCCGCGCTTGACAAAACCTCTATCGGATGATTTTATGCCCGGTGAAGAAATGAATCCATAGAAAATTTCGATAGATTTCAAAAAAGTGCCGTTGAATGCAATCTTTTCTGAACGTGCATTCCGGTTGTTTGCGAAAACGAACAAGCAAAAAAGGATTTTCTGTGCCACGCTATTTTAGAATCATTATTTATACGCTTCTGATCGGAGGGGTCTTTCCCGGTATTCACGGATGCAAGTTTCCATCTGCAGACACAACCGTTCCCACACCGACGGTCGTTATTCTTGAAAAGGCCCCCACAACGGCTGACACAACAGCCCCCACAACGTTTCACGCAAACGATGCAAGGGTTTCTTCCGGTAGTGACCAAAGCCAACTGGATCGCGCCCTTGAGTATTGTGAAATCGCCCAAACACGCTGGGAGAAAGGTCAGGCCCAGGATGCGCTGGAAGCCCTGGATAGCGCTTACACCGTGGTTGTATCCCTCCATTCAGAGGACATGGCCCAGCAAAAGGAAGATCTGCGATTTCTGATTTCAAAACGAATTCTTGAAATCTACGCATCCCGCAATATCGTGGCCACTGGTCATCACAACGCAATTCCGCGGGGGCTCAATCCCACTATTCAAAGGGAGATTGACTGGTTCACCGGTCCTGGAAGACCGTTTTTTATTGAAGCCTACAAGCGTTCCGGTCAGTATCGCCCCATGATCCTCCGAAAACTGAAAGCCGCAGGGTTGCCCACAGAACTTTCATGGCTGCCCCTGATTGAAAGCGGGTTTACAGTTGATGCCTTGTCGTCGGCGCGGGCCTTGGGGCTCTGGCAGTTCATTCCGTCCACAGGCTACAAATTTGGTCTGAAACGCAATCAATATGTGGATGAGCGCATTGACTTTGAAAAATCCACAAACGCGGCTATCTCCTATTTAAAAGAACTTCACGGCATGTTTGGGGATTGGTCGACGGTTCTGGCAGCCTACAATTGCGGAGAAGGACGGGTTCTGAATGTGATCCGATCCCAGAATGTCAATTATCTGGATCATTTCTGGGATCTGTATAACCGCCTGCCCTATGAAACAGCTAGGTACGTTCCCCGGTTTCTGGCCGTGCTGCACATTATCGAACATGCGGAAAAGTATGGATTATCACACATTTCAACAGACCCTTCCCTGATGTTCGACACCATAACGGTCCAGAAGGGAGTCCATCTCAAGGATATAGCATCCACATTGGCCATTCCCGTAAAGACCCTTGAAACACTCAACCCTGAACTGCGCCACCGCATTCTTCCCCCCACGCCATACGCATTGCGGGTACCTGCGGGAAAAAGCGCAGTTGCCATGGCAGCTGTCCGCACTGCACCGACTTCGGCGCTGCCATCCCTGGTTGCTGCTTCCAAGCCTTCCAAATCTGCTTCCCAATCTTCTTTTGCCCGGCACAAGGTTAAAAGAGGAGAGACCCTTTCCGGGATTGCCAAACGGTACAACACCAATGTCAATCATTTGCGTGCCCTCAATAACTTGAGACAAAACCGGATCCTCATCGGTCAATCCCTGAAGGTACCCCAGCGTGGGACCGCGGTTGTCTCCTCGCAAACCGCCCGAAAAAATGTAAAGACATCCCAAGCCCAGGCATGGAACCGCTCCCATGTGGTTCAAAACGGCGAGTCTCTCTGGATCCTTGCCAAACGGTACAACACCACTATTTCAGAGATAAAGAAGGCAAACCGCCTGTCCGGCAACACCCTTAGTGTCCGTCAGGTCATTAAAGTACCAGATTCCAAAAGCCGCCAAGTAAGGCCGCTGCCCAAAACCTATGCGGTAAGAAGAGGAGAAAATCCGTCACTCATCGCCCAAAAACACAAAATTTCTCTGAATCAGTTTTTAAAATTGAACAACATGACCTCCAGAAGCACGATTTATCCGGGCCAAAAGGTCAGAGTAAACTAAAACGGAGAAATTTGTTTTTTGGCAGAGCGTACCGATTCGTGCCGCATTCCCGGAAACACATCCGCTCCGCACAGTTTCAATCCAGTCAGATTTTAGAGATGGGGCCACGACTTGGGAAGAGGGCCCCTTCCACAACAATTGAATAATTGAGTTAGTGGAAATGACCGGCATCCGTTCCACACCCGACAAAATGAGCCGTGCGGGTTAAATGGAATGGTTTGGGCTGTTAAGAATACCGGTTTTAAAACTCATGACATCTTTTCCAGGTGTTACGGTATTTTCGCAGTTATACGGCTTCAAGGAATCATCTGTTTTTTTAAGCCATCACCCGGCATTCCAAAATCCGGTTATTTGTTTATTCAGGAAGATATAGTGTGAATTTTTGTTCCCGATGCGGGAGCCCGGTTACCTTAAAAATCCCCGCCAATGAAGACCGGCCGCGTTATGTCTGTGGCAGCTGCGAAATGATTCACTACCAGAATCCCAGGCTTGTGGTGGGGTGTATCCCTGTCCGGAAAGACCGTATTTTGCTGTGCAAGCGGAATATTGAACCCCGGAAAGGGTACTGGACCCTGCCAGCCGGATTTCTGGAAAACGGTGAAACCACAGCCGAAGGCGCCATACGGGAAACCTATGAAGAAACCGGCAGCGTGGTCACCGAACTGGCACCCTACCGGATGGTCGATATCCTCCATGCCCATCAGATTTACCTGATTTTTCTTTCTCGGCTGGAGAAGATGGACTTTCATCCCACACCGGAAAGCAGCGATGTCCGGCTTTTTTCCGAATCGGAAATCCCCTGGGACGCCATTGCTTTTCCTGTTATCAAAAAAATTTTACGCGCCTATTATGAGGACCGGCTATCGAATCTGTTTTCATTTCGCATGGACCGGATGGATACGCCGGGTCGCAGCGGGTTTTGAGAAAACTGTCCGGCATTCATGAAGAAACCCTATTGATAGAAACGTGAGCAGAGTGGACCCGATAATGGAAGTGGATCACAAACGTCTTCTGGGAAAATGGAGATCCGCGCAGGACAGTCTCGAAGACTTGACATTGGAATTCAAAGAAAGCGGCCAACTGCAATACACGATCCACGGCAAGGATCAGGATCATAAAATTTTTCTTTCATATCGGATAGAAAACAACGCATTGATTACCGATCCACCACCGTCTTCCAGTGAAGCGCACACCCTTTTTGGATTCTCCGAAGAAGGGAATTTAATACTGACTTACGGCGATCAAGTAGAGGCGTATATCCGGGTTTGACCCAACCTCACGATCCGGCGGAAACCCTTTTCAGATACGCTTCCCACTCTATGGGCAGAAGCTGCTTTTTTTGGGTGTTGCACATTTTACAGGCCGGGACCACGTTTCCTTTGGTGGTTGTGCCGCCCCTGGACATGGGAACGATGTGATCCATGGTCAGCTCGGACGCCGGAATCTTTTTTCCGCAATAATAACATTCCCCTTTGGCGCAGCGCCGTTTCCACCACTCGGTTTTCCGGAGGTCCCGGGCCTTCTGGCGTTCGCGCGAAACATCGGGTTCTTCCAGGCCGGAATAGTCCCTCATGGCATTTCTCCGGCGGCGTTTTTCTGGGTCAGCCCCAAGTCTTTCAGCCAGGTTTGAATCACTGTCTGGAGTTGATCGTAAAAGGCAATGGAGCCGCCAAGGCCGGTCCGGCCAAAAAAATAATTGATTTCCAAAAACAGCAGCCTGATCCCATCTGATGTCTGTTCGGGGATAAAATCAAATCCCGCCAGATTAATTTTTGTTTTCCCGCAAAATTCGCGGGTGAGATTTCTGGCCATTTTCTGAAGATCTGGATCTGAATCCGCATCAATCCGTGCCCCATGGGACACGCTGGTGCCGAAGGCGCCCGTATCTTCCTGCACCCGCCAATAAGCAGTAAGATGGTCACCCATCACCACCACCCGCAAGGTCCGGGTGACACTGGGAATATACCGCTGCAGCACAAACCCCGGCTGGCCTGACCGTTCATAGGCTGAAACGGTTTCCAGTGCATCTTCCAGATCAGTGGGCGTTTCCACCAAAAGAACCGTCTCCCCTTCTCCGCCCCAATCCAACTTGAGCACCAGGGGAAAGGCGGTTTCCGGAATCCGGTCAGCCTGCGAATAAAAAGACATCTCCGGAAAGATCCAAGTTTGCGGATGCGGTGCATTGATGTCCCGAAACAGCCGGGCCTGACCGGTTTTTCCGGGATATTGAAACCGGGCGTCATAGTTGGGAAACACATGGTTACAGTGCTTGCGGCACAGGCGATACAAGGATTCCCGGCAGCCCTGGGGCAGAATCACCGCATCCGCCGCCCGAATGGCGTCGATATCCTGTTGGTCCGGATCTCTTCCGGCGCACAACATGTTGGTGTCCGCCACATAACAGGGATGAAATGAAAGAATCATTCCTCAATATCCGAAGTTGCGAAGGGCCTTGGTGTCCCGTGTCCAGTTTTTCTGTACCCGGACAAAAAGCTTCAGAAAGACCTGGGTTTCCACAAGGGCTTCAATGGATTTTCGGGCTGCCTCACCGATCTGTTTGAGCCGGATCCCGTTTTTTCCGATGACAATGCCCTTCTGGGACTCCCGTTCCACATGAATGACAGCATGAATCCGGGTCAGTGTGCCGCCTTTTTCCAATTTGAACATGTCCACCGTCACAGCCACGGCATAGGGAATTTCCTGTCCCGTGAGGCGAATCACCTTTTCCCGGATCATTTCTGCGGCAATAAACCGCATGGGCAGATCCGTAAGGCTTTCGGGCGGAAAAAACGGCGGGCCCAGAGGCAGGGCGGTTTCCATGGCATCCAGCAGAAGGTCCACCTGCTCGCCGCTTTTGGCGCTCACCGGCACCACCGCATGGAAAGCAAATCGCTCAGACCATTCCTGAATACAAGCCAGAAGGGCAGTCCGCTGCATCTGGTCAATTTTGTTCAGCGCCAGAACCACCGGGCGGCGGGGTGCGGAAAGTTTTTTGACCAGAAGTGCTTCCGAGGCCGCATCCGGTGTATGGGCATCAACAGTAAAGAGAATCAGGTCCACCTCGGAAAGCGTGGCAAGAGCGGTTTCGACAATCCGGGCATTGAGCGGATGCTGTGTCTGATGAATTCCCGGTGTGTCCAGAAAAACCATCTGGGATGCGTCCCGGTGAACCACCCCCAGAATCCGGTTGCGGGTCGTCTGGGGCTTTTTCGAGGTAATGGAAAGCTTCTGGCCCAGCATACGATTGAGAAGGGTGGATTTTCCCGCATTGGGCGCGCCCACAATGGCCACATACCCGGACCGGAAGCTGCTGCCGATATCTTCAGGGCAGAGGGGCAAGGTCATCTCCCATTCCTTTTTCAATGGCCGCCCAGACAAGGTCCTTTCCCTGTCGGGTTTTGGCGGAAAATAAAATCAGCTCGGATTCATCCACGCCCAGGGCTGCGCCGATGCGCTGGCGCTGTTTTTTCCGGACGGTTCCGGAGAGTTTGTCCGCCTTTGTCAGTACCAAAATGACCTTTCGGCGGTAAAGGGCCAGCCAGTCAATGAATTGTTGTTCTTCAATGCCCGGCATTCGGCGAATATCCAGGATCAGCACCACGGACACAAGGGATGCCCGTTCTTTGAGATATGCCTCAATCATGGGGCCCCACTGGCGTTTTACCACTTCGGGCACTTTGGCATACCCATAGCCAGGGAGATCCACCAGCACCCGGTTGTCATTCACCTTAAAAAAGTTGATGAGCTGGGTTCTTCCGGGCGTTGAGCTGGTTTTTACCAGGCGTTTACGGTTGACCAAGGTATTGATCAGCGAGGATTTCCCCACATTGGACCGGCCGGCAAAGGCCACTTCAAGACACCCGGTTTCCGGATATTGGTCCGGCTTTACCGCGCTGGTGATAAATTCCGCTGATTTGACATGCATGGAAAGGTGCGGCGTGCCGGGCGCGGGGTGCGGGGCGATCTGCCGATTCTCATGTTCGCTTATGCCATCTGCCACGTGCCGCTGTCTCCATTTTTGCCGACAATGCTGCTCTGCGCCGCCAGCAAGCTGATATTTTTTAACGCCTTGAAAATTCGCCCACATAGGCGCGAACATCCACATTCTATACAAAAGAACTATCTGATAAAGCTCTTGGATATAGATACATTAATCAGCACGAATAATTCATTCTCAAGGTTTTCAATCGTAGAGTATCCAGGAATAAACACTTCCCAAGTCTGTCCATTTCCAGACATCTGCGCTGTCTAATTCTTCCGCTAAAAGGTACTGAACAGTGGAAGCAATATCTTTCGCTTCTTTTGATGATCCAATAAAAATTTTTGATGGATTCATCAAAACCTCCTGTCTCCTCCTATAGTGGATTTTGGCTCATGCGAAAATCACCCTGACACTGGGGGTCGATCCTTAAGATAGGCTTCCAGACGATCCAGTCCTTCGGCGATGTTTTCCAGGGAATTGGCATAGGAAAGCCGCAGATAGCCTTCCCCGTGGGGACCGAAATCAATACCCGGCGTCACGCCCACGCCGGCTTTTTCCAGGATGTCAAAGGCCAGGGCATAGGAATCTTCGGCAATGTGCTTTGCATTCACAAACACATAAAACGCGCCGGTGGGCTCCACTGGAATGGAAAAACCCATTTCTTTGAGGCGCCGAATCATGAACACCCGGCGTTCATTGTAAATGCGTTTCATCCGGGCCACATCCGGTCCGGCGTGTTGAAGGGCCGAAATACCGGCTTTTTGCACAACAGCATTGGCGGAAATAAAAAAGTTCTGCTGAAGCTTCTGGATGGGCCGGATAAAGGGCTTGGGGGCAATCAGATAGCCCAGTCTGAGGCCGGTCATGGCAAACAGCTTGGAAAATCCGTTCACCACAAAGGCATGATCGGTGAATTCCAGAATGGAATGTTCTTTTCCGGCATAGACCAGGCCCTGATAAATTTCATCTGACACCACAAAAGGGCCCATGTTGGAAATGGCCTGCATCCGGTCCGGCGAAAGCAGCGTGCCCGTGGGATTGGACGGCGAATTGATAAAAATCGCCTTTGTTTTGGGAGAAAGCTTTTTTTCAATATCTTCGGGCCGGTACTGAAACCCGTCTTCCTCAAAAACCGGAATCCGCACCGGAACCCCGCCCACAAACCGGATAAAGTTGGGATAACAGGCATAGTGGGGGTCAGAAAGAATCACCTCATCCCCCGGATCCAAAAGCGCGGCAAACGCCATGAAAATCGCCGGTGAAGAGCCGGACGCCACCACCACCTGCCCCGGATCCACGGATACGCCGTAGGTGGTGTGATAATAGTCAGAAATCGCCTCACGCAAGTCCAGCATTCCGAGGCTGTGGGTGTAGTGGGTAAAACCTTCTGACAGGGCCTTCTGAACCGCTTCCCTGACACATTCAGGCGCCTCAAAATCCGGCTCACCCACCTCAAGGTGAATGATGTGGCGGCCTTGTGCTTCCAACTCAGAGGCCCGTTCCAGTACATCCATTACGATAAAGGATGTCATTTCCTCGGTACATCGTGATGCCATGATTGGCTCCTTGTTTTCAGCCCCCCACTCCGACCTTCTCTCCCATCAGACAACCGATTGGGGAAGAGAAAAAGGAGGTGCCCCGCGTCTTGCCGCGCATTTTTTATGCTGTCAGATCACTTTGTTGAGGGGATATTCAATAATGCCTTCAGCCCCGTTTTTGAGCAGTTCCGGAATCAGATCCCGCACCACATCCGTTCCCACCACAGTTTCCACAGAAACCCAGTCCGACTGGTACAAAGACGCCACTGTCGGCGCATTGAGGCTGGGGAGAAGTTTCACCACGGCAGCCAGTTTATCTTCGGGCACATTCATTTTAATGCCCACCAGCTTCTCACCCCGCAAGGCTGCTTTGAGCAGCAGGGCAATCTGCTCAATTTTCCGGCGTTTGTCCGGATCTTTCCACGCCCCATGATTGGCGATGAGCTGGGTGTTGGTCTGCATCAGCTCGTGAATAATCCGAAGCCCATGGGCCTTGATGGTACTGCCGGTTTCCGTGACTTCCACAATGGCGTCCGCCAGCCCGGAAACCACCTTGGCCTCGGTGGCGCCCCAGGAAAATTCAACGGTAACCGGAATATTCCGCTCACTGAAATAGCGCTTCGTAAAGGCCACCAGTTCGGTTGCAATTTTTTTGCCGGCAAGATCCTCAAGCCGGTTCACCGTTGAATCATGGGGAACCGCCAGCACCCACCGGGCCGGCCGGGCGCTGACCTTGGAATAGATGAGATCCGCCACCACATGCACATCTGAGCTGTTTTCGGCGATCCAGTCTTTTCCGGTAAGTCCCGCGTCAATGGTGCCGTTTTCCACATACCGGGACATTTCCTGGGCCCGGCAGATGGTGCAGGAAATGGCATCATCGTTGATTTCCGGAAAATAGCTCCGGTCATTGACATTGATGGTCCAGCCGGAACGTTTGAACAGGGCAAATGTGGCGTTTTGCAGACTTCCTTTGGGAATTCCCAGTTTCAGCGGCGTCATTTTGTGTAAACCTCCTTGGGGTCAAAAACAGGCTGGCCAATGGTGATCAAGGCGTTGTCTTCTACTTTCCGGTAAAAGCAACTGGCGTAACCCGTATGGCAGGCCGCACCGCCCACCTGGTCCACCTTGAGCAGCACCGTGTCGTTATCGCAGTCCACGCGGATTTCCCGGACATATTGAATATGGCCGGAAGTCAGACCCTTGACCCACAAGGTATCACGGCTTCGGCTGTAATAGGTGGCGTTTCCGGTTTTAAGGGTTTCTTCCCATGCGTCCTTGTTCATAAAGGCCAACATCAGTACTTCGCCGGTCTTTGCATCCTGGGCAATGGCCGGCACCAGCCCGCCCATTTTGTCAAAATCAAGCTCAATCATTCTCTTTTTGCTCCGTTGTGTCTCATTCTGTTTTCTATAAAAAATTCATGCGATTTTCGACGCGTTCGACCCCATGCGGCGTTATATCGTGTTGCAGCATGAAAAAATTGAATTTTCTATCCAGCCCTCATTCCAGAGTCAATCTTTTTAATGGCCGGCCCAGAATTTCCGGAGCTGGCGGGTCAGGTGGGAAGGACTGTAAGCCGCTTCCGTCTGCCAGTGATCGGGAAGAAGCCGGTGATAGGCAGATGCTGAAAACCGCTGGTCAATCAGCAATATCGCCCCGCGATCCGAATCGGTCCGAATCACCCGGCCGCCTGCCTGAAGCACACGATTCATCCCTGGATAGCGATAGGCAAAATCAAACCCCACACCGTCTTTGTCAAAATAATTCCGGATCAGTTCCCGTTCCGGGCATATGGCCGGCAGTCCCACCCCAACGATCACCGCGCCGGAAAGCCGTTCGCCCGCAAGATCAATTCCCTCGCCAAACACGCCCCCCATGACCGCAAATCCCACCAGGGTGTGGGGATTCAAGGATGAAAAACCCGAAAGAAACCGGGATCGGCTGACATCATCCATATCCGGCGTCTGGGTCTGGACAGTCACGGTTTCATCCACCAGGGGAAAGAAATACGGCAATACCAGGGCCATATAGGCATAAGAGGGGAAAAAACACAGGTAATTTCCTTTTCTGGCCCTGATGAACGCCTGAATCATCAGGGCAACCGCCTGGGCGCTCTGATTTCTGCGGGCATAGGTGGTGGCGATGGTGGAGGCAATGAAAACCGCCAGATGGTCCTGGGGAAAGGGACAAGGAATGGATTGCCGGATGGCCGCGGTATCACACCCGAAAATTTTCTGGAAATAATCCGCCGGGGCCAGGGTGGCTGAAAAGAAAACAACAGAACGACAGCGTTTCAGCGCCATCCTGAGGTTTTGGGAGGGGTCCAGACAGAAGAGGTTCACGCAAAGTTCTGTTGCATTGGCCTGGTAACAGGTCACATAGCAGGCATTAAAGATTTCACCGATCCGGATAAATCCCATGACCTCAAAATAGCATTGCAGCAGCATTTCGCGAAAAGGGGCCGGCTGGTTTTGGGCCAGCCATTTTTCAGATGCGCGTAAAAAATCGGAAAGCAGCCGATCCAATCCGTCCGGAAGCGTTTCTTCGGCGCAAAATCCGCCCGCTTCTTCAACCGCTTTCCACTTTTGGCGCATCCAGGTATTGATTTTACCTGCCGTCCGATACACCGCCGGCAATTGGCCTTTGACAGCGCGCCTTAGTTCGGGAAACGCTTTTTTTTCAAGTTTTGCGGAAAACATGTCCCTGGCGCGGTCCACCAGATTATGGGCCTCATCCACCAGAAAGGCGTAGTTCCCCACCTCTTCATCAAAATACCGACGCAGATACACAGTGGGGTCAAATGCGTAATTATAATCGCCGATAATGCTGTCCGCCCACTGGGAAAGCTCCAGGGAAAAGGAAAACGGGCAGACCGTATGGGTCCTTGCCAGGGATTCAAGCGTATGGCGATCCATCCGGTCCCTTGAAAACCCATCCTTTACCGCTTCCCGCAACCGGTCAAAATACCCCTTGGCATAGGGGCAGAGCGCTGGATCGCAGGCCGCATCCGGACAAAAACAAATGGCCTCTTTGGCGGTAAGGGTCACCCGTTTGAATCTGAGTCCAGCGTCCTGAAGCTGGTCAAAGGCGTTTTCCGCCGACGCTTTTCCGGTGTTTCGGGCGGTCAGAAAAAAAATCCGGTCTGTATGTCCAGATTCAATGGTTTTGATGGCCGGAAACAGGGCGGCCACGGTTTTGCCGATCCCGGTTGCAGCCTGAACAAGGGCTTGTCCGCCGTCCCGAAGGGTCCGGTAAATGGTCACGGCCATTTCACGCTGACCCGGCCGATACCGGGAAAAGGGAAATGAAAGGCTGCGGATGCTCTCATTCCGGATGGTCCGCCAGGAAGACAGGGTACGGGCCCAGTCCATATATCGCCGCACCTGATCCGCAAAAAATGTATCCAGGGATTCACGGGTATGGGGCTCAGCCAACTCCAGGACAGCGCCGGTTTCCAGGTGCACATAGGTCAGTTGCACGGTGACGCTTTGAAGCCCTTTTTGCCTGGCCACCAGACAGGCGTAAATTTTGGCTTGCCCCAAGTGGCAGGGATCCGGTGCTTTTTCAAGAAGCGAAAGATCCCGTGTCGTGGATTTGATTTCTTCCACAAGGGTTTGTTCCGGTGTTTCCAGAAGGCCGTCCATGCGTCCGGTAATCACCAGATGAAACTCCGGTGTTTCCACCTCTTCTGTTACCGGAACTTCAGCCTGATAGCCCGATGGGCGCTGCTGCTGAATCCGCTGGTGAACCCGAATGCCCTCAAGGGAGCGGCCCGGCGAAAGAAATCTGCTTTCCAGGTCACCGGATCGCAATCCGTATTCTACCAAAAGCCGGACCGGAACCTGATGTCTCTCTTTCATGGGAAAATGCATCCCACAGGATGAAGAAATCCCCCTAAACAGAGCCCCAAAAGGTCCTCGGCCAAGGTGTTACCGCACGCTGGTTCGGATTTTCAGGTTGTATTTGTCGATTTTGGCGTGAAGGGTGGGACGGGACACACCCAGGAGTTTGGCTGCCTGGGAACGGTTTCCGCCGGTAATGTTCAGGGCCTCGGCCACCATCAGGCTCCCAAAGTAGTCCATGCAGTTTTCAAACAGGTTGTCGGAAGGACTCCCGGACAACTGGGTGTGAAACCAGCTCCGTACCGCGTCGTCGCACGTACCGCCGTTGAAGGGAGGGGCTGGTTTAATCTCATTTCCCGCGGCCTGGGCAATATCGGAGATGGTCAGGGGTGCGCCCCGGTTGAAAATCAGCGCTTTTTGCAGGGTATTTCCCAGTTCCCGGACATTTCCCGGCCATGGATTGGAGGTCAGCATAGCCACGGCGTCGCGGGTGATTCCCGGATTGTCGATGCCCAGCAGACGTGAAAACCGGTTAAGAAAATAATCCACCAACAGTGCAATGTCGCTGACGCGTTCCCGCAAGGCCGGAAGCCAGATGGTAATGACCTTGAGGCGATAATACAGGTCTTCCCTGAACTGGCCTTTAGTGATCAATACCTCAAGATCCCGGTTGGTGGCGGCAATGATGCGCACATCCACCGGGATGGTTTCCCTGCCGCCCAGCCGCTCGATACTGCGTTCCTGAAGCAGGCGCAGCATTTTGGCCTGCAGGTTCATGGGCATGTCGCCGATTTCGTCAAGAAAAATCGTCCCACCGCTGGCCTGCTCAATTTTTCCGATCCGGCGGTGGGCAGCGCCGGTAAAAGCGCCTTTTTCGTATCCGAACAATTCGCTTTCCAGAAGGGCGTCCGGAATGGCCACACAATTGATCACCAGAAACGGTTTTTCAGACCGAACACTGTGCTGGTAAAGGGCCCTTGCCACCAGCTCCTTTCCGGAACCGGATTCCCCGCGAATCAATACTGTTGCATCGGTCGCCGATACCCGTCCGATGGCCTTGTAGACCTCCTGCATGGCCGGGCTTTTTCCGATAATGACGTCTCCCTGCGGGTTTTTATCCGGAGACACGTCAATGGCAACCGTGGACCGCATGAACCGTCCGGCATCCGTGGCCTGACGGATGGTGGTCAGCATCTTGGGGATATCAAAGGGTTTGATGACATAATCGAAACCACCCATTTTGGTGGCTTCGATGGCTGTTTCCGTGGTGCCATAGGCGGTCATGATGATCACGGGCAGTTTGGGCTCAATCTCATGAATCTGACGAAATGTCTCCAGCCCGTTCATTCCCGGGAGGCGGACGTCCAGAACCACCAGATCCGGCATGGTGTTTGCCAAAACCCGAATGGCTGCTTCACCCGATGCGGCAGAAAGCACATGATATCCTTCTTCCTGAAGCAAACGTTCAAAACTGATGCGCAATTGATCATCATCATCGATAACCAGAACTGTCGTCACGGATGATCTCCTTTGATGGGCAGGATAATGATGAAGGTCGCGCCCCGGCCTTCCACCGAGCTGAGATTCATACTTCCCCCATGTTCTTCAATAATACGGGAAACAATGCTCAGACCCAACCCGGTTCCGTCCTCCTTGGTGGTAAAAAAAGGTTCAAACACCCGTTCTGCTGTGGTCGGGGAAACACCGGTACCGGTATCGGAAATGCGAATTTCAACCTGATGACCACCGGTATCGGTGGGGGTCACATCTTCGTAGATGTTGATTTTCCCGCCGCCGGGCATGGCTTCACAGGCATTGACGATCAGATTGACCAACACCTCCTTGAGCTGATCCGGATCTGCCTCAATGGCCGGAAGAATTTTGTCCCGATACACCGTAGCTTCCACGTTGTACGAGTCAAGACGATGACAAAGCAGTTGAATGGCCATATCCACCACCATGGAAGGACTGATGGACTGCATCTTCAATTTGGGGGGGCGTGAAAATTCGAGGAAGTTCTGTACAATGGTATCAATATGATTGATCTCATCGGAGATGACCTCAAAATCTTCTTTTTGCATGCCGGTGAGCTTCAGCGAGCGGCTCATGGAAAAAAGCCGCATCTGTACCGAGGTAAAGGGATTTCGGATGCTGTGGGCCATTCCGGCGGCAAGTTTTCCCACCATGGCCATTTTTTCGGCCTGGAGGAGATTCTCCCGGCTTTTTTTAAGCTCCACCTGAATCTGCCCTACATCTTCGATCAGGTTGCGAACCCCCATGCTCAGGGTTTTGACGTCATTTCCCGTAAGTTTTGTTTTATTGCCGCGGCTGGTTTCGAGAACCAGGGCCCGCATGGGGTTGAGAATTTGATACACCAGAAGATAGGCCAGGATAATCAGCAGCAGAATGTGGGTGACAATCATGGCCATGGCCGTATCCTGAATACGCGCCATCTTGTACAGGACCACGTCTTTTGCCATCTTGAGCCGGTTGATTTTCATGCTTGTGTACTGCTGACACAAGTCCATAAGGGGAAAAAAATAACCCTGGGCATTTTTGTGGTAAAGAGCCCCCCCTTTTCCGCTGTTATAAGCCTCAAGGGCTTTGTCCTGTTCTTGGCTGTAGCGTGCGTAGGTTTTGTCAATCTGGTCAATCACCGCCTGCGCATCAGGGGCATGCGGGGCCACCGCCTTGACTTCACTTAATTTTTTATGAAAGTCAGCCCTGTATTCGTGAAGCTGAGTAATCCAGTCCGGATCCGAGTCCAAAAAATAATAGGCAAGCAACCCCTTCTGGTTGACCAAGAGCGTCTTCATCTCCTGTGCCTGTTGAAGCTCGGCCGAGATGTTGAGGGAAAGGAACATGCGCCTCATGCTTTCAGAATACCAAGCCATAATGGCAGATCCCGAACAGGTAACCAGAAAAAGGGCTGAAAGCAGAATGTAAATCCGGCGTTTAAGGCTGATACGTGTCCACATGAAGTTTTTTTTCTGTTGTATTGACGGCAGGTTCTGCCAGCAGTGTTTCAATCCGCTCCATCAGTTGGGACCGATAGTGTTCCACCAGTTTTGAGTTTACCATGATCATGTCCAGTTGTCTGGTATGAATTGTCAAAAATCCGAGAATTTTGAGTTTGGCAATCATGGTCTGGGCACGGTGTTGTTCAAGGCGTGCCCTTAAGGAGTCTGTGGCCACTTCTGTCCGGAACCCGTAATGCTCAAGAATTTCTTTTATAAATACAACACGTTTGAGCCGTCTATCAAAGTCTGCGGCGCCGCCCTTGAACTGAAAACTGATGTAATTTTCCGTGCTGCGATGACTCACCAGCGCCTCTGTAATGGCAAAATGAAATCCCAGACGGGATTGAAGACTGCAATAGTTTTTTGAAATCATGAAATAGTTTCTGTTGGCCATGCTTGATTTCACGGTGGGGACCAGTGCCTTGTTCTGGGTTGCCTGGAACATCACGGACATGAACCCTTTTCCGTCCACCGGCGGCGGACCTTCCCAGGGAAAGGCGGTAATGCCCCGCCACAGGGCCAGCATGGGAACAGAAATGATATTGCTGATATCCACAAAAGAATCATCGACCACATCTTCCCTGAACCCATCATCCAGGTTCAGCACCCACCACTGCATGGGAATTTCCGCGTGGAGTTGTTTGGATGAACGTTCGGGGAATCGGTGGGTCTTCCCGAACCGGAACATTTCATGGACGCTTTTTTCATGGCAGAACCGGGTGATGTCATGAAGGGTTTTACAATTTTCTGCCTTAAAGACCGGGCTGTCCGGATGAGTCAGGGTCAGCGGCGTGATCAAGGCGGCTGCCCGTTCCAGAACGGAAAACACCGGTGTCCCCTTCATCAGAAAATGGTCTTCAAAGCGATGGTCCATCTCCAGCAGGGTGTCCACAACTCCTTCATAGATACGGCCGGTATCTGCATCCACCGTAATCATCATGCCGTCTGTCAGCTTTTCCACCGCACCGGTGGCCCCGAACAGCGCCGGTGTTTTGAATTCACGGGCAACATTGGCCAGGTGACCGGTCAGACTGCCTTTTTCGCTGACAATGGCCACAGCCGGCGGAAGCAGCGCAGCCCAGCGGGCCAACGCGCGGTCGGTCACCAAAATGGCGCCCTTGGGGAATCTGAGGGCATCGGCGTCTTTCAGCACCCGTCGGACCGGACCGGCTGCCACACCCGGTGAAGCCGTGGTCCCCCCGTGGTAAAACGCGGGGGGAAGACCTGTATTGGCTTCAATGGAAGTGGTATCCCGCGACGGCACAATCTGAAGGGGACGGCACTGCAAAAGCACGATATCCCCTTTTTTGTCGATGGCCCACTCAATATCCTGGGGAGCACCGAAGTAATCTTCAATGCGGATGGCCATCTTTGCCAGGGCAAGGACCTGGTCATCGGTGAGGGATGGGGAAAACCGCTCCGAACCGGTTTCATCCATCCGGCGCACCCCCTCATCCGGGCCGCAGATATATTTCTGATCTTTCCGGCCGATGACACGATGACTGATGGCCAGGTGCGGTGTCCGGGAAACCCGGAACAGATCGGTTTCAACAGTGCCGTCCACAACCGCCTTGGGAAGCCCCCAGACCGAATTGATGGTCACCGCCGTATCCCGGATCTCCATGGGATTGACCGAGTACATCACCCCGCCGCTGACCGCATCGATCATTTCCATGACGCCCACACACATCTCGGTGTCAAAATCCGCAAGCCCCCGGTTGAGCCGGTAGACCAGGACCGATGGCGAATAGGCGGTGGCAAGAATCTGCTTGTAGGTCCGGATGAGCTGGTCCTCTGACACATTGAGGGCGCTGTCGTAAATTCCGGCAAATGAGATGCCTTCCTGATCTTCATTCAATGCGCTGCTGCGAACCGCCACATTGGGCGGCGTACCCCCGTAGCGACGGGTCAGGGCCTGGTAGCCGCCCAAAATGGCAGCTCCCAGTTCCGCCGGCAACGGCGCTTTTTCGATGAGGCCGCGAATATCTGCGCTGAGGGTATAAAACTGGTGGGCCCCGTCCCCGCCCTCTTCGGCCCGCTGCATACGGCGGTGAATTTCAGCCTTGAGATCCTGGTGGGCCAGAAAGAAGCGGCAGGCATGGGCAGTGATGACAAACCCGTCCGGAATCCGGATGTTCAGATGATTGGCTGCATCCGCCAGTCCGGCCATTTTCATGCCGGCCTGATCCGAATGACGCCGATCCAGGGCTGAAAAATGGATGATGAAGGTTTCGGACAGATCCGTTTCCAGCGGCGGATTAATCAGACTTTCCAGTTTTTTGTGAAGGGACTCCAGGGTTGGCGCAAGGGCCTTGTATCTTCCCGGTGCCAGATGCTCCAGGTGGGTGACCATCTGGTACACCCGGGTATAGATGCGGGTGGTTCGTGAACGGACAAACTTCATGCTGAACGGCGTATGGCCTTCCAGGGCCTTTTCCAATTCGGTCATGAGTTCCAGCGCCCGGTTGTTGGAAGCCAGAAGCAGTTTGAAGTGGTGGTACCTGTCCTGAAATTCCAGTCGCAGGGTATTGGCGTCCATTGCATTGGCTGCCACGTCGTCGGAGTTCAGCCAATCCGAGAACCGTTTCCACAGAGCCAGAACCATAATGACCGATCTTCTTTCCCGCTTTGCCTGCCGGCATGGCCGAACCAGACAAAGCGAATGCCGGACCGGCGTGACATCTGCACAGTCCCGGTTCGGCATCGTTGGAGGTTGACCGCTGAAAATTAAAGGTACAGCAAGAGGAATTTTAATGTTCGAGCTGCATACCCACACCTTCAAACATGTACATGATACCAAAGCCGTACCACAGGGTGTAGACCACATAAAAAATCAGTGAAAAGGCCACCACGCCGGTCCGTTCAGAAATTTTCTGTCCCTGGATGCCGTAGTAGTTATAAGCGGTCTCCACAGCTTTTTTGGTGACCAAATCCACTTTTTTGGCAACGGCAAATTGATTTTGTTGTTTCAGATCAAAATCCATGGCTTTTAAGGCCGTGTGCCAATTGTAAAGGACCGCTCTTTCATTATAGCCATAGGTTCCGGATACGGCGGCACCGTCATTATTGTACATGGACTGGGCGTCATTCAGACAAAGCAGGAGGATTTGCCGGATGTCGCAGTTAACCGTCAGCGTGTCACCCTCCTGAAAGACCTGGGCCCCGGCCCTGATGAACAGCCGGATTGTCTCCTCGGCCTGTTGTTCACTTTTCATTTTGAGGGTGAGGGTCAGGCTCTCCGGTGCTTCCATGGCCTGAACATCCGCCTTTACCGCATCAATATAATAAGCAGATCCCTTGGAAATGGAGTTGTACAGGTTGTCCAGGTATTCCAGCCCGTTTCCATGTCCGGAAATGGGCATGAACATGCCGACCAGAACGGCACAGAATGCCGCCATCAACACCAGTCCGACATAAAACTTCTTTTTGTTGGCAATCATATGTGTTCTCCTTCTCCCCGAAGCGTGCCGATATTTTTCAGGAACGTGCCAATGACCCAGACTCCGAACCCGCCAATGACAATGAAAAAGGCCCAGATTCCGATTTTCTCCAGTATCGCGCCCGTTTCTTTGGAAATGGGGATAACGCCCATACCGCCCAGTTTGGCCGGCAGCGCAAAGAACCGGTTAACAAATCCGGCCAGCACCGACATGGCATAAAAACCGCGGATGGTAATACCCGGAACAACCTTGGTGACCATGGCACCGATTTGGATGCCCATCAAAGAGCCCAGCAGCATGCCCATGGCCAAGGTGTAAAAGATGAACCCGTAAATGGCGTATTGGGTGATGGAAGCGTAGCCCGCAGTAAACACAATCTGAAAAATGTCCGTTCCCACCGTGGTCATGGAAGATACGCCCAGCATATAGACAAAGATGGGAAAAGTGAGGAATCCACCGCCCACACCCATGATGCCAGCAGCCAACCCGACCAGAGCACCGGAGAGCACCAGAAAAATCCAGGAAATGCTTCGGCCGCCGGGGGTCAGGTCAAAATCGAATTTTACCATGGGCGGCAGGGTGATGGACTGGAGTTTCCGGGGAAGGCCACCCAAATCCGTACCCTCGACTTTTCCGCCGTGGGCGCCGTGGTCTTCACCGCCGCCGGACATGGTTTTTTTGGCTTTGAGAAAGTCATACATGGCATAAAAGCCGAGAAAACCCAGCATGAGGGCATAAACCGTGGTAATAAAAGCATCGGAAATGACCGGATTGTACTCGTACAACACCCGGTTGATCACACCGCCCAGGGTGGCACCACCAAGGGCGCCGATAAGAAACACAACCGCCAGCGGAACCGACACGTTTCCCAGTTTGCGGTGAATAATACTGCCCATAATGGCTTTGGCAAAAATATGGAACAGATCGGTCCCCACCGCCAGAATCCCCTTGATTCCCGCACTCATCAGGGCCGGTGCGATGATGAAGCCGCCGCCCGCGCCAATACAACCGGTGATCAGTCCCGCGCCAAGGCCCACCAGAATTGAGACAATGAAAATGCCCATTGAATAAAATGACGGGTTGTACGCATCTTTTCCGCCGATGACATCGGGCAGCGCTTCGGTTACCGGATCGGCAAACACAATGCCGCCGATCAGGATCGGCACCAGCAGCAGCAAGAGCACAAACATACGCTTTTTACTGCCGAGGATGTTTCTGGACATCTCCATTTCCCATCGGGCATGGAACTTTGCGCCCTGCATCATAAAATGTCCCCATTGCTTGAAAAAATTCATGTCCTCAACTCGCTTTGTTAAAAGGTTGATGTGAATAAAAAAAATTATAGCGTTTCCGGCAACTTTCCGGTGTTAAGCAACAGTTTTGGCCATGCGTTGAATTTTTGTTTCGTGAATGGTTTTGATTTTAAAGGCATCTTCCGCCTTGTAGAGCAACTCATCCATGTCCATGGGTTTTAGAAGATAATCAAAGGCGCCCAGTTCCATGCCTTCAATGGCAACTTCCATGCTGGCATGCCCCGTGAGCATGATCACCTCAATAACCGGGTAATGTCGTTTGATTGCCTGCAGCGTCTCAATGCCGTTCATGCCGGGCATACTCACATCCAGGATCACCACATCCGCATGGTTTTGTTTCAGCCATTCCAATGCCGCCTCGCCGCTGTCCGCGCCTTCGACATCAATATTACGGCGCTTCATCCGTTTGAGAAGGGTTTCCCGGAAATCCGATTCATCATCCACCAAAAGTATTTTCATCAGCACTCTCCCAATGCCAGGTCGCTTTGCCGATCCTTATGATCCTTCATCACAAAGATCGGGTCTGTCGGTTCGTGGGTTTTATGAAGATATCGAACATGCCCTGACAAGGGTGCGCGATGATAGGGTTCAAAGCGCGATCCCAAGCCAGCATGTTGTAAGGTTCGAAGGGTTCCGGATTTGTTTCTTGCGCCGGATTGAATTAAGCGGATCAGGGTTTCATCCCTGTGATGGGGTATCTGACCAGTACCCCCCCCATTGCGTCGAGCCTGCCGGGATGTCAGGTGCTTTTGTCTGACCGGCGGGTACAACAGGGTGTGGAAAGGATGGAGAAAAAGGTGTCGGGCGTTGAAGCAGAAAAAAATGCGGAGGTTACAGGGATGGGGGGTGAAACAGCGGAGGAGAAAGCGGCAGACAGTCCCCCAAAGTGCTTGGACAAGGACTTTGTCTTTCCGCTTAAGGGACAATAATCGCCGGTCATGGGCAGTTGACAAAGCGGTTGCCCTCGGGGTCACGGGTGTCCCCTGCATCCAGATGATGGATGGATCAGGTGTTGGCAGAGTGGTTGGCCTTGGGGTCATGAACATCCCCCGTATTCAAACTGTAAATGGTCAATCTTTCGTACCAAAAGGGGCGAACGGAAAAAATCAACATTTATCCATAAAATGTAAAATATTTTGACGATCTATCTGGTTTCTTTTCAGATTTTAGGCACCCTAACAAATCCATATAAAATTGTCATTAATTTTTACATGCACCCTCAAAAAAATCCTGAACAATAGAAACATATATTTTAATTTCAATAAGATAGAATTTTTAAAGAATCTTTCGGAAACAATTTTTCCGAAGGCCCGGCCGACACGTTTTTAGCGCCAAACAGGGTATTGCTGTTTTTTTAAAGAAGACCTTGTGTGTTTATCATTTTGGAACAAAACCCAAAAAAGAAACTGCGAAACGCGCAAAACCAGCGTGACAGGTCTGTCTGATGTAAAAAAAGCACCGATGTTTTAGATCGTGTCACCTTAAGAAATATAACGATTTGAATTTATTACATCAAACAAAATTTCGGGATTTTTCTAATGCTCAATGATGTCAAATTGTTACAAACTCGAGACGGCACTATCCAGGGTTATCGGCTGAGGGAGCGAATCCCCACGGCTTTGCGGATTTCAGCCAGAAACGGCACGCTGTAGGCCCTGGCCCGCTGGGCTCCGTTTTTCAAAATCGCCTCAATGGACGGCGGGTCTGCCACAAGGGCCGCATAACGCCGCCGGGGTTCTGCCAGAACCGCATTCAGGGTTTCAAACAAAATCTGTTTCATCTCGCCCCAGCCGATGCCCCCGGCATACCGTTTTCGCATGGCGGAAACCGCCGCCTCATCGGCAAAGACCCGGTAAATGCTGAACAGGTTGCTGGTGTCCGGATCTTTGGGCGCTTCGGGCGGCGATGCATCGGTTTTGATTTTCATAATGAGCTTGCGGAGCTGGTTTTCCGGTAGAAACAGCGGAATGGTGTTGTTGTAGCTCTTACTCATTTTCCGGCCGTCCAGGCCCACCAGCACGGCGGTATCGTCATCATCCACCACCGCCTCGGGCAGAACCAGAAGCTCGCCAAAATGATGGTTGAATCGCATGGCAATGTCCCTGGCCATTTCCAGGTGCTGAATCTGGTCCCGGCCCACAGGTACTTTTGAGGCTCTGAACATGAGAATGTCCGCGGCCATCAGAATCGGATAGGAAAACAGGCCCATGGTGATGCCCTGATCCGGGTCGCGGTCACGGGCCACTTCACCGGCAGCCTCATTTTCCGCCACAGCTGCTTTATAGGCATGGGCCCGGTTCATCAGGCCCTTGGCAGTCATGCAGGTGAGAATCCAGGTAAGTTCCGGAATTTCATGAATATCGCTCTGGCGGTAAAAAATCGCGTTATCCGTGTCCAGGCCCATGGCAATCCAGGTGGCAGCCACTTCCATGCTGCTCTGGTTGACCCGCTCCGGATCGTGGCATTTGATCAGGCTGTGGTAATCTGCCAGAAAATAAAAACTTTGTACATTTTGATCCCGGCTGGCTTCAATGGCCGGCCGGATGGCGCCGACATAATTTCCAAGATGCGGCGTACCGGTGGTGGTAACGCCGGTCAACACGATTTCTTTGGGCATAAATTCATCCTGTGATATGGGTGGTGGAACCGCTTTATGCACAACACCGGTTACAAGCAGTGCCTTGGGGCGGTAATTTTTGATAGAAATCCAAGGGTTGGTATATACGGCAACTCTTTTCTGAAAATCAAGGATGCATCCGAAAAAACAGGAAAAAAAGAAAGCTTCCGGGGGAAAATATGGATTTTTTTTGTTCACCTTATCTGTTTGACAATGCTTCCCATTTGTTTAAATTGAAAACGGTACGCGTTTAACATGGCCCTGTTCAATTTTCAGTGCCTCTTTTCCTTTTATAATAGCTGGACAGGGCCTGAAAATCAGACATCCTCATATTTGTTTTCCATGGTGAAGGATCCGATCGAAACCGCCGGCCTCTTTGTCGCCCCATAACCGGCGGGGTTTACCCTAACCCTAATCTTTTGCGAGGTCAAAAAATGACGCAACATGTCCTTTTTATCGGTGGCGTTGCCCTGGGTTCAAAGGCGGCCTGCCGGTTCAAACGGCTTATGCCCGACGCCCGTGCAACCCTTATTGATCAGGACCCGTTCATTTCCTATGGCGGATGCGGCATTCCGTTTTATGTATCCGGCGATGTCAGTGATATTGACGAATTGCGGAGAACCAGTTTTCACATGCTCCGGGACGAAACCTTTTTCCGCACCTGCAAAGACGTTGAAGTCCGCGCTGGTACACGGGTGGAACGCATTGACCGGCAACACCAAAAAGTCACTGTGCGGGGACCAAGCGGGAAAACTGAAGAAATCGGTTATGACCAGCTTGTTCTGGGAACCGGCAGCAAGCCCAAAAACTTAAGGATTCCCGGCGCGGATCTGGATGGTGCGTTTCATGTGGCCAACCTCCACGACGCAGAGGCGGTAAAGACCCGGGTGACCGCCGGCAAAGTGGGAAAGGCGGTGATCATCGGCGGCGGATTTATCGGACTGGAGATGGCCGAAGCCCTGGCCGACATGTGGGAAGTGGACACCACCATTGTGGAATACATGAACCAGATCATGCCCGGTTTTGTCAGCCCGGTGTTTGCCCGCATGGCCATGAATCAGATGATCGACCATGGCATTCATTTTTTTGTGGACGAACAGGTAACCGCCATTGAAGGCAACGGCCGCGTTGAAACCGTGGTCACCAACAAACGGCGGCTTCCGGCAGACATGGTGATCATGGCGGTTGGGGTAACGCCCAATGTGGATCTGGCCCGGGATGCGGGTCTTGAAATCGGCCCCACCGGCGGCATTGTGGTGGATGAGCATTTAAGAACCTCTGATCCGCTCATTTTCAGTGGTGGGGACTGCGTGGAAATCCGCAATCGGGTGACCGGAAAACCGACATTTATCCCCCTGGGGTCCATGGCCAACCGCCAGGGCCGGGTGATCGGTACGAATCTGGCCGGCGGAAAGGCGGTTTTCAAAGGCGCGGTGGGCTCATTTGCCGTAAAGATTTTTGAGGCCGCCCTGGCCGGCGCCGGACTCAGCATTGGCGGAGCCCTCAACGCCGGGTTTGACGCCATCAGTGTGCAGATGTCCCAGCTGGATCGCGCCCATTTTTATCCGGATAAAGCCATGATGTTCCTGGAACTGGTGGTGGACAAAAAGACCCGCCGGGTTCTGGGTATTCAGGGATTTGGCAAAAGCGGCGACGCAGTGGTGGGCCGGATCAATACAGTCGCCGCACTGTTGGAGGAAACTTGTACCGTTGACCGCATCAGCAACCTGGAAATGGCGTATTCCCCGCCCTTTTCCGCTGCTCTGGATATCCTGAACTGCCTGGCCAATGTGGCGGAAAATGTACTGGACGACCATCTGGAACCCATGGAGGCGCCATCGTTTGTGGAAAAATGGGAAAATGACGCGGACCGCCGGTATCTGGTGCTGGACTGCCGTGCCCATGCGGACGGCGAGCCGTTTGTCGCCAAATACCCGGACCGTTGGATGAACATTCCCCAGGATGAACTCAAACTGCGGGTGGATGAGCTTCCCAAAGACAGAGAACTGATCCTGGTGTGCAACACCGGTACGCGGTCTTACGAAGCCCAGGTCAACCTTCGCCAGATGGGCATCAAAACCGCCGGGAGCGTTGAAGGGGGCATGGCACTGTTGGGTAAATATGGAGCGGGGGTGTGAGATTGGAACTCGACTGACCATTCTCAGAAGAGATGTGTTGCTCAACGAATTACTATCACGAAAACCGAATCCAATATATACAAAACAGAGAATAATGTGATGTGGTTAAATAATATACTGAAAAAAATACAAAACCTACCTTCATGGGAGAGTAAAGAAGTTTCACCCAATGGCCTTCGTATGGCGTCAAATCAAAACAAGTATGGTTACCTTGATCAATCTGGAAAATGGGTTATCGATCCGCAATTTGAATGGGCAAGTTCTTTTACTCAAAATAACAGGGCGGTTGTTAAAAAAGGCGGTTTGTTCGGTGTGATAAACGTCTATGGCCAGTGGGTGATTGAACCGGAACTTGACTCGTTTAAAGGCTTTACATGTGACGGCTATGCAAAAGTCTCCAAAGCTGGAAAATTGGGCATGATAGACACAAGCGGAAAATGGATAATGAAGCCGGAACTTGACTCCATAGGGGAATTTGCTCCCAATGGTCACGCGCTTGTTTCCAAGTCTGAAAAGTTTGGCTTTATTTCCAAAACAGGGGTTTGGATTGTCCCTCCCAGGTTGACGTTCGCAACTGATTATGCAGATTACAATCTTGCAAGAGCCGCTGATGAAAATTGGAAATGGGGCGTGCTTGATGCTGCAGGAAAATGGCAGATTGAACCGAAATTTGATGTTATTACGCCAATTACTCCAGATGGCCGAATGACCGCATATTACCAAGGTGGTTATGGCATATTGGATATTTGGGGGAACTGGATTTGTCGTCCCATTTTTGGTGCGTGGAAGTATGAAGAAGAGAAGTACCGTGCGGCACTTCCATGGGAATTTTGTATTGATGAGCAAGGTATGCTCCACAGCCGGTTTGTAATAGAAAAAAAAGCCCCCGGCAGGCAACAAGCATTGATGGTAAAGGAATTTTATAATGATAGCAAATTATGGTGGAAAGGCTATGTGGACACAGCGGATCAGTGGGTGATTCCACCCATGTTTGAATACGCGGAAGAGTTTCAAGAAAATGGCCTGGCTGTGGTGGTAGCCAAAAAAAGCAGAAAATTGGGCGTGATTGATCAGCAAGGAAGGTGGCAGGTAAAGCCGATTTTTGATAAAATTAGCCCTTTTTTTAGAAGTGAAAACGCTGACGTGACAAAAGCCGGTTCTTGGGGAGTGGCTTTTGCCATCAAAGATCGTAAGTGCGGCTGCATCTATAAAAATGGGGACTGGGTTGAAGAGCCGAACGACTGGCTCGATGAGAGGTCTGAT
>JAJDJS010000014.1 GCA_030267325.1 Desulfosarcina sp. OttesenSCG-928-A07 | reverse complement strand
GAATAACGCCTGTCAGGGTTGGGGTTTTATTCCCCTCCCTTGGAGGGGTGCCGCAAGGGCGGTGGTCCTTCAAAAACACACCCACAAATAATATTGACGATGTAATAGTAGAAAATCTTCCACGCCCTCAACAACATATCCCGCAGGCATATTTTCCCCTTACGGCCCGACCTGACGCCTGTTTTCAGGTGACCGACCATCATCCAAAGCAAGGGGCTCAGAACCGGTATCCGGCATGGTCGAGGTTCTGTCACCGGTAAAAAACCGGCGGATGCGCAGCACCATGGTCCGGATGCCCCGCCACACCTTGGGCAAAAGCCAGATCATCACCAGAATGAAAAGGATGAGCAGGCCCAGGAAAATCGACGGATACATCACCGCCAGCCATACCCCGCCGATGACCATGGCATCTTCGGAAATGGAGGCTGCCCAGTTGGAAAACGGTTCCGGCGAGGTATTGACCAGGAGCCGGACTCCGGCTTTGAGGCCGTGACTGCCGGCAGCCAGCGATCCCCCCACAAGGGCGGCGGCAAGGCTGATGACCGGGCTGACCTCTCCCACGGCCCCTGCGGCCAGAAGCGCGCCGGCCGGAATCCGGATAAAGGTATGCAGCGTATCCCAGCCGCTGTCCACCCCCGGTGTTTTGTCTGCAAAAAATTCAACAACATAAAGCACACCGGCCACTCCAATGATGAGGGGCTCTGCCAGAATCTGAAGATCCGGCGGCAGACTCATGTTGCCGGTCGCCCCCAGAATACCCAGCACGGCAATGGTGGCGTACAGGTTGATGCCGGCTGCCCAGCCCACCCCCATGGTCAGGGCGATGATGCGGGTGATGTCACTGAGTTGTTCCACGGTTTAATTTTCCTCCGGTTTTTTCGTTGACGCTTCTTCTCCAGCCGGCATCCCTAAATCTCAATCAGCAGCTGATCCGCTTTGGATTGCGCCATAACTTCACGCATCTGGTCCAATGCACCGGCCATGGCAGCTACGACCGGCAGCCGGGTGATGGAAAGCGCAGTTTCATTGGCATCGGAAAGCGCGGTGATCACCTGACCCACGGTCAACCGGCCGATATCCCGTGCCGGCTGAACGGCCATCCCGGCTGCATCGTCATTTTGAGTTCGCACCAGCACCTTGGCCCTCACCAGTAAATCAACCAGATAGTTCACAAGCGGTCTTGAAAATTCCAGTTCTTCCGCAATCTGTGCCGGCGTATGGGCGGGCTCGCCCATGCGAAACCGGTTGGCCACATGGCGGCAGATGACCAGACACAGCAAAACCGTCTGGTGAATACTGAATTTTTTTTCGCTCACAACTGGATCGGCCTGTTCAGAATGTTGAAACGCACAGGATATTTCAGCACCAGCCAGAACCACCAGCCAGGTGAGCTGCATCCACAGCAAAAACAGGGGAAGGGCGGCAAAACTGCCGTAAATGGCATTGTATTTCGACATCAGAATCTGAAAGTAAAAATAAAAACTCTGGATTAACTGACAAATCGTACCGGTGATCACGCCGGCCAGAAGTGCGCTGGAAAACCTCACCCGGGTATTGGGCATGATCATATAAACAAGGGTGAACAAGGTCCAACTGAGAACAAAAGGGAGCAATTTAAGCATGAGCCAGACAAGGGGACCTGCCACTTCTGCCACGTCAAACCGGCCGGAAATAGTGGTGATCTGGGTGGTGATAAAAACAGTGACGCTGCCCGACAGGATGAGCAGAAGGGGACAGATGAGGGTGATGGCCAGATAGTCGGTCAGTTTTCGGACAAAGCTGCGGGAAGACACGCCCCAGACATGATTGAAGGCGTTTTCAATATTGCTCAGCACCTTGATGACCGCCCAGAACAGGGCCAGCACACCAATACCGGCAATCATGTCGCCCCGGGTGTTGTCCAGCATGTTCTGGCCAAAATCAATAATTTGCTGGACAACGGTTTGCTGGGCGGAAAAATACTCCAGGATCTGTTCGCGAAGATGACGCTCAACATTGAATCCCTTGGCAATGCCAAAGGCAATGGCAGCCAGGGGCACCAGGGAAAACAGGGTGAAAAAGGTCAGGGCCGATGCCCGGAGCGAGCCGTTGTGCCGGGAAAAACCCTGCACCGACAGCACAAGGGTCCGCAGCAGCCGAATGCCTATCCAGTGCACCCCGGAATACCGGGTTCGGTCAAGCTGCCAGAGTGTCCGGGCAAAAAAAACAATTCCCTTTCGTCTCAGTGAGCCACGTTTTTCCATGGATATGCCCCTTGCCAAAGACGGTTTTCGATTCCGGAGGCGGAGAAAATGTCTGTTGCTATCGGGTCAGGTGGCGGTATTTGATCCGGTGGGGCTGGTCTGCTGCCGCGCCCAGGCGTTTTTTGCGATCTGCCTCGTAGTCCGAGTAGTTGCCCTCAAACCAGATCACCTGACTGTCCCCTTCAAAGGCCAGAATATGGGTGGCAATGCGGTCCAGAAACCAGCGGTCGTGGCTGATCACCACCGCGCACCCGCCGAAATTTTCAAGGGCCTCTTCCAGGGCCCGCATGGTGTTGACATCCAGGTCATTGGTGGGCTCGTCCAGCAGCAGCACATTGGCCCCGGATTTGAGCATCCGGGCCAGATGCACCCGGTTGCGTTCGCCGCCCGACAGCACCCCCACCTTTTTCTGCTGGTCGGTTCCCGAAAAATTGAACCGGGCCACGTAGGCCCGCGAGTTAACCTGACGGTCCCCCAGGTCAATGGCATCCTGTCCGCCCGAGATCATCTCCCAGATGGTTTTGTCCGGGTCCAGCACATCCCGGCTCTGGTCCACATAGGCCAGCCGGACGGTCTCGCCCTTGACAATGGCCCCGCTGTCCGGTTGTTCCTGGTCGGTGATCATCCGGAACAAGGTGGTTTTTCCAGCGCCGTTGGGACCGATGATGCCCACAATACCGCCTGGCGGAAGGGAAAAGTCCATGTTTTCCACCAGAAGTTTGTCCCCGTAGCCCTTGGTCACGGATTCTGACCGGATCACCACATTGCCAAGCCGGGGACCGGGCGGAATGTAGATTTCCAGTTCCTTGGCCAGTTGCTCATTTTCCTGGCCCAGCAGTTTTTCGTAGGCCGTGATGCGGGCCCGGGATTTGGCCCGCCGACCCTTGGGCGCCATGCGGATCCAGTCCAGTTCCCGCTCCAGGGTTTTTTGCCTTTCGCTGTCGGCTTTTTCCTCTCCTGCCAGCCGCGCCTGTTTCTGCTCCAGCCAGGAACTGTAGTTGCCTTTCCAGGGAATTCCCTGTCCCCGATCCAGTTCCAGAATCCAGCCCGCCACGTTATCCAGAAAATACCGGTCATGGGTCACGGCAATCACGGTTCCGGCATACTGTTGCAAATGCTGCTCCAGCCAGGCCACGGTTTCGGCATCCAGATGGTTGGTGGGCTCGTCCAGCAGCAGAATATCCGGTTTTTTGAGAAGCAGCCGGCACAGGGCCACCCGCCGCCGTTCACCACCGGAAATCACGTTCACCGGTGTATCGCCGGGCGGGCACCGGAGCGCATCCATGGCCATTTCAAGACGGGCATCCAGGTCCCAGGCATCCAGGGCATCGAGTTTTTCCTGGACTTCGCCCTGGCGCTGGATCAGCTTGTCCATCTCATCGTCAGACATGGGCTCGGCGAATTTTTCATTGATCCGGTTGAATTCCGCCACCAGATCCACCGTGTCCTGAACGCCTTCCTGAACAATTTCCAGCACGGTTTTGGTCTCATCCACCAGGGGTTCCTGCTCCAGATACCCCACGGTATAGCCCTTGGACAGAATGGTTTCGCCGTTAAAGGCCGTGTCCACACCAGCCATGATTTTGAGCAGGGTCGATTTTCCGGAGCCATTTTGGCCCAGAACCCCGATTTTGGCCCCGTAGAAATAGCTCAGGGAAATATCCTTGAGGATGGGTTTCTTGTTGTGGAACTTGCTCACGCGGATCATTGAATAAATGACTTTATTGGGGTCAATTGCCATGGACCGGATTCCCTCTTCTTTGTGATGATGGAGTGATAAATGAACCGTGTTTCTCACGGGCGCAGCCATTGGTCGGATCGCCTTCTGCCACCATCTGCCGCATCACGGCTTTTTCCGGATCTCCTGGAATCACGCCGGAAAGTGTTGCTTCAATCACGACCTCTCCCCGCTGGTTGATGAATACCACATCAGCTTTGGCGCGGTTTCTTTGGTCCAGCGCGGTGATGGTCATCCGGCATTCAATGGCATCACCAAAATACACGGGTTTTTTGAAACGAAAATCCATTCCCGATGCCAGCCACCCGATCTGGCCGCCGATTTCAGTGACCATGCCCCCCACCAGAAGACCATGGCAGATCCGGCCAGAAAGGTTTTTGACGGATGCAAACCGGTCATCAAAATGAACCGGGTTGTAGTCCCGGGTCATATCGGCAAACGCCAAGGTTTCCGGCTCGGTAAAGGTGCGGGAAACCACAAACGTATCGCCCGGTTGCAATCCTGAAATGGTTTTTTCACGAATGGGTGTCATGCGATATCCGCGCTTGGAAAAAGCAAAGAAGGCCTCGCCTTTAAAAAGCGAAGCCTTCTTTATTAAAGAAAATTCAGATAGAATTAGACGCAGCCGGTGGGTTTCGGCAGGCCCGCCATTTTGCAGGCTCCCTTTCCAGGTCCGGAGGGAAACAGCTCATAGATGTGTTTCAATTTGAAACCGGTTACCTTGGAGAGAACGCGAACCATGGGCGCAATTCCATTTTTTTCATAATATTCGCGAAGCACAGCAACGATTTTTTTATGCTCGTCGTTCAGTTCATCAATGCCTTCTTCTTTTTTGACGTACTGAACCCATTCTTCGGACCAGTTGGTGTAATCATCAATAAAACCATCTTCGTCAACGGTAAACGTCTTTCCACCAAATTCAATTGTTGGCATCTGATACACTCCTTCTTTACAGATTTGTTAGGGGATTCTCAGCATCGTTATTGTCTAAAATTCAATCTTTTTTAGTCACTCTTCACTACCGAATTCGACGCTGAATGTCAATACGAAATCCGGTTGATTGTTTTCCCTTGGTATCCTGAAAAACTTGATTGTCATGTGTTTCCTGGAGGTTAGTACTCTCTGGGCGTCTGGTTGATCTGGCGCAGGGTGAACACCGGACCGTCCTTGCAGACCAGTTCCTTGCCGATGCCGCACCGGCCGCACATGCCAAAGCCGCACTTCATCCGGTTTTCAAGGCTCATGATAATATGATCATGGTCGTATCCCAGCTTTTCCAGCACCGGCTGGGTAAACTTGATCATGATGGGCGGACCGCACACAATGGCGTAGGTGTCGTCCCCGCCCTGGGGTGCTTTTTGTTCAGTCACCGGCGGAACAAAGCCCACGTTGTATTTCCAGTCCGGATCTGTTGTGGCATCCACGGTGATGTGCATGTTGATATCATCCCGTTTTTCCCAGGCCACCAGCTCGTCTTTGTAAAGCAGCATGCCCGGCGAACGGGCCCCGTACACCACATCAATGTTGCCGAACTTTGAGCGGTTTTTGGGGTCCAGCATGTATACAATGGATGAGCGCAGGGTGGTAAAGGCAAAGCCGCCGCCCACAATCAGAACGTTTTTTCCTTCCAGAAGATCCCACGGGTAGGAATTGCCAAGGGGACCCCGAAGGCCCATGACATCGCCCACCTTCATGTTGTGAAGATGGGTGGTGACAACCCCGGCGCGGTTGACGGTAAACTTGACAAATCCCTTTTCAACCGGAGAAGAGGCGATGCCGATGGGAATCTCGCCTTTTCCGGGAATGGACAGTTCGGCAAACTGGCCGGCCCGGTAGGCGAACTTTTCTTCATCACCCGCATTCAGGAAAACAAACTTGAAGGTTTTGAGGCTCTTGTCTTCCGCTTCAACGGTGATGTCATCAATCCGGACCGGATAGGGCAAATATGGGTTCTGCACGTTTTTTCCCTCCATCAGTCCCGCACCGCGCACGCGTCCGCAGGGTTGAAACGGTTCATCTCTTCGCACACCTTTCGGATGTCGATATTGACCGGACACTGGCGCACGCACCGGCCGCAGCCGACACACATGATCCCGGTTTTGTACTTGTCCACAAAATATTTGAGCTTGTGCATGAACCGCTGACGCACCCGCTGGACTTTGGTTTCCCTGGGGTTGTGGCCGGTGGTGTGAACGGTAAAGATGGGAAACATGCAGCTGTCCCAGTTTTTGAGGCGCACCCCGGATTTTCCGGCCACCTCGTCCTGAAGGTCAAAACACCAGCAGGTGGGGCAGGAAAAGGTGCAGGTGCCGCAGTTAAGACAGGCAAAAGCGGTTTTTTCCCAAAACGGCGCATTATGCAGGGCCAGAAGGTCGGCCGCTTCCAGATGGTCGGTCTGAACGGCAGATACCATCTTTTTCTCCGCAGCGGCTTTTCCAGCCTCAAAGGCAGCCAGATCCCCGCTGGCCGGGTTCCATCCCGCAGCTTTGGCAAAGGCCCGTCCCTTGTCGGTGAGGATTTTGGCCAGAAACCCGTCACCCTTTTGCATCACCAGAATATCCAGGCCTTCCTCGGAATAGGGCCCGCACCCGGCTGTGGTGCAAAAACAGGTGGAAAGCGGCGCATCACAGGCCACGCCCACAAAGGTGGTGGCTTCATACGCCGCCAGCCAGTAGGGGTCTTTGACATCCGGCGCGTCAAAATTGAGCTTGACCAGCGCCGTGGCCTTGGCATCGCAGGGCCGGATGCCCACCACCGCACGGGGGGTGACATCTTTTTGGACTTCCCGCATGATGTGGTGGTCTTCACGGGATTCGTCCAGAGAATATTCAAGAATGATATCCGACTGGGGAAAAATCAGGGCCTTGGGTGACAGGCGGGTGTTGACCATGTCCAGATCCGGCGTTTTTCCCTTTTCCAGCGCCTTGAACGTGTGACACGCGTCCTCCCGCACAGGCCCAAACAAGCGGTAGGCGTCAGCAGCAGCCGTCAGTCCCGCAGCCCAGCTTTTGGTATCAAGTGTAATGAGCGTCATAGCGTTAACCTTTGCAGCCTTGAAGAAACGTTGCGGTCAGAAAAAAAGCCGGAAGACTTTTTCCGCAAGCGATTCACTCTCCGGTTTTATTTGATGAACGTTTCCGGATCGTTGGTTTTGTAAACATCCAGCGCCGGACGCTGATTCGGATCCATCCCGGCTTCCCAGCCGAATTCGGACTGACAGTCCTTTTCCAGTTTGCGGGTGAGAAGCCGCATGTTGATGCCCATGGGACAGGCCCGTTCACAGGCGCCGCAGTCCGTGCACCGGCCTGCGCAGTGAAAGGCCCGGAGAAAATGAAAGGTCCGGATATCCGTGGCATCCTGGCCTTTTCCCACCCACTGGGGCTTTGCCTCATCCACAAAACAGGTGGGACAGTAACACAAGGGGCAGGCGTTCCGGCAGGCATAGCACCGGATGCACGGGGCCAGCAGATCTTCAAAAAACTGCCATTTGGAAGCCGCATCCATGGCTTCAATCTTCCGGATATCCGCATACCGGTCTGGTATGGTTTGCTCGGTAACCGGATCTGCCAGCAGATCATCGTAAATCACCGGGTTTCGGTGAACGCACAGGGCGCAGTTCTGCTGCATGACATCAGCCCGGTCAAACCGCTGGTCTCCGCCTGCGGTGGTGACGGTCACGGCGTCATCTGTTTCCGTCACGGCCAGTACTTCGCCCTTCGTCATGGCGCTGATTTTCCGTTTGTCGATCATGCCGGTACACGGCACACCGACAATGTGGAGCTGCTCCCGCTTGATCTTGTTTTCGATCACGTGGGTGACCATGTTCCGGGCGTCGCAGCCCTTGGCAAAAACAGCGATTTTTTCCTTCCGGTCCGTCAGGTAGTTGGCCAGATTAATGCCGCAGTGGCCGTCCCACACCAGACAGTGGGCATCGTCTGCCCGGGTGACAAAACACGGCTCGTTCATCATGGGAAGGCTTCCTTTTCGAAAGCCGATCACCATGTCCACCGCGCCGGTTTCGAGCAGCCGCCTGGCAATGTCCCTCATCTTTTCGGTATATCCAGACATATCACGCTACCTTGGCTTTATTTTTGACAAATTGTTGATTGGGGCCCAGGGCCTTGACCGCATTGATCACATCGGTGATCACCTGGACATACTTGGTGGATTCCGCCGACGAGATCCAGGAAAAATGCAGCCGGCCGGGTTCAATGCCCATGTATTCGATCAGGTTTTTGAACAGGGCGAACTTTCTGCGGGCATAATAATTTCCCTCAATATAATGGCAGTCGCCGGGATGACAGCCGGACACCCACACCCCGTCCGCGCCGTTCATGAAGGCGGAAAGGATGAATTTGGGGCTGATGCGGCCGGAACAGGGAACCCGGATGACGCGGGTGTTGGCCGGATGCTCAAACCGGCTCACGCCCGCCAGATCCGCTGCCCCGTAGGTACACCAGTTACAGAAAAAACTGACTATTTTCGGTTCCCAATCAGACATGTTGACTCTCCCGTCACAAAAAGTTGCCCGGCTCGGCCGGCAACCGGTCTTTGGCGTATCTACACTGCTTCGTTCAGTTCAAAGATCTGGGCAAAGATCTGATCATTGTCAAAGCCCTTCAGATGAATGGCCCCGGACCGGCAGGAGGCCACGCACAGGCCGCAGCCTTTGCACAACACCGGGTTGATCTGGGCTTTGCCGGCAAACATGCGGGCATTGGCGTCAATGAACGAAGGCGCGGAATACGGACAGATGGACACGCAGACCCCGCAGGCGCTGCACTGGGCCGGATCGGTTTCCGCCACCTGGCCGCTGGTGTTGATGGTTTTCTGGGCCAGCAGCGTGGTGGCCCGGGACGCAGCCGCCTTGCCCTGGGCAACGGCCTCGTCAATGGGTTTGGGATAATGGGCCAGACCGCAAAGGAAAACACCGTCGGTGGCAAATTCCGAAGGTCCGAGCTTGGCGTGTTTTTCCACAAAAAACCCGTCATCGTTCAGCGGAATTTTAAAGAACTGGGCAAGGGCCTCGTCCTTGGGCGGCACAATGGCGGTGGCAAGGGTCAGAAGATCTGCCGTAATTTCAACCGGCCGGCCCAGAATGGGATCGGTCACCGTAACGGTCAGGCCATCGCCGTCCACGTTTACCACCGGCTTGTGGTCCACATCATACCGGATAAAGATAATGCCCTTTTCCCGTGCCTCTTTATAAAGGTATTCCCGCTCGCCGTAAGTGCGGATATCCCGGTACAGAATATAGATGTTCATGTCCGGATTGCGCTCTTTAAGGCAAAGGGCATTGTCAATGGAATGGGTGCAGCACACCCGGCTGCAATAGGGCCGCTGGGGTTCACGGGAGCCCACGCACTGGATGAACACCGCTGAATTCAGTTTGGACAGTTCCGGATCACCGGCCAGGAAGCGGCGGTCCAGTTCAAGGCTGGTGAGGACTTTCGGGCTGATCCCGTAGCCGTATTCATTGGGCACCAAGGGAAAGGCCCCGGTGGCGATCACGGTCACACCGTGGGAAAGGGTTTTGGGCTCGCCTTCGCCGGACAGGACCGAGGTAAAGCTGCCCACAAATCCATCCACCTGGGTCAGTTCGCTGTTCAGATGAACGGTGATCAGCGGGCTGGCCTCCACCGTGGCCACCATTTCCTTCAGTTTTTCCGGCACATTCTCGCCGACAGCGGTCCGGTACAGGTTAAGGGCCTGGCCACCCAGGCGGTCATCCCGCTCCACCAGATGGGTTTCATACCCCTGGCCCGCCAGGCTTAACGCCGCTGCCATGCCGGAAATACCGCCGCCCAGCACCATGGCGGACTGGGCAATGGTGAGCTCTGCTTCCGCAAGGGGCGTCATCAGGGCCACCTTGGAGATGGCCATGCGCACCAGATCCTTGGCTTTTTCCGTGGCCAGTTCTGGATTGTTCCGGTGGACCCAGGAATCGTGGTTCCGGATGTTGACAAATTCGAAGAGATATTTGTTGAGACCGGCGTTGAGCAGGGTTTCCTGAAACAGGGGCTCGTGGGTTTTGGGGGTACAGGCCGCCACAATCACCCGGTTGAGCTTCTTGTCCCGGATGATCTGGGTCATGGTGTCCTGGGTATCCTGGGAACAGGAATACAGGTTGTCTGCCACATATTCCACATAGGGCAGACTTGCCGCATAATCCCGCACCGCCGGCACGTTGACCACGCCGCCGATGTTGATGCCGCAATGGCAGACAAACACCCCGATCCGGGGCCGCTCGCCAATCACGTTCACCTGGGGGGCGGCCTCCCTGGTTTTGGTCAGGGTGCCTCTGGCCGGGCTGAGGATTTCACCCGCAGCCGATGCGGCTGCACTGGCATCCACCACTGATTGGGGAATATCCCGTGGTCCCTGGAACGCGCCGCAGACGAAAATTCCCGGCCGTGAGGTGGAAACCGGCGCAAAGCTGGAGGTCTTGCAGAAATTTCCCGGCGTGAGGTCAATATCCAGGGTTTTGGACAGTTCAATGAGTTCCGGCGGGGTTTCAAGGCCCACGGACAGAATGACCATGTCGAATTCTTCGGTCATGATCTCGCCGCTGTCTGTTGCATACCGGACGGAAAGATCGTCCGCAGAACCCGGCACCGGATCAATGGTATGCACCCGGCTGCGCACAAACCGGATGCCGTGCTTGTTTTTGGCATCATTGTACGCTTTTTCAAAATCTTTGCCATGGGTCCGCATATCCATATAGAAAATGGTGCATTCCAGGGGATTGTGGGAATGCTCTTTGGCAATCACCGCTTCCTTGATGGCGTACATGCAGCAGACCGATGAACAATAGGCGTTGTCGCACTTGTTCATGTCGCGGGAGCCCACACACTGGAACCAGGCGATCTTTTTGGGTTCCTTGTGGTCGGACAAACGGACCAGATGACCGCTGGTGGGACCAGAGGCAGCCAGAATCCGCTCAAATTCGATGGAGCTCATCACGTTGGGATGGTTTACATAGCCGTAATTGTCGAACTTGGACGGATCGAATGGTTTGAATCCCGGGGCCAGCACAATGGCGCCCACAGAAAGTTCCACCACCTCATCCTGCATGGTGTGGTCAATGGCGTCCACGCCGCAAAAGCTCGTGCAGACCTGGCACCCGCCGGTCTTGAAATGGATACAGGTTTCCCGGTCAATCACCGGGTTGTTGGGAACTGCCTGGGCATAGGGCACATAAGCCGGCTTCCGGCCCTTGAGGCCGCGTTCATATTCCGAGGCAATGGGTTTTCCGCCTCGCTTTGAAATTTCGGTATTGAGCTTTTCAAGGGAGATATGGCCGGTGGGACAGACCGATACGCAGGCAGCGCAGGCCATGCACACATCGCTCTGGAGGTGAAAGGGCGTGTCCACCTTCATGTCAACACCGCGGCCCGTCAGGCTGATGGCGCTGTTGCCCATTTTCTCGCACATCCGGGCGCAGAGTCCGCAGAGAATGCAGGTGTCGTGCTCCAGCTTAAAGCGCGGGGTCTCAATGCCGTACTGTTTGGCCAGCTTCTGGAGCAGGGGCACTTCAGGGCACCGGGCAAAGAGCATTTCAACGATCAGCTTGCGGCCCGCATGAACCGCTTCTGTATCGGTGTTGATCTCCATGCCTTCCCAGATCGGATAGTTGCAGGCGGTGACAAATTTTGACTTGCGGCCGTCAAACATCTCCACTGTACAGATGCGGCACATGCCTGCGGGCTCAAGGGCCTTGTGATGACACAGGGTGGGAATTTCCACGCCGTATTTTTCAGCCACCTGGAGAACGTACTGGCCTTCTTCCCCCTGGACTGTCTTGCCGTTCAGCTTGAATGTGATCATCGCTTTTTTCCTTCAGAAGTCTATCGGATCGCAATGGCGTCAAATTTACAGGCATCGTAGCAGATGCCGCATTTGATGCACTTGTCCGGATCCAGCAGATGGGGCTTTTTCTTTTCGCCGGCAATGGCGTCCTGGGGACATTTTTTGGCGCATACACCGCAGCCCGTACAGGCCTCCGGATCAATCTCATAGTGGAACAGGGCCTTGCACACACCCGCCGGACACTTCCGGTCCCTGATGTGGGCTTCGTACTCGTCCCGGAAATACCGGATCGTGGTCATGACCGGGTTGGGCGCGGCAGTGCCCAGACCGCACAGGGAAAAGCCCTGAACCATGGTGCCCAGTTCTTCCAGCAGCTCAATATCCCCGTCTTTTCCCTTTCCAGCACAGATATCGGTGAGAATCCCCAGCATCTGTTTGATGCCCTCCCGGCAGGGATTGCACTGGCCGCAGGATTCTTCTTTGAGAAAGTCCAGAAAATAGCGGGCCACATCCACCATGCAGGTGTCCTGGTCCATGACGATCATACCGCCGGAACCCATGATGGAGCCCACTTCCGCCAGACGCTGGAAATCTACCGGCAGATCCAGGTATGCTTCGGGAATACAGCCGCCGGACGGACCGCCGGTCTGAACTGCCTTGAACCGCTTTTTTTTCGGCACGCCGCCGCCCAGTTCAAAGACAATGTCCCGGAGCGAAACACCCATGGGCACTTCCACAAGACCGGTGTTGTTGATCTTGCCGCAGAGGCTGAACACCTTGGTGCCCTTGCTGTCCGCTGTTCCCATGCCCGCATACCAGGCCCCGCCCTTCAGAACAATGGGCGGCACATTGGCGTAGGTTTCCACATTGTTGAGGTTGGTGGGATTGTCCCGGAAGCCTTTTTCAACCGTGTGCACATATTTGGCCCGGGGGCGGCCGACCTTGCCTTCAAGGGATGCCATCAGGGCCGTGGATTCGCCGCAGACAAACGCGCCGGCCCCGGTGGAGATTTTGATGTGAAAGCAAAAATCTGTTCCGGCAATGTTGTCCCCCAGAAGCCCAAGGGATTCCGCCTGTTTGATGGCCGTGACCAGACGCTTGACCGCCAGGGGATATTCATTGCGCACATAGATAAAACCACGGCTGGAGCCAATGGCCACGCCGGCAATGAGCATGCCTTCAATCACGCTGTGGGGATCGCCTTCAAGAATGCTGCGGTCCATATAGGCACCAGGATCGCCCTCATCGGCATTGCAGATGATGCTGCGCGTCCCGTGGTGTTTGGCGCAGGTGGCCCATTTGGTGCCGGCCGGAAACCCGCCGCCGCCCCGTCCGCGAAGGCCTGAGGTTTTCACTTCATCAATGATGGCCGCGGGTTTCATCTCTTTGAGGGCCTTCATCAGGGCCTGATACCCGCCTCGTGCGATGTATTCTTCAATGGCGTCCGGATTGATGTACCCACAGTTCCGAAGGGCGATCTTGACCTGTTTGCCGTAAAAGGGAATTTCTTCCAGAACCGGAACGTCCTCAAGGGGCGTCAGACCGGCCTGGGGATCGGACACATCGGTTTCCGTGATGCCCACGGGGTTTTTCATCTGCCCGAGGATCCACTTTTTCTTTTCAAACGCGCCGCTGCGGTAGTCGTTGACCGCATCTGCGATTTTGTCCTCGGTGATATTTTTATAGATGACCCGGGGCTTTCCCGGTGCCATGATTTCAACCAGGGGTTCCTGCTCACAAAAGCCGAGACACCCGGTCTGACAGATCATGATGCCGGTGTCATTTCCGAACTCGGCCTTTGCCCTGTCATGGGTGGCCTGGGCCCCGGCGGCAAGGCCGCAGGAGGCCATGCCGATATTCACCTTGACCGCGTCCGGATGGTAAATGGCCTTTCCGGTTTTCCGGCTGATGGCGCGCAAGTCTTCCAAAGACTGGATTTTCATGATGTTGCCTCGTTTCCCGATTATTCGTAGTGACCCAGTACCTTGTCCACTTCATCTGTGGCAATGCGACCGTGCATGTCTTCGTTGATTTTCATGACCGGCCCCAGGCTGCAGCACCCGATGCACCGGACCGATTCCAGGGTAAACCGCTTGTCGTCGGTGGTCTGGCCGTCATCAATATGAAGGATGTCGTGCAGCCGCTCCCGGATCCGTTCAGCCCCGCGCACATGACAGGCGGTTCCCAGACACAGGGAAATAATGTTCCGGCCCCGGGGTGCCAGGCTGAACGTACTGTAAAAGGTGGCCACTTCGTAAATTTTGCTGTAGGGAATGCCGATTTTGGCGGCCAGATAGGTCAGGGCGGGTTTGGGCAGGTAGTTGTAACGCCGCTGAATCGCCTGGAGCATCATGATCAGGTTTTCCTTGTCCTTGGAGAACTCGTCGTCGATCAGGGTGTCCAGTTCCACAAAATCCACTGCCTCCGCCAGACTTGCTTCATCTGAATCCGGGCGTACTGCGTGTGCCTCACTCATATGCCGATCTCCTGAAAAAGAAATAACGCGTAACAAAAATTCAGGTTGTCTTGCCAAGGGTCTCTGGGGATGGCGCAGCTTATGCGCTCTGCTGCACCACCGGACAGTTTTCAACACAGGCCCCGCACGCCGTACACCGGTCAAGGATGATGCTGCGGGCGCGTTTTTTCACCTTGACCGTAAAATTTCCCGGCTCGCCGGACACGGATTCAAGGTCCGCATAGGTGATCAGTTCAATATTGACATGGCGGCCGACCTCCACCAGGATCGGCGACATGATACACATTGCGCAGTCGTTGGTGGGAAAGGTTTTGTCCAACTGGGCCATTACGCCGCCAATGGCCGGGGATTTTTCCAGAAGGTACACATAATACCCCGAGTTGGCCAGATCCAGCGCGCTTTGCATGCCGGCAATCCCACCGCCGACCACCAGTACGGAACCCACTACATCCTTTGCCATGGTTTAAGTCTCCTGTGATATGTATGGGAGAGAATATCGTTCTGAAATTTCATCGAATATGACCGCTCATCGGTCTCGAAAAATTATGAATTAAAGGAGTTTCATATATGGGCGGAGAATCAATTGTCAACCCTAATTCAAGATGTCTCACATTGTAGTAGTCCAGTATTTATCCGGGTTTATGGCGCAAAAAAGGGTTTGATGAAGGAGGTCTGCTGACCTGTTTGTGAACGACTCATCAAAGTCTGCAACCCGGATAAATGGAAAATTCAAAACGATTTTTGATAAAGTCGTTTTATTGCGAAAATATATATTTTGTTTATCCTGAATATTGGGTAAGAAACATTTTCTAAATTCAGAATTATCCATAGACACTTAGGTAACTGGAAAGAATGCCCATATGGATACACAATATCAGACCACACTGGAAACGCTAGAACGGCTCCGGGCAGAATCCATTTCCGCCGGCGGAGACCGCCAAAAAGATATTCAGCACGGAAAGGGCAAACTGACCGCCCGGGAACGCCTCCATCTTCTGCTGGATACCGACAGCTTTGAGGAATTTGACGTGCTCAAAGTCGGACGCGGGGGAAGTCTCGGAAAGGAAAAAAACTATCTGGGCGATGGCGTGATCACCGGTCATGGCTCCATTGACGGCAGGGAGGTGTTTGTTTTCAGCCAGGATTTTACGGTCATTGGCGGCTCCCTGGGCGAGGCCCATGCCCAGAAAATCTGCAAGGTGATGGATCTTGCCGTTAAAGTTCGCGCGCCCATCATCGGACTCAACGATTCCGGCGGGGCCCGCATTCAGGAAGGCGTTGACGCCCTTGCCGCCTATGGCGAGATTTTCCGCCGCAACGTGAGCGCCAGCGGCGTGGTGCCCCAGATTTCCTGCATCATGGGCCCTTGTGCGGGCGGGGCCGTGTACAGCCCGTCCATCACCGACTTTGTCTTCATGGTGGAAGATTCGTCCTACATGTTTGTCACCGGTCCCAGCGTGGTCAAAACCGTAACCCATCAGGATATTACGTCCGAAGAACTGGGCGGCGCCAGGGTTCATGCCCGGCAAAGCGGGGTGGCCCATTTCACGGTTCCCAACGATGTCCTGGCCTTGCGGGAAGTGCGGCGGCTGATCAGTTATCTGCCGTCCAACAACCAGCACCGGGCGCCCCTGCTGGATTTGAGCGATCCCCACAACCGGACCGATCCGGCCCTGGACTATCTGGTGCCGGAAAATCCCACCCAGACCTATGACATGAAGGTCCTGATTTTCAGCATTCTGGACGGCGCCGAGTTTATGGAAGTCCATGCTGGATTTGCCCGCAATATTTTGTGTGGATTCGGTCGCCTGGGCGGGCAGACCGTGGGGCTTGTGGCCAATCAGCCGGCGGTGCTGGCGGGTGTTCTGGACAGCGACGCTTCTTTCAAGGCCGGCCGGTTTGTCCGGTTTTGCGATGCCTTCAACATCCCCCTGATCACCCTGGTGGATGTGCCGGGGTTTATGCCCGGCCCGGACCAGGAACACGGCGGCATTATCCGTCACGGCGCCAAGCTGCTCTACGCCTTTACCGAGGCCACGGTGCCGCGTATTTCGGTGATTGTGCGCAAAGCCTACGGCGGCGCGTATCTGGTGATGAATTCCAAGCATATTCACTGCGATGTCAACTATGCCTGGCCCACGGCGGAAATCGCGGTTCTGGGGTCCAAGGGCGCGGCGGAAGTGATTCACCGAAAGGAAATTGCCGCAGCGGAGAATCCCGAGGCCATGCTGAACCAAAAAATGGAAGACTATCGAAAGACGTTTGCCAATCCGTTTCTGGCTGCGGAGCGCGGGTATATTGATGATGTGATTTTTCCCCGGGATACCCGCCCGCACCTCATCCGGACCCTTCAGATGCTGGACAGCAAACGGGCGGAAGGCCCGAAACGTAAACACGGAAACATTCCCCTGTGAGGCCGGCCATGTTTGAAAAAATCCTGATTGCCAACCGTGGTGAAATCGCTGTTCGCATCATCCGTACCTGCAACCGCCTGGGCATCCGCACGGTGGCGGTCTATTCTGACAGCGACACCCGCAACCTGCACCGTCACCTTGCCGATGAAGCGGTATATATCGGGCCATCGCCTTCCCAGCAGTCCTATCTCAATATTCAAAAAATTGTGGACGCAGGCCTTTCCACCGGGTGCCAGGCGGTCCATCCGGGGTATGGGTTTTTATCGGAAAAAGCCGACTTTGCCCGGGCGGTCACTGAAAGCGGCATGGTGTTCATCGGCCCGCCGCCGGAAGCCGTATCCATTATGGGTGACAAAATCACCTCCAAGGAAATGGCCAAAAATGCGGGGGTGCCGGTAATTCCCGGACATATTGAAGCGGTAAAAGATGAGGAAGACGCCTTGCGCGCGGCCGAATCCGTGGGATACCCGGTGTTGCTCAAGCCTGCTGCCGGCGGCGGCGGAAAAGGCATGCGCATTGTGCACGAGGCCTCGGAGATGCGGGCCGCCCTTGCCGCCAGCCGCCAGGAAACCCAAAAAGCCTTCAATGATACCCGCATTTTTGTGGAGCGGTATATTGAACAGCCCCGGCATATCGAAATTCAGGTGCTGGCCGACAGCCAAGGCCATGTGGTGTCCCTGGGCGAGCGTGAATGTTCCATCCAGCGGCGGTATCAGAAGGTGATTGAAGAATCCCCATCGCCTGCGGTTTCTGTCGAACTGCGGGCCCGCATGGGAAAAGCGGCCTGCGATCTGGCCCGGAAAGCCGGGTACGTTAATGCGGGAACCGTTGAGTTCGTCATGGATCAGCACCATGATTTTTATTTTCTGGAGATGAATACCCGCCTGCAGGTGGAACATCCGGTGACCGAGCAGGTAACAGGCCTTGACCTGGTGGAGTGGCAGCTTCGCATTGCCGCAGGCGAGGCCCTGACGCTTGACCCGGATGCCGTACAGCTCAAGGGCTGGGCCATGGAAGCCCGGATCTGCGCGGAAGATCCTTCACGCGGATTTATTCCGTCCACCGGCATGATCACCCGGTATGCCGCGCCCCGGGGAACCGGTATCCGCGTGGACAGCGGCGTGGATATCGGAAGCAAAATCGATGTGTATTATGACTCCATGCTGGCCAAGGTGATCTGCTTTGGAAAAACCCGGGAAGATGCCCGAAACATCCTGATTGCCGCCCTGAACGGATACCATATTGAAGGGGTGTCCACCAATATTGACTTTGCCACCAGCGTGGTGTGCTCTCCGGAATTTGCCGAAGGAAAACTCACCACCGGGTTTATTGACCAGTACTTTGACGATGGGGTGTCCAAGCGCTCGCCGCCACGGGCGTATTTGCAGCTGGCCGCCCTGACCGCTGCCCTGATTTACCATCACCGGACTGTTGCTGTGCGCGAATCCCTGCGTCCCATGGTCTCGGACATCGGCGGAAAACGGGAAGCCGACGGGCATCCTGCCTACAAGGTGCGATGCGAGGAGGATCTGTTTGACGTTATGCTGGAAGCGCCGCCGGTGGCCAGCCAGACCTGTACCCTCTTGGTGGATGGCACACCCTGCAAGGTGGTGATTCCGCAGTTTGAATTTTTCCGCCGCCGTCTGAAACTGAATATCAATGGTCAGATTTATCGGTTCCGGATACGGTTTGAAGGCTCCTTCATGTTTATCTCATTTAACGGAATTTCCCGTCTTTTTGAGGTGTATACGCCCAAGGAATGGGATGTGATGCAGTTTATGCCCAGAAAGAAGCACACAGACCAGGACAATACCCTTGTCTGCCCCATGCCCGGCCTTGTGGTGGATGTGCTGGCCAAAAAAGGCGATCGGGTGTTCAGGGGGCAGAATCTGGTGATCCTGGAATCCATGAAAATGGAAAGCGGCGTGGCCTCGCCGGTGGATGGGGTGATTTGTGATGTGAAGATTAAAAAAGGTCAGGCCGTTGAAGCTGATGAGGTGCTCATGCAGTTTGACGTGTAATCAAAAAGAAAAACACGCCTGCAGAAAATCCGATAAACAGACGCAGAAGCCCTTTTTCCGGTTTTCGAATTTTTTTGAAAATCCATTTCAGACCCCATACGCAGGTTGTTTTGTTTGCAGATGAAGCACCACTTTCCAACCAAATTTTGATTGATAAAGCCACCTGTATTTGTTACTCTACCCGATTAACTTAAAACGGCCGGCTGCCCATCTAATCGGATACCGGATACAGCAAGGCGCCAATGGTTCGCACGGCATTTCCTTCGCGTTCCGTTTCTTTCGGTCACCACCAAGGCCTGTCCGCCAAAAAGGGACAGCTTGACGTATCCGTAACCCCCACTTGCCGACCCCCTTTCCACCATCTGTCTGGAGGACGCCATGACCCACCTGATTGCAGAGGAAGCCTATTCCTTTGATGATGTACTGCTCATTCCTGATTATTCCGATGTACTGCCCAAGGGCGTGGACACCACCACCCGGCTTACCAAAGACCTTACCCTCAATATTCCCATTGTCAGTGCGGCCATGGACACGGTCACCGAGGCCAAAACCGCCATTACCATGGCCCGTGAAGGCGGGGTCGGATTTATTCATCGCAACATGAGCATCCGGCGTCAGGCCATGGAGGTGGATCAGGTTAAAAAATCCGAAAGCGGCATGATTGTTGACCCGCTCACCATTGATCCGGATCAGTCCATTGAAGAGGTCCTGAAACTCATGGCCCACTACCGGATTTCGGGCGTTCCGGTCACCCGTGGGGATCAGTTGGTGGGCATTGTCACCAACCGCGACCTCAGGTTTGAAACCGATACCACCAAAAAGGTCAGCGAGGTGATGACCAGCGAAAATCTGGTGACTGTTCCTGAGGGCATCACCCTGGAAGAATCAAAGAAAAAACTCCACGAACACCGTATTGAAAAACTCTTGGTGGTGAGCAAAAACGGACGCCTCAAGGGCATGATCACCATCAAGGATATTGAAAAGATTAAAAAATATCCTAACGCCTGTAAGGACAGTGTGGGCCGGCTGCGGGCGGGCGCTGCCATCGGCGTCGGACCAGACATGATGGCCCGTGCCGAGGCCCTGATCAAGGCCAGTGTGGATGTGATTGTCATTGATACGTCCCATGGCCATTCCGCCAATGTGATCCGTTCCATCCAGCGGCTCAAATCCGCTTTTCCGGACCTGCAGCTTGTCGCCGGCAATGTGGGAACCGGAGAAGGTGCCCAGGCCCTTGTGGATGCCGGTGCGGACGGCATCAAGATCGGCATTGGTCCGGGATCCATCTGCACCACCCGCATTGTGGCCGGCATCGGCGTTCCCCAGATTTCGGCGATTTTCAACTGCCGGGAGGTTTCTGAAAAAACCGGTGTTCCCCTCATCGCCGATGGCGGCATCAAATTTTCCGGGGATGTGACCAAAGCCATCGGCGCCGGCGCCCACACCATCATGATCGGCGGTCTGTTTGCCGGAACCGATGAAAGTCCCGGTGAGACCATTCTTTTCCAGGGCCGCAGTTACAAAGTATACCGAGGCATGGGCTCACTTGAGGCCATGAAAAAGGGCAGCAAAGACCGCTATTACCAAACCGAGCAGGAAAGCGACGACAAGTTGGTGCCCGAGGGAATTGTCGGGCGGGTCCCCTACCGGGGGACGCTGTCGGCCAATATTCACCAGCTCATCGGCGGCCTCAAGGCCGGAATGGGCTATGTGGGATGCCGAACCATTGAAGAACTGCGCCAGAAAGCCCGGTTCGTGAAAATCAGCGCGGCAGGCATGCGGGAAAGCCATGTCCATGACGTGATCATCACCAAGGAAGCGCCGAACTATCGCGTAGAAAATGGATAACCGGGACAGCGCCATGGCTACCACCACTGATATTTCGGAAGCGCCCGGATCTGCCGCCCCTTTTGTCCACCTGCATGTGCATACCCAGTACAGTCTGCTGGACGGTGCCATTCGCTTGGGCGATCTTTTCAAGAAAGCGCAAACCTTTGGCATGCCGGCCGTGGCTGTCACGGATCACGGCACCATGTTCGGGGTTCTGGATTTTTACCAGCAGGCCGTGGCCGCAGGCATTAAGCCCATTGTCGGGTGCGAATGCTATGTGGCCCCGCGCCGCCTTACCGACAAAACGCCCTTGGACAAGGACGGCACCCGCCACCTGGTCCTCCTGGCCCAAAACCAGACCGGGTACGGCAATTTGTGCAAGCTGGCCACCATCGCCCAGATGGACGGATTTTATTACAAGCCCCGCATTGACAAGACGGTTCTGGCCGACCACGCTGAAGGCCTCATCGCCCTTTCCGCCTGCCTCAAGGGCGACATTCCCCAGTATATTCTTGCCGGCCGCATGGAACAGGCCGAAGAAGCGGCGCTTTTTTACCTGAAGCTGTTCGGTGAGGGGAATTTTTTTCTGGAGCTCCAGCACAACGGCATCGCGGCCCAGGAAAAAGTCAACAAAGGCCTTGTGGAACTGGGTCAAAAGCTTTCCATTCCCCTGGTGGCCACCAATGACTGCCACTACCTGGAACGCCTGGATGCCAAGGCCCACGAGGTGCTTTTATGCATCCAGACCCAGAAGGTCATGACCGATACGGACCGGTTTGTCTTTGATTCGGATCAGCTGTATTTCAAATCTCCGGAAGAAATGGTCAGCTCCTTTGCCGCCTTTCCGGAAGCGGTGGCCAACACGGTTGCCATTGCAGATCGCTGCCACATTGAATTTGATTTCAAAACCTATCATTTCCCCCAGTTTGACGCGAAGTCCGGCAAAACACCGGATACGATATTTGATGAACTGACCCGTGAGGGGTACGAAAAACGGATGACCGTGATCCGGAAAAATAACCCGGATCTGGATGAATCGGTTTACCTGGACCGCCTGGACTACGAGCTTACAACCATCAAGGAAATGGGATTTCCCAGTTATTTTCTCATTGTGGCGGACTTTATCCGTTACGCCAAAGAAAACAACATTCCCGTGGGACCAGGACGCGGGTCCGCTGCCGGCAGCCTGGTGTCTTTTGCCCTGTTCATCACGGACCTGGATCCCATTGAACACGGCCTGATCTTTGAACGGTTTCTCAACCCCTCCCGCATCAGCATGCCGGATATTGACGTGGATTTCTGCATTCACGGCCGGGAGCAGGTGTACAATTATGTGGTTCAGCGGTATGGCGGCGGCGATTATGTGGCCCAGATCATCACCTTCGGCAAAATGAAAGCCCGGCTGGTGATCCGGGATGTGGGCCGGGCTCTGGGGATTCCGCTGGCCGAAGTGGATGCCATTGCCAAATTGATTCCCGACAGCCTTGATATCACCATCGACAAAGCCCTTGAAGAAGAGCCTCGCCTCTCGGAAATGGTGGACACAGATCCCCGCATTGCCGAGTTGATGACCATCAGCCGCTCTTTGGAAGGACTTTCCCGCCATGCCTCCACCCATGCGGCCGGGGTTGTGATCGGTGACAAACCGTTGGTGACCTATCTGCCGTTATATAAAGGTAAAAAGGGTGAGGTGGTCACCCAGTTTGACATGAAAAAAGTCGAAGACATCGGCCTTGTCAAATTCGACTTTCTGGGACTGCGCAACCTCACGGTGATTGACAATGCGTTAAAGCGCATTGCGGCCCAGGGAAAACCGGTTCCGGACCTGGCCAATCTCCCCTTAAAGGATGAAAAAACCTATACCCTGCTCCAGGCCGGCGATACCACGGGCGTGTTCCAGCTGGAATCTGCGGGTATGAAAAATCTGATGGTTCGGCTCCATCCCGAATCCTTCGGTGACCTCACCGCCCTTGTGGCCCTTTACCGGCCCGGACCGCTGGACAGCGGCATGGTGGATGATTTTGTGGACCGGAAACACGGCCGCAAAAAAGTGGTGTATCCGGTGGCCAGCCTTGAACCGATCCTTGCGGAAACCTATGGTGTGATGGTGTACCAGGAACAGGTCATGCAAGTGGCCGGTGTTCTGTCCGGCTATTCCATGGCCGACGCCGATAGCCTGAGAAAAGCCATCGGCAAGAAAATCAGTACGCTGATGGCCGAGCACCGGGAAAAATTTGTCAGTGGCGCTGTGGACAACGGGGTGGATGCCCCCATCGCCACTGAGCTGTTTGATCTTATTGAAAAATTCGGCGGATACGGGTTCAACAAATCCCACAGCGCGGCCTATGCCCTGATTTCCTACCAGACCGCTTATCTCAAGGCCCATTTTCCCGTTGAATTCATGGCAGCTCTCCTCACCAGCGAAATGGACACCATTGACGGCGTGGTGAAATTCATCAACGAGTGCCGCAGCCATAATATTGAAGTCCTGCCGCCGGACATCAATGAGAGCGCAACCGTGTTCACGGCAGTGGACGGCCGGATCCGGTTTGGTCTGGCAGCGGTGAAAAATGTGGGCGAAGGCGCGGTGGAGGTCATTATCCGGGAGCGGGAGCAAAATGGTCCGTTTACCTCCATTTTTGATTTCTGCCAGCGGGTGGATCTGACCCGTGTGAACAAACGGGTGCTGGAAAGCCTGATTCGGTGCGGTGCCATGGACTCCACCGGCGTTTACCGGTCCCGCCTCATGGCAGTGCTGGAAACCGCCATGGAATACGGCCAGTTGATCCAGCGGGAAAAAAACAGCGCCCAGATGAGCCTTTTTGATATGGGCGGCACCCAGGGTTCGGACATCAACCTTCCTGCCATTCCCAATATTGAAGAATGGCCGCCGGCGGAAAAACTGCTCCAGGAAAAAGAAACCCTGGGCTTTTTTGTCACCGGCCATCCCCTGGATCAATACCGGCCCATTCTGGAAAAATTCACCACTGCGGATACGGAAAAGCTTAAAGACCTGCCGGACAAATCCGCTGTCCGGGTCGGCGGTACGATCAGTCACGTCAAGACCATCCGCACCAAAAAGGAAGAACCCATGGGGTTTGTCACTGTGGAGGATTTCTCCGGCAGTGTGGAAGTCGTGGTGTTTCCGTCGGTTTATCCCCAGTGCATGGATCTTTTGATTCCGGATACACCGGTGCTGGTGCAGGGATCACTCCAGGTTGACGAAAAAGGCACAAAGATTCTGGCAGATGCTGTGATTCCCCTTTCCGCTGCGGAAGAAACCTGGGCTGTTGAAGTTCGGCTGATGGTGGATCCGGATAAAACAGATCGAAAGGAATTGGAAGACCTCCACCAAGTCCTCAGGCGTTATCCCGGAACATGCAAGGGCTATGTGCATATCCATCTGAAAGGTCAGGGAGAGGCGGTGATTGCCATGAACCGTGACCTCAAAATCCGATATTGTGAGTCCCTGACCCGGGAGGTGAATGCTGTCCTGGGGTATGATGCGGTCAAAACCCGGTGCATTGATGCGGCCGGCGCCATGCAGATGAATGACCGGAAAAATGCCGGTCGCCGGGGAAACGGACGCCAGTATGCAAGAAGCACCTGATATGGAAAATATCATGACAACAACACTTACCCTGGGCTATTCACCGTGCCCCAATGACACCTTCATCTTCAATGCTATTGCAGATAAAACCGTAAGGGTGGAGGGGGTTGAGTTCACGCCGGTGCTGAAAGATGTGGAAACCCTGAACCAGATGGCCATGGACGCGGTCCTGGATGTGAGTAAACTCTCCTTCTACGCTTGGATGGCGGTGAAAGATCGCTATGCCATGCTGAAAAGTGGCGGGGCCATGGGGTTTGGCTGCGGCCCGGTGCTGATTTCAAAGAAAAATCTTACCCGGTCCGATATTCCCGGCTGCCGGATTGTGTTTCCCGGCCGCTGGACCACGGCCCACCTTTTGTTCCGGTTGTGGGCACCGGATGCGGAAAACCGTCTGTTTACGTCCTATGACAAAATTTTTGAGACACTGACATCGGGTGAGGCAGACTGCGGGGTGATCATCCATGAAAGCCGGTTTACCTTTGAATCCGCAGGCTTCAGACCCATTGTGGATTTGGGTGCCTGGTGGGAAGAAAAAACAGGCCTTCCCATTCCCCTGGGCTGTATTGCCGCCCGCACGGATCTGGGAGACGGAATGATTCAAAAAATTGATGCAGCCATTCACCACAGTGTGAAAACCGCCTTTGCCCATCCGGAAAAAACGCTTCCTTACCTTCGTCAGCATGCCCAGGAACTGGATGAGGCGGTGCTTTCCGCCCACGTTAAAACCTTTGTCAATGATTTCAGCCTGAATCTTTCGGAAATGGGTAAAGAGGCCATTGACACCCTGGAAAGCATGGCCCGCGATGCCGGAGCGTTGTAAGTCCGGAAAAAACTGCCCGGAGCCATAAACCCGGAGCCATGAACAATGACCGGTATTGTTTTTGCCACCCACCTGGAAGCCCGGCCCTTTCTGGAAAAAATCCACGCTGTTCATGTGGCCCAGGCGCCGTTTGACCTGTTTCGTGCAGAGGATGCCCATTTTTTTGATGGGAGCGTGGCTGTAAGCGGAATGGGAAAGGTTGCCGCTGCCATGGCAGCTATGCATCTGGTTTTGACGGGTAATGTCACCACACTCATCAGCGCTGGATTATGCGGATGGCTGGGAGAAGCATCTTGCCGCCGGACCGGTGACCTGTTTCGGGTCAGTACGGCTGTGGAGGGCGACTGCGACCGGTTCGGCCACGGCGAGCTGCCCGTGGCCTGTGATGCCTCCTGGTTTTCCACGCTTCCGGAAGGGCGGCTGATCACCTGTGATAAGCCGGTTTTTGATGCGGACCGCCGAAGCCGGCTTTCTGCTCTGGGAGAGCTGGCCGACATGGAAGGTGCGGCCGTTTCCCGGGTGGCGGCCCGCTACCACTGCACCTGCGCCATGATCAAGGGCATCAGCGATAATGCGGATGAAAACGGCCGGGAAGCGGTTTCTCAAAATATCAGAAAGGTTTCAGGCCTGATCGCCGATCGCCTGATACAGGAGCTAATACGCGGACCGTCACTCTGTCTCTGATTCCCCATCTTCTTGTTTGGCTTGGGAAGACTCAGTCCGCTTCCATTGCCATCCCTTTTCCCGCATGCATAACTTCACGAGTCTGATTTCATCGTAGCCATCATAAACATAGGTCCCTTCCTCCTGAATGGTTTTCTGTACAGCCTTTTCACATTCCGCATGATCGGTTGTCCATGCACTGTCAGGCTTGGTGGGATGGTAGGGGTAGGGCTTGTAGGCGCAGGAAACCGTGCAGATCATCCCTGCCGCAAGAAGGGTCCACAGAAGAGAAAATTTTTTCATGATGTATCACTTTCTGTTTTGATTTTTTTCCAGTTCCCTTGTGATCAGGTCTGGCAGGTTTCCGATATTTGAGACGTGTTTGCCGTTGAGAAACACCCACGGCGTTCCTTTGACGCCGATGGCCTTTCCGTTTTCCACATCTTCCTGAATGATTTTTTCAAGGGCCTGGGACGTGCGGTCTGTGTTGAACCGCTTGATGTCCAGTTTCAGCTTTTTGGCGGTTTTAAGAATTATGGATTCATCCAGTTCATCATAATGCTGAAGCAGTTGGGCATGAAATTCCCAGAATTTTTTCTGCTGACCGGCTGCCAGGGCAGCCATGGCCCCTTCATGGGCAAACGGGTGTTTTGACAGGGGATAATGTTTGATGAAAAGTCGAATCTGGTTGGGAAACTGCTGAACAATATCTTCCATAAACACATCCAGCCGGGCGCAATAGGCGCACTCATAATCATCAAACACCACCACCGTGACCGGCGCGTTACTGGGTCCCCTGGAGATCCGACCCTCAAGTTCAATGGGATAGACCCGGCCAAACCGGACAATGTTCATTGCACCGGATACAGAATGGCTCAGTACCAGGTGTTCTGCGTCCAGGACGGCGATCCGGTCAAAGGGGGTCCTTAAGGGGATCTGGTCCACCACGGCGCTGTCTTCCACCGAATAGAGCAAGACCGCCTTTGCAGTGAGCAGAAAAACCAGGCGGCTTTGCGGATCCGTGGCCATGTCCAGAACCGGTGTGTCCGTATCAAAGCGGGAAGTAACTTCAACATCAACAACAGCCGATGTGGTCATCGGCATCAGCGTCATGACCAGTATCATGGTCCAGGTTAAACAGTTTCGCATGGGGTTCCTTTGACTGGGAGACCAAAAACATGCCCGACGATACCGCAAAACCACCATGGGCGCAAGAACAGGACGTTGCAGGAACCACCAGGAGGTCATCATCCGGATTGACAATTCCCCTTAAAGATGGTTAACCGAAAAAATATTAAAGGTTAACCTTATGACACCCAAGCACACCCTTCTTTCCATTCTTCAATCCGCCGATACGGTCATATCCGGAGAAACCTTCAGCAAGCGCTTGGGAATCAGCCGGGTTGCGGTGTGGAAACATATCCAGGGGCTGATTCAGCAGGGCGTTCCCATTATGGCCCATTCAAAGGGCTATCAACTGGCCGATGATCCGGATTGTCTCATGCCTTGGGCTTTTGGCGAGCTTTCCAAGTTCATTCATTATTTTCCGGAAAGTTCCTCCACCATGGATGAGGCGGCCCGTCTGGCGCGGGAAGGGTGCCCGGATTTTACCACAGCCGTGGCCCAGCGCCAGATTCAGGGGCGGGGCCGGATGCAGCGGGTCTGGGGATCTGATGCGGGCGGACTTTATTTTACCGTGGTTATTCGTCCGGAAATTCCCATTGTGTTGGCGGGGTTGGTCAATCTTGCGGCTGCGGTGGACATGGCGGCCTTTTTACGCGAAACATACGGCGTGAACGCCTGTCCCAAATGGCCCAATGATGTGCTGGTGGACCAGAAAAAAATCTGCGGCATTCTCTCCCAAATGGAAGTGGAGGGGGACACGGTGAGGCATATCAATATCGGGGTGGGTCTCAACGTCAACAACAATCCGGAAGTTCATACACCGACGGCGATTTCTCTGAAAACGCTGGTGGGGGCCAAGGTTCCCCGCCGGGAAATTCTGGCGGGATTTTTGGCGCGCCTTAAAAACCGGATGAGAGATTTTGATCCGGTGGCTGTTATCAGCCAGTGGAAAGAAAAAAATGCCACGCTGGGCCGGAATGTCCGGATTGTGACGCTGAAGGAAACCGTTGAAGGCCTTGCCGTGGATATCGATGACCAGGGCGGACTTGTTCTGCGTCTGGCGGACGGCAGTCTGATAACGGTTATTTATGGGGATTGTTTTCACTTTTGAAAAAAGGGCTGCCATGGACGCTTCCACTCTCCGGTTAAAATGTATGATTCACGCAGCCCTGATGGCGGCCCTGACCGCTGTGGGCGCCTATATTGCCATTCCTGTGGGGCCGGTGCCCATTGTCCTCCAGAACATGTTTGTGCTGCTGGCCGGCCTGCTTCTGGGTAGCCGGTGGGGGCTGGTCAGCATGGGGATTTATGTCTTGGCCGGCATCATGGGGCTTCCGGTATTTGCCGGCGGCACCGGCGGGGTCGGAAGATTTTTTGGACCCACGGGCGGATATCTCCTGACCTATCCGGCTGTGGCGTATCTTGTCGGATTCATTTCCGAAAAAGGAGGGCACCGGGTCGTCACGGATGTTTTTGCCATGATGGCCGGCATGGCCCTGACCTATGCTGTCGGCGTTCCCTGGCTGGCCATGGTCACCGGCATGAGCCTGACCAAAGCCGTGGCCGTGGGGCTGATTCCGTTTATCCCCGGATGCTTCATCAAAGTTGCTGCCGCTGCGTTCATCGCCAGGGCCATGCGGCCGTTGATGATTCTCAGCCCGCATTCGGAACTTTCCAGAAACTGAACCCACACCCAAGTCAGTTTGCAAGACTCACATGCCTGATTCACGATCTGATTTCTTATTCCCCAGCCCACTCCGCACATCTTTATGGATGAAACGGGATAAATGACTCAAACACCCCCCATCCTCCGTGTCTCACACCTTTCCCATCGTTTTTCCGATGGAACCCTGGCCCTGGACCAGGTGACTCTGGATTTTCAGGCTGGTGAGCTGACTGTTCTGGTCGGTGCCAATGGTTCGGGAAAAACGACCCTGCTTCGTCATTTGAACGGACTTCTGATGCCCCAGTGCGGTGATGTTGAGGTGTGCGGGGTTTCTGTTCAAAAAAATCCAAAGGCAGCCAGAAAAAGGGTCGGCATGGTGTTTCAGGATGCGGACAGCCAGATTGTGGGGGAAACGGTTTACGATGATGTGGCCTTCGGGCCGGAAAATTTGAAGCTGAACCGTGACACCATCGAGCACCAGGTGCGCGCGGCCCTTTCCACAGTGGGCTTGTGGGATATGGCGGAAAAGCCCTCATACGTCCTTTCCGGCGGCCAGAAGCGCCGGCTGGCCATTGCGGGCGTCCTGGCCATGAAACCTGAAATTCTTCTCATGGATGAACCTTTTTCCAACCTGGATTACCCATCCCTGTGTCAGGTGCGAGACCAGATTCTGGCCCTTCACCAAGACGGCCACACCCTTGTGATCACCACCCATGAACTGGAAAAAATTGTCCACTATGCCCAGCGGCTGGTGGTGATGGAAAAGGGCAGGGTGGTCCGGGACGGCGCCCCCCAAGACGTTGCCCACGCCCTTGAACGCTACGGCATTTGTTCACCCTGTTTTATGCAAGCTGCCTGCGGACGCTCGCCATGGACACCCTGACCTTTATGGGGTTTTCACCCGGAGATTCCCTGCTGCATCGCCTGGATCCCCGCACCAAGCAGATCCTGCTGATCCTGGCCGGTGGCTTTTGCCTGAATAAAAACCCACTTTTTTTGGGCCTGATGACACTTGCCCTGGCGGGTGCGGGTCATCAGGCCCGGCTTTCTTTTTTTCGTCTGATAAAGGAAATCCGTTATTTTCTCTTCTTTCTGGCAGGCGTGTTTGCCGTTCGGGTGATCACCCTTTCAGACCACTGGACCCTTTCCGTGGATCCTGATGGTTTGCAGGAATCCGTCCTGATGCTGTGGGGATTGGTACTCGTTGTGGTGATGGGCATTTTGCTCATGGTCACCACTCGCATTTCCCATATTCGTGCGGCACTGGTCTGGTTTCTGGCGCCCGTTCCCTTTGTCAATGAACGGTCCATTGCCACCATGGTGGGCCTGATGGTCCGGTTTTTGCCGTTGATTTTGTTCCAGGCCGCGGAAATGGCCGATGCCCAGCGGGCCAGGGGCATTGACCATCGAAAGAATCCCCTGTACCGGCTCTCCTGTTTCACTTTTCCTTTATTTCGCCGTATTTTCCTGAAGACCGATGACCTTGCCGCAGCCCTTCAGGCCCGGTGTTACACCGACAACCGAACCCTTCCCCAACTGGTTTTTTCCCGAATCGATGCGCTGATACTGTGGGCCGTGCTGGTGATGATGGGCGTTTCGATTTCCGTTTTTTCTCACCCATGAATAATTGATTGAAATCAGCTGCGGTTTTTTAAGTTCTTCAAATCCTTTTCCGTCTTTGTTTGACATGATCCAGGCCCCGGTGTAATTCCAGTTCCCACTGCCTGTAACATTTTACCGCTAACGTTTTTCTCCTGTAAAATGCCCTGTTCATCTGTTTTCTGCAAAGGAGCGGTACTGTGAAAATTATTGTGGTGGGCGCCGGTGAGGTGGGGTTTCATATTGCCAGCCGTCTGACCCGGGAAGACAAAGATGTGGTGGTCATTGATGTGAATGAAGAGGCTTTGCAGCGCCTCTCGGAAACCGTTGATGTACAGACCCTTTTGGGGTCCGGCAGCAATCCGTCGATTCTTGAAGAAGCCGGTATCCAAAATGCGGAAATCCTTTTGGCAGTGACGAATTCCGATGAGGTGAACCTGGTGGCCTGCATGCTGGCCGACAACCTGTCGCCGTCCACCACAAAACTGGCCCGCCTGCGCAGCGGAGGATTTGACCGGTATTATGAGGCCTTTAAAACCCGCCCGCCCCACATTGACACGGTGATCAATCAGGAAATTGAAGTGGTCCAGACCCTTCATCGCCTGATGAGCATTCCCGGCGCTGTGGATGTGGGGGAATTTGCAGACGGCAAGATCAAGTTTGTGGGCGTGTACCTGGCCCCGGAATCTCCGCTGGCCAATGTTCGGCTCATGGATTTGCCCAAGGTGATCCAGGACCTTCATCCGGGCGTCCGGGCGCCGCTCATTCCAGCTGTTGTTCGTGGGGACCAGTTGATTATTCCAAAGGGAAACGATGTGTTAAAGGGCGGGGATCTGGTCTACTTTATCAGCGAAGAAGAAAAACTCGTCCAGCACATGGCGGTTTTCGGAAAACAGGCCACCACTTCCAAACGCATCCTGATTATCGGCGGCGGGCGGGTGGGCTACCGGCTGGCCAAGGACTTGGAGCATGCCTCGGTTTCGGTCAAGATTATCGAAAAAAACGTGGCCCGGTGTGAATATCTGGCGGACAAACTGGACCGCACCATGGTGCTGCACGGGGACGGGTCAGACCAGAACCTTTTGCTGGAAGAAAACATCCAGGACATGGATCTGGCCATTACCCTGACCAGTGACGAGGAAACCAATATTCTGGCCTCACTGCTGGTCCGGCGGCTGGGGGCCAAAAAAACCATCACCCGAATTGACAAATTCAGCTATTTCCCGCTGATGTCCGCCATCGGCATTGAACAGGTGGTCAGCCCCAGACTGTCGGCCATCAATACGATTTTGCAGCATGTCCGCCGGGGAAAAGTCCTCTCCACCCTTTCCATCAAAGGCGAGGAGGGCGAAGTCATGGAAGCCGTGGCTCTGTCCACCTCGGATATTGTTGCAGCGCCCCTTAAAAAAATCGCCTTTCCCAAAGGCGCCATTGTGGCCGGCATCATCCGCGGTGAGACCATTATTATCCCCATGGGCGACACCCGGATTGAACCGGATGACCGGGTAATCATCTTTGCCACGCGGGATGCGATCCCTGGAGTGGAAAAAATTCTGGCCGTGAAACTGGAGTATATCTGATGCGCTGGCCAAATATTTTCCATACCGTCGGGGTGCTGCTCCTGTTTTTCGGGCTCACCATGCTGGCCCCGCTGATTTTTTCCCTTGCAACCGTTGATATGAAGGGCCTTGTGCCCATGTTGGAGGCCATGGGTGTGACCCTGGTCACCGGTGGTCTGTTGATGTTTTTTTTTCGCCACGACAAGACCGACATCATCACCCAGCGGGAGGGAATGGCCATTGTGGGTATCGGATGGGCAGCCATAGGGCTGTTTGGCGCGTTTCCCTTTTATTTTTCCGATCCCACACTTTCCTTCACCGATGCAGCATTTGAATCGATTTCGGGATTTACCACCACCGGCGCCACCATCTTGACAGATATTGAAGCCTTAAGACCCTGCTTGGTGTTCTGGCGAGGGTTTATCCAATGGCTGGGAGGAATGGGCATTATCGTCCTTTCCATTGCGATCCTGCCGTTTCTCGGGATTGACGGCATCCACATGTACAAGGCTGAAATCCCAACGCCCATGCCGGAAAAACTCAAACCCCACCTCCGCGACACAGCTCTGATTCTCTGGAAAGTGTATCTTTCCTTCACTGTGATTGAAACCGTGCTGCTGATGGTTTGCGGAATGAGTCCCTTTGATGCCCTGAACCAGGCCCTGACCACCATGTCCACAGGCGGAAACTCCACGCGCAACGCCTCCATTGCCCATTTTGACAATGCCGCCATTGATTGGATCATTGTTTTATTCATGGTACTGGGCGGGATCAATTTTGCCTTGCATTATCAATTGATAAAGGGAGATCCGCTGGTTTTCTGGAAAGATGCGGAATGCAGGGTTTTTATGGCCCTGTGGATCGTCTTGAGCCTCTTTGTGGGAATGAATCTTTACGGCACCATTTATCCAGATATCTTAAATTCCCTGCGATACGGCACCTTTCAGGTGGTTTCTATCATTACCTCCACCGGTTATGTCACGGCGGACTATGAAAAATGGCCGGCCCTGTCCCAGGTGATTCTGTTTTTTTGTATGTTTGTGGGCGCGTCTGCCGGCTCCACATCTGGCGGCATCAAATGCCTTCGCATCATGGTCTGTTTCAAGTATTGTTATAAAGAGTTGTTTTCCATTATGCACCCGCGCTCGGTCACCCACATCAAAATCGGCGGAAAAACCGTTCCCGACACCGTGGTCCGAAATGTTTTGGGGTTTCTGGCCCTTTATATCCTCCTGTTTGTTATCAATTCCCTGATTCTGGCGGGCATCGGTGAGGTGGACATGCTGACCGCCATCAGTGCTGTGGCATCTGCCATGGGGAATATTGGACCCGGATTCGGCACGGTCGGCCCCCTGGATAATTATGCGGAGATTTCCGCCATGGGAAAATGGCTGCTTTCCTGGTGTATGCTCCTGGGACGTCTTGAGATTTACACCCTGATCATCCTCGTGGTGCCGGAATTCTGGCGAAAATAGAGTCCAAGAGATCCACAATCGCTCCGAACAATGGCTCCGAAAAGATAAATCACGAATAAAATCTTTTTGTTATCGGAACTTTCGGAAAAATCAACGTCCTGCATTTTGGCGTTGACAAAACAGGCCATGAAATATAAATACAGAGTTTCTTTTTCGGGCCGTTAACTCAGACGGTAGAGTATCTGCCTTTTAAGCAGAGAGTCGTTGGTTCGAGTCCAACACGGCCCACCAGAAAAAAAGACACAGTTTGCGTCCCTATCGTCTAGCCCGGCCCAGGACACCGGCCTTTCACGCCGGCGACAGGGGTTCGAATCCCCTTGGGGACGCCAAAAAATAAAGCTCTTACGGAAAATCCGTAAGGGCTTTTTTGTTGTGCGCCCGGCAGGGCGCACGAACTTGGAGGTGGAAGTCCTCCGCAGGCCCGTCACGGGGAACTGTTAGCCGGACGGCAAAGGGTGTTCAACTCTTCTTGGATGTCGTCCAGTTGAGCGCGGATTTCGCTCAAATTCTGACGGGTGAGAAATGGTGTAGGACTTCCCTGTGGCGGCCGCTTTGTAGGCCGCCTTCCACAGGGTGCGGAGGGAAGGAGTTCTTCGCGGGTTCAAACTGAGGAAGTATGAGCGGCAGCACACATGACACGCAATTAACACGGGCTTTTTTGCATGTCGTGGCACTATCGGGCGAAAAATTTTTCGATTGGGAAAAAACTGAAGATTGGCGGGTGTTTTTCAAATAGAAGGGGTGTGGCATGAATGATGAATATGAGGAAGGCTATAAATGCGACATTGAACAATACAGAATGCTGAAACGCTGCTCTGACGAACAGGATCTTACGGAGTGGAATGACTGGAGGAAAGCTCATCCTGATGAGAAAATTTTTCTTCAAGGGGCGGATTTGAGTAGCTTTTGGTTGATGAAGTCTGATTTGCATGGGGCTAATTGCCAGAGAGCCGACTTTAAGAACGCCAACTGCCAGAGGGCCACGTTTTGGAAGGCCAACTGCCAGGATGCCTATTTTAGGGAAGCCAACTGCCAGGGAGTCAAATTTTTGGACGCCCAATGTCTCAGAGCTGATTTTGAAATGGCTAACTGCGAGGGGGCTGATTTTTGGAACGCCAAATGTCAGAGGGCCAAATTTTCGTTCACCAACTGCCAGAAGGCAATCTTTTTTTTAGCCCAATGTCAGGATGCCAAGTTTTCGTTCGCCAACTGCCATGGCGCCAATTTTAGACGCGCCAACTGCCAAGGGGCCGATTTTAATGTGGTCAACTGTCAAGGAATAAAAATAGACAAAGCAAATTTAAAAAACGCCTCATTTCAAAATGTCATTCTGAACCATGAAACCCAAATTATTGACTGTAAGATTGATGATAAAACCGACTTTACCAACGCCAGCCTTTCATCCGTTATCATTGAACCTGGAAAACGTGCCAAGCTGGAACAAAACATCCGGCGGTTTGGGTGGGAAAAATGGTATGGAGAAACGGCGACACGCAAAATCGCTACATTCCCTGTGCGCTTTTTTTGGCTTATCTCAGATTACGGGTACAACACAAAGAATGTTCTGTTTTGGTTTTTATTATTCATTATTGTTTTTGCCACAATTTATACGTTATGTCCCTCCATGCTGGCGATCAGTGGGGAGCCATTAACCCTCTGCACATTCTGGTGCCTTGATGGTGTTGCCAATTTCTGGCAGATGCTGGCCTTTGCTACATCCACCATGGTTACCTTAGGGTTCAGCAACATCAATGTGGCGGTAACAGATGGAATGCCGCATATGCTGGGTATGATCGTCGTTTCCCTGAATCTCATGGTGGGATACTTCATGCTGGCGGTTCTGGTGACACGCCTTGCCATTTTATTTCAGACCATGGGGCCGGGGTATGTGCCGATAAAACAAAAAGACAAAATGGAGAATGACAAACGATTATTGCGATAGTTTCGACTTGATCTGACAGTGCCCTCTTGCAAAGAAAGGGAAACTCCGTTTTGATGAAGTGCACCAACACCATCAACCGGGCACCATGCTCACGGAGGTTCCCCATGCAGACGCTCTGGGATGGAAAACAACTCTGGAAAGAAAAGGTCGGACAGCTTAACTAATTCGGACAATCGGAACCAACAAAACGGAGACGACTGTCAGATCAAGTCTGAACTACTACATATCTAATCGGACAATAAAAACCATCAAAATGGAGATGGTTGTCAGATTAAGTCGGAACTACTGCAAAATGAGCGAATTCAACAATATCGGCAACATGATACTGCACGAGTTCATCCGGCAGGTGCAGGAACAGGGGCTGGAGGTGAGCGGGCAGCACCCGGAAACCGGGCAGATCTCCCTTAAAAACGCCGACGGCCAGACCGTGCTGGTCAGCCTCCTGAACCTGGTGGACTACTACTACACCAGCCGGGACGAGAACGCCGTAAACGACTTCGTGCGGAAAGTCGTCTCCGTCCTGCGGCCGCAGAAGACCCCCGACTGGGACAAGGCCAGAAGCCGCGTCTATGTCTCGCTCTATCCCTGGGACAGCAAAAAGCGGCCGCCTTTGGCCAAAGAGGTCGCGGACTACTGCGGCCGCTTTTTCATCCTGGACACGCCGGAAACCGCGCTCTGGATCACCCCGGCCATGCTGACGGAATGGAAAATTACCGAAGCTGCGCTGGAAGCCGAGGCTCTGGCCAACGGCGACGCCCTGCTCGCGGCCACGGACCTGGAAGTCGCGCGCCTTGACGGCCGCGCCCTGGGCTCCTTCAAATTGCGCGACCGCACCCTGAACGCGGCCCTGCTCATGGCCCCGTCCCTTAAGGACAAGGTCAGGGAACGCTTCGGCTGGCCGCTCTACGCCGTTATTCCGAACAAAACCACCTGCCGTTTCTTCGGGCCGGACGATTTTTCGTATTTCGAGCAGAATCTGGCCGAATTCGTGGCTGACGAATACGACAACCCGCGCCGGATCACCCCGGAACTGCTGGAATTTAACGACGGCGGCATCAGACCCATCTGTACCTGGGTCAAGAGAATGGGCTACATCATGAAGTTCGACTCCGAGTGAACCTTCCGGCCTGTTCCGGGCATGATCCCGGAACGATGGGGACCACCTCTACTGATAAACTTTAAAAAAGTTTATCAGCTCGGGCGGCATGTCCATGATCAGGTCCAGGGGCTATCGCTGAACACCCATTTATGCGCCCACAAATCCACCCATTTACCCCCAATTATAAGAAGTCCCTGTGAAATTGTGCCGTCTGTGGCCCAATTATGAGAAAACTCAATTTTTCCACAGCCGCTTTTCAAAAAGCAATGCTCTGTCTAAAATTTGGTGTCTGCTAGTTCCGACCCCCATCACTATATCCAGTCCAGCTTTCGCAGTATCCGGTACACGCCCCATGAAAGCAGAAAACAAAACAGGCAAAGGCCGGTAAACGCAAACTGGTTATCCTGAAACGGCAAGGGGACGTTCATTCCGTAAAGGGCGCCGATGATGCTGGGAATCATGAACACAATGGTGAGCCCTGTCAGCACCTTCATCACCTTGTTGAGGTTGTTGGAGACAATAGCGCCGAAGGTATCGCCGATACTCCCCATGATTTCCGTGTAAATCTGCGCCATATCTGTTGCCTGTTTGTTTTCGATCAGCACATCATTGAGCAGATCCCGTTCCTCGGCTGTCTGCATGAAAGCAGGTGTTGTGGCCAATTTCTCCAGGACCGTGTGATTTCCCCTGAGGGCAGTGAGAAAATAAATCAGGGATTTTTCAATGTGGAGTATTTTAATCAGTTCGTTGTTGTGCATGGATTTTTGAAGCGCCACTTCAATATTCGCCACGCTCTCATCCAGATCCCGCAGGAGCTCAATAAATGTGGTGCTGACGTTGAACAGTAAATTGAGAAGAAATCGGGAGCCTGTGGTGCCCACGGAACCGCGCATTTTCCGGGTCATCATGGATTCAACCACATTTTTTCCCAGGCACACCGTCACCACTACTTCCGGCGTCAGAATGATGGCAGCAGAAAGGGTTTGAAACGGTGTGTGGAGGGTGTCGCTGTCTTGAATCGCCATTTGAATCGGGATTCGGGTGATGACCAGGAGCAGGAAAGCGTCATACTCCATGCGGGGGCGCTCCCGTTCGTCCATGGCCGCGTGCAGATGTTCCAGGGGAATGCGGTAGCGGGCGCTGATGTGGTTGCGTTCTGCTTCTGTGGGGTTGGTGAGATGAACCCATCGGGTCGATGCGGTTTCCTCCGGCGAACCGGTTTCCGGGGGAGGAATGGGTGTGGGGACTTCTCCATCAAGGCAGTACCAGGTGATCATGGAAAGACTCCGTTTCCGAGTTGAAATATCTGCACAAACCCTGCGCATCGTGGGCCATAGTAGGGTGGGTGGAGCGAAGCCGGAATAAAAAACGATCTTCCGAAATTCTCCCATCCGGCTTCGCGCATCCCACCAAAGTGAAAAAATCTTTTTATAGATGGTGGGATACGCTTCGCATCTGTGTTCGATGGACGATCCAGCCTGATTTGCCTGCCTTGCTCTTCAAAATGCCTTGTCCCAGCGAAGCTCCACCCACCCTACTACTGATTTTACCCGCCCTCTCCCCCAAAAAAAAGACCGCTTGGTGGGAGAGGGAGAAGATAAAGTTCCTGCACCTCCCGCGCACTACGCACCTCGCACTCCGCACTTTCTCTCAGACATACTGAATCTGAATTTTCAGCATCAGATCGCCGCAGGTGCCGTCGGGCCGGGGATAGCCGATGCCTCGCAGCCGCAACACCTGGCCGTCGCTGATACCCTGGGGCACCACGACTGTATAAAGTCGGTTTTTCACTCCAAAGGGAACAGTGACCAGCTTTCGTGCCCCTACCAAAGCCTCATATGGGGTAATGGTCAGGGCGCCGTAAAGGTCGCCGGTATCGTTGGCGCCAGTGGTGCCGCGATTTGGCGTTACCACCTGGAATCGTTGGGATTTGCGTTTACGGGTCAGATTTCGCAAGGGATTTGAAAGACCACTGGACGGAATCTTGTCAAACAGTTTGAGAAACACAATGCCAAAGATAAATCCGCCGATATGGGCCCACCAGGCAATCCCGGCCGTATCACCGGGCGTGCTGGCGGCGTTTATCACCTGGAGGGCAAACCAGATGCCCATGAAGATAAAAGCGGGTATCTCAACAAACCAGGGGATGAACAGAATGGGAATCAGGGTGAGAATCCGGGATCTGGGATGAAGAATAAAATAGGCGCCCATGACGCCGGCAATGGCTCCGCTGGCGCCGATGGTGGGGATTTTGGAGTGGACATTGAGAAGTACATGGGTGAGTCCCGATGCCAGGCCGCAGAGAAGATAAAACGCCGCAAACCGCACCGGTCCCATATGATCTTCCACATTGTCGCCAAAGATGAACAAAGACCACATGTTGCCCAGAAGGTGCAAAAAACCGCCGTGGAGAAACATGAAACTGAAAAGTGAAACCAACTGCTGGGTATGTGAAAAATACGCGGCAATACCCGGATCCGTAAACCGGGCGGGCATAAGTCCGTACAGCACCAGAAAATGGGAGGGATTTTGCTGTGCCATCTGGAAGAGAAAAAAAAGCACATTGATGGCGATGATCCCGTAGGTGACCACCGGAACTTGCCGGGACGGGGTGGTATCCCGAAGGGGAATCATTTTTCCGCGCTGGATACGGTGATGCGCATGCTCAAATCCACCGCAACCGCCGAGTGGGTGAGGGCCCCGATGGAGACGAGATCCACACCAGCGGCAGCCAGGTCTTTCAGTTTTTCGCGGGTCACACCGCCGGAAACTTCAATCAGCGCTTTTTTGTTGATGTGACGCACGGCCTCCCGGATCTGGTCCAGGCTCATGTTGTCCAGCATAATGATGTCAACGCCAACGGAAAGGGCCTCGTTCACTTCTTCAAGGGTGGTGGTCTCCACCTCAATTTTCACCAGATGAGAAACGGCCTTTCTGGCTTTTTCCACAGCAGCGGTAATGCCGCCTGCCACGGCAATGTGGTTGTCCTTGATCAGAACCCCATCATAAAGCCCCATGCGGTGATTATGGCCGCCGCCCACACGGACCGCGTATTTTTCCAGGACCCGGAAGCCTGGCGTGGTTTTTCGGGTATCCACCAGGCGCACAGGAAGATCAGCCACGGTTTCCACATAACAGCGGGTCTGGGTGGCAATGCCGGACAGTCGCTGGAGAAAATTTAAAGCCGTGCGCTCGCCCTTGAGCAGCGTGGACAGCCTGCCTTCCACCTGAAGAACGGTTTTACCCACATCAACCCGGTCGCCATCCGCAAAACAGGGAATAACCAAAATGTCCGGTTCAAGCGCACGGAACACGCTTTCCGCCACCTTCAGACCAGCGATAATGAATTCCTGTTTGGCCACCACAATGCCGCTTCCCCGGACGTTATCTTCTACCATGCTGTCTGTGGTGATGTCTCCGGGGCCGATATCTTCGGCAAAAGCCAGTCGAATCAGCGCGTCAATGCTTTGCTGCATATTTACTCCATCATGTCCCGGATGCGGCCCAAGGTGGTTTCCAGGGCGCTTCGCTTTTCCACCATGGCCTTGTGTTTTTCCCGAACGCCGGCCACCACATCAGGTGGTGCTTTCTCAAGGAAATCGGCATTTTCAAGTTTTTTGGTCATGCCGGTCATCTCTTTGGCGAGTTTTCCGATCTCTTTTTCAAGGCGCGCCGCTTCCTGGGAAAAATCAATAATCCCCTCCAGCTTCACAAACAGCGCGGCCCCTTCAATGAGGACCGTTGCCGCTGCCTTGGGCCGCTGTGCTGCCGTATCCACCGCAAGGTCCGATACCCGGGCAAGGTTCATGATCAGCGCTTGGTTGGCCGTGATGACCGCCTGGGTCTGCGGGTCTTCCGGATGGGCCACCACGCTCAAAGCAAGGGCCGGGGAGATGTTCATTTCACCGCGCACATTCCGGATTCCGGTAATAGCCGCCATCACGGTTTTCATGTCTGCTTCTGCAGCCGGATCTTCACCAGGGATCAGATTCTCCGGCCAGTTTGCCCGCATAATGGAGCCTTTTGTGCCGGGAAGGGCGTGCCAGATTTCTTCCGTGACAAAGGGGGCAAAGGGATGCAGCAGAACAAGCGCGTTTTTGAACACCTGCCAGAGAACCGACAAGGTAACGGCTTTTTCTGCTTCTGCACCATCATTGTACAGGGTCGGTTTGATGGCCTCCAGATACCAGTCGCACAGTTCATGCCAGACAAACTGGTACACAGCGCCAGCTGCTTCGTTGAATTTGTAGGCGTCAATGGCAGCTTCGGTCTGTTGGGCGACCTGGGTCAAGCGGGAAAGTATCCAGCGGTCCGGAAGGGAAAGCGCTTTCTCATTCTGTTGATCAAGGGCATCCGCGTATTTTTCCTCCAGGTGCATCAGGGCAAACCGGGCGGCATTCCACAATTTGTTGATAAAATGCCGGTAGCCTTCCACCCGCTTTTCGCTCATTTTCACATCCCGGCCCTGGGCCGCAAAGGCCGCCAAGGTAAACCGGAACGCGTCTGTTCCGTACTGATCAATGATGTTCAGGGGGTCAATGACATTCCCAAGGGATTTACTCATCTTCTTCCCTTCTTCATCACGGACCAGCGCGTGGATATACACATCCCTGAAGGGAATTTCGTCCATAAAGTGGATGCCCATCATCATCATGCGGGCCACCCAGAAAAAGAGAATGTCAAAGGCGGTGACCAGGACAGATGTGGGGTAATAGGCCTTCAGCAAAGGCGTCTGGTCCGGCCAGCCCATGGTGGAAAACGGCCACAGGGCTGAGCTGAACCAGGTGTCCAGCACATCGGTTTCCTGAACAAGGTCGGTGCTATGACAATCCGGGCAGGTATCGGGCGTGTCCATGGCCACCACCATCCGGCCGCAAGCCCCGCAGGTCCAGGCCGGAATCTGATGGCCCCACCAGATCTGGCGGGAAATGCACCAGTCGCGGATGTTATGCATCCAGTCATAATAGGTTTTGGTCCAGGATTCGGGGATGATGCGGGTTTTTCCGGTTTCAACCGCCTTGATGGCTTTTTCGGCCAAAGGTGTTGTCTTTACAAACCACTGGAGGGACAGGTTGGGCTCCACAATGGTGTGGCAGCGGTAGCAATGCCCCACACTGTGGCGATGGGGCGTCACCTGGGCCAGCAGTCCCTGGTCCTTGAGGGCTTCCACCACGGCTTTTCGGCAGGCAAACCGGTCCATGCCGCAGAATTTTCCGGCAGCCTCGGTCATCATGCCGTCATCATCCATCACCTTGATGGATGGCAGGTTGTGCCGGATTCCGATTTCAAAGTCATTGGGATCATGGGCCGGCGTTACTTTAAGGGCTCCGGTACCGGTGGACAGATCCACATGGGTGTCCCGGATGACGGGAATTTCCCGGTCCATCAGGGGCAGGGTCACGGTGGCGGAAGCAGCAATGTGGGCGTAGCGTTCGTCATCTGGATGAAGGGCCACCGCCGTATCACCCAGCATGGTTTCCGGCCGGGTGGTGGCCACGGTGAGATACCCTGAGCCGTCAGAAAGGGGATACCGGATATGATAGAAAGCGCCGTCAATCTCTTCATGTTCCACTTCCAGGTCCGACAGGGCAGTACGGCAGCGGCAGCACCAGTTGATAATGTAATCCCCCTGGTAGATGAGGCCTTCGTTGTAAAGCTGGACAAATACTTTTCTGACAGCCCGGGAAAGGCCTTCATCCATGGTGAACCGTTCCCGGTCCCAGTCGCAGGAGGCGCCCAGCCGCTTGAGCTGGTTGATGATGGCGCTGCCGGACTGCTGCCGCCATGCCCACACCGCGTCGATAAACTTTTCCCGTCCCAGGTGATGCCGGTCGGTTCCTTCAGCAGCCAGCTTTTTTTCCACCACATTCTGGGTGGCGATGCCGGCGTGATCTGTTCCGGGCATCCACAGCACGCTGTCTCCTTTAAGCCGGTGATACCGGCAGAGAATGTCCTGCAAGGTGTTGTTCAGGGCATGGCCCATATGCAAGACGCCCGTTACATTGGGCGGCGGGATCACAATGGAATAGGCCGAGACCGACTGGGGCGGAGATTCTTCAGCGTGGAACAGTTTTTCCTGTTCCCAGAACCCATACCATTTTTTTTCAACTGTTTCCGGGGAATAACTTTTGTCCAGCAATTCACGCGTCATGGGGGTGGAACTCCTTGGGTTTTGACCTGGCCATCTTGTGTTCAGATTTTAAAAATGTGGAAAATCAGGCGGGTCTCTGAAAAATGGAAAAGGGGATTAATGGATAATCCCCGTTATTGATTTTGATAATGAATATGAAACAGTTTTTCCGATCACCGGGATCAGGTTTTCGGCTTTCCTGACAACAGCACATTTTTTAATGTTTCGATTTCTTCCCGGATGATTTTTTCCAGGGTTTCAACGAGCAGGTGTTCTATTTTTTCACCATATACGTCCTGGATAGCGCGCTCCACTGCGGCCGCCACCTGGGTTTCGGGTTCTAAGGCATTGATTTTTTCCCGGGTTATTTTTTCCAGGGTTTCAACGAACTGGTGTTCTGCTCTTTCACCATATACGTCCTGGATAGCGCGCTCCACTGCGGCCGCCACTTGGGTTTCAGGTTCTAAGGTCTCTATTTTTTCCCGGGTTATTTTTTCCAGGGTTTCAACGAACTGGTGTTCTGTTTTTTCACCATAGACGCCCTGGATAGCGCGCTCCACTGCGGCCGCCACCTGGGTTTCAGGTTCTAAGGTCTCTATTTTTTCCCGGGTTATTTTTTCCAGAGTGTCAACTAACAGGTGTTCTGTTCTTTCACCATAGACGTCCTGGATAACGCGCTCCACTGCGGCCTTTACCTGGATTTCCGAAACTTCGGGCAAAGGGGCGGGTTGGGGCGGGGTGATGATTCGTTTTCTAGCTGTCATGACGGGGGCGCCGTCCATGGTGACGGATGTCGAAAGGGTGCCCAGATCGTTAATGGCGTGTGTCACCCCATTGGGTCTTTCCGGCGGAGGCTGCGCATTCACAGGCGCGCTACTTCTTTCGTCTGTCACGCTGCTAACGAAAATACGCTTTGGGGGCTTCGCATTCACAGGCCCGCTACTTCTTTCCGTCAGCCTTATTGTTCTGACACCCGGAGCAGTCGTATAATTTGCCGCATTTTCCGAAATTGATTTGGCTTCAACAAATTCGGCTTCAACGATCTCAGTGTCAGCAGGGTCAGATGACACCGCTCCGACTGAAACGACGTCCACAAGATCAATCACTTCATCCTGCGGGTTGTCTTTTTCCATGGTGACTCCTGTGGCTTGAAAATGCTGTGTCATTTACGTCAGTTTGATAAAATAGTTAATAAATTAAAATATTTTGGCATGTAGCACACAGTAAAAAATCTGTCAAGAAAGGGATTGGCAGACGGTTTGTAAGGAGTAGAGCGCAGCTTTCACGATAGGGTGGGCTGTTCGGGTTTTTTAAAATAAAGCACCAGACTTTTGCCCAGGACCGGATTCAGGAGGCGGTCGATGAATCGCGTGATTTTGGGCTTTTGCAGGATATCCCAGGTGAGAACCTGGTGGTAGCGATTAACGGCAGGCGAGTCGCTCCGGGTAGGGCCCACCAGGCATTTAAGCCACCAGTAGGGCGTGTGAATGCTGTGGGCATAGTGGTGACCCAGAAAGAAAAGGCCTGAATCCCGGAATCGGCGGATAAGCTCAGATTTCCGGTAAATGCGCACATGGCCCTGGTTGGCGTTTTTGTAATCATCGGAAAGAAGCCAGCAAATCCGTTCCGGCAGATATCGGGGGACACTTGCCACAACGTGTTTGCCGGGCTTCAGCACCCTGATCATTTCGGTAACAGCGGCATGATCATCCGGAACATGCTCCAGCATTTCGCTGCAGATGACCAGGTCAAAACAGGCATCTGGAAAAGGAAGAGCCGTTGCGTCTGCGGTGGTCAGGGACCACATGCCGCCAGCATGGGCGCCCAGTTGGTCGTGGAATTGCAACCGGTCCCGGGCTGCAAGAAGATCCGTAAAATTCAAATCCGCGCCAATGGCGTGCACCTTGTGCTGCTCATGGACCGCTGCCGTGTGGCGGCCCGAGCCGCACCCCAGATCCAGAATGCAATCTCCGGGAACGATGGCCAGTCTTGAAAAATCAACGGTAATCACAAAGGGCCTCCCCATAAGCGGCAATGGTTTTTTCCGCCGCCCGGGTCCAGGTGAACTGGTGATGCACCCGCTCATATCCCTTTTGTCCAAGGGCGGACGCGTATTCCGGATGATCCAGAAGGCGGGTGATGGCAGCGGCCAGCGCGCCGGCATCTTTTGGCGGCACCAGAAGACCGGCATCGCCCACCACTTCGGGAAGGGCGCCGCCTGTGGTGCTGATCACCGGAACACCGCAGGCCATGGCTTCTCCGGCGGGAAGGCCGAAGCCCTCATAGACCGAAGGCACCACAGCCATGGAGGCCGCTGCATAGTGGCGGACAAATTCCGCATCTGTGATGCGGCCGGTAAAGGTGACATGACGTTCAATGCCCAGGTCCCGGATCAAGCGCGTGATGGCCTTTCCCGGCGTTCCCACAACGGACAGATGAACAGGCCGGGCACGGGAAACCTCGGCCACCGCGCAAAGAAGATAGTGAAGCCCTTTTAAGGGAACATCCGAACTGTGGGTGGTGATGATGCGAAAGGGCTCACGGGAAATGCCGGCAATGGGATGAAACAGATCCGTGTCAATGCCGTTGGGGATCACCTGGAAGCGGTTTTCCGGGATGCGAAACTCACGGGCAATATCTTTTTTGGAACATTCGGAAACCGTGATGATTCGCTTGAGTTTCCGGGCAACCCGTTTCTGCATGCCGATAAAGGAAAACCATCGGAGCTGTTTGAGTTTTCCCAGGCAGGTGGCGGCGGCCCGAACCGCAATGCGGCGGTCAACGGTGATGGGATGATGAATGGTGGCGATGGTGGGCATACGCCTGGCAATGGCATTGATACCATACGATAAACTCTGGTTGTCGTGGACAATATCAAAAGCATTGATCCGGTGGCGCATAAACTGCCATGCACGAATGCCGAAGGTAAACGGCTCGGGAAATCCCATGGTGGAAACACCGGCCCATTCCATGAAATTCACGGGTATGGCCAGCTCTTTTAAAGAGGGAACCCGGAACAGATGCGCTGGGTTGTAAAGGTCCAGAGAGGGAAGTCGGTGGAGGGGAATATCAGGACTCAGCAACGGGTAGGGCGGTCCGGAAATGACGGTCACTGAATGGCCGATGGATTTAAGCGCCCGGCTGAGATTTTTCAGATAAACCCCCTGGCCGCCGCAATGGGGATTGCTGCGATAACCCAGCAAGCAGATTTTTAATGGTCGATCCGGAAGGCCAGAGGGAGTGGTGTGTACCTGGAAGCGAGTTGGAGAAAGCCTGGTCAATGTGAAATACCTTTATTTGGATACACCCTGGACACGATCTGTCGGTTTTTCCCAAAGCCTCATGGATCACTCACGTTCCCGGGGAAGAGAGATGATAAAGGTTGTTCCCTCATTTTCATGACTTTCCACAGCGATATGGCCGCCCAATTTTTCGATGATGGTATAGCTGATGGAAAGCCCCAGGCCGGTTCCCTTGCCATTGGCTTTGGTGGTAAAAAACGGATCGAATATTTTCTTTTGATTGGTTTCGGAAATACCGGGTCCGTTATCATGGACGGTGATCTGAATGTCGTCTTTTTCCAGCCGCGTCGCAATATCGATGACGCCGTCATTGCCGATGGCGTCAATGGCGTTATTGATCAGATTCATAAAAACCTGCTGCAACTGTGACTGGTCACTGGGGATAAGGGGCAGATTGTCCGCAAAATGTGTGACAATGGAAATATTGTTGATACGGGCTTGGTGGGACAAAATGTCAATGGTCTGATGGAGGACCTGGTTGGTATCCACCTTGTCCAGACGGGGTTCCATGCGCCGGGCAAAGCCCAGCATGTTGTGGGTGATTTTTCTGGCCCGGTCCACATGCTCCTGAATTTTGGTGATGGAATCGGAAAACTCCTTGTAGTTTTCACTTCCCCGGAACTCTTCCTCACCGAGCAGATCTTCCATCCACCCGGCCTTCTCGCCGATCACCGCCAGGGGATTGTTGATCTCATGGGCGATGCCGGCAGCCATTTTTCCCAAGGCCGCCAATTTATCCTGCTGGATGAGCTGGCTGTTCAGTTCGGTGACTTTCTGATCCGCTTCTTCCAGATGGGTCACCAGGGTGTTGGAGATCAGCACAATCGCGAAAAAGATGACCACACAGCCGATGGAGATGATGAGAATTTCCGTGTTTTGGGCCTTTCCCATCCATCCGCTTTCCTGGCTGGCCACCTGACTGATGACCAGGAGCCATTCCCGATTTTCCAGCCACGCGCCGCTGGTATAACGAATATGACCGGTTGCGTCCACTTCCCTGGTAACCGTGACCCCTTCGCCGAACCGCTGGGCTTCAATGCCCGATACCCCCAGAATCGCCCCGCCGAAACGGGGGTCTGTTTGAAACACGCTTTCCCGGTTGACGATATAGGCGTCACCGCTGATGCCGACCTGGGCCCCTCTGACCAGACGGTTGAAAACTTCCGAGTCCAGGGTGGCCCGAAGAATCCAGGATTCGTTATTGGCGGTGGTGCCTTTGACGGCAATAATCACATGGGGAACCTGACGGTATCCCATAAAGGCGTTGCTGATGTATTTTCCACGCCTGAGGACCTGGTCAAACCAGGGCTGCTGGTAGTAGTTGTACCCCTGCAAATGGTAGGGTCCGGCATAGGCCAGTTGATTGCCATCCTTATCAATCACACCGATGTCCACCAGCCCCAGCCCTTCGGTGAGCTGATTGACCTTGAGGAACAGCTGGGAGAGGTTTTCCTGATGGCTGAGGCTTTCAAATGTCTGTGTTTCCACGATCAGGGACAGGATGCTGGTGCGTTCCCGCAGAAAAATATTGACCACATTGCTCTGGGACCGGGACAAGGTGCGGAGCTGGTCTTCCACCCGTTCTTTGTAGAGCCTGTCAAATTCATAATAAATCGCTGCACCCAGAATAATCAGGGGAACAATGGAGACGGTCAATGTGATGGCGATCAGTTTGATGCGCAAGTTTTTGTAAAACGACTGTTTCATGGAAAACTCCGTTTTATTTTCTGGGTATGGCGGTTCGGGTCGCTTTGACTACCACGGCCAGTTCAACAACTGCCAGTAGCCCAGAACAGTCCAGAACCAGAGTATCAGAAAGGCCAGAAGGGTTACCGGAAGGCCATACCTGACAAAATCCATCACTTTCAAAAGCCGTTCGCCGGTTTCCGGATCCCTTGCCATACCAAAACAGATGGCGTTATTTGGCGTGCCGACGATCAGGATATTGGCAAAAGAAGCTGAAAAAGAGGTGACCAGCCCCATTTTCCACACACTTATATCTGACAGAGTGGCCATGGGCACCACCACGGGACCCAGAACCGCCACTGTGGTGCCGTCACTCATCAAGTTGGTCAGCGTGCCGGTCACCAGACTGACGCCGATCAACAAACCTTCTCCTTCGGTCAAAAAAAAAGGCAGAAAGCTCACCACCGAGCTGGCCAGCCACAGAGCGCCGCCGGTGAATTTCAGGGCTGTCCCCATGGCGCAGGCTGCCGCATAAAGCCCCACCACGTCAAAGGCAACTCCGCTTTGTATATCATCCCAGGTGGTGATGCGAAAAACAAACATGGCCATGACCGCACACAGGGTCGGGCCGCCCAGCCCGGCATAGGGACCGGTGATGAGCCATGCCGCCACCAGAAGCACCAGAATAATGGCCATGGCCAGTTCCTGGTTTCGGAGTTTGGGCATATTGGCCAGTTCACCACGAACCACTTTACCCGGATCCAGGCCTTTGACCTGGAATTTGGGTTTGAGCCGCAAATACATGAAAAGGCCCACCGCCCACGCCATGATTGGAACAAAGGGCATGCCGGCCATCATCCACTGAAGAAACGAAATGGGTGCGCCATAATCGGTCAGGTACCCCACCATGATGGCATTTTGCCCGCCGGCCGCAGGCGATCCCGGCCTCCCGTGGTTGATGGCAAAACACACCCCAAGGATTAAAAAAATAGCCAGAGCCCGGTCTTTTTTCACTCCATACAGTTTACAGGTGACTTTGTATACCCCCATGAGCACAGGAACCAGCAGGGCAACCAGGGCGTGCTCGGAGAGAAACGAAACAGATATGGCCAGAAGGGGAAGAAAAATAAAGGCAAAGGCTGCTGCGCTCCGGATATGGCTGAGGAGAATCAGTCCGATCCGCCTGTCCAGACCGGTTTTGGCCACCCCCACGGCCACAACAAAAATACCGAAAATAAAAAAAACCGCATCGGCCATGTAGGCTTTGGAAATTTCAGTGACGGGCAGGATGGCGAAAAGATAGAGGAGGACCCCCACAAGAATATTGGTGGCGCCCAGGGGAAGGGCTTCGGTTCCCCAGAGAAATGCGGTGAGGAACAGAATGCAGATCGTCAGCTTGGCCATCTGGGCCACCTGATAATGGGTCAGAAGGGGTTTTGTCGCTTCTGGTCTGGTGGAATTTTCCCTTTCCGCTTGTTTTACTTGGTAGGCCTCGGGTCTGAGTTTTTGGTTTACCGTGTCGGTAATGGTCTTTGTGTCTTTTGCCAGTTGATAGCCCAGCGGATTTTCCGCTTTGACCATGTCGACCATACTCCGGGCGGGCGGCATCATCACGAAAAAAATAAACGCAACCGCGGCAATAATGAAATACAGCGGTTTGTATCCGGCACGATTTTTCCATGACCCGTGACGGTGTTTCGGGGTTTCAAAAAGCGCGTTGTTTCCGTACGACATTCATTCTCCTTAGAGGGTTCCGGAAATATCGGGGGCCTGCTCCAGGCACACCGTGTGGGATTATTTTCCGGATATCGGGGCAGTGTTTTAAAATAGCTCTGCCCCAGGTCTTTTTTCTGATCATACGGTCGTGCATCGGTCCGGTGAATTCATCGGTCAACCGGGAGCCGGATGAACAGAGGCTGTCTTACAATTGGCGTCGATTTTTTTTTGATATTTGTTGGTGCCTGAACAGTTTGCCATCAACACGTCAACTTCCGGCTTTTTCCGATACAAGTTTCAAGCGACACGGTCTGAAACGGTTCCAAAAAAAACAGCGTTGCCGGAGAAAACCCCCATAACGCTGTTGTCGGCCTTTTTATGAACGCGGCCTAAAGGTCCCATCCACCATACTGAAAAAATGAAGATTTGGTGCTTTCCTATGGATCTAGTGTGTCCAGGGGCATCGACTTGGGATGTTCGCTCTTCTGGTCAGTGGGATTTTCATGGGAAGCCTCTGTTTTCGGCGGATCTCTTTTCAAGGGCAGATACGGTGTCAGGAAGTTGGGGATCAGGGTTTTCAGAATCTCCACGCTGGATCCGTTTTTTTCCACCAGGGAAGGCGCCCATTGTTCCATCAGGGCCGAGAGCATATCCATATTCAGGCTGTGAACAATCACCGGCAAAAAGGGAACCCGACCCTGGATTTTTTTGATCAATGTGCGAATCGGGATATCTGAAAAATCCGGGTCCATGATAATCAGATCTACTTGTATGGGGCCGTAAATGGTTTGCACCAAGTCATTTCCTGTTCCTGCCAGATGGATGTGCCAGTCAGTCGATGCCAATTCTCTTTTCAGGAACGATCGAATATTCGGGTTTCGGTCTGCGATGAGAATGGTGTATAAAGGCGTATCCACTGTTGCTCTTTCCGTGCTTTCACCATTTCAAGGTATGGCCGCGTGACAGCACACACCGGGGTTTCCCCCAAAAAAAGAAAACAAATCGTGCAAACAGGCTTGGTTTGGCCTTATGGCTTCAAGGGTGATCCTGCGGATCAGGTTGATGCAAAAATGACACGGCGATTTTCCCGATGATCCACCAGATACCGCAATTTGGCTTTCCCCCGAAGAATATCGAGCATCTGATCCATACGATCCCTGGACACATTGTAAAACCGGAGATAAACATTTCGGTATTGGTTGGGCGCTCGGTCGTAGGTTGACAAAATACTGGCCATCCGGCCGTCGAACTGCCGGATAATATTGACGATTTCCATAATTGAACCCGGTGTGTCCTCCAGAACCAGGGCCAGATGAACCCCCCTCTGCCGCAGTCCGGTCAGATAAAGGGTGGATTTGAAGATGTCGGACTGGGTGATGACGCCTATAATCGTTCCGGCATCATCCACCACCGGCGCGCCGGAAATTTTGTTCAGCAGCAACAGGTCCGCGACCTCTTCGATGGTCCAGTCCGGATGGGCGCACAGCACATCTTTTGTCATGACATCGGAAACCGCAATGTCCGGAATCCAGCGGCCCGGCATGTAGGCATTCGGCCCGGAATCATCCGGCTGCAGGACCTTTTTAATCTCTCCATCCGTGATAATACCGCACAATTTGCCACAATCCGTCACAGGCAGCATCCGGATACGTTTTTCCCGCATCTGTGCAGCGGCCTTTTTCAGGAGCGCTGTTTTTTCAAGGGTAATGGCGGGCTTGCTCATCCAGTATTGGGTCAGCATGCGCATCTCTCCTTAGTGATAAACGCTTGAATGAAAAAGATTCCACAATCAGCTTCCACCCTAAAGCAGCCATGACGGATGAATATAGGTTGCGGGAATGGAGACCATGGGGATGGGCGACTGACGGAACAGTTTGCTTGCCGTCGAACCGACCATCACATCTGCCAGATTGCTCCGGCCCTTGGTGCTGACGACCAGAAGATCGGCGCCTTCGGTGGTGACGGTTTCAAGAATCTTCTGATAGGGGATACCGTCTTTTACAATGAAACGGCACCTGATGTTTTCCCTGCCGGCGTTTTCCAAGAGAGCGGTCATTCGCATTCGCCGATCCTTGATCTGTTCCTCCAGATAGTCGTCAAAGGAAAATGAATCATACCCCACCATGGCTCTGCGAACGATGTCCAGATCCCGCTGATTAATCACGTTGACCAGTATCAGATCCGCACTCATTTTTTTGGCAATGGCAAGGCTGTAACGGACAGTGGTATCGGAATAATCGGAAAGGTCAACAGCGGCGAGAATTTTAAACGTCTGTGTCATCCGGGGCTCCTTTTGAAGGCAGGTCGGGGAAACACTCCCTTATTTTTCCGAAAATGAAAATAAAGCAGCAAGTGATATGCCATTTAAAGAGGTGCATGAAAATAATTTGAATTTTACAAATAACAAGTGATTATCAGAATATCAAAGCATTTTTGAAGCAATTCAGAGAAAAGGGAAAAACAGGCGCTGTCGGGTCTTTTGACAGAATGTAAAAACGGTTCTGTCTAGGGACGTTCTGATATTGGGTGGACAAACCGGATGAACCGGGTTTGCGGGAAGGGTGAAAAGGCATAAATCGCAAAAAACAAAATGACTTGTTTTGACTCTTTTGCGGTCAAACTTGAAACATCAACCGGGGGCGGCGTTATTTGAAAAACGAAAGCAGGGCGTGAAGATGGGTCATGGGATGGGGGGGACATCCGGGAATAAAGAGATCCACAGGAAGCAGCCGGTCCAGTCCCTCGGTGATTTCCGGGCTTCCCTGAAACGGTCCGCCGGACAAGGCGCAGCATCCTGCGGCAATGACCACTTTGGGCTCAGGGATGGCCTCGTAAGTCTGGAGCAGCGCGGTTTTCATGTTCCGGGAAACCGGACCGGTCACCACCATTCCGTCGGCGTGGCGGGGGGATGCCACAAAATTGATGCCGAACCGGGCCAAGTCAAAAAAAGGGGTGGACAGTACGTTGAGGTCCGCCTCACAGGCATTGCAGCCGCCAGCGGAAACCTGACGCAGTTGAAGGGATCGGCCAAAGTATTTTTTGAAGTGTTGTTTGGCATGGCGGGCCAGATCGGGCAGCGTTCCCTTTGTGACCAGATCGGTTTTTTTTGCCACGGCGATCTCGTAATTTTGGGTAAACCGCACAAACCGGCCGTCTGCGATTCGCTCGCAGTCTCCGCAGAACATACAGCGGCCCATGTCCAGGGTTTTTGCGACAGGGTCGATGGCCTCCTGGGGGCAGACATCGGCGCAGGCATGGATCACATCCACAGGCGCGTCCATATTAAGTTCCGGTCGTCCCCGGTACCGGGCCGGCAGACAGACAGGGGTTTTGGGATATCCGGATGTTCGGTATCCCTGCTCAAATCGGTTTTTCAGGATGCTCAGCATAACTGTTTTGTCTTTCAGAAAAAAGCTATGTCTCTATTGACGATACTGTATGGTGAGCCTTCCCTACACATCAAACCCGCAGTAGGAAAGGTTGTGGCTTTTGTTGTTCAGCGGAAAATCCGAGATCCCCGTATTTCTTAACGCCATGGAAAGTCCATGCCAGTTGTGGAACGACGGGTCTTTGATTTTGTACCGCAGAAGACGGCCGGCCGAGTCGGTCAGAATGCAGTGGGACGCCTCGCCCCGCCAGGCTTCATTCAGTGTGACAACCAGACTGTCCGCTGCAATCCCGATTTTGGGTAAAGTGTGGACCGGAGTGGTGTCAACCGCTGTTTCCAGCAAAGATTCAACAATGCCGATGGATTGCAGCACCTCCTGGCACCGGACACTGACCCGGGCCCAGACATCGCCCGTGGACTCCGAATATTCGGGAATATCCAGGCGCGTATACCCGGCGGTGGGGAAAACCCGTCGTACATCATAGGGATGACCGCACGCCCGGCCAGCTGGTCCCACCAGTCCCAGGTTGTCGGCATCTTCAAAGCTCACTCGGCCGCAGTCTTCAAGCCGGGCCCGTACACTGGGCGTGTTCATCAAAAGGGACAGCACATGCCGAACCTGGGGCTTCAGCTCTCCAAGGCGCCCGGCAAGTTCGTGGCGGAGGTCCTCTGTCAGTGAAAACCGCACGCCGCCGGCACGCACCAGCCCCTTTCCAAACCGGTTCCCGCAGATAAGCAATGTCATGTTGAGAAAATCGCCCCGCATCCGGCCGCAGTAGTTGGCCGGCGGCAGAAAGGCCACATCCCCACTGATGGCCCCCAGGTCGCCCACATGGTTGGCAAGGCGTTCCAATTCCAGGGAAAGGGTCCGGAGGGTCTGGGCCCCGTCATCCGGCACAAGACCCATGAGGGCTTCCATGGCCTGGGCATGGCAAAGGCTGTGGCCGATGGTGGTGTCGCCGGCAATGTTTTCCGTGATGGCGGAAAGACGCTTGGGATCCACCGTGGTCAGCAGCGGTTCAATGCCCCGATGCTGGTATCCCAGCTGAATTTCAAGGTTCAGCACCCGTTCGCCGATGCAGTTGAATCGGAAATGGCCGGGCTCAATCACGCCGGCATGAACCGGACCCACCGCCACTTCGTGAACGCCTTCTCCCGAGACTGTATAATAAGGGTAACGTCCGGGAATATCTTCCGCATAGTCATTTCCGAAAACATCGGTCACCCCCCTGTAATTGGCATGGTAACGGACCATTTTCAGCCAGGGATGGCCGTCTGGCCGAATCCCGTACTGCTCGGCGATTTCCCGTTCAAACAGGTGAAAGCAAGTCGCCTCTGCGGAAAGGGCAGGGTAGACATCCGGTGCATCACAGCCGGCCGCAAAAAGATCACCGGATTTCCGCAGCACTGTCATCAGCCGGACTTTTCCTCCTTCATCCGGGTAGGCAAAAAACTGAACCACCTTTCCGCCGTCAGAGACCATCTGAATGGTTTGGTCCGCAAAATCACGGAAGGAAAGGTGGGGGACTTTTTTTCGGGAAACCGCCACCCCATTTGAAATGGGCATCAACTCCATTGCCATCAAAATCCTCCCCCAATGGTTGAGGCTGCCTGAACAAGGGTCTCCTGAAGCGAGGCCGGCATCCAGAAACAAAGGATGATGGATGCGGCCAGAAGGGTGTACTGGGGCCAGAGCAGTCCGATGTGTTCAGGAATGTTTTTCGGTAGCGACGGATCAGCCGGATGAAAGGACATGCGCATGACGCTGTTGGCCAGACCCGCAAAAATCACACACAGGCTGAAGATAAAAATGCCGGCGGCGATAAAGTGACCGGCTTTCAGCGCCGTGATGAGGATGATCACTTTCCCCAAAAACAGACCAAAGGGCGGAAATCCGGAAATGGCGATAAAACCGCCGAAAAACGCCACAAAATTTTTTGGCGCGCGGTTAGCCAAACCATTTACCTTTTCAATCAGGCGGGTGCCGGACCCCAGAAGGATATTGCCCGAAGTGAGAAACAGGCTGGATTTGATCAGACTGTGGTGGATGAGACAGATGATGGCCCCATACGCCGCAAAGCCCCCGATGCCGGTGCCCACGGCAATGATGCCCATGTTTTCGATACTGGAATAGGCCAGCATCCGTTTGTATTCAGTTTGCCGGAGAATGAAGGTGGCGGCCCCGATAATGGAAATCAGGCCGAAAATAATGAGAATTGGCCCTGAAAAGTCCGAAAGGCCTGCCGCGTGCATGATTTTGCTGGTTTTGAAAATTCCCAGATAGGCGCAGTTGAGCAGAACCCCGGAAAGCAGGGCGGAAACCGGACTCGGTGCTTCGCTGTGGGCGTCGGGAAGCCAGGTGTGCATGGGCGCAAGTCCCATCTTGGTGCCGTATCCCACCAGAATAAAAACAAATCCCGCCTTGAGCCACCGGGGGTCCAGGCTTTGGGCAACCGCCACCAGACCGGAAAAAGAGATGGCCGCATTTACCTTTCCGGCATCCAGGGAAACGCTGAGCAGAATTGATCCCAGAAGGGCCATGGCGATACCCACCGAACAGATCAGTACATATTTCCAGGTGGCTTCAAGGGCTGATACGGTGTGATGGGTGTAGATCAGGGGCGCGCTGGCCAGGGTGGTGGCTTCAATGGCAATCCACAACACCATGATGTGGTCCGACAAGGTGGCCATAGACATGGTGGAAAGAAACAACAGCAAAAATCCGATGAATATCTTTTCCTTAGGGATGGGCGTTTCCTTGATATAGGTCAGGGTGTACACGGAAATCAGAAAAAACAGCAGGGAAATCACCAGAAGGGAAAGCGTTCCTTCGGGACTCACGGCAAAAAAGGCCGGAAAAAAAGCCGCCGGACTGTTCACCCAGATTGCCACTGAAAGAAAAAGATGAACCATGCCGGTCAGCACCAGCAGCAATCGGTTGATGGTCCGTGGAAGAAAAAAGGCGGTGATGCCTATGATAAAAGGAACCAGAAAGATCATTTCAAGCATGCGGCCACCTGTTGGGGAGGATCAAATCGTCACCGGCAAAAATTATTCCTTGAGGGTTCTCAGCCGGTCGGTATCCAGATCGTTAAAGGTTGTTTTCATATTCCGCAGAATAACGGCCATAATCATGACACCGGCCAGGATGTCCAGCAGGATACCGAATTCCGTGATGTGGCTGACCCGCTGGGAAAAAGCGCACCCCACCAGGTAAATGCCGTTTTCCAGCACCATATATCCCAGCACCATGGCAATGGCGTTGCGTCTGGCCATGAGCAGAAACATTCCCGCACCCAGAAGGGAAATGGCTGTTGGCAGGAAAAGACGGCTGATGTGATCGGCAGCCACATCAAACCGGTGACTGGCCATGGTGGCGCCGACCATCAGGATCAGTCCGAAAAAAATGGAGGCATGAAACCCCACAATGGGTTTCACTTCGCGTGTGATTGCCGCTTTCCGGATCGCCACATAAATGCAGACCGGTATGAGGATGCCTCGGATGCAAAGGGCGGCAATGGAAAAAACAACCGATTCCGGGGACAGCCCATGACCGAGAAAAAGGGGTACAATACAGACCACAATCCCCTGAAACCCCACAACCTTGATAAGGGACGGCAGGCGGCTGGAACCAAAAGAAAAAAGAATCGACAAAAGTGCCAAGGCCAGCATGGTATCCACCGGATGAATCATCGCAAAAACTCCAGGGTGATGATGGTGGCGAAAAAGGCAAGGGAAAAGGCGGTCAGAAGAAATTTGGGCACCCGGTCCATACGGTAACGGGCCATGACCGACTCCACAACGCCAATGACTGTGGTCACAACAAGGATGCCGGTATAGAAAAGGATCAGATTCAAGACAAGGACGCCGGTTTCAAAGGGAAAAATCAGCCGGGCAATAATGGCGGAATAAAAAAACAGTTTCAAAACCGATCCCAGTTCAATCAGTCCCAGGTCCGGGCCGCTGTGGTCCAGGACCATGACTTCGTGAATCATGGTCAGTTCCAGATGGGTGGCCGGATCATCCACCGGAACACGGGAATTTTCTGTGAGAAGAATAATGAACAGGGACATCACCACAAAAATCAGGATGGGACCGGCAGTTTTCCAGAGGATGAGCGGGTTTTCCCCGGACAAGTACCCGTCAAAACTCAGCAGATGGGTCAGCCGGTAGAAGAGAATCAGGATCATGAACATGCTGGCTTCGCAGATGATGGGAAAATAAGCTTCCCGGGCCGCGCCCATACCTTCAAAGGGCGATGCGGTGTCCATGGCCGCACAAATGGTAAAAAAACGGGAAAGACCCAGAATATACAGCACAAAAATAACATCGCCGTTAAATGAAATAACCGGCCTGTGCCCGGCCATGGGCAGAAAGAAAAGGGTGGTCGCAGCCACGGCAAGGGAAATCACAGGCCCCAGCCTGAACATAAAGGTGGTGCTGTGGCTGTAAACCGACCCTTTTCTGAAGAGCTTTTGCAGGGTGTAATAATGAATCAGGACCGGCGATCCTTTTCGGCCACCGAAAAAGGCTTTGACCTTTAAAATCACACCGGCAAAAAGAGGCGCGGATACCAGCGCCAACACCCACAATGCAATCGATTCAACCATATGTCGGCTCCCATGGACCCCAACACGAACATCAGACAAAAAAGAGCAGCACCACAATGGCCAGCAGAATATAGCCAATATAAAGATGAATATCCCCGTGCTGGATCCAACGCAATTTATCAAAGACCACCATGACAGGTTTGACCACCCACATATAAAGGCCGATCTCCACGATATCCCAGACATGGCTGTGGTAGCTGGCGGGCTTGGGAAAAAGCCCTGAAACCGGTGTCTCTTTTTCTGAAAGGGGCGCTACGGGCCTGAAAAAATCCAGGATGGAAGCAGCATAGGAAGTTCCTGTATACTGCATGCGCGGTGTGGGCCGGGTAAATCCGCACCCCCAGGTGCAGCTCCGGCGGACAGGTTTTTTTGCATGGCAGATGATTTTTCGAATGGCCAGAACCGCCAGCACTGCGGCAATAAAAAAAAGACTCGCCCGTGTGAGATCAAGGGACCACAGACAGGCGGGTTTTTCCGGAAGACCGGACAGGTTGTCATATCCCATGGCAGATACTGCCAGATGCGCCATGTCGATGAAAAGGCCTGGAAAAATACCCATCAGCATGCACCCTGCGGCCAGTATCACCATGGGAATCCGCATGGCCATGCCGCTTTCGTTTGCGGCGGCAAAAGATGGGGTTCGGGGCTCGCCCAGAAGCACTACGCCCACCACCCGGGTAAAACAGGCAAGGGCCAGCCCGCCGATGAGGGCCAGTCCCACAATGGCGACCAGACTGCAGGAAAAAACCCACAGATCGTCTCCGATTCCCAAAAAACCACCCCTGTAAATAAAAAATTCGCCGACAAAGCCGTTCAAGGGCGGCAGGCCGGAAATGGCAAGGGCGCCCACCAGAAAGGTGATGCCGGTGATCGGCATTTTTTTCATCACCCCGCCCAGGGCATCCAGGGTGTGTATGCCGGTTTTGTGAAGGATCATGCCGGCCCCCATGAAGAGCAGAGATTTGAACAAGGCGTGGTTCAGAACGTGCAGCAGTCCGCCGGCAAACCCCATGATGGTCATGACTGGGTTTTCGGTTTCTACTCCCATCATGCCGATGCCGATGCCGATGAGGATGATGCCGATGTTTTCAATACTGGAATAGGCCAGAAGCCGTTTGAGGTCGTTTTGCCCCAGGGCGTAGACCACGCCCAATACACCGGAGATAACGCCCACGATCATCACCATGACCGCCAGCCCGGGAAGACGCGGGTCCAGCACCTGATACAGGCGAAGCATCCCGTAAATGCCGGTTTTGATCATCACGCCGGACATCACCGCCGAGATATGGGACGGGGCCGCTGGATGGGCGTGGGGCAGCCACACATGAAAGGGGAAAACGCCTGCTTTGGATCCGAATCCCACAAAGGCCATCACAAAGATCAGGCCCTTTGCCCATGGGGTGAGTCCCCCGGCTTCAAAGGCCGTGGAACCGGTGTAGTGATACATCAGCCCAAAGGCGGCCATGATGAACATGGCGCCCACATGGGAAAAAACAAAGTACAGGTAGCCGGCTTTTCTGTTTTTTTCAGACTGGTAATCCTGAATCACCAGAAAAAACGAGGACAGGGACATGATCTCCCAGGCCAGCAGAAAAGTCAGCATATTGGCGGCGGTGACCACCATCACCATGGCAGCGGTCAGCAGACTGAAGAAAAAATAGCTGGTTGCGGTTTTCAGTCTGCCGGCGGATTCCCGTTGATACTGAAAGCTGTAAATGGCAGCCAGAAAACAGATGCCGAAAATGACCACCAGAAAAAACGCGGACAGTCCGTCAATGGAAAATTCCAGCGTAAAAGGGCTGGGTCCGTTGATGGAAAGGAAAAAGGGAATGTCAGACAATGCGCGGGACAGGGCATCGGTCATTCCAAGGCCGCATCCTGTGATCATGGAAAGCATCGCCACCCATTTCATCAGGGAAAAGCGCCCGTGCAGCAGGAGCGCCAAAAAACCGCCCGATACCATGATCCATACAGATAAAAGGGGAAAGGCCATGTTCTATGATTTCATCCTTGTTCCGGTGGGGTGATCCTACGGATGGGAAAACAGAGACGCATCTTAAAAGGGGCTTGTCGCGGGGTTGATCATGGCGGCTTTCTTATTAGGGTACGGAAAAACGAAGCGCATCTTCCGTTTGAGCCGGCTATCTTTATGGCATGGACGGGCTGGAAGTCAACATTTTCCGGCGTCAAGGCACGTTATGGCGGGCAAAACCTGTAAA
>JAJDJS010000013.1 GCA_030267325.1 Desulfosarcina sp. OttesenSCG-928-A07 | reverse complement strand
TTGAAATATGTTATTTGGGATAAAAGTTTGCTTTTCTTAGGCCATTTAAACGCTGTTGTAAAGGGCGCCATAGTTTGAATCGCTGACAACACGGCGCAACTGCAAAATATATACTTTCCACAGGTCCACCGTGCTTATGACTGTCTGATGACACCGGAACCGGTTCCATCTGGTTTTACCTTGAAACTTCCCTTCTGTTGCTTATAGTGGAATCAAACTGATACATTGACAAAATGACGGGGAGAAAAACCCGGCTGCTCCCGAATAGCAGGGTTTGGGGAACCGGGACCTTATCCGGAAAACAAAAGAAGATGCGATTTTTTTCATAGGAACTTTTTTACCAGGAGGACAGAATGATGGAGATGAAAATTCATTTTCCCGGTGGGAAACAGGTCGATGCGGTCTATAACGGCTTTACCATCCATACGGACCAGCCGGTCGGTGACGGCGGAAACGGATCCGGGCCCACGCCCTTTGATCTGCTTCTGGCATCCCTTGGCACCTGCTCGGGTTTTTTTGTGGCTTCTTTCTGCCAGAGTCGGTCGCTTCCCACCGACAATATCCATCTGACACTGCGGGTTTCGGCTGACGAGAAAACCCACCTGATGAAAACCGTTGATATTGACATTGTTCTTCCCCCTGATTTTCCGGAACGCTACCGGTCTGCCGTGGTGCGTGCGGCAGAGATGTGTATGGTTAAACAGACCTTTGCCAATCCACCGGTGATCACGTTTCGCGCGGTTTGACAATCGGGGAAAGTTCAACGACTGACGCCATGAAACCCGGAAAAATCGCTTATCATACAGGATGGCTGATCGACGGCACAGGTCGGTCTTTCCGTCAAAATCAGGTGCTGATTGTGGAAAATGGTCGGTTTGTGGGGATTCAGGATGCGTCCATCCCCCTTTCACCGAATCTTGAGGTGGTTGATTTTTCCGATTGCACCGCATTGCCGGGATTGGTGGACAGCCACACCCATCTTCTGATGTCCGGTTCCATGGATCCGGACATTAGAAAATCCCAGCTTGAAAACACCCGCACCCTTTTTGAAAAAAAGGCCCTCATGGCCCGTCACCTTGCCGATTATCTCAAAAGCGGCATCTTCGCAGTGCGTGAAGGGGGCGATCCCCATGGCGATACCCTGGACTACAAACTGGAAACCGCCCGAACGTCTCTGGTGACCCTGGCCGCGCCCGGCCGTGCCCGGCATGCGCCGGGACGTTATGGAAAACTCATCGGTATTCCGCTGGAACCGGGAAAAATTCCAGAGCAGCAGTTTTTTCTGGAAAAGGGGCCACAGGATCATGTCAAGATCGTCAACTCCGGGCTGAACAGCCTTTCCCGGTTTGGCGTGGAAACCCCGCCCCAGTTCAGCGCCGATGAACTGACGTTTATCATCGCCCACGCGCGCCGAAAAGGACTTCCCGTCATGGTTCACGCCAATGGCAAAGCCCCGGTGAGAGAGGCGGTGGAGGCCGGATGCACCAGCATTGAACACGGTTTTTTCATGGGAAAAGACAATCTGCGGCGCATGGCGGATCTGGGCGTGGTCTGGGTGCCCACTGCCGTGACCATGAGCGCTTATGTGGCGTATCTGGCTGAAAAAGGGGATCCTGGTGATGCGGCCAGGGCGGACGTGGCCCGAAAAAATCTGGACCATCAACTGGAGCAGATCCGCATGGCCGGTGAACTGGGAGTCATGCTGGCCACAGGCACGGATGCGGGAAGCCCGGGTGTTGATCATGGTCCGGCCCTAAAAGCGGAAATTGAATTGTTTGTCATTTCCGGAATGACCGTCGAAATGGCCATCCGGAGCGCCAGCCGCCAGGGTGCGCTGCTCATGGGACTTGTGGACCGCGGAGAAATCACAACCGGCATGAGGGCCGATTTTATCGTTGTCCGATCACGTCCCCACACAACTCCAGCTGCCCTGTGCGACCTTGTTTGCCGGGTGGTTGCCGGGAAAATGATAAAAGAGGGGTGACCCATACGCCGGATGATGATTTTCCCCTCAAAAAAGCGGGATCACACGATTTTTGTGCTGATTTGACTTGCCAGGGCAAAATATCTGGTATAAGCAGAGCCCCGGTATTGATCTTTCCAATCTGGTGAAGGATCTTTTTTCCCCTGCATCAAGTGATTTTTCTCTTCTCCTCCTTAAAAACGGCGACTGAGTACGGTCCTTGTGAATGTATTTCCGGGGAATGCACTTGTTAAAGCATTTTACGATTCAATATCCTGAATTGTTTTTTCAGGTATTTTCCCTTTATGGCGTGCAAACCCCATAGAGAGAAAAATATTGGTGTTAAAATGCGCTAAACCTTTTTTCTGGATCGATATCTAAAACATCGGTATCATCCCCATCAATACCCTATCAACTGAGAAGTGGAATGGACGAAAAAAAACGTAAACAGATCGAAGCCAAACTTATGCAACTCTTTAATCAGTCCGGCAAGGAAACGAACGCTTTCGCCAGTGCTGAAAAACCCCTTCCTGCTGTTATCAAGGTGATTCGCCGCAAAAAAATAAGGCCAGACCTGCAAGCCAGCTGAATTCGTGTGCCAAGGCATATCCGCCAAAGCCCCATCCGCTGTACCAACGTCGGTTATTCCTAACGAAAACCCGGACAAAACCCCAAAACAGTGCATGATTGTGGAAACAGTCGCAGTAAAATTGGGTCTGGATTTCAAATACCCGGATTTTCCAACGGGTGGCCATGGAAAAAACGATCAGATGCCAGCCTGATGATTGGCGGTATTTCTTTTTTCAAGGTGAAAGACACGGGAGAAGAAGGTGCGGATAGGGAGGTGGGAGTTTCCATTTTGACGGATATTCCGCAAATACCAAGTCCCTGATACAGATACCACCCTCAACCATTTTCAGACACTTGCGGCGTTTTGCGAAAAATCCGGTAAACAGCGAAAAAAAACAGCGGGGCATAGCAAATTCCCAAAAAGGTGGCGGTGAGCATGCCGGACACCACCACTGTACCCACGGCGTTTTGGGCGCCGGAACCCGCGCCGGTGCTGATGGCCAGGGGCAAAACGCCCAGAATAAAGGCCATGGCCGTCATGATGATGGGCCGAAACCGCAGGCGGGCGGCCAGCAGCACCGCGCTGTCCAGATCCTGGCCCTGTTCCACCCGCTCCTTGGCGAACTCCACGATAAGAATGGCGTTTCTGGCCGCAAGACCAATGATGGTGAGAAGTCCCACCTGAAAATAGACGTTGTTTTCAAAGCCCCGCAGATACGCGCCCACCACAACGCCCAGAACCCCGAGGGGCACCACCAGCATGACGGCAAGGGGAAAGGACCAGCTTTCGTACAGGGCGGCAAGGCAGAGAAAAATAACAAAAAGCGAGACCGTATACAGCACAATGGCCTGGGAGCCAGCTTCTTTTTCCTGAAAGGAGAGGCCGATCCAGGAAATGCCGAATCCTTCGGGAAGCTCCCTGGCCAGCTCCTCAATCACATCCATGGCCTGGCCCGTGCTTTTGCCGGGCGCAGCTTCTCCGCGAATTTCCACTGACGGCAGTCCGTTGTAGCGCTCCAAAAGCGGCGACCCATGGACAATACGGCTGGAGACAAAGGCGGACAAAGGCACCATTTCGCCCTTGTTGTTGCGGACATAATAGTGCTGAAAGTCTGTTTCCTGCATGCGGAAAGGCGCATCCGCCTGAAGATAAACCCGTTTGGTGCGGCCCTTGTCCATAAAATCATTAATATAGGTGCTTCCCCAATAGGATGAAATCGTACTGTTGATTTCTTCGGCACTCACACCCAAAGCCCCTGCCTTGGCATGATTGATATTCAGTTTGAGCTGCTCCTCGTCATCCAGGCCATTGGCCCGGACATTGCGAAGATCCGGGTGATTTATCGCCTTTTCGATGAGCATGTCCCTGGCCTCAATCAATGCAGCATGGCCTTTTCCCGAGCGGTCGATGAGTTCGAAGTCAAACCCGGAAGAATTTCCCAACTGGGATACGGCCGGCGGAATAAAGACCATCACCTGGGCTTCCCGGATTTTGGAAAACTTTTCCATGGCCCGTGCCCGAATGGCCGGAAGCTTTTTTTCCGGAGTTTTCCGCTTGTCCCAGTCAATGAAGTTCACATAGCCGGTTCCGGTGTTCTGGCCGCTGACCCCCATGCCCCGGCCTGCGGTGATCATCATATTTTCCACAAGATCCTTTTCATCTTCCAGAAAATGCTGTTCCACCATGGCCAGAACGTCTGCGGTGCGTTCAAGGCTTGCGCCGGGTGGAAGCTGTACCCGGATGGATAGCCGTCCTTGGTCCTCATCCGGTAAAAAACCCTTGGGAAGCTGGAAAAAAAGAAGGGCCATCAGCCCGAGGGCAACACCGTAAGCCAGCACATACCGCCCCGGTTTATTGATCATCCGGCCGGCAAGGGCCACATACCCATTTGTTGCGGTATCGAAAAAATGCTCAAATGCCCTGGCAAAACCTTTTTGTCCAGGATTTGGAGAGGGCCTCAGCAGAGCGGCGCACAAGGCGGGCGTCAAAATCAGGGCCACCAGCAGGGAGAGAATCATGGAGGCGATGAGGGTAATGGAAAACTGACGGTAAATCACCCCCATGGATCCGCCGAAAAACGCCATGGGAAAAAATACCGCCACCACCACCAAGGTAATGCCCACCAGTGCACTGGAAATCTGTTTCATGGATTTTTTGCTGGCTTCTTTGGCGGAAATACCTTCGACCCGCATGATCCGTTCCACATTTTCCACCACCACAATGGCATCATCCACCAGAAGGCCGATGGACAGCACCATGCCGAACATGGTCAGGGTGTTGATGGAATACCCAAAAACTGCCAGAACCGTGAAGGTGCCGAGGAGCACAACAGGAATGGCAATGGTGGGAATCAGGGTGGCCCGGAAATTCTGAATGAACAGAAACATGACGAAAAAAACCAGTAAAATGGCTTCCCCCAGGGTTTTGAAGACTTCCCGGATGGAAATGCGCACAAAGGGCGTGGCATCATAGGAATACTGCACGGCAAGGCCTGGTGGAAAAAAAGCAGAAATATTTTCAAGTTCAGCTTTGACCGCATCTGCCGTGGCAAGGGCATTGGCATCCGGCGCCAGCCGCACGCTCATGGCGGCACAGGGCATGCCGTTGAAACGGGTGATCACGTTCATGGATTCGCCGTTCAGCTCAATTCTGGCCACATCCCTGACTTGGACAATCGATCCGTCCGGATTGATACGGATGAAGATATTGTTAAACTGCTCAACGGTTTCAAGGCGGGAAAGAGCATCCACCGTCATGGTGATTTCCTGACCCGAAACCGCAGGAAGGGCTCCTGTCTGTCCGCCCGATACCTGGGTGTTCTGGGCCTTTACCGCATCAATGACATCCAGCGGCGTCATCTTGTACTTTTCCAGTTTGGCCGGATCGCACCAGATGCGCATGGCATACTGGGCCCCAAACAGGTTGACCTCCCCCACCCCGTTCACCCGGCTCAAAATATCCTGGACATTGCTGGCCACATAGTCTGTTATGTCTTCCCGGCGCATACTGCCGTCTTCGGACACAAAGGTGACGATGAGAAGATCGTTTCGGACGATTTTCAGGACGCGCAGGCCCTGACGCTGGACATTTTCCGGAAGCAGGGTCATGGCGGGCTGCAGCTTGTTCTGCACCTGCATCTGGGCCACGTTGATATCGGTTCCCTGTTTGAAAGAAAGGGTAATGGAGGCCTGACCCGTGGCATCGCTGCCTGAAAACATATAGTTGAGATGATCCACCCCATTGATCTGCTGTTCGATGATCTGGGTTACGGAACTTTCAACGGTTTTGGCGGAAGCGCCCGGATACCGCGCCCGGATGGAAAGCTCCGGCGGCGCGATGGTGGGATATTGGGCAACAGGCAGAAGATACAGGGAGATTATGCCGGTGAGCATCACAAGGAGTGCGAGCACCCAGGCAAAAATCGGACGATCAATGAAAAAAGCGGGCATGGACAACTCTTTTTTGAGATACAGCGTTGGTTTTCAGCTCGGTCTCCTTTTCGTTTTCTATCCACCTTTTTCTAAGGAAGCAAGAACGGACAAAAGGCTGAAACACGGGCGACGCGGGGTGTGGCGTCAGTTATGGGCCAAGGCGAGTCGTTTTCCCAGTTGAGCAGCTTTTTCGCAGTCCTGGGGAAAGACTTCCGCATGCCTTTTTTCCAGATCGGGAATGTTTTTAGCCGGGCAGAAGTAGTTTTCCGGATGGTCAAATTGTTTGGTTTCCGTGCTGCACAGCATTTCACAGTGGCCGAAAATCCGGGTCAACAGGTCGCATGTGCGTTCAAAATGCCAGTTATACCCCACAAGCGGGATACGATCCGCCGGAACGCCCATGGTGTAGATCATGGCAGTCCGGATTTTTCTGGGAAAAAGGGTTTTGGGCGCCTCGGCATAGGTGAGACAGGGAAAAATCAGGCGCTCCAGAAAAGCTCTGAATCTGGCGGTTTCCGCTGCCAGATAAATGGGAGATCCCAGAATCAATACATCCGCAGCCGCGGCTTTTTCCAAAAGAGGCGTCAAGGCATCATCCACCCCACAGGCCCCGTAGCTTTTTCCGCCTATCCGTTTACAGGAAAAACAGCTGATACATCCTGTAAAATCCTGATCAAACAAATGAATCAGTTCTGTTTGCGAGCCCGCGGCAGCCGCGCCCTCCAGGGCTTTTTCCAGAAGGGTGGCGGTGTTGTGTTTTTTCCGTGGGCTTCCGTTGAATGCAAGGGTTTTCATGACAGATCCTTTTGATTTATGGCTTTACGCAGACTTTTCCCGTTCACCCGTCCTTTTCTGCTATCCAATACAGGACAGGCGGGGGATTCCAGTCCCGGGTTATTGATGACACCGGCCGGATTCCGCAAGTTTTCCATCAAGCCATTCTTTAAAATTTCCCGTTTTTCCAGATTCCTCATAGGCTTGGCACATTTTTTTATATAGTTTTTTTGTGCTTGGATGACGATCTCCAAACTTTGTCTGAAAAACGCGGAATGCGCAGACATACCATCCCAGTGACTTGCCATATTTTTCCTTTTTGTAATACACTTCGGCGATGTTATTGTAAGTAGTAGCGGTGTCCGGATGATCCGGTCCAAGGACTTTCTCCCTGATTGCCAGCGCTTTTTCATGCCATTCCATCGCCTTGTCATACTTGCCCATATTGTCATACACAGAGGCGATACCGTTATAAATGACGGCTGTGCCCGAATGATCCGGTCCAAGGACTCTTTCCCTGATCACCAGCGCTTTTTGATATCCTTCCAGTGCCCTGTCGTACTCGCCCTTATTGTCATGCACCATGGCGATATTGTTATGGGAGATGGCGGTGTCCGGATGCTCCGATCCAAGGACCTTGTCTCTGATTGCCAACGCTTTTTCAAATTCCTCCAGTGCCTTTTCGTGCTCGCCCGTGCGGAAATACACTCCGGCGATATTGTTATAGGTAATGGCGGTTTTCGGATGATCCGGCCCAAGGACTTTTTCCTTGATTGCCAGTGCTTTTTCATGTTCACCCAGTGCCTTGCCGTATTCGCCCTTCCTGGAATACACTACGGCGATATTGTTATAAATTTGGGCGGTTTTCGGATCATTCGGCCCAAGGACTTTTTCCCTGATCGCCAGCGCTTTTTCATATCCTTCCAGCGCCTTGTCGTACTCGCCCATGCGGGAATACACCATGGCGGTATCGTTATAAGTGGTAGCGATGGAAGGATGATTCGGCACAAGGACTTTTTCCCTGATCGCCAGCGCCTTTTCAAATCCTTTCAGAGCATTGCCGTACTCTCCCTTGCTGGAATACACAAAGGCGATATTGTTATAAGCGGTGGCAGTGTCCGGGTGATCCGGGCCAAGATTTTTTTTCCTGATAGCCAGCACTTTTTCATATTCTTCCAACGCCGTGTCATAACGCCCATGTTCTTCCGCCCCTTTTCCCAGAAACATATAAAGAATTGCACGAGTCTCCAGCAGATGGTCATCCGAGGCGTTCAATACGGACAGCAGATGAGGTTGCAGTTCGCTGAATTGGCGGCGTGATTCAACTGTGCTGAAATCCCAAAAAATGCATGAGTTGCAAATGCGTAAACAACACTCCGCCGCTTCATTGCGTTTTTCTGTTTCGAGGCTTCCCCTGATCACTTCCTGAACCAGACGATGCAGGGAGAGGTGCTCCTCACGGCGAGTGATGAGGGAATATCGCACCAGTTCCGCCAAAACTTCCCCACACTCCAGCTCTTCCTGAATGTCCGTTCGTAAGGGCTCAGGCAGATGCTTCGCGCCGTTCTGAAGCCATCGGATATCAATATCGTCCGGCGCAAAAAAGGAAAGCAGATCCAGAAGCTGGAGGGCACTTTCCCTCTTTATCTGATCTCTGGAAATGTTCCAGGTTGTGTAGACAATCCGTCTGGGGTCATTTTCGTTGGGATACCGCTCCGGCTTCAGAAGTTCAACATTGTGTCTGGAAAAAAGTTCCAGATAGCCCCTATAACTTTCTCCTTTGTCGTTGATATAAGCTGCTGCCTGCTCCAGCGCCAACGGCAGATAACCCAGTTTTTCCGCCAATTTATCCTGAAATGAATCGTTCGCCAGTCCGGTATAGCTTGTGAGAAAATCACGGGCTTCTTGCAGGCTGAACACACGAACGTCGATCTCTTGTGCCATTTTCCGCCAGTTTTTATAGCGGGAGGTAATCAGAATATGCCGGTTTCCATCCAGGTTTTGCGGCAAATAATCTTGCAGCATTTTATCCGGCAAAACGGGTTTTCCATCCCGCGCATATGAATCTGCATTGTCAAATACAAACAGATAGTTATCGTTTTCAGACATCCATCTGCGGACGTAATCCACACATTCCTCCGGAGATGCCTTGAGGCCCATCCGGAACTTAATTTCTTTCAGGAAAGCCTTGTATCCCTCGATAACGGCGGTTTCCGTTGTCGCATCAATCCACCAGACATATTCATACGTTTTTTCATGGTCAAAGGCATATTGCAGAGCAAGCTGGGTTTTGCCGATACCGCCGAGCCCGGTAATAGACTGGGTAAGGGCTATTCTCTTCCCAGACTGAAAGGATTTTCGGATATTTTCCAACTCCTTTTCCCGGCCTGTAAAATGCGGTGTAAGTGGGACGGTGTTGCGGTCTTTCAGGTTGGATACAGTCTTTCCTGATCGTGATATGGAGAAAAACGGATTGCGGATGCCGATCACTAATTTTTGGATTCGTTCATTTAGATGCGGATAATCAGCCAAGGAAGAGAAGTTGCTGTCCCAGAGATGCGCCTGCGGAGGAAGGAATGCACCATTGCACAGTTCTCCAGTATAAAACACGACTTGCGTTCCTGTTTTTGGGGTTAGACAGCCCGCTGTAAGTTCCAGTAGGTTGTTTGTGTTCCGGCTCCAGGGCGTATGCTCATCGCCACACAGATATAAAGCCGCCTCGGAGAAACCTCTAAAATTGTTTTCAAAGTCACGGCGTTCTCTGACCGAAAAATACTGGGATGAGTGATGGGCCAATATGATGACGGGTTTTCCCGGATTTTCTTTCCTGATGCCACCCAAAGACGCATCCAGAGTCTTGCTGCCGATAACCAACCGACCCCGATCATCATCCGCGCCGCAGGTTACGGCGGTATTCAGGTAAACAAGGCTGAAATCGTCAAAACAGGCATACGGATGCAGGGGCAGCAGGGAATCCGTCCAGACATTCGTAAGGTTCAAGGCTTTAACCATTTTCTTGAAAAAACCGAAACGATTCAAAAGACGGCGGAGATCACCCTTATCAAACCAACCGTTCGCAGTCTCATATGTCTTCCGAATGATTGTTACCTGCTTTTTACCCTCCTTCTTCCTATGATCCTTCGCGTCATCATCCCCTTCCTCATCTTTTCCATATCCCTCACGTGTCAGATCATGGTTGCCGGGGACGATGTGGATGCGGCAAAAATCGGAAATTCCGACACTTTCGGCAATGCGGCGCAAAGACTCCGCGGCTGCCATGGCCACAGAATCACTATCATCCTGATTTCCATTCCGAAAATCACCGGTGAAAAAGAGATGATCCGCCTTTATCCCGATTTTTTTGATGCGCTCCGGTAATACATCGGTATCACATCCGGTCTTTTCAGGATCAAAGTGAAGGTCAGAAAGATGCAACCACTTCATGTCGTCTCCGGATCATGGGGTTGAAAACATGCGATGGAGCAAACAGCGAAAACGAGTTTCCTGTGGGGAACAGGGACCAAAGATAAATAACGGTTCCAAGCGAAACAAGAACAATTCTCTTCACTGATGGACCAATTGGCCAATGGCCGCCACATTGACGTGGCGCTGGAAATGATCGGCCAACGCATCATACTGGTGCGATCGGGCCGCAAGACCGCCCATATCCGGCACCGTGATACCTTGGATGCCCACATGGAAAAGCCAGTGGCGAATAATGGCTGGAGAATCAAAAAAACCGTGAATATACGTCCCCATGACCCGTCCGTTATGGGTGATGCACCCGTCCATGTCATGGGCGGCCATCCCATTTCTGGAATGAACCGTCAGAAGGGGCCGGCCATCCACCAGAGCGGCTGGATCGGAAGTGGTCTGGCCCATATGGATTTCATATCCGGCACCATCATTTTTTTCCCATGAAAATTGCGTGAGGGTGGTGGTTTTCGGGGCCTTCAAGAGGGTTTTGACCGGCAGCAGACCGAGCCCCTCACTGGTTCCGGGTTTTCCCTCAAGACCGTCAGGATCAAGAATGGTGGTTCCCAGCATCTGATACCCGCCGCAGATGCCGGTTATAAAACCGCCGGACGCCTGGTAATCGGTCAGCCGTGATGCCCAGCCGGTGGACTTCAGCCAGTTGAGATCAAAGCGGGTGTTTTTTGAACCCGGCAGGATCACCGCGGCAAAGGCGGACAGATCCCGCGGCATTTTCACAAAATTCACACCCAGCCCCGGAATTTCCTGCAATGGATCAATGTCTGTGAAATTGGAAATATGGGGAAGCCGGATCACGGCAACGGCCGGCCCATCGCCGACAACCGAGAGATGGGCGTCCGGTCGTTCAATGGCCACGGAATCTTCGGAATCAATGCGGATATGATCATACCAGGGCAGAACCCCAAAGACCGGAAGACCGGTTTTGTCTTCAATCCATCGGACGCCGTCGGCAAATAACCGGGCATCACCACGGAATCGGTTGATGATAAAGCCGGCCACACGATTTCTGAAGTGAGGCGGAAGACAGGCCAGAGTACCGATCAACTGGCCGAAAATACCGCCCCGGTGAATATCACCCACCAGAATGACCGGCGCATCCGCATACTCTGCCATGGAAAAATTGACAATGTCATGGGCCATGAGGTTGACTTCGGCACAGGACCCGGCCCCTTCCAGAATAACCAGATCATAGTCCCGGCGCAGACGGTCAAGGGACTGGTGAACCACCTCCACCAACCCGGCCTTTCGGCGGTGGTAATCCATGGCGCTCTGGTTTCCGGCCGCAATTCCCCGCACCACCACCTGGGAGCCTTTTTCACTGGTGGGTTTCAGCAGAACAGGATTCATGTCCACATGGGGAGAAAGGCGTGCAGCTTCGGCCTGAACGATCTGGGCGCGCCCCATTTCCAGGCCTTCGGGCGTGACACCGGAATTGTTGGACATGTTCTGGGCTTTAAACGGCGCCACCCGGATGCCCTGATCGGCAAAAAGCCGGCACAGGGCAGTGACAACGATACTCTTCCCCACATCCGAACCGGTTCCCAGCACAGCCAGGCAGGAGCCACCAGAAAAAGCGGGGTTCATGCGCCCTTCCCGAGGGCAGGTCCAATCAGGGCCGTGTATTCGGATTCGGAAATCACCTTCACGCCCAGACCGGAGGCCTTGTCCATTTTGGCGGCCCCGACTTTTTCTCCGCACACCAGATAGTCGGTGGTACGGCTGACCGCTGTCTGAACCACCGCGCCCAAAGATTGGGCCTGGGCCTGCATGGCTTCACGGCTTCCGCCGGTCATCTTTCCGGTAAAAACCAGATGCTTGCCGGAAATCGGGGTTTGAATAGCGCTGATGTCCGATGCCAGGGGCGTTCGCTCCAGGTTGAAACCCAGTTCCAGCATATGGGTGACAAGGGGCCGAAGCCGGGAAAGATCGTCAGAAATGGCCTTGCTGGTGATGTCTCCAAATCCCTTGATTGCTTTAATGTCATCCGGTGTCACATCCAGCAAGGATTCAATGGAAAAAGCGGAAAGCAGCTTCCGGCTGTCGCCTGTCCCCAGGTTACTGATGCCGAAGGCCGCAAGAAACCGCCAGTCTTCCACCGGCTGGGTACGGCTGAGGGAAAGCGCTTCAGCCAGATTTTTCGACTGCACCGGGCCAAACCCCATGGTGATAAAGTCAGATTCGGAAAGGGTGTAAATGTCTTCAAGACAGGTGCGGCCGCTTTCCACAATACGCTGAATGGTTTTGATGCCGAACCAGTCGGCATTGCCCAAACTGCGGAACCAGTGGCTGATGCGCTGTTCCACCTGGGCCTTACAATCCGGGTTGGTGCACTTGAGAAAATCATTCTGCCAGGACAACGGCTTTTGACACGACGGACAGGCTGTCGGCAGCATCATTTCGCCCTGAGGTTCCAGAACTGCCTCGATTTTGGGAATCACCTCTCCACTGCGGATCACTCGGATACGGGTGCCGGTGCCGATTTTCTGGTCCCGGATGTTTCCGGCGTGATGGGCTGTGACCCGGCGAATAGTAGCGCCGGAAAGAAAGACAGGCGATACCATGAGAACAGGTGTAATGTTGCCGGTGCGGCCCACCTGCCATTCAATGGATTCCACTGTGGTGTCTGCTGTCTCTCCCCGGGTTTTGATGGCGATCTGCCAGCGGTAGTGGTGGGCGGTGGCGCCCATTTTGGATTTGATGGCCTCATCGGTTGCCTCCACCACAACCCCGTCCGTGGGATAATCCACTTTGGAGAGAAGGGTTTGGGTCAGCTGACGGTAGTCTTTGACGAGCGTGTCAGCATTCACGGTGAGCGACGGTAACTGGTTGTAGGGAACAAAACGGACTTTCTTTTTCTCAAGGGCGATCCTGGCGTTTTCATTGAGGGTGTCTGACGAGACAATACCCACCACCATGTTTCTGGGATGCTCAAAAAGATCGGCCAGAAGTTCATCAAAATAAGATTTCACCACAACAATTTCGCCCAGTCCCTGCCCCCTTCCGCCAATGGAAATCACACCCTTGTCAAACGCGCTGGAAATCTCGTAGCCCACAAGGCCGTTTCCCCGTGTGGCAAAGACTGTTCCGTCGTCCCGACCGGCCACACCGTCCAGTTTGGGTGTCAATTTAAAAGATAACGGCACTCCCAGCGCCTCTGCCTCTTTTTTGACCCTGGCCACAAACCGCTCCAGCTGATCCGGGGTATAGGCTTTTTCAATGGACAGCATGGGCACAGGATGCCGGACCTGCTGGCGACCGCTGAACTGCTCCGGTTCCACAGCCTGTAAAAAAGGATGGTCCGGCGAAAGGGCCCGGAGTTTTTCCACCAGTCTGTCATATTCAGCATCCCCCACCAAAGGGTTTCCCTGCCGATACGCGGCATTATAGGTTTTGAGCTGATTGACCAGGGATTCAATTGAAAAGGGTGTCATGGAAGATTGTCTTTTTCGGAAGATGTGAGAAGCGGCCGGGTTGTGGCAAAGTATGCGGACGGCACTTTGCCAAAGGCGCTTTTTTATTCCACCTTAGATAGTGTCACCTTAAGAAATATAACGATTTGAATTTATTGCATCAAACAAGATCCCGTGATTTTCTGATACTCAATGATTTTAAACTGTTACAAACTCGAGACAACACTATCCAGGGAAAATAAGGGTTCCCCCGAAAAGGAGGAATAAGTGAGATTTGGCAGGACGCTTACGGGTGTTCGGTCTGACCAGTTTCTTCCCCATGTGCCGGGTTTGCAGCATCTTTATCAATGTTTTCCACCCGTACAGACCGCATCCGGTTCCGCTCCATGGCAACCACAATGAGACGTTTTCCACACAGTTCAATCTCATCGCCCTGTTCAGGAATACGATCAAGGGCGTCAATAAAGTGGGCAGCGAGAATTTTATACATGTCTGTGGAAGGATCCGCGCATTCAAACGAAATATAATCGGTCAGGTCATCCAGAGACATATCACCGGAAACCAGATAGCTGCCGTCTGCCTGGGCGACAACATCCGGTGTCTCATTATCAAACTCATCCTGGATATCTCCCACAATGGCCTCAATCACATCTTCCATGGTCAAAATGCCCTGCCAGATGCCGTACTCATCAATCACCACACAAAATTGCTGGCGCTTGTTCTGCATCCGGCGCAACAGTCGATCCAGGTGCAATGTTTCATGGGCGTAAAGCGGTGCGCGGAGGATCGGCCGCAGGTTTTTGCGCGGGGTGTTGTGCAAGAGATCCTTGATATGAATAAAGCCAATGATATTATCACGGGTCTCCTCATAAATCGGAAACCGGGTATGTCCGCTTTCATGGGCCAGCTCAAGGGCCTTGTCTCTGGATGTTTCAACATCAAGGGCAATGGCATCCATGCGATGGATCATAATGTCCTTGGCACTTTTCTGATAAAAACTGAAAATGTTGTCCAGCATGCGGCCTTCTTCTTTATCCAGGCGTCCTCTTTGGCTGGAATCGAGAATCAGCATGCGCAGTTCTTCCGGAGAATGGGAAAGTTCTGCTTCTCCGGCCGGCCCGATGCCGACCAAACGCAATACACTGTTGGAAATGCCGTTCATGACGGTCACCAACGGCAGGCAAAGAACATAAAAAAATCGCATGAACCGGGCCAGCAGAAGAGCCGTGGCTTCTGCTTTTTGAATGGAAATGGACTTGGGCGCCAGCTCGCCGAACACCACATGCAGCAACGTAATCAACGTAAACCCCATTGCAACAGATAAGGTGGTGATCAGCGTGGGACTTGTGATGGAAAAAAATGAAAAAACCGGCCGCAAGGCCCGAGCCACGGCAGGCTCGCCGATCCAACCGAGCCCGAGGCTGGCCAAGGTAATACCCAACTGGCAGACGGAAAGATACGCATCAAGATGTGTCACACCAAACAGAGCGCTCCGGGCACGTTTATTCCCGGCAGCAGCCAGAAGATCAAGCTGGGTTTTGCGGACTTTGACAAAGGCGAATTCGGCAGCGACAAAAAAACCATTCAGACCCACCAACAGCAGGGCAAAAACAATCATGACCCCTGTGTACACAATATGTGTCTCCATTTATGAAAGTAACCGTTATATCAATCTGTTAATCTCCCATTACCATGCAACCGGCGTGGGAGCAAATCTATTTTCGACAGCATTTTGACGACTTGACATTTCTCAGACGGTTTATTATATATTTCTCAAATAATGAATTCGATTTGTTTATTGTTGTGCAATTAAAAAACAAAAATGATTTTCCCTCGGAGTTTGGATCCCATGACACAGCCATTCCTTTCCTTGTACTCCATTTGCCCAGAGGAGCGGATTATGAAAAATATTGCCAAAGAATTGAAAAGTGTCGCCCGGCAGCTTGAAATCCTTACCAGAAAAACCGAACGCATGATCATGGTGGTTAAAAACGCCGCTTTGCCTGTTGCCCCAAAAATAAAAAAATCGGTCAGCGCAACGCCCACTGATCAGGTATTGATCATCATGAAGCGGTTTAAAAAAGGCATTTCCGTCACCTCGCTCAGAGAAAAATCGGGTTTTAACGAAAAACAGATCAGCAATATCGTCCATCGTGCCTGCAAAAAAGGAGTCATTAAACGGATTCGGCGGGGCGTGTATTCCCTTTATAAAGATGATGGCTATGAGAATGATTCCGAAAACATGGCGGCGCTTCCGAAAACCATGGATTTTTGTTGATGCAACTGTCTGTTGTGTGGTACCCATTTTATATCCAGGCTAAATTCGGATGATCTTGATCAACAAGGTTGGCTATTGATGGTTCCAGCACCACAGTTCCATGACCCGGATTTATTTACTTCAAGGAGGCTGCAAAAATGGCAAACGGTGTAGTAAAATGGTTCAGTGACAAAAAAGGATTTGGTTTCATTGAACAGGAAGAAGGTCAGGGCGATATCTTTGTGCATTTTTCTTCCATCAAGGCAGATGGTTTCAAAAGCCTGGCGGAAGGGGATCGTGTGACCTTTGAGGTGGAGCAAACCGATCGTGGGCCGGCAGCTGCCAATGTGACGCGATTGTAGCAGACATACTGATACTACTTTAAAGCGGCACCCTGTAAAAAGCAGCGTGCCGCTTTTTATTTGTATGCGCTGCCTCGCACGAGAGAAAACCGTTCAGATAGCAGGTGAGTGGAGCTTGGCGGAAGAAATCGTTTGAATGAACCAATAGGGCAATAAACATGGATCGTTAATATGACATGAAGGCGAAGCGTATCCCACCACCAGAGCGTTTTAACAATTGGCACGTTCAATTATAACACGCTATAATAAAATGAATTTTTTGGTTTTTCGCCACCCGTCCTGCAAACTCACCTGAGGTAGCGGTAAGGGAACAACTTCCTCATACCGGCTGTTTTCTGGATCGATCCAAACTTCTGTACTGAATCGCCTCTGTGACATGATCCACCCGGATATCGGCAGCAGCGTCCAGATCCGCAATGGTTCTGGAGATTTTGAGAATCCGGTTCCAGGCCCGGGCAGACAGGCCCAGCCGCTCAATGGCGGTGGTGAGAATTTCCTGGGCATCTTTTCCGATGCGGCAATGGGCGCGGATATGGCGGCTGGTCATCTGGGCATTGTTGTAAATCTTGGTTCGCCCAAATCGGTGACGCTGGATATCCCGCGCCGCCACCACCCGCTTCCGGATAGAAGTTGAAGATTCACCCGGCTTGTGACGCATCAGATCGGTGTGGGGAACCGCCGGAACTTCCACCTGCATGTCAATTCGGTCCATGAGCGGCCCTGATATTCTGGACTGATACCGCTGAATCTGAAGCGGCGTGCAGTGGCATTCCCGGCGCGAATCCGAGCTGAATCCACATGGACAGGGATGTGAGACCCTTTGCAGAAAAAATTCTGTATCAGATTGATGTCCGGCTTCGAGAGATCACCCCAGCAGCGCGATGGTAAACGGAACGGCGACTTGGCCGAGGGTTGCGGCGGATCCCATAGATGTACGCTGCGAGAAGGTAATTGATGTGGCGCTTTTGTTTATAATTGATGCCGAGGTTGCGTAAACACTGTTTGAGTTAATCAGTATCCCATATTTTGCATCCGAAAAAATTCCAGCGGAGATCGTTACTGTGAAATTGTAAGCGGTTGAGGAATTATCATACGTGACAGACTCAATGCCTGCGCCTGCAACAAATGTTGGGATGGCATTGCTGACGCCGCCGTTGACGCCAACCACAGCCCATGCCTTGATTGGGAATGCCTTATTCACCGCCGCCCATTCCCCGTCCTTCCGGCCATATGTGACGCCATCTTCGGCAGCGTCCTGGAGAAATCTCCCCTCCGACCACCCTTTAGTGGCCGCGTCCTGGGCGGCATTTGGATTGGCAAACTGCGCCCGTCCATTTGCGTCCCGGATCACTATCCGGTTTCCGGTCGCCGCAGAAACAGCGCCGTGGACACTTGTTGTTGCGGCCGTGTGGTTGGACAGAGTCGCGTTCAGGTTGGCAACCGCCGCGTTTACCGTACTCACGGCTTTTTCAGATGCCCCCTTTTTTTCTGCCGCTGTACCGGTGCCGTCAATTGCGTCACTCAACGTGATTTTGGCGCCGTTCACCGCGGTCTCCACGTATTGTTTATTCGCGATGTCATTTGCGTAGACAGGGCCCGAAACCCGCGCCCGGCCATTTGCGTCACGGATTATGAGTTTGTTTGGTGTGTTCATTGACACCGCGCCGTGGACACCCGTACCGTTTGCACCCGTTGTCGCGGCGATATGAGCGTTCAGCCTCTCCAGATCTTCCGCACCAGGGCCGGCAGCAATTGTGTCGGCCAAGTCTTTTGCGTTGGCGTCTATCATCTCAATTGACGTGTAGATGTTCCGGACGTCAACCGCCAGCGGGTTGACCCAATGCGGCAGGGGCAACTCAAGATTTGGCGTGGCAATTTCGGCAATCGGGTACCAGACCTTCCCCTCTTCGGCCAGCGGATATTCAACTCCGTCGATTGTGACAGGCCTCAGTCGAGACACGTCGATTTCCGGGGCGATGGTCAGGATGTCGACAATCGTAAGATCATTCACATCAATATTATCCATAATGTTTCCTTTATTTTGTAGTCAGCAGACGGACGTTCTGTACATGCGGCCGGGCGGCGGCAGATCCGGCAAGCCGGAAACGACACTTGGCGGTTTCGCTGTTGTTCAGATCCAACACCAATGTGTGTTCAACCACACCATCGCCTTGTTGCACCGTTCCGTCGGGGATCATCTCCTGCCAAGCTCCACCGTCGATCTGGATTTCCGGAACGACCGACGACCCGTCCGGCACATACGCATCATAAATCAGCGTGGCCTTGATGGCGCTGATGGCCGGGATCGACCGGCTGTAATAATCTCCGGTGGTGGCCAGGGTGCCGACAAATAGTTGTGCCCCCGGCCACAATATCGGCGCGGCATCCGCATCGCCCCGCAAGATGGCTTTGACGATGATCGGGCCATCAACGGGCGCTGGGAGCTGGATCCTCTGTTTCGCCGCAACAGCGACCGTGGACCCGTCCGGCAGGGTGAGTTCATATTCAACGCTGGTGGTGGCGGTCGGCGTTTCAGCCACGGACTGCAAGATCAGGTCTGTGCAATCGGTGACGTAGACGGTTCCCATGTCGACTTCCAAACGGTCCTGGGAAAACTCGGCGGCCAGCAGGCGGAAGGTCAGGTCACTGTCCTGGTGGGCTGTCCAGGTGGAGGCGTTTGAGGATGAGTTTCTAACGCCCAGCGCATAGGGCTGGGACAAAACCTTGACCTGCAGGTAGGGGTCAAAGCCACCAAGGGTGGCCACAGAAATTGATGTCACCGCATCCGCGCACAACACCACAAAGGCGTATTCCATCCCGCTTATCAAATACATCGGGCAATCAAACAGAAAACGTGTCGGCCCTTCATCCAGATTGATGTCTTCTGCGGACAACGCCGCTTCGGCCAAGATCGTCCGGCTGGGAAATCCACCGTCCGATTCCCGGAGTTGCACCCGCACCTCTCCGCCGACGGCCGTGAACCACAAGTCCACGCCGCACAACATCATATTTTTTTCAGGGGTGAATGTTTCGCTTTGCGGGTCAACATTCCACCACCATTGCCCGCTTGTCTGGACAGTCCGCAGGGTGTTGGTGGTTTGTTCGCCGGACCCGATAAACACGGCGCTCCCGTGCGACCTTCCCCGACCGTTAACTTCCACGGTCTTTGCACCGGATGGGATGTTCTCCGGGATGACAAAGCTTCCAGATGCCCGTCCGTCCGGATCGGCCACAATGGATGACGGTTCAAACGGCACAACCATGCCGTCAAACACAAGCTCATCCAGAATTTCCCCGCCGCCAAATCCGTCGATGGTGAACTCCACCCGGATGGGGCGCAGGTAATCAAGCTGGGTTGTAACCGATGAGACGATTTCCGTTGTGGCGCTGGCGGAACCACCTTCAAACACCTGGGTGGTGGAGCTGGTCCAGACGGTTTTTTCTTCCGTCCAGTGGTCAACGGACGGATCCAGCGTCAACACGGCCGGAAGATCCGGGAAGGCCATGTATGGGTTGACCTTTTCAGACCCGGTTCTCAGTGGTTGTTCCACCGCGTTTACCGGAGCATAGGCCGGGCACGCGGGCCTGGCTGGTGCATCCAGATTGTAGACTGTCAGAGAGATGGGCAGTTGTAGCTTCCCACCAAACACAGCCCCGGTCTGCGTGATGCCCTGGTCTCGTCCGGTGTCGTCTTCCAGATCATCCACAAACACGCCGGCCCGCGCCCCGTTTTCACGGGTCGTCACATCCGCCTCAAGGCGTGTCCGGGCGATTTCACGGATGGCAAACTCAACCCGTTCGGCAAGGGCATTCAACGAATTCCACGGCATGACAATTGGCGCGTCAATCTCAACCGTGTTTGCCTCACGCCATGTCTGGAGGATGGTCGCCAAAGCCAGCACATCGCTCGGCACATCCGGCGGATATGGGTATCGTTCAGATGCAACGCCCTTGTGCCAGACGTACTGGCCTTCCTGGGTGATGCACAGCCGATCCCGGCGCGGCAGGGCCTGAACATAGGATATGATAATGTTCGATCCTTCCACGGCATCCGTGACGGTGAACCCGTCATAGTCCAGACCTTCCGGCTGGACCTCATCCAAGAACGTATACACGCAGGTGTAGGTTGACCCGGGTTCCGGCTCACTCCCGCCGGGACTCCAGTCAACATTGTCGCCGACTTTCCGGTAGTCGGCCCCTTGGGCGTAGACCACCCCACCTTGACGACACTCCAGAATCGCGACAACTCCTGTATCCGGGAGCATGTCCGCCCCGCCGGTGTAGGTGCCACGCAGAACAGACACGGTTTTCTGCCGCGTGACGCTGATGGATGTGATGGTGTGGATGGGCGGATGGGCAACGCTGACCCTATAGGTGCCGCTTGTGGCGGTGTGAACTTCGGTCCGCACCGTCCGCAGGTCAGGGGTCGTGTCATAGGCCACCCTGACAGACGTTGCCTGCTTGAGTCCGCGCCCCTGCACCCGCGCCATCCCCTCGGCCACAGTGTACACCTGTTGGCCGTCGGCATTGTTCGGAGCTTGCCGAACAGACATGCCGGAGCAGACATAGGTCCCGCCAATGGACGTCCCGCCGGTGGACGCTACATCGTAGGCCGCAATGGCCTGGTTGTAGCTTTCAAGATGGGGGGGCGGTTCCTTTGCCCGGACGATTCCATCTTCAACGATATGGACCGGGAAAAAATCACCCTCCCCGCCATCTCCCGCGTATCCCCAAGATGGGGTGATGCGGAGTCGACACGCGCCTGGCTCGCCGGATCCCTCGCCGGTGGTGGCTGGATTGAAGAGAGACGGGTCCTCCATCTCGGTGATGACCGTTGACCGCAGATACACCCCGACGGAAACCAACCCCTCCATGGGGATTTCGATTCTTCCGCCGGGCACACTGCGCATGGCGCCCATCAAATAAATGATGCCCGGCTGCAGGAGGGCATTGCCTGTTTCCTGGTTCACGACGATTTCCGATCCTTCGTGGATGTCGCCGTTTGAAAACAGGGCATCGCCCAGACCGGTGATCCGGCTGCCCACCTGCTTCTGGAGATTATTCATCTCCCGGCCCTGGGCGTACCGGCCATCAATAAACATGATTTCCCAGTAATCCTGGGAATCGTCATAATCACAGTAATAGTGCCGTGGGAGGTCGCTCATCTTTTCACCCCTTAAAACGGGATTACGAAATGATATGTGGGCCGGATATACGGCACACGGTTCTGGGGCGGCTGGAACGCCAGCGCTGCCAGGGCGTAACCTTTGGACACCACTTGGTCCGGCGTGAAATACCGCTGGCCCGGAGGAAGTCCATCCACCAACACAGTTTCCGTACACACCGCGATTTCCCGGATTACCGCGTCCGAAGCCTCGTTGTATTCAAACGCCGCCTTCACATACAAATAGGGTGTGGGATCATCCACCCGCTTGTAATAGGCGGTCTCGGTTTCACTGACCGGTATGATGATGTCTCCGTCCGGATCCGGTTCCACAAATCCCACCACTGTCGGCGTTCTGCGGCCGACCTCGGCATACAGACCGTTTTCAATGATGGACTCCATGATCGGCTCATAATCCGTGCTTTCCCCCCACGTTGTTTGACCGATCCCCCAGGCAACATGGATGGGACGCAGGGAAACAGCGTGGGCAATGGCCGTTCGGCCTATTTTTTTTCGCGTCGCGAGAAACATGGTTCTTTCCTTTCTGTTTTTAGGACCAACTTCTTTCGTCCCAATGACCCGACCAGTGGAGTTCTGTCTCCTGGTCGTATTGTAGTTCCACTAACAGCTGGACATCGCCCTCGATGCCGGGAAGCTGTGTCCCCAGAACCGATTCAATGCCGGGCAGGACAGTCGCCTGGGCACTCGGGAATTGTGCGCCCAGATCCGCCTCAAGGCTGGCGCGGATTTCAGATTTCTGCGTTTCCGGAAACTGTGAGGCCAGATCCACCTCGATGGCCGGGAAAAAATCATCACTGATCAAAGATGGGATACTGATCCCCGCCTCTGTCTCAACGGCGGGATGAATATCATCCGCAATCTCGGCCGGGATCTCGGCTTCAAGGACCGCCTCAATGCCACAAAAAATATCCGGATCAAGATCATCCGGTAGCCGGACGGCCGTTTCCATATCAATTCCGGGGTTGTGCCACACCGTGATGGCACCCGGTTTCACCCAATCCAGCAGCACCGCCCAGGGGCGATGATCCCAATGCCCGGACCATTGTTCTGTGATCCACACCGGCTCGCAAAAATGAGCTGAATATTCTTCCTCGGCGGCAAGAGTGACGTCTGAGGTCAGACGGTCCCAGGGGATGACAAGCCCGCATTCCTCATCACCGGCAAAAAAACAATCCACATCCGGCTGTGGCATCAGAACTGCTGTGCGCCATCCCAGGCTGATCAAGGTGTCATCGTCGATATCCGGCACCACAACGCCGGAGAAAAACGAATACCAGTGGTGGGACCACTTGCCTCTGGAAAATATCAGGGGGCGAACGTCATAGTCCGTGCTGTACATGCGCCAGAGTTTGCACCGGGCTGGCTGCATCTCAGTGGCGATTTCGATGATTTCACGGATCTCGTTGGCGGCTGTGATGTTGTGCAGGCATAACTGATATTCTGCCCAATGACGGCCCGGCGTGTGTTCTTCGATATCCGCCCGGTAACCGAACAGATCAAAGGCCATCTTCATCCCGGCGGGAGTCCCCTTGATTCGATGCCAGCGGGTGGCACTTCGGACCAAATCTTCACGCACAGATCGCGGCCATTCGGGCCGCCAGAAATCGACATGTTCCTGCCAGGCCAAAAGCTCAAGCTCTTCATCAGACAACTGCTTCAGCCCGCCAGCAAATTCGGCCAACCGCCGCATGGGCGCTGACAGATAATTGGCGTCAGGCGTCAACCTTGCCCACAACAGCAGATTCGGGATGGCCCGGATCAGATCCTTCAGGGGCAGGTCAAGGGCTTCGGCGATGGCGCGGATGACATCATCCTCCCGCAGAGCGGGGGCGATAAGATCCGCGAAAAACGTCGGCCCAAGGCGCCGGAAGTTCTGATCACTCATCTTCCGGCCCCAAGTATGCGAAATTAATGGTGGTTTCTCGTGCCACCTGCCACGGCTCCAGGGCCGTAAAAACCGGTGAGGTGATGACCATGCGTTTAACGCCGGCCTGTTTCACCAGATTTTGGAGGTGGTCCGGGTTGATGTCTCGACCGGGTTTTGATCTCTGCCAGATCCGGTATTCTTCCACAGCCTGATTCACGGCCGCGCCGATGGAACCTGACAGCGCAGCGTCCTGGCGGTCCAGATACCATCCGCCTTCAAGGGCATATTCAACACCCACCGGCGCCGCGACAATCACCGTATCGGTGAGCGGTCGCACGTCCTCAGCAGATACGGCTTCACGGACAGCTTCCAGAATTTCATCATCCGGCATGTCCCCATTTTTGAGGATGGGACGCAGATCAACCGTGCCGGGTTCCGGACTCCACACCGCCACATCAGCGATGTCCGGGTTCACCCGCATGGCATGATATCGATACGACCCCACCGGCCCGGCAGATGTATAGGCCTCCCGTGCCTCATGGATGCGCTGACGGTAGGCATCGTCATCTTCCGGATCCGCACCGGCAAGAGTCGTGGTGATGTTCTCAACGCTGGTGTAGTAGACCGGCGGATCAATTGGAAAATGCACCTGACCCGGCACAAGTCCGTTGGCCGCCGCTCCCGGCGTTGTGGATGTGGCCGCAACTTCACCAAACAGATCCCCCGATTTAATGATCAGAGTTTCGTCCGTGGCAAAGATGGCGGTCTGGTCCGCCGTTGCAATGCGAGTTCCCAAAACAATGGTGACGTCCCATGCCAATGCCTCTGGCAGTGTAAACCGCAACACGGTTGTGGCCTGGGAGACATCCAGACGCGGGGTGTTCTGCTGGACCCCAAGGTGGTCCAGGTGCGGTCCATCCGCGTAAGCCAACAGATTCTTTTTACCGGCCGCATCAATGACCTGGTTCTGGACGCTGATGGAATAGGCCAAGGCGTCCAGAAACAGACGTTCCGGGTTGCCCGGGTACAGGGTTCGACCTGTGATCCGTTCATAAGCCTGGATCAGTTCAGACTGGACGACCGCCGGGTCGATGTCCGAAAACGTGACATTCGGAAGATTGGGAAAAGGGTTCATGCCGCGCCTTCCTTTTTTGCGTACCGAAGCACGGGATACAGTTTTCCATCCGCTGCGGCATCGGCGTCCGGGGAAAATTCCAGAGAGATCACCTTCACGCGGGGTTCGTAGGTTTCAATGGCCTCGGTCAGATTGGCAATTCGTTGGGCAGCGGCAAACGGCAGAGGCGCATCCAGGTAGGCACCCTTGTCCGCAAATCGGTTGTCCATCCGCACCTCAAAACCAAACGTCCGCACAATCATGCGGATATTCTGTTCAATTTCGGCGTCACCCTCGGCGCCGATCACAAGGGGCAGGGGCGAGGTATCCATCAAAAAATCCGTCATTTCACATATTCCTTCAGCGCCAGGGTCACGGATGCGGAAACAAGGCTGTGCCATGACTCGGATGCTGACTCTATGATGTGATGGCCGTAATTGGTGCCGCCGATGATCAGCCGTTCTGCCGTGCCTTCGACCACCAGTGTTCGGATGGACTCAAGCTGGGCCTTGATGTCCACCCCCCAAAACGCAGAAAGCTGGATGGTGAAACCAAAGGTCTGTAGCGCCGGGGCCAGAAACTCCAGCCGTGGCCGAGCGCCAAGGACCTTGTGCTCTTCATAGGTCCCTTTGTTTTCGCGCTGGACATCACTCAGCGTTAGGATCTGATCTTTGCTGACCTCAAACGTCAGTGGACCAAATGTGCCGACGATCATCTGTCATTCCTATTAATGCCTGCACCCGATCACGGGGTTTCCCGTGATGGCTCCTGCGGCGGTAATCGTGCCGTCGGCCGAGACAGCGCCGGTTGCGGTGACGGCGCCATTAAGACTGATGGTCGGACCAGTGATGACCACCCCGGCGCCACCCTTGATGTTCATCACACCCCCCGCCGAAGCGCTGATTTGTCCGGAGGCATCAATCGTGGCGTTACCGCCGACGGTGGCCGAGAGATTGCCGCCTATTGTAGCGGTGACGTTACCGCCCACTTTTGCGGTGACATTTCCATCCACCTGGGTGGTGACGTTGCCATTCACAGTGGCATCCACGTTTCCGGTCACCTTGATTTCCACGTCGCCCTGGATATCGCCGAAAAGCAGGTGTCTTTTTTTGTCGTAAGAAAACGTCGACCCATCTTCAAACTTATAGTAGGCCATGTGGATCTCTTCAGCCGGTGATGGTGTTTTGTCCGAGTACAACGCGCCAAGGATGACGCCCTGCTCAAAACCCTGGCCCGCAAAAAGAACGGCCACATGCTCGCCGATTTCCGGGAACCACTGCTGTTGATCTTTCAGCGTCCGGACCTGCAAGATGCGCAGCGGGTGAGAAATCATGTCGTCGCCGTCCAGCAGTTTGACGCGGGCCTTCCCCGCCTTGTCCACTTCCGTGACCTCCGCGAACCGCAAGGATGCCCCCCGGTTGGACTCAAGCTTTGATGTCCGGCGCTCCATGGCCACGAGTGTTTGCATGATTCCCATGATCAATATCCCAACGTCCGGCGCAGGTCCGCGCTGGTGGTGTAGCCGGATCCGCCGACCTTGTGCTCGGCCTTCTCGACAAAATAAGCGCCGTCATAAGCGCCAAAGCCGGACATCGTGACAGTGATTCCGGCCACCAAGCCGGGACATCCCATGACCGTGATGTTTGCCGTGTCCGCGTTTTCGTTGTGTTCGCGCAGGGCAGAGGTGCCCAAAGCGATAGCGGCACCAGCCGATTCCACCCGCTCGTTCAACTTCAACATCTGTCCGCTGGGCGGTTCTCCATCCGCAGGCACGTTGGCGGTGTATGTTTCCTCCGCCTCCGGGTCATGATACGCCACGTCCGCCGACTGAAATGTGCCCTCGGCGTTTTCATCAAAGGAATAGCGGGAAGGCGAAAATTGGTCTTCTTTTCGGTTGATGATCATGGACGGCGCTTTGGCGTCCCATTCCTTGGCGCCGTAAAGGATCATCTTGCCGTCGTGGACTTTGAGGTTGACCCCACGGTCCTTACAAAGGCGGTGCAGGTATGTGATGTCTGATTCTTCCCGCTGGTCCACGCGGACATAATCGTGGTCTGGTGCGTCGTACATCAGTTCAAGGCCGTGCTTTCCGGCAATTTCGCCGGCGATTTCGCGGAGCGTGACGTTTTCCCAGCCCTTGGTGTTGACCTCTTCGGACATGGCTGTGGTCTTAAAAGCCGACACCGCACTGATGGTCAGCTTGTCCGGCGGCCCGGAAAGACTCACCTTGTCCACGACAAATCCGCCCATTGGCAATGTCAGGTGTTGACCCGGGCCGGTCCAGTCCATGGCTGTCAAATTTGCAGACACCGGCATCCCCTTTTTTGGCTTCCATGCCCCGGACCACTTGCCCTCTGGATCGGCCAGAGAGAGGGATATTTCATCGGCCTTTCCTTTGGCGTTGTCCACAAACGCAAACTCCAACAGATCCGGCTTGATGGCGTCCGTGGCATCGTGACCACCAATGGAGACATGGACCACCACGCGGCGGGCTTTCAGGCTTTCATCCATGGTGGCAACTCCATTGTCGTTGTCGGGATCGTGATGTCCGGCACAACCAGGACCACGCCGGCCGGAAAAATAAGGACATCCAGATGTTCAAGATTTGCCATCACCAAATGATTCAAAAAGGTTTCACAGCCAAAACACTTGTAGGCGATGGCGTCCCAGGTATCCCCCTGGGTGGTGATGTAGTCATCAGCCATATTGCACCCGCGATGCGTTTTTCATCAGCCCCTCCAGGAAGCGTTCAAACTCTGATTTTTTGGATTCAACCGCGTCAAGCACCCGGTCACCGAAACTCTGATCGGAGATCCCGTGCAAATTGACCGTGAGGTTGAGAGATGGGCGGATGTTTGCTGGCTGGCCGGTTTGTGTCCTCGCCGGACTTGCGGCAGGTGCGTTGATTGTGGTGATCACCGGATCAATCTTCATGCGTTGATCACTTACGGCAGGCGCGGACTCGCGGGGATCTGTCGGCACTGGTGAGACCTGTTGTCTCTTCGGCTCCATTGTCGCCACCAAAGACGCGGTGTTGATGGCGCCACCGGCTCCTTTTGGCATCGTTGCAACGACAACTTGCTTATCAAATGCGGGCACAGAGATGTGCTGAGTCGTCGGACGATTCATAGCCGTGGCCATCGCCGGAGATGATTCAGATATTACGTTTTGATTCGCAGGTTTGGAGATTTTGGCTGGCGGAATCTCAGGCAGGGTCATTGCCTCTGCAACGGGATTTGCCTCCATCGCCACCTTGGTTTTTTGCTTTTTGTCGTCGCCAAAACTTACCCAACCCTTTGCCGTTTCCCATCCATTCGTAAGCCATTCCACTTTGCTGGCCGCCCATTCGATCTTTTTCCCGATCCAATCGAATACAGACGCCGCCTTGGCTTTGATTCCGTCCCATATCCCGCCGATAAAATTACTGATCCATGGGAAAACGGATGTTACCGTATCTTTTACGCCGTTCCAGATCCCGCCAAAAAAAGAAGAGACGTCACTCCAGTTAGATTTTATTTCTTCCCAGCACAGAGAGGCAAACCAGGTGATCCCGGACCACGCCGAGGAAGCAAGCCCGGTGATCCCGGACCAAAGTCCGCCAAAAAACTCTTTTGCCGGACCCCACACGGCCTTTATGCCGTTCCAGGCGATGGCGCTCGGGAGAAGCATCACGCGGAGAACATTCTGACCAACGGTCTTCATGACCTTCCATATCGCGTCTATCCCGGTCCGCACAGGCTCACAATTCTTGTAAAGCCAATACATTCCGGCGGTGAGACCTGCGACAGCAGCAATCACCAACCCGATTGGGTTGGCCATCATCGCGGCGTTCAGGCCCCACTGTGCCAAGGTTACAATCTTTGTCCCGGATGCCAAAGCCAAGCCGACAGACTTCTGGGCGACCATGGCGTAGGTCGACCGATTTGTGACGGTAGTGTAAGCAGTTTGAGCCGCAGATAGACCGCCGGTCGCTATCGCGAGTGCCTTGGTTTGTGCCGAAACGGCAAGAGAGACCGTCTTTTGAGCAATCATCGCGTAGGTTGAGCGGCGGAACGCGAGCGTGGCCAGAGTCCAAACCTTCCGGCCGTAGACCATAGCGTCTGAGGCAAGTGTCATTCCGTATCCGCCGGCCAAAGTGGCGACCTTGAAAGCGGCAAGAGCGGTCACGGCATACATAACAGCCTTGGCAACAGCGGGATTTGCATCTGCGAAAGCCGCCAGAATAACAGCGCCACGGCCCATAGCGCTGATCACATCGTTGAGGCCAGGCAACAGAGCGCTGCCCATGGTGATGGCAACTTCTGACGCCTTATTCTTAAGGATAATCAGATTGTTGGCCGTTGTTTTGGCACGGTTCTCGAATTCCTTCTGCATGGCCCCGGCGTATTCCGCTGTTTCACCGGACAGAACAAAATTGTCCTTCAGGAGATCGAGTTGTGTCAGCATTGGCGCAATAGCGCCAACGGACTGCGTGCCGAAAAGTCTTGTCAGAACGGCGGTTTGTTCGTGCTTTTGCAGGGTCTTGATCTTCTCCAGCACGGAAATCATCGCGCCTTCCGCGTCCTTCTGCATCTGGACGGCAAGCTTTTTGGGGTCGACGCCGATTTTGGAAAAGGCGTCCTGTTGCTGCTTTGTTGCCGCGTCCCCTTTGCTGAGGGCGAGCATAAAATTTTTAAGGCCCGTAGCCGCTATTTCCTCCGGCACCTTCATGGATGCCAATGTTGCGGCCATGGCGGTCATCGGTTTGTAGGCAATACCGGCGATGTCGCCGAGTGCGCCCACCCGTGAAACGATACCGGCGATGTCTTTTTCTGTGGCGGAGCTGGTGTTTGCAAACTGGTTTGTCAGATCCAGCATTTCCCGGACCTGCTCATTTGTCAGACCAAGCTTGGTTTTGTACCCGCCAATGGCATCTGCCGCAGCATCTGTCCCCATGCCAAAGGCAACAGACATGTGGGCGGCAAGTGTGGAAAATTCAGAGAGTTGTTGCGCGGTTGTCATCCCCATTTGCCCACCGGCGGCAAACAAGGACGCAATTTCAGTGTGTGTCAGGGGTAATTCCCGGCCAAGACTTTTGACGGCCGATTCCATTTTGTAATATTCCGGGGTGAGATTTCCGGCTTTATCACGCATCCCATCAATGGTTTTTGCCGCATCAGCCATGGAGCTTTCAAAATCAATGGCGATTTTGACCGGGGCCACGACCATTCCGGCCGAGGCCACAGTCCCCATCATTTCGCCCTGCAACTCACGCCGTTTGGCGCTGTTGCGCATCAGGGTTTGCTGGCGTTTCAACGCCTCTTCAGTCCGCCGGATCTGGGCGGTGGCTTGGGCGTGTGCCTTGGCGGCGCCCTCCATGGTGATGTTGTATTTTTTCGCCTGCCGCTGGGCAGCGGCAAGGGCTGTTTCCGCAGCCATTAGACTCTTCTTGACATCTTTTCCGGCTGTGGCTTGGGCACGGAGATCGGCAACTCTGGCCTGAGTCTTGAGCAGCGCCCCGGATGTCCTGGACATGGCGTTAAGGGTGGTGACGTCGCCTCTTAGATTTTTAGCGCGGGCGGAAACCGTGTTGAACACGGATGCCACGCTGGATGCCATCCGTGCGCCAATTGTGAAATTAAACCCCGCCGTTTTTGCCATGTCACAAACCCTTTTCTGCAAAGGCGTTGTGGATCTCCACAGCGTCCTTCAACCACTCTTCGCCCTCTTCAAAAGAGAGGGCCATTAGTTCATCCAAACCCCAGCCGGTTAGCTTAGCCAGCGTCAACACCAGCGTCCGGATTTCCTTCTGGTGTGTCGGGCGAACGAAATCGAAGAAACTCCTTGGCGATTTTGTCGTAATCGCCCATATCCAGCAGGAGCATCTCTTCATACCTGAGACCTGTCAGCCGGCCGAACATCTTCATTTCTTCCCTCACGTCTTCAAGTTTTTTACCGTCAAACTCGACACGCTCCTTCATTGTCGGCCGGCGGAGGGTGATTTCATCCAGTACCCGGTCCGCAAGCTGGACCGGGTAATCAAGAATAATGGTGACCTGTTTTTCTGTTTTCATTTACTCCCTTTATTTGCCCAGGTGGCTTTTGACTTCCGCCAGGGCATCCTCGCCGAGAATCACGGCTTTGAAGTTTGGTTTGTCGATATCCAACAGGTTGTCACCGTCGATATCGAGTTTCAGGGTTACCACCTCCAACTCTGTCTCGCTGTCCATTTTCTTGCCCATCTCGGCTTTGCCGATGCCGGATTTTTTGGGCAGGCAATTGGCGGTCAGTTTGAACGGTTTGGGCGTGATCTCGCTAAACCCAGCGTCCAGATGCTGGATTGAACCGTAGACGTTGATCTGATGGCCCTTGCCCTGGAGGATCTGGATGGACTGTTTGTTGGGCGCGTTGAACGAAATGCCAATGGTCATGCTGGCAAAGTGGCCAAGCACCGGCGTCTCGATGGGACCGGCAATACCAAGGCCTTCCATTGCCTCGGTCATGTAGGTGATTTCCGGCAGCGTTACCGTGGCGATCCCCAGAAATTCGTCGCCTTCCAGGTAGACCGCCGCGTTGATGAGTTTGTCAGGTATTAAGTTTCCGCCTGCCATTGGGTGTCTCCTTTACGAAAACAGGGTTTCGAAATAATTTGGATCGTATTCCAAAATAAATTCAATATCTTCGGCCGGTGGCGGCGTGCACAGGTACAGATGAAACCGTAACTTCCCGTCCATCATGTCCGTGGTCGGATTTTCACCCTCCAGAAACATGAGACGTCCGCCCAAGATGTATTCCCGCGCCGTCAGACCGTTGAGCCAGACGTTGATGGAGTCGACAATCGAATTCACCATGCGCCGATTCATCGGCGAGTCGAGCTTCTGCCAGTAGGTCAGCACGATGGTGTTGGCGATCCAATTGAACATCCGGCGGATCGGGATAAACGTATCTTTGACGTCCGTGATTCCGGGGTAGGCTGCGGTCCGGTTGCCCCAGGCCACCATTCCGCCAATCCAGTTCAACCCGGTGACGATGCCGTTTCCGTTCAGCCATTGGGCGACTTCAGGGCCCAACGCCAACTCGCTTTCGTTGTGGACCAGCCCGTTGCAGATCATCCGGTTGTTTGACGGTGACCAGTACGGCACTCCGCCGCTACTGGCATCCCGCAGAGCGGTCACACCTGCCAGATGCGTGGATCCCCAATGCAGGGCATCTCCGACCTTGGGCTGTCCCAAAAATGCGATAAGGTTTTCGTCTGTTAAGTTTTTGTCGACGATCCAAGCCGGGGCCTCGGTGTAATTTTGGACATCCTTCGGGATGTCGATGATGCCGGTGGCGCGGAAATGCCCATTGATATTTTCGCACTTCGCACCAATGGCAACGGCGACCTCCGCATCACCCGAAAAGCCGGGCGCCAGAATCTGACCCGGGACCATCCGGAACCTGGGGAAGACCTCGGAGATAAGCTCAAGCCCGGTCTTCCGTAACGTGGGACCGTCGATCCCGCCGATGATGTTCTGACTTGTGACGCCAGAGACATGACCGTGGAACATCGGATCGAAAACATTGATAAACACCGCCGGGCAAACGCCATAAGAGCCAAAATAGACATCTGCAAACTCAGACAATGTGTAATCGTGTGAACTTTCGTCTTCCGGGACATAGCCGAACTTGCTGACATATTCGCTCCGGTTAAACACCAACACGGGCGTGTTGACCGGTGCGGTGGCCGGATCATCCAGTTCCAGGGTGTGGACGGGGGCTGTGCCGATAACAACCGGCAGGGAAGCATCCACCCGCACCGGCGGCAAAAGGCTTGTCGGGACTTCCGAAACGAAAACTCCATGTCTGTAACCGGCCATTATTTTCTCCTTTCAACATTCTGCCGGGCGATTGCCTTGGCATGTTTCACCAAGGCGCCGGCTTTGTCTTTGAGCTCGCGCAGGGCCTTTCCAGCGTCTTTCATCTGGACAAACAGGGCGGCAAGGTCCGGGTCTTTGCTTGCCGTGCTCTTCAGGATGGCAGGCAGACCGCTGTGAAAAACCGTCCCTTTCGAAACGGGAAAAGGCCACTTGATGTCAGGCCCAACGTACATAACGGCGTCCGGGACCTGTTTTGTGGCGGAGGGAACCGGCGTGATGTCGTCGGCTTCGGCCTGGGGCTTCTTTTCTTTACTCATGGTTACTCCTTTTATTTTGCCGGGCTTGCCGGCTGAATATGTGGTGTCTGGCCACCGTATTGCCAGCCTGGCATTGCCCACCGGCTGATGACGGCCATCTGAAGGTAGGGCCTCGGGGTTTCCAGGTCACTGTTTCGCTGCCAACGGTAGATGCGCCCTTTTTCATCCGCCACCACCTGATAGCGGCGGTCCAATGGATTAAACATGGCCCGGGTCAAAAACCGGGAGACGGCGTTCTGTAGCTGAGCCAGTTCCATCTCCAGACCTTCTGCGTCGCCCTGTTCGTTGTTGTAGACGCAGAGAAAAGCGGCGACGTCACAAAATTCCTGCCCTTCGCTGGAAAATCCGCTCACCGGCGAAAGCACCACACAGGGGAATTCCCTCGCCTCCTGGCCGGTTTGTCGTTTGGCCGGGAAGTCGCCGACATAAACCCGTGGCGGCCGGGCCGTGTCTTTGCCGTCCGCGTTTTTTTCCGGGCAGGACAAAAAAAGATCGGAACAATCAGCGGTGAGTGCTTCTTTCATGGCCAACAAAAGCCTGGAGATCATAATGCACCCTCCGCAATCAGACTCACGATGCGGGGCAGAAGTTCACGGAAATGGAGTTCCGCTCCCCGGATGACACGTTCCTCAATCTGCGGCGCGGCAGCGTGATATTGGAGTTTCGGGCCGTACACCTCACTGATTCCTTTGCTGTATCGACGGAATACGCCCAGATGACCTGTCCTCGGGATGGCGGTGATAAATGGCAAGCTCTCTTCCATGAGAGACTCGCTCAACATCCGTTTCCCGTGACGCAAGGCGTAGGAAAAACCCGGCCAATGTCGGCTTGCGACACCTCTCCGGGCTGTGACATCCCTCGGCTGGACATCGTACTCAATCAGCCGTATGGGTTTGCTGGATACGTTGATCCACGCCCTGACGCCGTTTTCAACGACAAGCGGTCTGGACATCTTGACGCTTCGTTTGATGACTTTTGGATCCAGGGCCACCATTTTGGACAAACGCCGGCTCAAGTCTGTGCGGGCTGCTTCCACCACTTCTGACACCACCGGGAACAAGGCCTTTTCAATGGCATAGGGCACATGGGCAATGCGCGCCAATTCATGTTCGATTTCCGATGTGTCAAAGGTGAATTCAATCACGACACATTCCTTTGCAGCACCAGCCGGAGGATCCCGCATTGCGGCCGGGCTTTGATCACTGTCCAGGTTTCCCCATCCACCACCATGTCCTGGCCGGACACGGGCCGTGTCATGTTGCTTTCCAACACCAACAGCACAGCGGTTTCGGTGTTCAGTCCCCAAGCGTCGACCGTTGACGCTTTGATATCCGGAGCGGGGACATTCTCTTCCCCCCACAGGGCGGGCATGGAAACGCCATCGACGACCATCTCTTCCGCGAATTCTTCCATGTTCAGGAAGACGCTCGCGGCATCAAAAGCAAGGGCGTCCTTGAAATTCATTACTGCGCCCTTCCTTCCAGCTTCGCGATTCGGTCAAACACCTTTTGCGAGTCGCCCAGATGTCGCTCATATTTGTCATACAGCCGCTGATTCTTTTGCCGACATTCATCACGGGTGACGAATTTCCCGTCATATCCGGTGATTGCGTCGACCTTTGACTCAATCCGCTCCATCCACCGGCGGATGAAATATCCAAGCGCCCCGACCAGGATGGACAGTATTGCTGTAGATGTCAGGATTTCGGTTCCGATGGTCATGCCACGACGACTCCCATCTCTTCCGGCTTATTCTTCCCGGCCCAAAATGCCGGTCCGCCGAACAACTTCACAGCGTTGTAGTAGGTCCCGGCTCGCTTCCGCCGGAGCCAGGCCAGCCACGCCCAACTGTTCTGCACCTCGATCAGCCGGAGCATGTTGTTCAAAAACGACCGGTCCGCCGATTCTTTGTCTTCGATGGTCTCGCCGACGGCGTACATCCAGTCATGGATGTCACAGACGTGGCTGATGCGGAGGCCGTAAATTGTGTCCGGGATGATCCAACTCAAAAGCCCCTTCGGACCGCATCCGCTACAGATGTCTTTTTTCTGTTCAGCCGTCAGAGACCAATATTCAGCAGGGGCAAACAGGACGCCTTTCATAACTGTGCCCTCTTCATCCAGCCGTCGACAAACGTCCGTTGGCTGGGCGTTTTTGCCGCAAGGCCGATATAGTGCGCGCCTTGCATACAGTTTAGAGCGTGGACCAGTGCGGCATCGTTCGTTCGGTCTTTCAACAGGGTGGACATGGCGCTCAGTGTCTTTGGTCCCACAACGCCATCTTCGACCAGATCAACGAACAGGGGTTTCCCGGTTTTTTTGTTCAAATTAAACGAGTTACACACCCGCTGGATGTATTTTCCGGATCCGCCCTTTCCGAGATTGACCGCCTGCTCAAAGATTTCATCTGCCAGCGCCTGGGGAAAACGACCCAATCCCCATGGATCCCACCAGTTGGTCCGGTACCAGTCCCGGACCATGATGTTTAGCGGTTCGATTTTTGATAGATGGGCGGAGAATGCGGACGCATTTTTTTTGTAGGCGCTGGTGACCTTCTCTGCGTCGATAATTGCCCATCCCTCCCACGACGGAAAAAATTTCCGGCTGATCCCGGCGTAGGTTTCTCCGCCTCGATCTGCCTGGTTGTTAATCCACCCCCCCTCATGGGATTTCAGGGGGGCATAAGCCTTTTCAAAGTCCGCCATGGTTTTGATCCTTATGCTGCCGTGAGTTCCACCAACGTCTCGGGGAACATGCAGACACACAGCGGGTTGGATTGCACCTCAAGCTGGTATCCTCTGTCCATCTCCAACTCTTCCATCTGGGCGTAGTACTGACGGCCGACGGTGTTCACTGTGCTCATCCAGTTTGCCGGGGCGTAGTACGTCTTGAACATTCCCGGCGCCACCGGATACAGGTGCGCCTTGGCGGGGTTGATGAGCGGCTGTCCGCCGACCTGATCGGACACCTCAAGAAACGTGATACCCGCGTAGGTGAAACCGCGCTTTCGGTAGTCGTTGTCTCCGTAATTGGACAGGTTTGACTGCCACAGTTCGAAGGGTTCACGGATCAACTCATGGCCGGTGAGGGCGTCATAAAAATCAGACCCCACAAGGGCCTCAAAGCGGCTGATGACAAGTCCGCTTCGCTTCTGTTCAATATGACGTTTGGCGTCCAGAAGCGATTTCAAAACAGGGTTTGTTTTGACCGGCACGTTGTCCGGAAAAGTGATGGAAATGGCTTTTTTGGTGATGCCAAAAACATTGTAGAGGTTGTGCAGTTCCGAAACGCCGTCCGCATCCATGACCACGCCCTTAATGGCTCCAAGGCGGTGATATTCAATTGTCATTTCAATCGGGTTTTTCAGTTCCTGCATCTTGTCGTTGACGACGGATTCCACGCCCACCGGCTCATCTTGGCCAAAGGCACGAACATCCTGGACGTCTTCAGGCCGTAGTGTGGTGGTCAGTGGCAGATGGGCGCACTCCAGAATTTTGACGGACCGTTTAGGTCCCCGGTCCGCAAGGTCTTTCGGGGCGGCACTGCGGTCCTGGTTTTCAACCAAGAACAGGCGTCCCTGTTTGACGTCAAAAACCACGTTGGTGGTTTTTACGCCCTTTTCTTCAAACAGGCGCCCCAAGCGCAGCGGGATGACGGGCAGTTTGTTGACGGCATCGGTAAGCTCCACCGCCGTAAATAGGTTGGGGTGATTCAGATTTGCCATGATGTTACGCCTCCACAATGATGCCAAGCGCGGTAAGCTGGCCGTAAGCGGTTTGTTTTTCCTCGTCGGTCACGGTGGACAAAAAGGCCAAGCCAGATGCGGCAACCCTGGCCCCACGACTGATCACCACCGCCGCCTGCACCTCATCACTCACGCTTTTGGGCGTCACCAGAACGGCAGCCGCCTGATTGTCGCCCGCAGCGGTAAGATAGGGGACAAAGGCCCCATCATCTGTTCTTGCCAGTACCGCACCGACGGGCAGGTCGACGGTCGTCGGTGCGAGATCGACAGAATCCCGGCACCAGTTTCGGTTCACCTCAACCAACAGCACCTCAGACAGGGATCTGGGTGCGTCTTCGCTGTATTCACGCAATGTTTTCCTGGCCATGGTTCCTCCTATGCGGTTGCGGCGCGGCGCTCGGCGTCGGCCACGAGTTTTGATCTTTTGGGTTCAGCGGACGGCGGGATCCCGCCTTCAACCACTCCGGCGGATGCTTGCTGGAGCGCGGCAAGAATCTTCTCGTTAGTGCCGCTCTTCTGGGACGGCGCTGCGGAGGCAGGCGGAACCGCCATGACGGATGCCATGATCTTCACCTGCTCAGCTGTGATGCCGCTATCCATCAAGGTTTTGATCCGGTCTGCGGCATCATCCCCGGCAACGGCTCTGACCATGGCAAGCGCCGCGTCTCTTTCCGTCGATACGGCCTGGCCAGCCTGCGCCTGATGCTCGGCAAGCGCTTGTGCTTTTGCCTTGTTTTCAATTTCCGCCAGCAGGTCCGGGTGCTGGGCGGCAAGTGTGGCGTAATCCATAGTTATCTCCTGATTTAATGCGTTGATGGCGGACTCAATGTCCTGCACGATGGTGGTGACCAGTCCGAGACGCTGAGCCTCGCCGGCCAACATGGTTTGTCCTTCCGCCCACTGGTCGGACGGGGCAGTGACGCCAAGGCCACGGACAACATCGGCCTTGAAAATCTCGTGGATCCCAGAAACCTGCTTCTGAAACAGATCCCTTGCCTCATCGGACAAAGGCTGGTCAGGGTTCCCGGCAGACTTGAATTTGCCGCCGGTGATGTAGGTGACAGAAACGCCAAAGCGTTCATTGATCCTGGAATAGTCGGTGTGAACCATGACAACACCGATACTGCCGACACTGGCGGTGGCCGGGGCGTAGACCCGGCCAGTTGCAGCACCAAGCCACATGGCGGCAGAGGCCATGAGGCCATCGGCATAGGCGGCCATGGGTTTTTTCGTGGCAGCGGCTGAAATTTTGTCCGCTAGTTCCTTGGTGCCGTGGACAACACCGCCGGGGCTATTGAACGAAAACAGAATGGCTTTGGCAGATGTGTCGACAAGGGCCGCGTCGATGGCAGCGGAAATTGCATCATGCCCGATGGTCAACGCCCTGCCGCTCCAAAACGAATATGTGGTTTGTCTGGCAATCGGACCGGACACCGGAATAACAGCAACGCCATTTATGACGGCGTATCCTTTGTCCGTTTCTTCGGTAACAATGGACGGGATGGCGGCGGAACCAGCATCGCCATCCGGGCGGCGCAACTCCCTGGCGATGGCGGAGAGGACAGATTCGGCTTGTTCAGGCGGGAGCGCCCACAGGGATTCAGTCATCGGCATTTGTGGCTTCTCCTGGATTATCCACAATTGTGTTTTTGTTCACGTTAACGATGGGCGTCATACCGGGGCTTTTGGCCATGCGTTTTTCTTCAGCGTCGATCTGGTCCATGGCCTCCCAGAAATCGCCGCCTGCCTCGGCCCAATGTTCGGTCCGGGTCATCAGACGATTGGCGATGGCGAGCAGGTTCCCCTGGATTTCTTTCACCGGGTCCACGAACCCGCGCTTTGGCCCGTACCAGTAGGCGTTTGTCCACAGGTGCATCGCGTCGTAAAAATCGAGACCTACTGCGGGGAGCCGGAGTTCTCCCCGCAAGTAGGCCTCTTCCTGCACCATGCAGTAGTTTGGGTGGCAGTAGTGCCGGGCGAACAACGAACGGTACAGGCGAAAGGTTTTCCAGTCCTCATTCAGTGCCGCACGGGCGCTGGAATAATTGGATTTGGAAAAATCCTTCATGATGCTTTCATACGAAATGCCGGCGGCGGATCCGGCTGCACGGAGGACAAGCTCTTCAAAGGCGAGAAAATTTTGACTTGGCCGGTTGCTCTCCAAGACCTCGGGTTTTTCACCGGGGTTTCCGTACAGGATTTGACCGGCATCCACAGTCTGGTAATAACGGTAGGCGGCATCACCCTGGGAACCTATCCCGTATTGTTCAAGGACCTCCGGCGGCAATCCGGAGCGTCCGCCATCGCTGGCGATGAACACGGGGAAGGACGCGGCAATGACCTGGGCCAGCAATTCATAATCAATGGCGTCCCCCAGGTTGCGGTACAACTTGACGCCGGTGGAAAGGATGGACCGGCCCCGGGTCGGCTCGTCCTCATCGCCGTACCGGAAAACATGGAAGATCCCTGGACGGTGGGCAACGCGGGCGGGGATATAACGAAAATCAGCGCTGGTCAGGGCGGTTAATCCACCAATGCAATCAAGCCCGCCATAAGCGGTTGGAGATGGCGAGGCGATCCAGTAACCGATGGGTTTTCCGGATGGCGACCGCTGAATGCCGTCACGGACCAGCGGATCTGATATTTTGTCAGCCGGGGTCCGGAGCCGCTTGGGTGAAAGCGGCTGAATGGCGTGGCTTAAAAACCGGTGTCCGTCAAACTCATCATCTGGGATCATTGTCGGCAGGTGGAGCAATTCTCCGGACCGGAGCAGGGAAACAATGGCGGAGTATTGCAGATCCTCAAAGTGCATGCCGCCGTTGGCATGGGCCTGGCCGCACCATCGGTGCCAATTCCACTCCATCTGCTCCTTGACATCGTAAGCCTGTTCTTCCGTGATGCCGAGAAGACGATAAGGGATGCGGGGCTGTGGTGACAGGCCGGTGCCAACAGCGTTACCGGCAATAGTGTCAACTGTGGACCGGGCGGCAAAATCGTTGGTGTAGAGGTCTTCGGCCCGGTCTTGGGTGAGGACTCGTTCGTTTGTTTCTGCGGTGTCGGAAATTACCCGGCGCGGCCTCCAATTACTGATGGATCCGCGAAAGGCACCGGAATCTTTTGACGCGGTGGAGATGCGGCCAAGATGGATGGGGTTTCCCCGATGGTCGACGATAAGCGATTTCTTCATCGGCGGGGCCTCGCGACAACAATATGAGGTCCGCCACGACCAGAAAGGGCGTCCAGCTCATCTTGGATGTAACTCAGTTGGGCGCGGATCTCGTTCAAATTTTGACGGGTGAGGCTTCTTCCTTCAATGGTGTAGGACTTCCCTGTGGCGGCCGCTTTGTAGGCGGCCTTCCACAGGGAACGCAGAGAAAGGAGTTCGTCGCGGGTCCAAATGGAGGTATGGAAGGTGGCAGACATGACATGCAATTAACACGGGCTTTTTTGCATGTCGCGGCACAAACGGAACAAACGGAACAAACGGACAAAATATTTTCAACAAAAAAACTACCCAGAACCAATCCGTTTGATCAGTCGTGCAACGTCTTTTTCCTTTACCCACACACCTTTTTTGCCTGCTCGGTAAGCTGGCAGATCCCCGCTGTTGATCAAATCGTAAAATTTTGTTCTACCGCAGTTCATAAGCTCACAAGCTTGTTGCCAGTTCAGTCTTCGATCTTTTCCCTTCTCCATTTTACCTCCGCAATCTTCCAAGCAGATCCCCGGCACTCATGGGTTGGTGTCGTCTCGGCTCCGGTTTTTTTGGTCTTTTATTGTCTTCTGACTCGGGGTTTTTCCAGTTCCTGACCCCGAGTTGCCAACAAAGTGCCTTTTGCATTACCTCACAATCCCAATAATGGTTTGGACGCTCGTGCGGGTTGATCCAACAATTATCTTCGTCGCTCCAGACCTCGGCGCTCATCTCTTTGATATATTCACCAAGCTCGCCCTTGTCGTTGCTGTACAGACGAAACGCACCAGGGTCATCTGGGTGAACTGACAAATGGTTTGCAAGATCACTTTTGAAATAAGTGATGTCGCAACGATAGAGCATGAGCCCGCCTGGGATTTTTATTTTGCTCCCCACCTCATTACTGAAATATTCCTGCGGGGAAAGCACAACCGGTGTCGCGAGGTGCTGGACGCCCTGGAAAGGATAAACCCTCCCCCGGCGCTTAATGGCGTAGCGATATACGGCAGGGGTTCGGTTGCCCATCGCGTCAATCATCGCTGCCCGAACCTTATAAACACGGCCAGATGCGTCAACATATTCGCTACCCCAAAAAAGCTGGTCCAAATCATCAAACGTGTTGACACTGCCCTGCTGCACCAACCAGCTCGATTCCGCAGAACCGTAGGTATAGGCACGAATAACGTAGCGGAAATATGTCCCTTGCGTGTCCACTGACCCGAGAAGACAGGCAATCGGCTGTCGCGGAACCTCGGGCGTGCTGAATTGTTCTGGAGTTGGAACAATCCCTCGCGGGCGATCATCACACAAAGAGATGAGACTTGATTCCTCCCTCTTTTCAAACTTCGGTTCCCACGGGGTGGCACAATATTGGTTGTTCAGGTTTTTACCGTCTTCGGGATGATTCGATTTGGCCCACTTGATAAATGCGTGGGCCACCTCCGAGAGGCTGATAAAGTAAGACAACCAGGACGGCAGGTGAAAACCGACCTTCATCGGCTGGTGGAGTTTTAAGTATGTGTAAAGCTCCAGACCCGTTTTGCGTTCCCGCCACTCTCCGGATCGGACAGCCTTATCCCGGTCGTGATCCTCCCACACGCAACATTTTTTCTCGCAATAATAACGGGCAAGACGTCTTGCCAAGACATCTTCCGGATCAAATTCCTCTTTGTTTGTGTCCTGAACTTCTTCCGGTGAAGTTTCGTCAGAGAGCTTGCCGATGAGTTCTTTTTTACGCCTTTCAGACCAGACGATACGGTCCAGGCTCATAAGTTGCATATGCCCACAAACCGGGCAACGAACCCAATAGTCAAAAATACAGTTGGCCTCTGTGGTGAGCGCTACCCATATCGGTCCGTCTTTTGTGGTCGGAGTTGAGAGTTTGAAAATTGTCTTTCGACGGCCCCAGGTGGTTGTCCTTTTTTCGGCCAAAGATTCAGACGTTGCCTCATTCTTGACGTTTTTATATTTATCCAGCTCATCGAGAATGAGATATCTGATCGGTTTATTCCCAAGCCTTGCGACAGATCCGGACCAGCCCAGATAGATCGGCATATTGGCCAAGTTGATACGCAACGAAGCCACATCATCACCATAGCCGGTGAGGTATTCTCTCAGGCGTGGACTATCCTCAATCATGGGGATGATTCGATCTTTTGCGTTTTCACGGGCGGTGTTTTCGTCCGGAAAAACATACATTGCCGGGCCAGGTGCACGGTCAATGGCGTAACCGATTATGTTGTGCCCGGCCTCAGACCCTCCCGTCTGTGGAGTTTTACAAAGGATAACTGTCTCCACGCCTGGGTAGCCCGCAGTATCCATCACCCCTTTGAGGTACGGGGTAAATAGATTGTGCCACTTGCCTGGGATCGACGACATGCGAACATGTCGATGGCGCTCAGTCCATTGGCTGATTGGGATTGGGTTTCTACGTCGCAAAACCTGACGCTCACCCTTGGAAAAAACAAAGCGTTTCAACCCTGCGGAAAGCGCGACATCCGCGAGTTGATGAGGCATCCACCACTGATTTATATCGACTGACAGATTCCTTATTTTTCGGGGCTGCGCGGCTGTCATTCAACCACCTCTTCAGGCGTTGGGTCTACGAACATCACCTCGAATTCATCTGTGGTGGCGTACTCATTCATCTCGGTGTCGATAATTCCTTCAACCATCCGGATGAGATTTGCGGCCTTTTTTTGGCTTCCTTTTACTTCGTTGATGATGTCTATGGCCGCCGCCTCAAACGCGGTCTTGAGGCCTGCCGCGAGAGTAACCGCCCGACTGGCCAGTTCAAGATATACCTGGTCGCGGTCGATGTATTTTTTCCGGAGCACGTCGAGTTGAAATTGTTCTTTGTCCGCCGCGTTCTCGATACGTCGAATCTCAGCATTTTCCCGGCGACGCATCCTCGACTCGGCGTCTCTGGCCAGTTTGTCTGGCGTCCCGAGTGTCGGAAGTGTTGCCGCGTAACGGTCAACATCGCTCGGATTAAATGACCCGTCCGACCGCCTTCTAAGCCGGCCCCTGCCGATATCATCGTAGAGTTTTGTCTTTCTTAACTTTCTTCCGACACTCTCTATGTATTCAAGAACGGCGTTGGCGTCCCTAAGACTGATCTGTGGATCCTTCGCTTTATCCAACATCTTTGACGCTTTTTCGAAGGCGGAAAGATTCCTCTGGGACGGATCTTCAAGTAGCCTCCGTTTCGCATCTTCCTTTGCCTTCAGCAGGACGCCGATGTCTGTGCTGGCGCTTTTCGCCAGTTGTGACGACAGATCTGGGGCACCACTCATATTTTATTTCCTGATGGTTTACAGCGTCGGCAGTTGTTCGGGCGTCCACTCGGGCACAGTGATCCCAAGTTTTTCCTGGATGTATGCGGCCAAGATTGATCGGTGACACTCCGCCGGGTTCTTCTCGTAACAACATAGGATTGGGTTTTGTCTTTCCCGGCAAATCCCCTCCAGGTAGACACGCAAAGATTCCGGCGTCGGGAACCGACTTTTTAAATCAGACAGATAAGATGATTGCCAGTCTTTTGCCCAAGGATTACTTGGCGCGAACAATTCGGCCTTCATCAGTCCAGGGAGAAAACGAAACGGTTTTTTTGCGATGCAAACCTTTCTCTCGTTCGGTGCTTTCGATTGAAAATATGATATGGCGATGTCCATTTTTCCCTCCGTTTTTTTATATTAAAACATTGTTTTATCTTATCATATTTTATAATAAAAACATATAGTTATTATTTGTTTGGGCGATGGTATTTTTTCTTCCAAAGATCGAAATTTTCTTGCAGCGTCCTTTTGCCAAATTCGGCAAAATAGTTGAGCGCGTATGTCCCTTCTTTTTTATTTTCTTTTCTACTGTACAATTTAAAAATCCCTCTATACTTCATCGACACCGGCTTGTCTGAAAACGCGGTGGTTGTGAGCCATCCAAAGCGAGACGCGAGTTTTGCATCGACAATACTTTTGACCTCTTTTGACTGCATGAGCAAAAGAACAAGTTTGGCAAGCCGGGACTCGCAACTAGAAACCGCCAAATCGCACATAATATAAAGTGGTTTAGTATCATCGGGCAGCTTCCATTTTCCTTTGCTGGTTTTTATAAAATCAGCCTTTCCTATTGCCCTGCCATTCAAGGTAAGGACGATGTTAAAATCCACAGCGCCCTCGTAATAATTAATTCGCTTCGACAAATATAACTCGTTCAGGCGCAGGCTTTGCGGGCGAGAGATAATGGCAAATCCCGGGACCTCGCTCCCTGTGACAGGGGCATCTGATTTCCATATTGGGCCGGCACAAACAGCCTTCGCCGACTGGCGAATGACTATTTTCTTCGCTTGTTTTGCGACAATGTATGTGTATTTGTCGCGACCTCGCGGAAGTATGGCTGATGGTTTACCCAGGATGTCATGGACTTCTGGCAGGTCTTTTTCCAAGACAACATAATAGGCGTCAAACCTGGAGATTAATTTATACAAATCCAGGTTCTTGTCTGTCATTTCGCGGTAGCTCGGAGGTTCCCACACCGCAACGGCTTTCAGTAATCGTTCTAATTTCTCATACCCGCCTTTGTATGTTGGCGGGAATGCGAACACCGTATGAGCCGGGTCGTTTTCCTCAAGGAGATCAAAGCCGTCACGCGCTTGGTATGTGATGGGTGTGATGTGGTCTTTGTACCTCTCCAACTTCTCCAAAGTTTTTTCCAACAGGGCGTCCCAATTCCGGCGGTAATTTTCGATCATCCTCACCTGCCAAGGGTTTTTAGCCTGCCAAACTTCGTGGAGATCCATCAGCAGCGATATAGACGCTGTTGTCTCCGCTGGGGTTTCTGTTCGTAACAGGCCCCGTAGATATTCCGGAGCATCCGGATTTTCCGATACGGGAAGTGTCCAGTCGCCGAGATAAGCGCCAAGGGCTGACGTGTACAAAGACACGTCACATGCCGTGATAGGTCCTGTGTATCCGCCCGAACGCAACACCGACGGCACTGTGAAATTTCCAGCGCCAATAATGAGACATGGCAACGTGATGTCTTTCGAATAATCAGCCAAAATCTTACGAACAGATGCGGCCACAGCGCCAATAAAACTCATGCCTTTTTTTCTCCATCTTGAGGTTCGGTATCCGGATCCGGCATTTCAGCAAGAGCGGCCTCGCATATGTCCAGTAACTGTAACATGGCAAGTGATGTATTCCGCACGTTACACTTTTTCTTTGCCGCCTCTAAGATGTCGAAAAAACGGTTAAAATCTTTGAGTGGCTGAACATAGACATCTTTGGTCGGTAGAGCCTCAAGGCTTTCTAAAACCCCATTAAGTCGCTTTGCCTCATCATCAACGAAAGCAAAAGTTATGACTTGGGAATAAACCTGGGGTGTGGTGAATGGGACAAGGTCTATCTTCTCTAAACGCTCAACATCGTCGGAAGACAACCCGGCGTAAAGCTTTGCCTCAATATCCTCAATCTCTGCCCACAACTCAGCAAGGATCGATTGGTCGTCTTCGCCAACCAACGCATTGTGTGAGATCTGTATTGCTATTTGGTCGGCCAGTGACAAATCCGCTTCTATCGCCATGACCAAGATAGAGGGGATGTTGGCCTGGATTGACGCCTGCACGCGATGGTTGCCCGAGAGCACCTCAAGCCTCCCGTCTTCCATCCGCCGACACAACGGCATGGAAGAAAGACAGCCATCCTTCCGGATGTTTTCCGTCAACTGGCGAAAAGTGTCTTTTTTAAAAACACGGGCATTTTTTTTAAGCAAAACAAGTGATTGCGGAGACACTATTTCAAGTTTTGCATCGTCTCCAAAAATCCGCTTACTCACAGAGTCCAGCGCGGTTACTTCCGCGGTCGATATGTCTTTCATGATTTCACCCTTCATCGCATTCCGTTTTTCCGTTACCCTGGCTGCACAAGTCGCGACCACAGACGGGGGTGAGCGTCCCGTTGCGCACTGCATGGGGCACGAAGGACCCACAAGTACTACACACACTCACGCACACCTCCTGACACTCTCATACACGGAAATTTTCCAATATCCGGTCTCTGCGTATATCTTCTCGCATCGCAGTGAGACAATCTGCGAGTCATCGCCCCAAAACTGCATCCGGGTCATCGCGTCTTTGATCTGCTTCGCCAGGTTGTCCAGGTCTGGTTTCTTCGTCGGGAGCACAAACCCGGAAAGCATGGCGGTTTTGTTTTTTTTCGTTGCGCTTTTCGGGATCGGGAGCGCGGCCACAAACTCAAGAACAAGCCCTCCAGTCAAAGGCGCTTCAGGTGCGTGATCCTTCAGCCACGCCTCAAGCGTCCGCTCATTGGCCTGCTGGTCTTTGGTTTTGTAGGCCTGTACGAATTTACCGCGTACTGCGACCCGGGGACGCGCCTGGGCCGTTGGGATGATCGGGAGTGTGAAAGAAATCAATTTTCCCCCTTTGGTGTTGTTTTTCGAATTCGAACGGATTTGCCCTTTTTCTGGGCTTTCTTGCCCTGGCCTATACATGGGTATTCCCTGAATAGTTTTCGTCCAGCCACAACGAGATTTGACGCTATATCCAGGGTTATCTGGATTACCCGGATACCCGGTTAGCGATAGGAATCACATTTCCGACTCTGGGAAGGCTTTGGGGATACTCCTGGTGGTTCAGCACGGCCAGCGCCTTTGTTCGATCCCCGATCATCACCGGGTCCGGCACTAAGCCCAGATACCCAGAAGACGCATTTTGGGTTTCGATTATGCCCGGCAAATGCCCGTATTGTCGTATCCCCTGGCGCTTGTACGCCGCCCAGGATTTCACAAAACCATGCCGAAACCACTTTTCGGTTTCTTCAACGCCGCATTCCTGACAGAGCATCACCCATCCGCCGAAGGTTTTGGCAACAACAGCCTGTGTGATCGGGTCGTCGAAAACCACACTGCTGTAGGCACCGACCCGCTTGATGGCGTTCAGGACCTTCCCGGCTTCGACTTCGGCTTGGTCCTCGGCTGATCCGCCGCCGAGGTGCTCCAGAAAATCAGCCACTGTCGGCATGGTGGTGTATTTTCTGGCTGACATGAGCGACATTGCCGCAGCGCCAACGTCCTCGATGCTGAATTTTTTCAACGCCTGAAATCGCATGTTGATTCCCTGTGGCGTTAGGGTTTGCCCATAATTTTCAGCAAGCCCGGTCATGATTGCCGCAAAATCCTGCTTGTCGTTGTTTGTCATGTCGCGCTCCCAAAAGTTCCAAAATCCCCGTTCACAAAAGCCTCTGCCGCCGCCATGTTGCTTTCCAGCCTCCGTTGGGCTGGTGATTTCCAGGTGGTCGGCCCGTCGCGGGACTGAACGACATCCGGCGGCTTGTCATCCCATCTGCCCTGATTCAGCCAGGTTGCTGGGTTTGGGATGTATTGACCACCATCCCGGCGCCACTGGTCCCAGGTTTTCTGGGATTCAATCGCGCCCAGGATGGTATTCAAGTCAGGCTTGTCCCTGGCTTTTTTCCAAGCCTTTTCCGCTGCGGCCTTTCCCGTCTTGCGGGGATAGGCGTCCCAGAATGCGTCAAAGTCGGTTTCGGATTGTGGTTTTTGTTTCTTGGTGGCGTGTGAATTCTGTTCGCCGTTGGCGTCACCCACCGGATGGGGGGTAAGGGGGGTTAATCTCTGTTCTGTTCTGTTCTTCTCTGTTCTTATCTGTTCTGTTCTATCGTTACATGGCGTTACATCGGCGTTACATGGCGTTACATAGGCGTTACATGGCGTTACATAGGCGTTACATGGCGTTACATCATGTTGATTTTGTTCTGTTTTTTGTCGTTCCCTGTGTTTCCTGACTCTTTCTGCGCTCGTGCCGTCCTCTTTAAGGGGTTGCCGTTTTGACCAATTTAAAATCTTACCATCAACGATCCTCGGCCTATTTCCGCTGGATAGTGCGTCGATAACCGATTGTGTCGCACCGTCATCAATTTGCAGGTGGGCGTCTATACTTTCCGGGTCTACATCTTTGATACTTCCACGCTCATCTGCTTGTGATGCGCATTCCAGTAATGACGCCCAAACGGCAATAACGACGGCAATAGATTGGCCGGATCGACGCGATATAAGCGGCCATTTGTCGTCTGAAACAGCGCCGTGATACCATCTAAACCATTCCATTATGCGACCCCCGAGGATATGAATTTCCTCAAACCCACCCCCTCCGGAAGCGTCCACACTTCAGGATTGCCAGGGTATCGCCGACGCCTTTTAGCGATTATTGTAGAATGCCTTCTGCAGTACATCCCGCCCGCTCTGATTTTCTCTTTGCATGCCGGGAATTGGCAGGACTTCACTTTTTCACAAGGCCCGCGCTTACTTTTTGATCCTTCCCTTTGTTCCGGTGTGATCAAAACCTGAATATTCAGCGGGCACTCTTTCCGCTTGATACATTTATCGGCCGGGAGTTTTCCGAAGTGTCCGCAGGTTCTGCATGGACTGACGTTCATTCCGTCAAAAAAATCAGCATCCCGAGAGCCTACTGTTTGGCAATGCGCTGGGATTTTCAGCATGGCGGCACCTCATTCCATTCCCGCCCGTCAATCAGGCGGCCAGTCCGGCGCTTTCCGATGCGGGCAAAGGGCGCCCCAGACAAATATGCGCCCGGAGTAGACACGGCATCTGTGTAGGTATATTCAGTTGTCCACTCCCCCCAGCTTTTGAAGAAGAACGGTGTCCCGGCATCAACGCACTGATCCCGCAGGGATATCACCCAGTCTGGATGCATTGGCCTGGCGCCGGGGCCTGTTTCACCACCGCAGATGACCCAGTCCAGTTTCTTTCCCGGAATAGTTTGTGAGCCTGTGCCGCAGTCGCCGGGGATAAAAAGTTCTCCTGAGAGGAAATTCTTCTCGGAATAGTCAGAAAGAACCCGGTGCGACAGGTTGATATTACTCAGCATCGGCTCGATGCTCACGAATCGCTTTGCGGCTGGCGTTGATAGAAGGATTGGTATTTTGGCGTCGGCCTCGGCTTGATTACAGACCGTGACGCCGAGCCATAGATTTGGGATGGGTTGGCCATGGAAAAGATCTATTCCAATTTCTATTTCCAAATTGCGATAAACCCAATCGAATGCGATCTTCATTCTTTCTGGGCGTTTTGTAAGACAAAAAAATGTATGTTCAGGATGTTCTAATATTAACGCTACAAGGGCGATCAAACTGCTTTGCCTCAAAAATTTTTCATGGAAAAAGTCTCCCATGGAACAAATAAATATCCAGCTGGGTTTTTTGGGTAGTTTTTCAAAACAAGAAAAATCCTCATAAAATTCTCCCGTCCATCTTCCGTGCTCATCCACAACGCCTTTATATTTGGCGGCAATTTTCTGGTTTGGATGTTTCGACAGCCTTGCGGCGAATTTTTCGGCATAACAGTTGTCGCACCCCGGATAACATTTTGAGCACCCCACGGCCGGGTTGATCGTGATGTCGCACCATTCGATTTTGGTCATTTCTCAATCCTCTCAAAACTGACCACCCAGACCCAGGGATTATCCTTCCAGCGGTAGCCTTCTTTTGAGTTCAGTGTGTCCCAAAAAAAACCAAAAGCCTCTGACGCCCTGCTATGCCACGTTGACATTCCTCTGTGGCGTATCTGTCCGCGGAAGCCATTGTGGGTTTCGTCCCACTCAATTCCCTCGGCAATTGCGTCTTTCTCAGAGATGTCCTGCAATTTCTCCACCCGGACACCCGTGATGCGCAGGGTGATGCGGGATGCCCACCTGGGCATGTGGATGGATGGGATCCACTTGGACGGCTCTTCGTTCAGTCCTGCTTCGAAAGGGCCTTCGTTGCAGTCAAGGTCCCAGATTGTTTCTGTCTTTCGCTCTACGCCATCTGCCTTATACCGCACATGCCGATAGCCATCTTCAATGGTGTCTGTGCCATCAACGCACCAGGCGCGAAACGTCTCCCTCACCCAGAGGGTGTCTCCCGTTTTCCCAAATGGGCACTTAGAAAACAGTCCATTATGCGTCAACTGCTCCACAGTTTTTTTTCTGTGGATATGCCACACGTATCCCCTATTTGTACGATACTCTGGCTGCTGCTTCATCGGCCTCCGCGTCTGGGTCTTCCGCCCGTCCAGAATAGCGCGGACCATTTCAGTATTGAAAATTATCGGGCGTAATTTCATATATATTCCTCATCGCCACGTTGGATTCCGGTGAGACCGCAATATCCGGCATCAGAAAATTTTCTGCTATGCCGCCAGGCCATGCAACCAGACGCCGAACACGACATTACATCCGGCCAGTGAGCCGGCATTTCTCCAGCCATGATCATGGCTATAACTGACAGAGCCCCAAGCGGGCATTTCTTTTTCTTTGCCACTTCTTTGCTCGTTATCATCACCGCCTCCTTTCCGCATAATTGACACACAGGTCTCTGAGTCCGGAGAGACATTCCATGATTTTTGATTTATTGCGCATGTCATATTCGATGATGATCGATATGGTCGCCGTTTTGCGTGCTGTCGGCGCGGGTGTTTCTGGCTCGGGATCCGGAATCGGACCCGGTGTTGGTGTTGGTTCCGGAACGGGCTTGGGCGGGGCTTTTTTTGGGATCATTCGTTCGAAATATGTTCCGATCCCAGAAAGTATCTGGTCGAGCGGGATGCCCATGTTAAGCGCCCGGCCGTCGATGAATTTTGAGACCGAAAACGCAAATTCATATTGCTGATTCAGCGCTTTCACATGGTTTTCAATGGCCGCAACACGGTCTTTCTTTGCCTGCTCAAGCGCTTTTTTTCTCTGCTCTTCCTCGATGTACCGGTCGAGGGAGATGATTATATCTTCCCTGATCGACTTCATCGTGGTTGTTTTGTTTAACCACCTATCCTGCACCGGTATTTCAATTCTCGGAGCGTATTCAGCACCACAAAACTTTTCGGTGGTGCATTCCTGGATAAGCTCCAGGATTTTTATCCGCTTTTCGTCCCTCTGGGCGGCTTCAAAGGCTTTCACCTGATCAGCCAGTGCCGAATACACAGATTCAAAGATTCCTGTCACTTCCTTGATCTGCGCTTCAAATGCCTTGATCGGTTCAGACACCCTGCGGACCGCTTCTTTCCGGGCATCGTCCACGGCCTTTTTGGCCTTATTCAGTTCGGCCATGTCGCGTTTCACGTCTGCGATGGCGTCTTCAGTGACAACAAGGTCTTTGTATCGTTCGGTCATGCCGACCGCCCAGGCCTTCAACTGGTCAAAATTGAAGGATATGGCCGGGGGTGTTTCTTGCGTCTGTACCGTGATTTGTTTTTCTTCCATCTTGCTCACCCCCACACCCGGCAGGATTCCCTGTCATCGCAAGACAGGCATTCCATTTCATCCACGTCTTTTTTCTTTCTCTCGCAGTAGATTACTTGTCCGCTAAATTCGTCGGTATACTCTGGCTCGTGCTCGTCTGGTGGCGGAGTTGGCGGTGCTTCTGTTTTAGTTGGGGGGATTGTTTGTGGTTTGCGCTTTGTGGATGTTTTTTTATCTGGTTCTACCGGCGGTTCTGGCTCTTTTTCAACCGGCTTGGTGTCGTTCCTGCGGATATCTGCCGTTGTGATTTGGTACGCTCCATCATCGCCGGGATGAACGTCATACACAGAGTCTATTTCTTCCTCGGCAGTCCTCAGTCCCATTGCGATTTCAGGGGCGTATGCGTTCACAAACCAAGCGGCGGCCCTATACCGGAGCATGAGTTCCGGCATTGTCTTCCACTTACTCCCGTTCTTTCCGTACCACCCTTCTTCCTTTGCCAGCCCGATGGTGATCAGTGGGCCTTCCAGCTTTTCGTTCGTTGAAAGTTCGGTGGCAACAGCACGGCATCCCCAATCATCACTTCCTTGTTTTCCTTGGAACACATACCGGATGGCCGAGAACCGACCGCATTGGTTCAGAGTTGCGATCAGGAATTTGGCCGACCATGCAGGCCGGCCATAAACGACATAAAGGTTCTGACAGACCATCAACGGATTCGCTCCCATGCGGATGGCCATATCAACGGCTATCACGCAGTCCGGAAGGTTTCCCTGGAATTGCTTCGGCACGATTGAAGATGATGCGAAGACCTTCGCCACCCGTTGCAGGGATTCGAATCCGCCCACCGTATTCATCCCGATGGCGGTTGTGCTCCCTGCGATTGCTGCCGGGAGCGTATTATTATCTGATCTCATGTTTGCGAGTGTTGTCTGTTGGGTCATTTTATTTCCTCCATTTGCAGGCCCCGTGAATAGGGCAATATTTGGCGTGACACATCATGCTTCTTGGGTTTCCAGGGAAAAGACCGCTCTTGATGATGGCGGCTGCGTGCTCCAGCAGGCCCGGAGAATCCTCATCGCCCAGTATCAATTCCCGTCCGCCTTGGATCTTTCCGACACCTGCCCGTCGGCCCTTGTCTGTTTTGGCCACCTGCAGGCCGATGACTTTTGCCGGTGAGTCGATTTGGATTCCGGTTGAACTTTCGGCTATCAGCTCATAGACAGCCATCTGTGCGGCATGGCCCTGGGTCTTCACGGTCCCGTCAGCGGCAACAGCGCTTTTTCCTGTTTTGATATCCGCTATGGCGTGGCCGTCAGCGGTCTTCACCACCCGGTCCGTGGTGCCGGTCAGGGCGATGCCGATATCGATGATTTCAAGGCGTTCGCATGTGGCTTCAACGGCCACATAATCCATGGATGGAGCGATCTGGCGGCAATACATACCAGTGAGGGCGATCCCGATATTCTCAGCGTCCTGGGGCTTATCCTCTCCCCAATCCACTTCTTCGTCCGGGTTCCGGATGGTGTCGGCGACGACGCCGGAAGCGTCGTCGATGGTGATGGGATTCCCGTCCAAAACAGCGGAGTCAAAAACCGCTGTAGCCGCATGGACAGACCTTCCAAGGACAGAGTTGCCGCTTGACGGCATCCTGATCTTGCGGATGTTTTTGGCCTCCCAGCGGGATGGGCAATCGAAAAGCTCGGGCATGGATGAGGCGCGGATGACAATAAAGTCGTTCATGAAACAACCCCATCTTTCTTCTCTGTCCCATCCGCCCACAAAAAGAAGTCAACAGCGGTCTCTGAGAGAGCCTCGGCAAGTTCAAGGCTGGTGAATGTCTTAACCGGGCAGATCGGGTGGATGCAGTAATACACGCCGTCCTTGACATAGAGTGGCGCCTGTTCACTAGAGTTGAAGAGACAGATCGGGCAGACCGCCTTTGTCTCAACGTACAGCGGGCACCAATCAACACGGTCCCCGCATGTGGCATCTGAAATGCTGCACATCGGCCCCATGGTCAGGCTGTGGAAATAGTGCTCGCAATTTTCGTTGATTTTCCGTTCGGACATTGGTAGGTTCCTTCCATTATTTTTATTTTTGGTTTTGCCCTCTGGCCCGCTCGCTACAGGTCAGAGGGCGTTTTTTTTTTGGCGATTCGTATAGTCTCACGTTCGCAGCCAGTCGAGTTTCCTCCGCCCGCTTCATCTTCCGCTCTTCTTTTGAGAATTTCACCATCTCCCGATACTCCCGCATATCATCCCGGTGGTCATGCCCGAGGACCATGCAGTATCCGGCGGCTGTAAGGTTCAGGTGTATTTCCCCGCAGGACTCGCAAAGAAACTTGTCAGCAAGCGGCACCTCATCCCCGAAGCGGTTTTCTTCATATTCGCATTTAGGGACGCGAAAGCATTCAAATCGAAGAACTGTTTTTCCGACGCTTATTTTCTCCCGGCAGGACTCACATTTTCTGGATCGCTTAGTGTTTAACGTCGAGAAGTCATCATCCGGGTTAACCCAATATTCGTAATCGTCGTAATTGCATGAACAGCTCAGCATTTTTTCACCTCCGGTGAGCTATTTTCCAACCTATTGGCGCAGCCATCGCAAACCAAGGAACGCCCATGATCTTTTGGATTCTCTCCGACCACACTTAAGATCGACCATGTAAAAAACGGTGACTCTGGGCTTCCGTCGTTGACCTCGCTTTTTCCACAGAGGCAACAAATCCAGGTTTTACTTTCTCCATTTCTTCGTTTTCTCACGCCGCCATCTCCTTTTCCGCCACGTCTCCCCTATCGGCCGCCACAACGGCCATGGTTCTCATTGCCAGGGCAAACCCCTTGTCGCCTTCAGACCCTGCCTGTCTTCCGGCATTCTGGAGCCACCAAGCCCCAGCCTGCCGGGTGTGCGGGCGCAACCATGTGTCTCGTAAAACCTTTTTTGCTCTGGATCTGACGATCTCCTTGTTCATGCTTCCACCTCCATTTTTTTGATGTTTTCTATCGAGATACTGATGTGCCGGACCATTTCGAGCCATCCTTTCATCCGGCACCACACCAGCGCCTTTTTCATGTAGTTGATGGCGCTTTCCCTTCTGGCCGGGCTGGTCCCGGCTTCGGTTCGGAGCTTCATGACCCGGTACTTGATAAGCTGTTCGTGGTGCCATGGTTTCATGATGATTCCCCTTTCTTGTGTTTGTTGTGCGACGGATATTGGGCCAGCCTCTGTGCGGCATCAAAGGCGGCGTCGACGGCTGCGTCTCGACGGCTGATAGCTTGATCGTAGGCGTCCCGGCTGAAATTGTCGGGGTCAAACCTCATGTCAGTTGCTTCTTTCGCCAGTTGGAGCGCACTCGTGAATCTATCGATAATGCGCTTGATGTCCTGCTCGTATGTGGTCAGTCCGTAATCCACCGCTCCCCCCTTTCAGTTCGCCAGCGTCACTGTTTCGGCGCCGGAGCGTTCTCGTTCTTTTCTCTCCAGCGCCTTGGCCACGATGGACGCCAGCCGACGAGCTTTCTCTGTTGCGATGTCGTCCGGGATCCACTTCCAGTGGACCGTGACCCCGCATTCGGTGTCAGTCCGCACGATTTCGCCGCTCATTGTTTTTTCTCCATGTCCTTGATGTACCGGGCCACGGTCCGGTCAATCGCGGCGTTCAGCGCGCCAACGGTTTCTTTCACAGACTCGATGTCCTGGCCCTCCTCGATGGCCTTCTGAAGGACCGACAGAAGGCGGTAATCTTCGAGCAACTCTTCCATGACAGTCGGGAGAGGGAGCGTGATAGCGCCCTCTTCATCCGCGTCCGGGTCGATTGCTGTCTCCAGGTATCGGATCCCCGCTTTGGCCGCGTAGCCAAGGCCGTAGGCATCCATGCGCTCAAACATGGTGTGGAGCAGTTCAAGCGGTGATTTGCATCGGACCTCTGTGCAGGCCGGGTCCTGCGCCCAATCGTAGGCAGACCGTGTCTGCCGGTTGAATATTTGGGCAACAGTTGATGCGCCCAGATATTTCCGGGCGACATGGAAGACCTGCCAGGGCTGCAATCTGTCAGATTGTTTTGTCATGGATGTTCGCCCTGCCCACTTGATAGATATTCAGACATCGATTGCCTTATTTGTTTTGGCGTTCCCCAAACCCAGATTTCCTTTTTGATGCCTGTTACCTTCTCAAGTTTTAAGGCAAGACCGCGCGGACATGGACGGCGGCCCGTGACAATCTGCGAAATGAACGATTGGGCGACGCCTACGGATTCTGCGACATGCTTTTGCTTTATCTTTTTTCTCTTTTGATATGCGGATGGTGTTTTCATGATGGTTTAATATGCTATTGCTGTTTTTTTGTCAACCAAAAAATTACTTTTTGCATATTAAATATGCAATCGCATATCTTTCTAAAATGATTGAAAGTAAAAATAGCGGGTGCTAAAATAGAATGATGGAGAATCAAAAAGATCCGAAAGAGATGTTTAGGGCGGCGCTACTTTATTTACTCTCGCAAGGCGGGCGCGGAACGCAGATGCGGCTTTCGAGAGCGGTTAAAATCGCAAGCACGTACATCACCGATATAAAGGGCGGGAAAAGACCGGTATCCAGTCGGTATGCTGAGGGAATCGCCAGATTTTTTGAGATGACCTATGAAGAGATGGTTGGCCTTGGAAGATGGATTCTTTCCGGCAAAGATCCAGAACAATGGCAGTCTGCGCATACAAGAGCGATTGAGACAGAGCCGTCTTTTATCCAGTCAATGCGTGAACTGAACAGAGTCCCCGTCATATCGTTGGTACAGGCGGGGACTTGGCAGGATGTTGAAGACAATTTCCGTCAGGGATACGCAGAAAATTGGGTTGACACCACCGCGACAAGCCACCCGAATGCATTTGCCCTTGTTGTCAGGGGTGACTCCATGGAGCCGCTGTTTCTTGAAGGGGAGACGATTATTGTTGATCCAGGCAAAGACGCGATCTCCGGGAGTTATGTTATCGTAAAAAATGGAGAAATGGCGACGTTCAAACAGTTGGTTATTGATGGCGGAGGGGTGTTTTTGAAGCCGCTTAATAACCGATACCCCATAATGGATATGACCGGGGTAGAATTCAAAATTGTGGGTGTTGTCGTAGCGAAGGAGATGAGGTTTTATCCGTGACGAAAACCATCCTCATGTGCTGAAAGGAGCGATAAAAATGCCTGTCGAACAAGCAATAGTCGACGTACAACTCGAGTCGCTTGGAAACTATGACTCATTTGGAACAAAAAAAGAGATTAAATATCTTCCCGAGGTTCTGCATGAGGGGGAAACAATTCTTGGTCTTTGTTCCGGGCTTATGGATGGGAACACATGGCTGTGCACGGTTACAGACCGCCGTATGCTGCTTTTAGACAAAGGGCTTGTCTTCGGCTTAAAACAAATGGAGTTTCCAATTTCTCAGATTAAAAGCGTTTCGCATTCCACCGGACTGATCTTCGGGACACTTCTTGTCGATACCGGTGGGCAGGTTAAAAAAATGGAACACGTGATGAAGGAAGATGCTCCAAAAATTGCAGCGCTGTTGTCCGGCCTGCTGCACGACAGCAACAAGTCCCAAGAAAATACTCCGATTCCCGCTTCAGGAAGTGATGCCGTGTCTCAACTTGAAAGATTGGCGGCGTTAAAAGAAAAGGGAATTCTAACTGAAGAAGAGTTTGCCCAGCAAAAAACAAAAATTCTTGCTGGATGACATGTGTGAAAGAGGCCCATTAACCGCGAAACAAAGGAGAAGATATGGAAACACTTGCCATTATTTTTTCACTTTTACTCTTCCTCTGTCTTATCCTGGCCTTAGTTTCCATCTTCACTCCCAAGGTGGCACCATTTAAGGAAAAAGCGCGAGGGAAGGGTTTTCTTTTTTGGCTCGGGGCAGGAATAGTTTGTTCGTTTGTTGTTGCTGCCACGGCCCCGGAGCTGCCACAGGAGCAAGAAGGTGAAAGTGCCACCGCTACCGAAGCAACATCGCAAAATCTTGTAACAGATGATGGTATGGAGGCCCGGATAGCGGCGGCAGGCAGAGCAATCGCCATCGATCCCGACGAAAAAGAAGATGAGGCTGACACTGCGAAGCAGCGGGCTGAATACGAGCAAAACACGGAATGGCTCCGTGGCGAAGTATCCAGCCTTTTAGCGGAACTTGATGGGTTCAGGAACACGCAAATATTCAGAGAGTGCATATACGGGTGCGGTGCAGACAACCCCGCCAATGAATGGAATTTGAGGCGCAAAGCCCTCCAGGAACAAATGACGCCGCAATTCAACGCCGCTATCGAATTAAAAGCCGCCCCCGGAGAACTTTGGCAGCTCGGTATGGCATATGGCAGAGGGAATGATGCGGACATCAAATGGTTTCGCAACTCAATTGAGGAAGCCCTGACGCAGTGACGTTTCATCGCTGCTCATTGAAAAAATACAAGAAGCCCAGAGCAAGGGCTTTGTTGCCTGTAAGGTTTGCGGAGGGTGATGATCGTCATTTGAACACAAACCCAAAAACAGCATCCCGGAATTTGTTTTAAGAACGATCTCACTCAGTTCCAATTTGAAAGCAGAACCATTTTCGTGGCGTCACGAAAATGATCAGCATCATCACTTTCAGCCAAGAAACCACCCAAAAACATGACCAAAACGGCTTGTAGCGCGGTTCTGATTGCATTTTGGATCATTCCCCTGGCTTGTTTTCCCGCTCAGGCCGCCCGCCAGCACCCAGAACGCTGGTATCAGGCCAAGTGGTGCGATGAGGCCGGAGGCAAAATGGAAGTCAGGCTCCCGGATGGGACCCGGTGTGACTGCCTGACAGACACTCACGCGGTTGAATTTGATTTTGGGAACAATTGGGCCGAGTCGATCGGACAGGCGCTGTATTATGCCGTCCAGACCGGGAAGAAGCCGGGAGTGGTGCTGATCCTTGAGAACCAGAAAGACTACAAGTACTGGATCCGGCTGAATACCGTGATCCAGCACTATGGTATCGGGATTGATGCTTGGATGACGGGGGATCGTGCTCCCGAAAAATAAAAAGGCCACGCACCCAGCGTGGCCTGGAGTCTTAGTACGTGAAACAATGCCGCGGATGTTGCGAGTTCCACCGGTATTTTTCGAAGGTTTTGAACTGTGCCGGATCAATTCCGGCCTTTTTCAATATCAGGCCATAGCCATAATCCGGGTCTACGGCACCGGGGATGGTTCCTCGGTCTATGGCGATGTAAATCTTTGCTACCGCGGGGGTTTTGCCACTTTTCTTTCGCTTTTGTAACGCCTGCGCTTCGTATTCCCGGCGTTCGAGCGCGTCATCCAATCTCGCCACCAGATGATGCGAAGGTTCTGGTGCGAGAACGTACATTGTTTTTCGATACTTCCCGTCCCAATATTCGTTCAGTACGGTCCGGAAAAAATCAGGTTTTTTGTATTCTGAAAACCAGAAAGAGTTGAATTCTCTTTCACCTCTTTTGTAGGCTTTCTCGGCGCGTTCTGCACGCGCTTTGCAGATTTCTGTCAATTTTATTAGCTGCTGCTCGTTTACAAGAATAGTGTTAGATTCTTCACATTCGTACCACATAATTTTTCTCCCTTTCAGGCCTTGACATTAAGGCCGTTTTTTCGGAGGATGGATCATCGTGCGATGCCGGACAGGACGAACGGTGCGCAACACGATCTATCCCCCAGAAGTTTGACCGGATTTTGAACGGGTTTCGGGGGTTCACCCGGCACATGAGGCCATCATATGCCGGGTGAGTTGTTTTAAGTTCCCTTGATACCGTGGGCGGGTCTCATGGCTATCTTATCTCACACATCCTCCAGTTCTCCGTCGCCCACTCTCTGGCGAACATTTCAACCTCTGGACCGTGAGGTCTCGCGACCTCTCCCACGCTCAGAGGTGTTATTGGTCTTTCAGAAACCTTTTCCCCGTTGATGTACAGATATCCGGCTTCCGTGATTTTCATGTTCCCTTTGATTCTTCTTTTCATATCCTTCTCCTTTTTGCGCCCTGGGTGAATCCAGGGCGCTTTGAGATTGTTTTTATTTTTGGATTTACCCGAAGACCTTCCGGTCTTTGCAGTTTTCAATGATTTCGTTGGCCGCCGGGTATGCCTGGCCGGCAAGCGAGAAAAAGTGGTGTCTCGTCACATTGTAAGCCCACTTCTCATTTTCAACCCACCAGCTGGCATCCACGATTTCGTCGAAGAACCTTTCTCTTTCGAGGATTCCGGCGTCGGCGCTTTCGTCATCACCCGGAATATAGTCATCCCCGATGATTTCTGTTGCAAACCGGCAACGGATCTTTGCCGCCGCCATGATGTCTTTTCCGCTTCCGACCATCTTATCTTCTGTGTAGATTTTTCCCATTTTGTTTTCCTTTCCCGCGTGGGGTTTTTGGAGTTTCCGGTTAA
>JAJDJS010000012.1 GCA_030267325.1 Desulfosarcina sp. OttesenSCG-928-A07 | reverse complement strand
AATTTTTCAGCACCCAGTCATCCGCATGCTTTTCAACGACATAATCCGGCGTCAGGGGAATTTTCCCGCCGCCGCCGGGGATGTCCACCATATAATGGGGAACTCCCATTCCAGACAAACGGCCGCGCAGATGCCGCATGATGGCAATGCCTTTTTCAAGGGGAACCCGGAAATGGGCGGTGCCGCTGACCCGGTCCAACTGGTGCAGGTAATAGGGACGAATCCGCAGGACGAGCAGCATTTCCATGAGCTGATGAAGAATTTCGGGTGAATCGTTCACACCTTTGAGCAGTACGGACTGGTTTCCCAAGGGAATGCCGGCATCGGCCAGCCGGGTGCAGGCCTCACGGGAATGGGGGGTGATTTCGTCCGGATGATTGAAGTGGGTGTTGAGATAAAGGGGCTGCATTTCCCGAAGAATCCGAACGAGATCGTCTGTGATCCGATGGGGCAGGGTGCAGGGCATGCGGGAATGGATGCGTAGCAGACCCACATGGGAAATGGCCCGAAGCTTTTGCAAAATTTCAAAAAGCGGCGCATCATCCAGCATCAGGGGGTCGCCGCCGGAAAGCACCACTTCGTGGATGGCCGGCGTCCGGCGGATATAATCCATCCCCGCATCAATGGATGCTGGGGTAATGGGAGTTCCGGCCCGGCGTTTTCGCATGCAGAACCGACAAAAAAGGGCGCAATCGGAAGATACCAGAAGCACCGCCCGATCCGGATACCGGTGAATCAAACCTGGCGCGGGTGAACTGGCCTCCTCGGAAAGCGGGTCAGCCATGCCGTGGGCATCGGCCATTTCCAACGGGTCTGGAACCGCCTGCAACCAGAGAGGATCTCCGGGATAGCGAATCAGGGACAGGTAATACGGAGAAATCCGTAAGGGAAAATCACTGATGACCGGAAAAAGCTGTGCCGGATCAATGCCGAACCGCTTGGCCAGCAGATCCACATGGGTGATGCTGGCCGCGATTTCCTGCTTCCACAGAGCAGCCGGAGACAAATCGGGAAAAGGAGTGAACTCGGACATTGAACGGGTCTTAACCTGTGCAGTGTTGATTCTGAAACGGGGAAGCGGAAAAGATCATCATTTTTCTTTTATCACTTTTACGGATCTTTTTTCCCATCGCATCTGACAGATCTGCTCGGACACCAGTCCCATCATGAAAATGACCACTGAAGTGGTAAACAACAGCGCACCCATGTTAGTGAATCTTCCCATCAAAACAAGGGAATACAAAGACCATCCCACTCCCAACAAAAACATGGCCAGACTGACCGGCAGAAATATTCTGAGCGGAGAATACAGGGTGCAGATTTTGATGATAATCATTAAAAAACGGGTGCCGTCACTCAGGATTCTGATTCCGCTTTTTCCGATTTTTCGCTTCTGAATATGAATGGGGATATACTTCACACTTCGGCCGTCGCGTAAGATACCCAGCGTGATCGTCGTGGGATAGGAATAGGTGTTGGGAAGTAAATAAAGATACTCCCGTGCAACGTCAGCTTTGATGGCGCGAAATCCAGAGGTCAGATCTTCCACCGGAAAACGGGTCACATAACTGGCAAGGCCATTGTAAAGAAAATTCCCAATGGTTCTGCCCATGGAGGCCTGTCCGTCTCGCTCTCTTTTCCCCACCACCATGTCGAATTCCGGGAAATACCTGAGCATCCGGCTGATATCTTCCGGCTGGTGCTGACCATCAGCATCCATCAACACAATGATGTCTCCTGTTGCGTTTCGGATTCCTGTTTTTACCGCAGCACCGTTTCCGATATTGTACGGATGCGACCATACTGTTGCCCCGGCTGCCATGGAAACTTCAGCCGTATTATCAGTCGATCCGTCATTGATCACCAGTATTTCCGCGTCTGGGTGAAGCGTTCGGATTTTATGGATAATATCCGAAATCACCAAGGCTTCGTTATACGCCGGAAGGACCACGGTGATGGAATGGGAGTATTTTTCCGGATACGTCAATTTCCTTTTTCCACTTTCAGGGTTGGATCACTTCAAGCAGCAAAACATCATTTTGTTCATACATTATTTTTGTGTGATGTTGAAATACATTCAAAAATGGCTTGGCGTCAGCCGCATCCAGTGTTCGAAGCCAGTCGAACAATACTTTTTTATCGATCATCACATGGGTGGTTTCATATTTTCTCAGTTTTTTCAGTATGTCAGATTCTGTATAAACGCCATTTTTTCTAGTGTAAAAATCTTTGGAAAGATGAGCTGAACGATTCAGATAATAGGTTCGATCCCCAAGGGACAGGCACAGCACCTTGGCATCAGGAGGAAGCACCTGGTTGGCATAAACCGTCACCGGATGTTCTTTTCGATAGCGGCTGATATAGCCATCGCGATCGACTTTTCCGGAAAGATAGTCCATTGGCCGGAGATCCGCAAACTGTCCCCGAATATAGTCTGCGGTGTACAAAAATGCAAAACTGATGATGGCAACGCCGCTTCCCCTTATCATTTTTTGGCGCCATCCGGTTTGCCGGGATGCCGCCATGATATTTGCCAATCCAAAAACAGACAATACCGTGAGCGGCGGAATTGCAGGAGATATGTATCGGATGCGAAAGTCCGCCTGAAACAGCACAAACAGGATAAAAAGGACTGAAAAACAAAAAAAAATGATTTTATGGGCCTTTTTGGGCGCATGGTTTTTATTCCGGATGGGGATCAGGCCCATGATTGGAAGAAAGAAAAGAAACGGGCTGAGCTTTCCATCAAAATATTTGGGATTATCATCCTTCCCCTGAAAAAACATCCGCATGGGAATCAACAGGGTTTGCAGAAAGGATTCTCCATAAACATGGCGGCGGAGCCAGAAGGCATTTTGGGGATCTTTCTTTTCTTTATGTTCCTCGCCAAGCGCCGCTTCCGGAGGGGAAAAAAGAGTGTCAAATAAGGGATGAACAGGGTTCTGGGTCCAGATCGCATTTCGAATCATCCATGGGGAGAAGACAATCAATGCAACCAGTAAAAAGACAATCCCCCATTTGATCCCGTTGAGGGAATTTACATTGCGTTTAAATGTTTCACTTTTCTCCAGCCTGCCATTCTTTTTAAGGGAAAATCCCATGGCGACCAGAACCCCCATAATGGGGAGAAGAATCAGGCCGTTATATTTGGTTCCCAGTGCCAGCCCGCAAAAAACTCCGGAAACCAGCAAATATCGAAGTCTGAAATCCGTATCATACCATTTCAAAAAATAATAAAGCATGACCCATGAAAAAAAAATCAGCCCCAAATCAACGTAAACAGTTATTGAAAGCTTCACAATGACCGGAGTGCTCAGGAAAAAAAGAAGGCCGATCAGGCCGTAGATACGATCCAGCGCTTTTTTCAGATACAGATAAATAAATCCGGCTGTCAGCAACGCAAAACTGAAATGGATATATTTGGGCACAACGTCATTTTCGAAATAAAGCGGAATCATGTACAGCAAATCAAGATTCATGGGAAAATATGAAAAAAACATGGACGGGATTTCGTACATCCCCCCATGCAGAAGATACAGCTTGGGAATCACCAGATGGTGGATCAATGCATCCCGGCTGATGGGCGGGACCGTGGAAAGAATCAGAATACAGGCCAGATGGAGGACGCCCCCCACGCAGAGTATCCAGAAGGTAATTTTTTTCAACATCTTGTTTTGTTTCATTGAATGACAGATCGCAAGACAGTGTCAGGGATTTTACCCACATACACTTTTCCATCAATCACGTAGCTGGGTGTCGCCGTTATTCCCCATTGCAAGCCTTCCTGGATATCTTTTTTCAATTTATCCATATAGATTTGATCATTCATTTTCCTTCCGATTTCGCCCATATCAAGATGTGCTTGGCGTCCGATATCGCCAAAATGAATCACGCCTTTTTCACGTGCATCACGGAAAAGCAAATCATTGACAATCCAGAACAGATTGTGATCCTGGGAAATAATGGCAAAAAGCGAAATGAGTCCTGAATTGGGGTGAATCGGTTTTTTAACGGCGGGATTTATCGTGTTATCCAGCGGAAAATGGCGATGCACCAATCTGATTTGGTCCGGGTATTGGCTAACCAGATTCCGCAGGTGATGATGCATTTTTCCGCATTGGAAACACATATAATCTGTATATTCCTCAATGGTCAGAACCGGTTTTTCAGAACCCATCCATGGATGCCCGCCTTCGGTTATTCCAGAGTTTACCGCAACGCCAGAAACAAAAAGTTCCGGGGATTGCCAATACTTGGGATAAAACAGGACAAGTGCGCCACTGACAACCAAAAATCCAGCTCCGGCAAACAAAATCCAACGGCGTTTTTCCCTTAGAAAGAAAAGCCCCCTTTTTAGACGATCCGTGACCGTTCCTTCGCCCGCCCTTTTCCAGATCAACCAGGAAGTACATAAGAGGATGAAACTGACGCCATACAGAACACTGCACATCAAACAATAGCTGTGGATTTTAAAGGTAGCGATCCCTGCCAGATATACGCTGAAAAAAGTAAAAATACATGCGGTGATGAAAAGACAGCCCGCCCACACCTGGGCACTTTCACTGTTTTTTCCGAGAAACAGCAGAAGCACAAATAAGAGAAAAACAAGATACCCAATAATGCCCCATACCCCTATCGGCACATCCAAAAAAATGGCATATGTACTCTGGGCAGCCGTATCACAGTTCAGGGAATGGCTGATGGCGCAGAAACTCTGATAGCCGATATCCATGTAATGACGGTAATGGGATATCGATAAATACACAGAAGTAAACAAGCCGACGAACACGCCGGACAAGAGAATCAGATAACAGGATAAAGAAATTGTCTTTTTTTGCGTTATGCGTTCCATTGATTTGATCTTGCCCGGCATCGGAGCATCTCTGTTTCGGCATTGACGCGCTTAACAGTGTACCCGTCTATGGCGGGCAGGATCAACCCATGAGATGGGGTTGTCTTGAATGGGTAACAGCTCGAAATGATTTGATCACAACAAACCGACATGGATTTATACGCAATAAATTCACATTGTTATATGTATCGAGGTCGCGCTGTCTAAGATCCCTGGCTATTCGTCACCTTGATGAATTGATTGTTATCATTCCAATATGCTTTGGGATCTACTTGACTGGATTTTGCACTCCTGTATTTCGACGGGCACCGCTTTGTTGCATCGGTCACGGTCACCACAATGTATTCTGCATCTGTGCCCGCACCCTGTGTTGTGACTTCCCAGGTATTTTTATTGGACATCGTAGCGCCCAGCGCATCACTGAAATTCGTCAAATTGGCGGTGGATACAGTGGTATTGCTTGGAATGAGAAAGTAGTTGGCGATTTCCACCATAATTGTACTGGCATCACTTTCCGCTGCTGTACAAAACGCCTTGTTCCTGTACGCTACAAAGTTGGGGATGGCGATGGCCGCCAGAATCCCGATGATGGCGATGACAATCATCAGTTCGATCAGCGTAAAACCTTTGTTATCCAGTTTTTTGATCACGGCAAACCTCCTTGTAAGGATGAATCAATGGTGTAGGGCACAAAAATCAGCTTTGACTGCCGGCACAACATGTTTTTCATTTTTTGTTTTTACAGAAAGCCTTGCTCATGCCACACAAAACAAAATCCATTTTAAAAAAATAAGGATTCGTTTTTGGAATCTGTTCAGCTCATTTTTTATTTCAGCATATGACCCAACCGGTCCCACCGGACACCAACCTCCTGCCCGTCCCATGACCAGTAAACAATAAAGGCTTTTCCCTTAACCGCCGACGCATCCACAAATCCCCAGAAACGGCTGTCATATGAAAAATCCCGATTATCGCCCATGACAAACAGTTTTCCTTCGGGAACCGTAACGGGCGCCATATTGTCCCCGGGTTGTGGGATAGCGGTATGGGGGCGCTTGAACATGGCATAGACGTTTTCAACTTGCTCAGAATTAACAAATACGACCTTGTTTCGGATTTCAACCTGATCTCCGGGCAGTCCGATGACGCGCTTGATAAAATCTTTTCTGGGATCTTCAGGAAATTCAAAAACAATAATATCATCCCGAAGAATCGGTTTGACGGGAAGAACCGGCTTGCTGACAAAAGGCAGTTTCACCCCGTAAATGAACTTGTTGACCAGAATGTGATCGCCGATCAAAAGCGTGTCTTCCATCGAACCGGACGGGATTTTAAAAGCCTGGACAACAAAGGCGCGTATGAACAGGGCCAGCACCACCGCAATCAGGATGGCTTCAACATTTTCCCGCAGTTTTCCCTTTTTGTGATCAGACGGCATCGCTTCCGCCTCATTATGCACAATATCGGTGGATGGATGTGTTTTTTTCAATCGTTCCAACTATCCTTTCGGTGGCTCATCCCAACCCCATATTCACAGACAAAAATGCCCCATTGGACAAAAACGGAAAAACACACCCATATTTCTGATGATGTGTCAGAAAAACAGATACATCCCCGCACGGATCAGAATGTTTGTAAAGATTCCCGCCAAAACATCGTCCAGCATGATCCCCCATCCTCCGGAAAGTTTTTTATCAATCCATCGGATCGGAAAAGGCTTTAGAATATCAAAAAAACGAAACCCCAGAAAACCGAAAAACACAACTGGAAACGTAAACGGAAGACCGGTCAGGGCGATTGCCATCCCCCAGATTTCATCAATCACAACGGATTTGGGATCTTTTTCACCCAGAAGGGTTGCCGCCGCGCCTGAAATCCACACCGAAACCAGTGTCAGCGCAACAATAAGGAGGGTTGCGGTTTTCCATGGCAGCAAGGCCAACCCCAAACACAAGGGCAAAGCAGAAAGAGAACCAAACGTTCCCGGCGCTTTGGGCGCATATCCGATCAAACCGCCGGTGGCCAGAAACACAATTGCTTTTTCTTTTAAGGGATTCAAGGCGCACATTGAAATTACCCGAGCCGATCTTTTTTGTCTTTCCTGCCACCTGTCCTAATCCGGCAATGCCCAGAAACGAAAATCTCACCGCACATGGCAAAACAGCCGGAAAATCAGAGCCCCAATACCTATAAAACCATTGACAGGCACACATTTTCCCGTGTAGAGGGATCAGCTGATGATGGAAGTGCGCAGCTTACTGGTGAGGCTCCCGGACTTCAAATCCGGTGTGGGGCGCTAATACCGTCCCGGGTGGGTTCGATTCCCATGCACTTCCGCCATTTTAGTCTTCTTCCCATCGTCTTTTCTTTTCTCTTCAAAATGCGTCTTATACTCCATCGTCCATCTGAATTCAACACGATGATTTTATTTAAAATGATGCTCTATGAAAACAACCACGCGAAACGTATCTGTTGATGCGGACGGCTTGATCCTGTCCGGAATCCTGCATTTGCCATCCTGTACGCCACTTGCCCTCATTGTGGGGTGCCATGGTCTGATGGCGGACAAAACGTCCCCCAAACAAATTGATCTGGCACGCCAGTGTGCGGAAAAAGAAATGGCCTATTTTCGGTTTGATCATCGAGGATGCGGCGAAAGCGAGGGCGATTTCGAGACAGACACGACGCTGGAAGGCCGTACCACAGACCTTCTGGCGGTTGTTCGAGAGCTCCCGGCCATCATGGACCGGGAAGACATTCCCATCGGCCTGTTCGGCAGCAGCCTGGGCGGGACCGTGTGCCTTTCCGCAGCAAGCCGAATTCAACCCTTTTCCATTGTCACCCTTGCCGCACCTGTTCAACGCCAGGCCATCCATCTGCCGGAGCACTCACCAGAATCCTTAAAAACCGAATTCCGCCAAAATGGGCTTCATTTTGACATCACCGATGACCTCCATAACATCCATCATATTCTGGTCATCCATGGCGATGAGGATGAAACGGTGCCGGTTCAAAATGCCCATCTTATTTACAAACTTTCCTGTGAACCCAAAAAGCTGCTGATCCTGAGAAACGGAGATCATCGCATCACCGACGAAATACATCAAAAACAGTATACCCATGACACTGTTCAGTGGTTCAAAGCATATTGTCCCGGCTCTTCTGAAAACGAAAACAATTGAAAAAGAGAAAACCATCCGACATAGGGATCCAGCAGGAACACGGACAGATGAATCACAGGATAACCGGCTGCCGGCCCACACTGATATAAGAAAATCCCATTTCCTTCATCACATTCCGGGAAAAAAGATTTCTGCCATCAAAAATAACCGGCAAGATCAGCATGTGTTTAATGCGGTCAAAGTCCGGATTTCTGAACTGATTCCAGTCTGTGACCACTGCCAGTGCATCTGCGCCGTCAACTGGATCGTATTGATCGTCCATCACACGAACAGCAGGGTTATCTTTCAAAAGTTCTCTGGCATTATCGCCGGCAACAGGATCGTAGGCGTTGATGTGCATTCCCGCGGACGTCAACACGCGAATAATGTCAAGGGCTGCAGACTCCCGCATATCATCAGTATTAGCCTTAAAGGAAAGTCCCCACATGGCAAGTGTTTTTCCCTTAACACCGCCCATTTGCGAAAAAAAATTGATTATTTTTTCTCCAAGCATCTGCTTCTGGCGCGTATTCACCGCGTCCACCGACTCCACCAGCGTTGCCACGCATCCACAGTCTTTTGCCGTATGGATCAATGCCCGAACATCCTTGGGAAAACAAGAGCCCCCATATCCGACGCCCGGATAAATAAAATGGTATCCGATTCGCGTATCTGATCCAATCCCCGCCCGCACATCACGCACATCTGCGCCCACACATTCACAGATGTTGGCGATCTCGTTGATAAAGGAAATCTTTGTAGCCAGCATACAATTGGCCGCATACTTGGTTACCTCCGCACTGCGAATCCCCATAACAATCATTTTATCCCGGCTTCTGGCAAACGGCGCATAAAGTTCCTCAAGCAATTTTGCCGTACGAATATTGTCTGTCCCCACAATTACCCGGTCCGGTTTCATAAAGTCATTGACCGCGTCACCCTCTTTGAGAAATTCCGGATTGGACACCACATCAAATTCAATGGAGACCTGTCTCTTGTGCAGCTCTTTTTGGATGATGGATTTTACCCGGTCCGCTGTTCCAACCGGAACCGTTGATTTATTAACGACAATTTTATAGTCGGAAATCGTCTGCCCGATCTGTGTGGCCACACGATCCACATAGGTCAGATCGCAGGAACCGTCCGATTTTGAAGGCGTTCCCACACAACTGAAAACAAACATCGCATCTTGCAGACCTTCTGCCAGCTCTGTACTGAACTTCAGTCGCCCTTCTGCTGCGTTCCGGGAAACCATCGGTTCCAAGCCAGGCTCAAAAATATGAATTTTCCCTTCATTCAGGCGATCAATAATGGACGAATTCACGTCGACACAGGTCACATGGTTTCCCATTTCCGAAAAACAGGCAGCAGCGACCAACCCGACATAACCGGTTCCGATAATGCAGATATTCACGTTGAGCACCCTTTTTACTTTTTGAAAATATTCATGGGGAAAGTGTCATCAATACAGCAAGACAGATAAGGAATGGCAAATCCGAAACAACAGATGCACGAAGATCACCCCACATGCCCAGCAATTGCGATAGAGGCGAAGATCCTTATATGCTGATGCCGTAATACTCCCGGTACCATGCCACAAACTTTTCAATGCCCACTGAAATGGGCGTGGAAGGCTTAAATCCCATATCCTGAATCAGATCCTCCACATCGGCAAAGGTTTCCGGGACATCGCCGGGCTGAAGATCCATAAAATTCTTAATGGCCTTTTTGCCGATGACGGCTTCAATGGCTGCAATAAATTCAAGCAGCGTAACCGGCTGATTGTTACCAATATTGTAAATCCGGTAATGCCCATAGGACGTTCCGGGATCGGGCGCGTCACCGGACCACTTGGGATTGGGTTCTGGAATGGTCTTCATCACCCGTACAACGCCTTCGACAATATCATCAATATAGGTAAAATCCCGCTTCATTTTTCCGTGATTAAAAACATCAATGGGGCGACCTTCAAAAATGGCCCGGGTAAACAAAAACAGTGCCATATCAGGCCGGCCCCAGGGACCGTAAACCGTAAAAAACCGGAGGCCCGTACAGGGCAGACCAAACAGATGACTGTAGGCATGGGCCATCAATTCATTGGCCTTTTTGGAAGCCGCATACAAGGAAACCGGATGGTCCACATTCTGATGCACTGAAAACGGCATATGGGTATTGGCGCCATAGACCGAACTGGAAGAGGCAAAAACCAAGTGTTTCACGCCACGATGGCGGCAGCATTCCAATATATTGACAAATCCCACCAGATTGGAATCCACATAGGCATGCGGATTGGTGAGAGAATACCGTACCCCTGCCTGGGCCGCCAGATTCACCACCACATCAATGGAAACGGATTTGAAAATTTGCTCAATGGCTGCTTTGTCTGCGAGATCTTCCTTAAAAAAGGAGAATCGGGGATATGCGTTCAACATCTCAAGTCGGCGCAATTTGATTTGGGGATCATAATACGCATTGAGATTATCCACGCCCACGACGTGATATCCATCCTCAAGAAGCCGTTTTGAAAGATAAAATCCGATAAAACCGGCAGCACCGGTCACCAGTGCGGTAGTGTAATCCAGAAGCATGATCTTTTCCTTATTCCAACGGAAGGGGGGTCATCACCAATCGAAATCCCAGTGATGGCCCAAAAAAATCCGGATCAAACCTGAACCTGCGGGCACAGCGAACACTCCAGGCATCCAGATGCCAAGCGCCGCCACGGATCACATGGTCTGGTCCGCCGTTTTGGCAGACCGGGTCAACTGTGCGGTGATGGGCATAGGCATCGGATTGGTAGACATCTTTGCACCATTCCCACACATTGCCGCTCATATCAAAAAGTCCCAGACCATTTTCGGCCTTGGCTGCAACCGGCGCTGTATGGCCACCGGTATCATCCTCATCACACCAGGCAACCGGCTCAGGCGTCTGCCCACCGGCATAGCGTTCTTCCCGCCCGCCGCTCCGGGCCGCGTATTCCCACTGGGCTTCCGACGGAAGGTCAAACCGGATGCCGGCCGGGGCAGTAAGATTGAGTTTTTCAATAAATGCCGTAACATCTTTCATGGAAACCTGCTCCACCGGATGCGCATCTCCTGTAAATCGGGAGGGATTCTCCGGCATCAGGCGCATCCACTGGGCCTGGGTGACCGGGCAGGCGGCCATATAAAAGTCATTCAGCGTCACCCGATGGACAGGTTTTTCATCCTGGGCGCCTTCATCAAAGATATCACCCATGGAAAATTCACCGCCCGGAACAAAAACAAACGCCATTCCTGTGGTCGGTTCTGTGAAGGGCTTTCCGTGAACCGGTATGTTCAGGGCGGTTGGGGCACATGGCGCCAAATCCGGCTGTTTTACCGAACCCGGCTGCGGTCCTGATTCGGAACCACTGCTGGAAATACCGATGGATTCGGCCGCAAGTGCAAGCCATGCGTGGAAAAAATTGAGTGCTGACGGCAAAACAGCCTCATCATCAGAGGCTGCGGCCATCCATTTCCACAAGGCCGGAAGATGGGTTGCGGCAAAAAGATTGCCCAGCTCCGGCAAATAATCCGGCAGAACATTAAGGAAATCATCACAGCCCAAAAGGCGCATCATTTGATTGTCATCAAAGCTGTTAACGTCGGACACTTCACCGCCGATTTCAACTTCCCGGTCCAAAAAACCACGCATGACAACCGGCGGCACCTGTCCGCGGATCTCACTGTATATTCGCTTCAAGAGCGCCATTCCCAAGGACCGGCAAAGGTTGGCAACAGACCGAAATTCCTTTTTGTGCAAAAGCACCGCGAGGGTATTGAGCTGATTCTGAATTTCTTGTGCCTTCATGGCATCCATATTTTTTTATGTGGATCTGAGGGGTTGCCGTGATCAGAAGCGCTGGTGTCCGATCAATATGCCGTCAGCCATTTTGGCTATATAAATATTCTGAAACGTATTGAAAAGTAAATCCGGGCCGTCCATGCAAACCGGAACATAATTACCTGTAAATCCTTTCAGCAGGCCTGTTTTTTTGTCCCGAGCCGCCTCCACCAGAATCGTGACTGTTTTCCCCATCTGCCGGCCATAAAATTCATGTCGTTTTCTTTCGCCCAACTGCCGCAGGTGTTCACAACGCGCCTTGATCACCGGTTCCGGCACCTTTGGCTTAAAAGAAAAAGCAGGCGTTCCCTTCCGGGGTGAAAAGGGAAAAACATGAAGATAGGCCACGGGCAAAGCTTCGATCAAAGTATAGGTATGGTCAAATGCCGCATCTGTTTCTCCGGGAAATCCCACCAGCACATCCACACCAATGGCGGCATCCGGAATCCGCGCCACTACCGCATGGACCCGTTCTTTAAAAAATTCACGTGAATAGGGCCTGTGCATGCGCGCCAAGATGTCGTTGTCCCCGCTTTGGAGGGGAATGTGAAAATGCGGACAGAGTTTTCCGGAAAAGGGCCCAGGGGCAGCGGCCAGGTCAATGACGGCATCGGACAACTCCGCAGGCTCAATGGAACTCAGCCGGACTTGCGGAATATCTTTTTTTTCCAGCACACGGCAAAGCAGTGTGCCCAAGTCGGTTGGCGGAGAAAGATCCTGGCCATAACAGCCCACATGAATTCCGGTAAGGACAACTTCCTTTGCGCCTGCTTGCGCTAATCGGGAAAGCCCCGCCATCACCTGATCCACAGGCATGCTGCGGCTTCTGCCCCGTGCATACGGGACAATACAATAGGTGCAAAAGGCATCGCACCCGTCCTGAATTTTCAAGGTCGGCCGGGTCCGGCTGCCCGGGCCGATACCGGGAATTCCCATAAAGGACGCATCGCCGGCCGTGTCCGGGGCCGGCGTTTGGTCCAGAAGCATGTGGGGGATGCGGAGTTTATCGGAATTTTTCACAATCCGGGCCACACCGTCAATGGCCGAAACTGTTTCGGGCGATGTCTGGGCATGGCAGCCGGTCACCACAACAAAAGCGTCCGGATGACTCCGGATGACCTGGCGGATGGTCTGGCGACTCTGCATGGCAGCCCTGGCAGTGACGGCACAGGTGTTGACAATCACCACATCCGAACGGTGCGCATCACCCGGTATAAAACCGGATTCCGGTACTGTCAAGGCACTTAAAATTGCTTCGGATTCACACTGGTTAACCTTGCATCCCAGGGTCTTGACAAGCACCCGCTGACGGGTCTGGAGATCCTGGGTCATCTGGGGCCGCTGCCCGGACATGGGTCTTTGAAGGATGACACAATCCATCCGCTGCCCAGAACCGCCTCTTCCCGGTAAAACACCGCAGCCTGACCGGGAGTTACGGCATTTTGAGGGGTATCGAACCACACCTGGGCACTGTTTTCTCCCATGGGCATCAGGGTTGCCGGAACGGCTGTATGTCGATAGCGAAGGCGGACCAAAGCGGTCACGGCTTTTTCCGGGACACCGGAGATCCAGTTTATATCTGCCACCTGGCACCCGGCTGCCTGAAGATCTTCTGTGTGACCGACGATCAATTGATTTTCCAAAGGGTTAAGGTCGATCACATAATAGGCCCGGGCAGCCGGACAGTTGATTCCCCGCCGCTGGCCGATGGTATAGTGGTAAAGGCCCTTGTGCCGTCCCACAAAGTCGCCGCGGACAGTGACGATATCACCGGGAATGGCCGGAATGCCGGCTTCTTTTTCAAGAAAATGCGCATAATTTCCATCCCGGATAAAACAAACATCCTGGCTTTCTTTTCGGGTGACGGGAAAAAGTTTTTTTTCCGCAGCCAGTGCTCTGACTCTCCCCTTTGTCCAGGTTCCCAGCGGAAAACAGGCGCGGGAAAGCTGATCCGATGTCAATCTGGACAAAAAATAGGATTGATCCTTGGCTGTATCGATTCCTTTTTTCAGCCCATACCTGCCACACGGATCTTTTGTGATGCACGCATAGTGTCCGGTGGCAAGCCGGGATGCCCCGTGTTTTTGGGCTGCATCCAGAAGGGCTCCAAATTTTATGCGTACATTGCACACCAGACAGGGATTCGGCGTCTGACCCCCACGGTAAGCTGCGACAAAATAGTTCACCACATGGGTTTTGAAAGCCGCACACAGGTCCACAATAATGATGGGAATGTCCATCTGCGCGAATCGATCCGCCACAGCGGCGGCCAGTGATTCGGATGGATCTTCATAGCCGGTAAGAAAATGCAGGCCGATCACATCCCCATGGTGTTGTTTTAACAGATAAGCGGCCACCAGGGAGTCCACGCCACCTGAAACCGCAATGGCAACCGGATTTGTCATTCAAAAAAAAGTTGGTGGGTGGGACGCGCCTCCATGGCCCGGGGCGGACAGGCAGGCAGGCACAATCGGCAGACGCTGCATTTTTTCTGATCAAACACAACACGCATTTCAGGCCGTTTGACAGACAATGCACCTGTTGGGCAAACTGCGGTGCAGGCGCCGCAATGGGTGCATTTATCCTCATTGCGTTTGACTTCCTGGGAGGCATTCTGAACATCAACACCCTGGCGTTTCAGATAATCCACGCCTTCTTTGAAGTTTCTTTTGGCGCCAGACACCTCCAGCACCATGAATCCCTCTTTTCGGGGAAGAATACCGGCATTCAGAATGTTAAATGTCAGATCATATTCCCGGGCCAAATTGCAGACCAGGGGCTTTTGGACTGCTATAACGGGAAACCGTAATTTCAGAATTCTTGAGTACACCTTGGGGGCCCTCCGTCACTTCCTTTTATTGTCAAATCAGGAAACGCACTTTAATGGCGGCCTCACCTGACTGTCAAGCCCGGGAAAATCATCCAAACTCGCGAAAAACCGATCTAGGGCCGAATGTCGACCTTGTCCTTCAGATAATTTTTCACCGCGCCCACAGAAACTTCCCGGCGATGAAAAATACCGGCCGCCAGGGCGGCTTCCACACCGGTTTTTTCAAATACCTCAGCAAAATGGGCCTCACACCCCGCGCCGCTGGAGGCAATCACAGGGATGGTCACCGCCTGTTTCACCGCACGGATCAGCTCAATGTCGAATCCACTGTTGGTTCCGTCGCGGTCAATGCAGTTGAGCAAAATCTCCCCTGCCCCCAGTTTCTCGCACACCTGGGCCAAGGTCACCGCATCCACATCCCGGCCTTCCCGTCCGCCCTTAACCGTACATTGGAACCAGCACCAGCGCTCTCCAGCCGGACCCGGAATCGTCGTTTCAACAGTGGGGTGCGGCGTGTCTTCCGGCGCATTCACATACACCCGCCGGGGATCAATGGAAATCACCACAGCCTGGCTTCCATATACCCGTGATATCTGTTCAATGGCGCTTTTCCCGGTCATTTTCTGTGTTTTGAGATAATTTTCCACAATCTCCACCGCATCACTGCCAATGGAGATTTTATCAGCACCGGACCGGAAGTATTCGGCTGCCACATCAAGTGCCGTATAGTGCCGGCCGTTTTTGTCGGTAAAATCCCGGATCCCGCCGCCAATGGTCAGGGGCACAAAAACATACCTGGAGGTTTCCCGAAGCACATGGATCATGGGCATGTCTTCCAGGGGAAAATCCCGGAACCCCGTGATATTGAGAAGGGCTACCTCATCGGCTCCTTCCTCATAATACCGCTTTGCCAACTCCACGGGTTTTCCCAGATTCCGCACCTGTCCCGACTCACGAACATCGTACTGATCGCCTTTGGTGACCACCAGATCGCCCTTGTCGTTGGTACGCACATCCAGGCAGGCGATGATCCGCTTGGCAAGCCGGGTATGATCCGGGGTTTTCGGCAGACGCCCGACCCCTTGGGGATGACAGATAAAATTTTCCAGAAGGGTCAGCCCAGCAGCCCCGCTTTTTTCAGGATGAAACTGGACGGCCTGGATATTTTTGTATTGCACCGCGCTGACAAAAGAATACCCATAGTCAGTGGTGGAAAGCACCACTTCGGGATTGTCGGTGACCACATGGTAGGAATGAACAAAGTAGAATTTTTCGTTTCCGAAAAGGCCCTGAAACAGATTGGTGGGCTGTTTGACGCTGATGCCGTTCCACCCCATATGGGGGATCGACAGCCCTTCCATTGAAAACCTGCGGACATGGCCAGGCAAAACACCCAGGCCCTTTTCATCCGGCGCTTCTTCGCTGTATTCAAAAAGCGCCTGCATCCCCAGACAGATACCGAAAAATGGCCGTCCGGACTGCAGATAAGCCATCAGGGGCGCCACAAACGCTCTGTCCCGGAGGATCCGCATCATGTTGCCAAAGCTTCCCACACCAGGAAAAATCAGTTTTTCCGCTGTGATGATATCGGATCCGGATTCCGCTACCCGAACGGTCTCTCCCAGTTTTTCCACAGCATTGATCACACTGCGGACATTCCCTGCGCCATAATCCAGAATGGTAATCATCCCTTTATATCCTTAAAAAAAAATTAAAGCCGCATCTGAACCGGCTTTTTTCATATACCATGGCATGTTGCGGCTCAATGTTTTTCCCAAAAAAGATGTGCCATCGGATTAAAAAAAGGCGGATCAGGCATCCTCCACCCGGAAAGACTGGGTTATTTCCGCATTGAGTGAGGCCATGGCACTGCAGTATTTTTCCTTTGAAAGTGAAATGGCCTGTTCAACGCCAGCGGGATTGATGTCTTTCCCGAAAATCACATACTCCACATGAATGTGGGTATACCGCATGGGGTGGGTATCCGCCATTCTGCCAGTCATGTTCACGGAAAATCCGGTGACTGCCATCCGTTTTTTCTTCAGAATGGAAATCACATCCATGGCCGTGCATCCGGCGGTTCCCATGAGTACCAATTGCATGGGATTGGGGCCGCTGCCACCGTCCGGGGAATCCAGCACCACCGCCGGTCCGTTTTCCGACCGGCCCACAAACTGCAAATCTCCTGCCCATTTTACACTGATTTCAATCTCCATTGACACCCCCTGTTTTGAAGTTCCCTTGACTATCCTGTTTATTACCGTCATATGATTTTTATGGTTGTCCGAATCACCAGCACCCAAACCCGGCCAAAAATGATCCGCCGAAAAATCAGGCAAGAAAGAAAATCACCCTTTGTGGAGGAAGTCCATGGATTTAACCCTGACCTGTCCGCCAAGCAAACTGACCGATGCTGAAACCGCCATTTCCAAAATCAAAAATGGAAGTCGGGTGTTTGTGGGAACCGGATGTGGGGAGCCCCAGTATCTGATCCGGACCATGGTGGAAGATATGAATATGCAGGACATCATGATTTACCAGATGTTGTCCTGGACTTTTTCGGGATATGTGGATGATCCCAAATTCATGAAACGGTTTTCCCTCAAACTGTTTTTTATCAGCGCGTCCATGCGGAAAGCGGCCTTTGAGGGGAAAATCGACTATGTCCCCACGTATCTGTCCCAGATTCCCCGGTATTTTGCCAATCACCGCATCGGACTGGACGTGGCCCTGATTCAGGTCAGTCCACCGGACAAATTCGGTTATTGCAGCCTTGGCGTGTCGGTGGACATCACCCTGGCCGGCATGCAGAACGCCAAAACCGTCATTGCCCAGGTCAACCCCCGAATGCCCCGGACCTGGGGAGACAGCATGATCCATATCGACGACATTGATTATCTGGTTTACCACGAAGAACCTCTGGTTGAATCCCTTCCCCGGCTCAAAAGTCCGGAGGTGGCCGAACGGATCAGCTTTTATGTAAACCAGCTGGTGGATGACGGCGCCACCCTTCAGATCGGATTCGGACATCTGCCCAACGCCATTTTACAACACCTCAACAACAAAAATGATCTGGGTATCCACACCCAACTGATCACCGATGCGTTCCTGCCCCTTTTTGAACAAAAAGTGATCACCAACCGAAAAAAGACCCTGCTTCCCGGCCGGACCCTGGCCTCCCTGTGCATGGGATCAGAAAAACTCTATCAGTATGTGGACAACAATCCCATGTTTTATTTCCGGTCATCGGAATTCGTCAATGACCCAACGGTCATTGCCCGGAATGACAACCTGATCTCCATCAGCTCGGCCCTGGAGGTGGATCTGACCGGGCAGGTCTGCAGCGACTCCATGGGTCATCTGTTTTACAGCGGTATTGGTGACCAGGTTGATTTTTTGCGGGGCAGTTCCATGTCCAAAGGCGGCTTTTCCGTCATTGCCCTGCCGTCCACCGCCCAAAACGGCAAAGTATCCCGTATTGTTCCCCATTTGAGCGAGGGTGCGGGTGTGGCCACCACCCGTGGAGACGTCAACTTTGTGGTCACCGAATACGGTATTGCCGAGCTTTCCGGAAAAAGCATCTATCAGCGGGTCATGGAACTGGCCCAGATTGCCCATCCCAAATTCCGTGAAGAACTTATTGATGTGGCCAAACGCCGCCACTATATTTTTGCTGACCAGTTGCCGCCCTCCCAGGATGATCTGATTTTCCTTGAAAGCTACAAAAACCGGATGGAGCTGAAAAATGGAAAAACCGTGGAATTCCGGCCCTTGCTCCCCTCTGACGAATTTGCCTACCGCAGCTTTTTTTATTCGCTCCAGGAAAAGACCATCTACTTTCGCTTTTTTTACAAAATGAAACTTTTCTCCCATGAAGTGGTCCAGAAACAGTGGGCCAGCGTGGATTATCGGAAAAACATGTCCATCATCGGACAGACCCGTATCGCCGGGCACCAGGAAATCATCGCCATCGGCTCCTATGCCAATGAGAGTGACAGCCGGGCCGAAGTGGCCTTTGTGGTGCGTGAAGATTTTCACAGTATGGGAATCGCGTCCCATCTTCTGGCAACATTGGAAGATATTGCCAAGGAAAACCAATTCACCGGGTTCGTCGCAACAGTGCTGCGGGAAAATGCAGCCATGCTGCGTGTCTTTAAAAAACGGTATCCCAACGCCAAAATACAAATCAGCGGCGGAAACGATATCACCATCACCATGGATTTCAGCGACGCGGCGCGCTCCACACCCGCCGGGCTTCCCGCTTCCGGTAAACCCTAAACCTGGCGGAGGTTGTATCCACATGACACCCCCTGTGAAGGAGAACGCCGATGAAACAGAAACTTGTCATGATGGTCTGCATGGTGGTCTTTTGGGTGATAGCGGGATGCAGCTCTGTTAAAGTAAGCCAGGATTACGATCCCCGGAGCCCGTTTCCCCATCAGGGCACCTGGATGTGGCGTGATCAAACCCAGCCGCTAACCGGTGATATCCGGATCGACAATCCCCTTCTGGACAGACGCATTCGCAAGGCTGTGGAGGCGGGCCTTGAAGAGCGAAATTTCCACCAGCAAAACAAATCGCCCGGATTTTTGCTTGTCTACAACCTGTCCGTTGAACCCAAAATCGAAGCGAAGACCTATGATTTCATGGAACACTGGGACGACTGTCGACATCCCTGGTTTGGGGGGATGGGCCGGAATGTGCAGGTCTATCAATACGACGAAGGACGGCTGACCCTTGACATCCTGTTTTCAGGTACAGGGGATCTTTTATGGCGGGGAACCGGCATTTACCGGTTCAATCTTGACAGCAAAACACCAACCGAAATTGACGCTGAAATTCAAAACCTGGTGAATACGATTTTGATGCAGTTTCCGCCGACGGGAAACTTTCCATCAAGGTAAGCGGAGGGTTCTTTCAGTTTCACGAACCGCCTGCATAACGTTTCAGGGAAGAACAGGCGGCACCTTTCATTCGCGGGCTCTTTGGCAAGGCCCCATGTAACGCTTTTTTCAGTATTCTTTCCAGCCGTATTCGCCGACCAGCTTGACAAACCGGCACGGTCCCAGATTCACATGCCGGACACCATCCGGGTCGCGAATCAGTTTGATGAGATCCTGGCGGGCCGTGTCCCCTATGGGAATCACCATTCTTCCGCCGACATCCAGTTGATTCACCAGTACAGCAGGAATGTCCGGAGAACCGGCTGTCACGATAATGGCGTCAAAGGGGCTGTGTTCCCGCCAGCCCGTCGTACCATCGGAATAGCGGGTAACAATATTGTGGCAGCGAAGCGCGTCAAACCGTTTTCGTGCCTGTGTATACAAGGTGTGGATACGTTCTACGGTGTACACCCGAAAGGCAATATGGGAAAGAATGGCCGTCTGGTACCCGGATCCGGTGCCGATTTCCAATACCCGGTCTTCGGGTGTCAGTTCCAGGGCCTGTGTCATTTCAGCGACAATATAGGGCTGGGAAATGGTCTGCTGCTCACCAATGGGCAGCGGAAAATCCCCATAGGCCTGGTCCATCATGGCTTCGCTGACAAACAGATGACGGGGAATCGCCCGCATGGCCGATATTACCCGGGCATCCCAGATTCCTCTGGAGACAATCTGTCTGTCAACCATCTCGTTTCTCAACCGCTGGTATTTCATTCGGCCTCCACTTCGCCCGTTTCTACCAGCTATGCGCCGTTCGGTCAAGAAATGAGAATGTTTTCAAACTTCGCGCCTTCACTTCACGCGCAAAAAAGGCTCCTTCAGCAATGATCCGGCCAAACTTTTACGTTCCAGGTTTCTGGATGCTTCAAAGTTATCGAACACGGTGCGCTCGGCAAAGCATTCTTTTTCAGGCGCATGCATCCGTGTCATCCGTACAACGCAAGCTGTTGGTTGGCGAGCAGAGTTGTCAGGTCCGTATTCACATCATTCAGGGTAATGATGTCGGTCATGGCAAAGGTACCCCCGCTGCCGTCAAGGTCAACCTGAAGGGTGGTATGGGTTCCATCTGACTTCACGCCAACATATTGACTGACGGCATCTATATCACTGTCTGCATTAAGCCCGGACCCGGAAAGGAGTTCGCCCAGATCAATGCGATCTGCCCCAGTATCAGATCCAAAAAGCCCCACCGTAAATCCCGTCACCTGGTCATGACCATTCCCGCCCGTGGCGTCTGTCTCGTTCAAAAGGCGATAGACCAAGGTATTGGTGTTGCCATCAGCCAGTTCGATAATGTCGTCACCGCCAGAACTCGTGATGGCACTGTTCGTTTCCCCCATGCCGACAGGCGTTTCAGTGGCAGAAGTGTTGGTCATCGCGTTCGTGGTATCCGCGGTATCAAGGATTAGGGTGAAATCACCTGAACCATGACCCAGATTGCCGGCAAGATCCTTTACTGCCGCCGTGTAGGTGTAGCTGCCGTCTGCAGCGAGCGTATCGGAAAAGGTCCACTCCATATCCGTCACCGTGGCGGTACCCACCTCCACTCCGTCCCGAAAGATCGCCAGATACTCCGTGGTACCCAGCTCCGCACTCAGTGTGCCTTCCAGCGTCGGCGTGGGATCGTCCGTCTGATCGCCAGAGATAAGGTTGTCCGCCTGGCCTGCATTGTCGTAAATGGAATCGATGGTCACCGTCTGGGTTGGCGCTGTTGTATCCACCGTCAGCGTCAGCTGGCTGCGGATGGTGCCGTCATTTCCCAGAACATCTGCAAGGACGGCCACATAAGTATGCGTACCGTCGCTTGTATGCGGTACGGCGAAGGTCCAGTTCTGGCCGCTTACCGTAGCTGTTCCCAGAAGGGTCGAGTCTTCATAGATCCGGATGGAACCTCCGGCCCGAAGTCCTGTAACCGTTCCATTGAGCGTCGGTGTCGGATCATTCGTTATTGTGCCGTTTCCAGCGTTACCCAGATTCGCCTCCGTATTGCTCGTGTAATCCACGATGCGAATGGTAGGGGTGTTAGTTGGCGACGACGGAGAGTCGTTATTGCCGGAACCGCTGTCGTTATGAGCAATGGCGACCACCGCTCCGGCCACGCCCAGCCCCCCAACGATCCATAAAGGAAGAGAGGGGATAGACAAAGAAGAGGGCGTTTCCAGATCCAAGGCAAGGTTGCCGACAGCATCGGTCCTGAGGCCTTCCGCGGTAACAATGCGCGCCAAATAGACATGACGGCCGCCAGGGGTTGAGGTAACATCAAAAAACCAGTTACCATTGGCATCCACTTCCGCGACACCCAGAAGCGTATCTCCTTCATAGATCCGGACCTGATCCCCGATCTGCATCCCCTTTGCCACACCATTGAGCCTGATGGTGAAACCGTCCGCTCCGGTTTTTGACGTCGCGCTCTCCGTGTAGCTCTGAATGGCAACGAAATATGCCGCCTCGGCCGGACTTTCCTCCACAGGGGCCACCGTTGCAACATCTTCTGTCAGTGCGGCATCAGCCGCGCCTTCCTTAAGGGCATCCATCGTTGAAACAGCTTCTGCCGGCTCTGCATCAGCCGAACCTTGCTCAAGAGGATCCACCACTGCAACATTTTTTGCCAGCACAGCATTGGCATCATAGGGAATATACTCCGACATAACGGTACTATTCCCATTCTGGGAGAAAACAACCTGCCACATGGATCCGTCGCTTTCCCGAATCAGGAGGAGATCACTCGCGCCATTGCTTTTTAAAAAGAATCCTTCAACCTGTATGACAGTACCCAGGGTCGTATGGATGAACAGATCATTTCCGGCTCTGGACATTGCTATAATCTGTGAACGTTCAATTTCACAGACCAGTTTCGCAGCATCTGGGCTTTCAGTAGAAAACGCACCATTGGTGTGTTCCGCCATATCTATCTCCTTTGAAACGTGTCCTTTGCGTCTGCACGGAAACCCGTGTCAAGATATCAAAAGACGGTGTAGAGGGATTTTCAGTGGATAAAAATCCACATTCGTTGTGTTGCCGCTTAAAAAAGAGATTTCTTTCCCATCAAAATAAAATTATTTGTGATAAATCATTTGATACACATTTTACAAGCTTTTATAAAGCCATGTTTTGTCTGATCTCCCATATCCCGTCAAATCTCCTGCATTTTTCATGCAGAGCCGTCCAGAATGAACAATATTGCCGGCATTGATTCCCTCTTGCCATCCACATGTCAATGCAATACCGTCTGCGAAAAAATGTTGGAACCATGTGAAAGGAAACAGGGTCATGAAAATTTTTCACTATCCTTCCGCAACTGCGGATAAAAAAATGAAATCCATTGTGGGTCGCGCCATTGATTTCAGAAAAGCCGATGTCAGAGCTGTCACCCGGATGCTGGATGATGTTAAAAAAAATGGCGACACGGCTGTGGTGACTTATGGCCGTCAGTTTGATTGTCCGGCACTGACGGCCGACACCCTGCATGTCACACCCGAAGAAATCGCTTCGGCAAAGAAAAAGGTGGATCAGACCTTTATCCGGGCCCTGGACCGTGCCGCAACCCAGGTGGAACAGTTTCACCGCCAGCAGCTTCCAAAGTCCTGGATTGATACCCGGCGTCCAGGAACCCTTCTGGGACAGATGGTTCATCCGGTGGATGCGGCGGGCATTTATGTGCCCGGCGCCAGGGGAGGCGACACCCCCTTGGTTTCGTCCGTGCTCATGGGTGCCATTCCGGCAAAAATCGCCGGCGTGTCCCGCGTGGTGATGGCAACCCCGCCCATGCCGTCGGGTGAGATTTCTCCTTATCTTCTCGTGGCAGCTGAAAAGGTGGGAGTTGACGCGGTATACAAGATGGGAAGTGCCTGGGCCATCGGCGCACTGGCCTATGGAACGGGAACAATTTTGCCGGTTAACGTGATTGTGGGACCCGGCAATATTTATGTGACCCTGGCCAAAAAAATCGTTTCCGGAACAGTCGGCATTGACATGATCGCCGGTCCCAGCGAAATTCTGATCCTTGCTGATGATACGGCAATCCCCGCATTTACAGCAGCAGACCTCCTCAGCCAGGCTGAACATGACCCCTTGGCATCGGCGGTTCTGATCACCCCTTCCCTGAAACTTGCCAGGCGAGTCAAAGCCGAGGTGGAAAACCAGGTGGCTTTACTTTCCCGATCCGATATCGCCAAAAAGAGCCTTGGCGCGTTTGGCGCCATCATGGTGGTGGACGACCTGGAAACCGCCATTGCCCTGGCCAATCAGATCGCGCCCGAACACCTGGAATTGCAGGTGGCTGATCCCATGGCCCTGGTACCTCGATTGCGAAATGCCGGCGCCGTCTTCCTTGGGAATTACACCCCAGAACCCGTGGGAGACTATGTGGCCGGTCCCAACCATGTATTGCCCACAGCCGGAACCGCTCGTTTTTCCTCTGCCCTGTCTGTGGACCACTTCATTAAAAAGACAAGCCTGCTTCGCTATTCGGAAGAGGCATTTATCGAGGAATCACAAGACATCATGACCCTGGCAACAGTTGAGGGGCTGACCGGTCATGCCAATGCCATCCGTGTCCGATTACCGGAAAAAAATTGAGCGTGTCCCCCTTACCGAGCAAATAGACGGATCACGCCACAGCTTGGGGGCTGCCTACAGGTATGCCCCCAAGTTCACCTGGGATGAACACCCCTTTCTTCACAAACCCGCTTTCGCGGTGCTGATTGTTTCACATCTTTGACTTTCCGTTTCCCCTTCCCAATTCACCGCTGCCGGATCTTCACAACACGCTGAATTTTCTTTCTCATTATCTCATATGAAGAGGGAAGGATTCGGCGGTTCATATCTTTTTTTCGGAAATAAGAAATTAATTTAGTAAATCCTAAATTTAACAAAATTAATAATATATTTTAGTTTACACTAAAATATATTATTGATATCTAAACCTTGCGTTACATCTTGTGCCGATTCAGTTCTGTTTTTTCAATGACACTTTTACACATCAGGAGGTTTCGCATGGTTTTGCACCACCCGTTGTTCAAGCAGGTCGATCAAGCGTTGAAGCAGATATGTCCGGCCCTTTTGTGTATGTTGCTGATTCTGATGTCATCGTCGGCAACGGCAGCAGAAACAGATGAAACCCACGATGTCACCCTGGAAACCATAGTGGTCACCGCCGCTGGTTATGAGCAGAAAATCGCCGATGCACCGGCCAGCATTTCGGTCATTACCCAGACGGATCTCCAGCGCAGGCCCTACGTTACCCTGCTGGACGCCCTGCGGGATGTGGAAGGCGTGGATGTGGGCGAAACCCGGGACAAAACCGGAAAGGGCACCATCAGCATCCGGGGCATGGGTTCGGCCTATACGCTGATTCTGATCAACGGCAGACGCCAGAACAACAATGGCGATATCTATCCCAACAGCTTCGGCGGAAACCAGTTTAACCACATTCCGCCTCTGGATGCCATTGAGCGCATTGAAGTCATCCGCGGCCCCATGTCCACCCTGTACGGTGCGGACGCTTTGGGCGGCGTCATCAACATCATCACCAAAAAAACAACCGATACATGGCATGGTTCAGCAACCTTTGGCCATACGTTTCAGGAAAATTCCGAACTCGGCGACAACCAGACCATGGATATCAGCCTCATGGGGCCGATCTGGCCGGGAAAACTGAGCCTTGCCTTGCGCGGCAGCCACTACACACGGGATGCATCCACCCCTGAATATGATGTCAAATATGACCCGAACGGCGTGGCACACCAACGCGAAGCCGGTTTTGGCGGCGGCGGACGCACGGTGGCCAACACCAACTGGAGTGTTGGCGGCACCCTGACCTTTACGCCCACCGACGATCAGGACATCATTTTTGATATTGATACATCCCGCCAGAAATACGACAACGACAAAAGCCAACTTGGCACTTTGGACAGCTATGATCGGTTGCTCTATTTTTCAAACGCCGGCGTTCAGCCCCGCACCGGCTATAACAGCAACCAGCGGTTTGAGCGCGATCAGTGGGCCGTAACCCACAACGGCCGCTGGGGCGTGGGCAACACCAGCTTTTCGGTTTCGCGCGTGGATACAGCCAACAAAGGCCGAACCCTTCCCCTGACTGCGGACGAGCGGCAGTTTATGTTGGATTTGACCACGGCCGTTGGCCCAAACCTCGGCTGGACCCAAGTTTCCGGAACTGATTACTATCGCCCCAGAAGCACAAGTGCCTGGAACGCCATGAGCGAAAGCGACAAACTGGCCGCCATTGAGGCCGGCGGGCTTTCCGCTGACCAATATGCCGAGCTTATGAGCCTGTTACCCCGTCGGGAACGGGTGCTGGAAACCCGGGAATATACTTTTGATCTCAAGTACGACATGGTCCTTTTTGACCAGCACATGCTGGTGGTCGGCGGGCAGATGATCAACGGGGAGATGGAAGATGGGGTTTTTGGTATGACCGGAACCGGCGGCTATGAATCCGGGACAACTCAGGACCAGAAAATGTGGTCTTTGTTCATGGAAGACAGTTGGCATCTGTTTGATGGGTTTACCCTGACCGGCGGTATCCGCTACGACCACCACAATGAATTCGGCGGCCAGGCCAGCCCCCGCGGTTATGCAGTGTGGAATTTTATCCCCACCATGACCATCAAGGGCGGCGTCAGCACCGGCTACAAGACCCCCAATACCAGCGACCTGTTTGACGGCATCATCGGGTTTGGCGGTCAGGGCACCAGCCCCTGGATGGGAAACCCGGATTTGGAGCCGGAAACCAGCATCAACTATGAACTGGCCTATTATTACGATCACGCTGCCGGGCACAACTTCAATGTCACCGGATTCTATAACCGCTTTAAAGACAAGATCATGAGTGGCGAAACCGTTGCTGCGGATTTTGGACCGGAATGGGAGCTCCTGGGGTACAGCACCTATTCCCAGAAGAAGAACGTGGCCCGTGCCGACATCAAAGGTGTTGAAGTGGCCGGTAAAGTGATGCTTCCCTTTGATCTTTCCCTTAAAGCAAATTACACCTACATGGAATCAGAACAGAAAGGCGGATCCGAAGAAGGACAGCCGCTCAGCGGAAACGCGAAACACATGGCCAATGCGACGTTGAGCTGGATGCCCCTTGATACGCTGAATGTGTACTTTGAGTCCGAATACCGGTCAAAACGCTATCGTTCCTGGGATTCCACCGCCAACAAGGCCCTGTATTACAAGGAATATACCATCTTTCACCTGGGGGCCACCTACGATGTGAATACGTACATTACTGTTAATGCCCGGGTGAACAACCTGTTTGACAAGGATTTTACCACTTACACCACCTCATGGACATTGTCCGGCGGTGAGTACACGGCAACCTACACCGATGACTACAATCTGGCGGCCCAAGGCCGAAATTTCTGGGTGGGTATCAACTGCCGGTTCTGAAAAAAGGCTGGTTTGATCGTATTTGATTTTATTCCCTCTCCGATTCATACAATCTGACAGGAGAGGGAATAAAAAATAATCCTGACCGTTATAAACGGACGCCCTGTTTATTCCATGGCCTCCCACAAAACCGCCATTTCCGTTACCTTGATATCGGTTTTTCGGGGGGAAATGAAGAATTCCTCAACTTCGGGGACATCGGACGAAAACCGTGCGCTCAGGGTTGCCGCATCCGCCACCAGCTGATCTTCCAGGGCCGCAAGGTCGGCTTCGGCTTTTTCAAGGGCATCTTCAGCCAGCCGGACATCTTCTTTTTCGTCAAAGACCCGCTTTCCCTGACGCAAGGTGGTTCCGGCCCGGGAAACCGTTCCGCGCGAAAGGCGCTTTCCGCCGAAAAACGCATCCACCAGCGTAAGCCCCATGCTGATGAAGGTGTCCTTTTTTTTGGCACTCACTTCCTGCGTTTCCTTTTCCAGCCGGATCCTGGCTTTTTCCACTTTTTCCGCCAGCTTTTTTTCTTTTTCCCGATACAACGCCTTCAGTTTTTCAAGGGCCGCATCCCGCTTTTCATGCAAGGTTTCCGAAACCCGGAGGCGAAAATCAGCAGCCAACTCCCCTGCCCTGGATTCAAGCTTTATTTCCCTGCACCGGAACAAGGTGAGCTTGCAGGTTTTCCAGAGGTAATCCGCAAAATCTTTCTCCAGTGCCCGAAAATTCGCGGCTTCTGCCACAAAGGCGGGAAGCGGTGCATAGCCGCACGCGCCAGGCGGTGCATCACGCATATCAATCTGTTTTTCAAGCCACTGCCCGTCTGCCCAGGAAGGGGTTTTGGCGTCTTCGGCAAGGGGCAATTTGAGAAAACGGGTTTCCGACACATCAATGGCTCTGGCCTGGTTATAATACCGGACACTTGCACTTGCCAGCAGGTGGGGATGAAATACGCAGTCCGCAGATACGGGCGATTTTCCATAGCCTTGCGGAATTTTTGCAGAAAGTACCGGCGCGGGTCCTGTTTCTGCTCTTTCCGGCGTTTTTTGGGTCAATGCTTCTTTTTCCGGAAAAACCGCGAAAGCGACCGGTGTTTTTTTCCGGCCGGCCATGAGGGTGCGGATTTCCGCTTCCGTGACCGGCCCGCGCAGAAAACTTAACGCCCATCGGGTTTCAAAGGAAATCAGGTGATCAGTTTTGGCATTTTTGAGGATAAAATGGCGGCCCTTGAGCCCGGTGAGCTGTTTTCGGATATCGTCTTTGTCAAACCCATTTCCATCTGAAACCATTCCATCCAGAACCCGGTCCACATCCTGCCGGGTCTGAAGCCTTCCGACAAACCAGGATCCGATATTGGAAAGTCCCCGGTAATCCAGATCCACCGGATTCTGGGTGGACAGCACAATGCCGATGCCAAAGGCCCGGGCCTGCTTCAAAAGCAGCAACATGGGCGTTTTGGAAGGCGGATTGGCGGTTGCGGGAAAATACCCGAACACCTCATCCATGTACAAAAGCGCCCGCAGGGTTGATGTTCCGGTCTGGCGGCGCATCCAGGAAATCAAATGGTTGAGGAAAAGGGTGACAAAAAACATGCGTTCCGTATCACTCAGATGGGCAATGGATAAAATGGTAATCCGGGCTTTTCCCTTTTCATCAAAAAGAAGATTTCCGATATCCAGGGCCTCGCCCCGCGTCCAGGCGGAAAAACCAGGGCTGGATAGAATTCCGTTCAGGCGCATGGCCAGTTCCATGCGTTTATTTTCCGGATACACGGTTTCAAGGGGCAGCACGCCAAGCTTTTTAAAAGGCGGCTGCGCCACTTTTCCGATGAGGGTTTCAAGACAAAGCCCCTCCCCGTTTTGCCAGGCTTTGGTAAAAATGGCGGAAAGCATCAAAAATTCAACCGATTGCAGGGGATCAGCCGTAATGCCCACAAGGGAAAGCAAACTGGTGACCGTGGTTTTGACAAGGGCGGAAAAGGTGTCGGCATCGTGAATCAGGTCATCCGGCGGCGGGGAGAAATCCGCAAGAAGAGAAAGTCCCCGGCCGGCACTGCTGCCCGGCGTGTAAATGCTGATATCGCGGTCCTGGATATAGGCGCTGATCCGGGAAACCGGTTGATCCCAGGATGCCAGTCCTTTTTTCCAGGTTTCAGCCGTCTGCCGGGCAAATTCTTCCTGTGAAAGGCCCTTTTGTGCTGCATCCGCCGGCTCCACCCAGGGCAGGAAGTCGTCGGGTTTCAGGCCCGGAAAGGCCAGCAGCAGGTTTCCCATGTCCCCCTTGGGATCAATGATCAGAGACGGAATATTGTCAATGGCTGCTTCTTCAATCAGGCAGATTCCAAGACCGGTTTTTCCGCTGCCGGTCATGCCGATGATGGCCGCGTGGGTGGACAGGTCATTGCTTTTGAAAAGCATGAGATCGCCGTCCACCGCCTTTTCCGATGCACCGTCTTTTCTGCCCAGATAAAAATAGCCAAGGCCTTCATAGGGCGGGGTTATCGTGTCCATAGACTTGCCTTTTTTCAGAAATGAAAAACCGCTGATACAGCCGGTCCCAAAATAATGACAGGCAGTTGAGAAAGCGTTACACATCCAGGTTCGGACGCACCAAATAAAAAAAAGCGGATATCCGGCATGACTATCCGCTTTTTTCAGACCTTATCTGACAGAAAGAATCACATTGCTTCTTTCAGTTTCTTTCCGGGTTTAAATTTTACCACATTGGCGGCCTTGATTTTGATGGCTTCGCCGGTTTTCGGATTTCTTCCGTTTCTGGCTTTTCGCCGGGTTTTGGTAAAGGTCCCAAATCCCACCAAGGTTACTTTTCCGTCTTTTTTCTTGAGGGCGGCCGTGATGTTGGCGAGAAGCGCGTCCAATGCGGCGGCTGCGGCAACTTTGGAGAGACCGGCATCTTCTGCGATTTTCCCAATTAACTCAGTCTTTTTCATTTTTTTCTCCTTCATATGGATTTGATGGGAATAAATATAAATGGACCTGAAAACCGAAAAAAGACCGGTCAGTGTTTGAAACTGCGCTGACCGGTATACACCATGGCGACTTGGGCGGCATTGCAGGCGTCGATCACCTGGGCATCATTGGCCGAACCCCCAGGTTGAATCACCGCACTAATGCCCTCCCGGATACCCACATCCACGCCATCCCGGAAGGGAAAAAAGGCGTCGCTGATCATGCTTGCGCCGATCAATCCGCCTTTTTCAGCCGCCACCCGGGCATCAATGGCGGCTTTTTTCTGCGAGTCTGCAAGATCATTGTAAGGGACTTGAAATTCACTGAAGCAATACCGATCCGCCAGTTTGCGATACGCTTTGTCACGGGCGATTTCCGCCACGCCCACGCGATCCTGCTCACCGGTGCCGATACCCACAGTGACGCGGTCTTTGACATAAAGGACGGAATTGGACGTTACCCCGGATTCAACAAGCCATCCAAAAAGCAAATCCGCATATTCCCGGTCTGTGGGCATACGGCAGGTTTCATGGACAACACCGTCCACCTCACAGCGCGCCGGAAAGAGATCCTCACGGCGGCGGGCCTGGGGGACAAAGGACCATTGGGAAATAATGCCACCGTCCATCAGGCTTTTGAACTCCACACAGCGTTTTCCGATAAAATCCTGGAGCCGCCGGATATTGGCGATCCGGATGACCCGGAGATTTTTCTTCCGGGAAAACAGCTCCATCACCCCTGAATCGAATTCAGGGGCCACCACCACCTCGGCATATTGGGTACAGATGGCCTCGGCCGTGGCCCGGTCAACACTGCGGTTCAGTGCAATACAGCCACCAAAGGCCGCCACCCGATCCGCCAGGTTGGCCTTGATGTAGGCGGATTCCAGGGTGTCCGATTGGGCCACGCCGCAGGGGTTGTTGTGCTTGACAATCACCACGGTGGGGTCATCGGTAAAATACCGGAGGATGTTGAGGGCATTATCCGTATCCGTAATATTGGTTTTTCCCGGGTGCTTTCCGGACTGGAGCAGTTCGATGTCGGACGCCAGATGTTCACCTGGCTGAAGGGTTTGGGTTTCCCCCAGGATCAGGTTGCCGTTGACCAGACGGTACAAAGCTGCTTCCTGACCCGGATTTTCACCGTATCGAAGCCCCTTTTCCACATGATCCAGGGTCCAGGTCACCTTTTCGTAAAACAGCGTCTGCCGCTGGTTTTCATCTGCAAAGGTGATTTCCATCCTCGGCGGGAAATGATCCTCCATGATGGTGCGGTACATTTTTTTCAAATCATCAGGCATGGACCTCTCCTTGCCGCTTTGTCCGGGCACTATACCATCTGGTACATATTGTTTACGGTTTCAAATTCTGTTTTTGAAAAGTAGCGGGCAATGGCTTCATCATAGGCAGCCGTGTGGGCAAACGCTTTTCCCGCCAGATGATACCGCATGGCCAGAGAAAGGGTGCCGTTTCCCTGGGCAAGGGCTTTGCCGATGGCGTCATAATCGGAAGGATCAACCACTGATGCCACACGGATAAAGTTTTTTGCCGCTGCCCGGATCATACAGGGTCCCCCAATGTCGATATTCCCCCTGGCCGCTTCCGGGGTGACGTTTTTTTCTGCAACTGTTTTTTCAAACGGGTAAAGATTGACAACCACCATGTCGATGGGAACCGCACCGGTCCGGGTCAGATCCGCCTGGTGCGCGTCGTTGTAGGTTTCTGTGAGAAGACCCAGATAAATTTTGAAGTCCAGGGTTTTGACGAGTCCGCCCTGGGTTTCCGGCTGTCCGGTGTAGTCGGAAACCGGAATAAGACAGGTATTGGCCGCACTGCCGAGAATCTCCCGCAATCGGGAAAATGTACCGCCTGTGGAAAAAATCCGGATATCCGGATTGATGGCCAGGATGTCCGGAACAAACTGGTCAAGCCCCTTTTTGTCAGAGACACTGATCAGAACATGACGGACCCGGATAGGATCGTCAATTTTTTCAACCCTGTTCATGGTCATCAAACTTACCTTTCGCCTTCGTACTCTTCCAGAAACCGATCAAAAAAATCCACCATGAACCGATGGCGGGCTTGGGCCAGGTGCCGGCCTGTGGCGGTGAGCATCTGTTCATGGATAACGGACAGCTTCACCACGTATTCGCGATAACCGGTGTCATGGATGGAATATGCCGGCATCCGGGCAATATGGGCAACTTCCGGACTGTGCAGGCGCGCGCCGATCTCGCCGGCAAAAAGAAAGGCCCGGGCCACGCCAATGGCGCCGATGGCATCCAGTTTATCCGCATCAAACAGCACTTTGGCCTCCAGCGTCCGGGGAGGCTCTCCCTGCCGGAACCGGTGGGCGGCAATGCAGTGGAGAATGTTTTCCCGTGTTTCCGGGGAAATGGATTCCCCAAACAATATGCTCTGTGCCCGTATCACACCCTGTTTTGCATGGCAGCATTTACCGCCAGCGTCATCCGGGTGGGCCCGGCCAATATCATGAAGATAGGCCGCTGCCCGGACAATCCCTTCATCCGCCCCTTCTTGGCGGGCGATATGGACGGCAAGGCGAAGCACACGCAGGGTATGGTCCCAGTCATGACTTCCTTTGGCCCGGGAAAAGTCAGATTGGGCCGCTTTTTGGACGCGATCCAGCGTATCCGATGGCACATGCGGCCTTAATTCCGCGTCAGAAAAACAGAAAGAAGCGAAATTCGTCATAAAACTGTGACCACAAGCTCGGGAAGTCTGTTTTCCCGGAGTCTTCTCCGGCGCAGGGTGCAGATGCCGGGTCCGGGAAGGCGTAAAATATACCAGGGCGTCCACCTCATGCCAGAGACATCACTCCTTCCCATCGCTGGTATTCAGTTGCTGTGGGAAGCCCGTTCAATTTCAACAGGGCGATCATTTCAGGATCGTTGAATCGCAGATAGGGATTCACGGCCATTTCATCGGACAGTGTGGAACATACATGGGTTTTGTCATATCGGGCGGCATAGGCGTCAATGGCCGGGTTGTTCGGCGTTAAATGACGTGCAAAGGCCAGTGATTCGGCCACATAGTCATGCCCCGCATAAATCCGGGTGTTGGGCGGATATGCCATGAGCAGGCAAATCGAGTGGTAAAATGTCCGCACATCACCGGAGAAACAATTTCCAATGGTGCCGTTGAACAGCGTGTCACCGGTGACCATGAAATCTTCTGCGCAAAAAACAACCGAGTCCAGGGTATGGCCCGGTGTTCGGCGCACCGTGACAGGCTTACCGTTAAGATCAATCGTCTCGCCGTCCGAAAACAGGTGATGATCCAGGTATGCTGCGCCGGACGCTTTAACCAGTTCGGGTGTGCCGATCACATGGTCCCCGTGGTCATGGGTGTTGGTGACAAAGGCCAGGGTCAGATCGTTCCGGCGGATGTAGGCGAGAATAGCGTCCACCGCTCCACCGTCAACAGCCATGGCCATGTTGCCGTAGTACATGAGGTAGGCCAGATTGTCTGAATTGTAAAAAAACTGACAAATTTTCAAGTGGTGCGTTCCCTTGTCCGGAGTATCCGAGAGTAAAAGAATTATGGATTGATATCGACATATTAAACTTCCTCAGAACAGGCAACAGAAAAACCCGATAAAAGAGATTTTCATAAAAAACAGTCCCTTGTTTTCAAAAAGCAGGGAAAGAAATAGATTTTTCCCCACTTTTCCCCACTTTTCCAATAATTACCATAACTAACAATAATTATTATAAATAGTAATATGTTAAAAGCAACATTCTGCTTGACATACACCCACTTTTATATTTTTATTAAAAAACGTGGTGAAAGGTGGATAAAAGTGGGGAATCTGTTTCGGGGGAGTTCCTCCCATACTATTGACACAAAAGGACGGATTATCATCCCTTCCCGGTTTCGGGATGTGATCGATGCCAATGGCGACGATCATATTACGATTACCCGAATGGACGGCTGTCTGTATGCCTATACCACCGAACAATGGAACAAAATTTCACTCCAATTCTCCGAACGCCCCAATAAAAGTGCTGCCATGCGCCGGTTTGAACGGATTTTCGTTGGTGAAAGCGCAGAGTGTAAATTTGACGCCCAGGGCCGTATTCTGATTCCACAGACGCTGAAAGAATATGCAAAACTGGAAAAAGAAATTGTCCTTTTGGGCCTCTTGAAAAGATTTGAAATCTGGTCCAAAGAGAGCCGGGAAAATGAAATTCAACTGCTGGCCAAGGACCTGGAGGATGAAGCGTTCCGTCAGGAAATTGCCGAGTTGGATTTGTAGGCTGTGTCAGACTACCATATTCCGGCCATGCCAAACGAAGTCATGGCCATGCTGGCCTGCCGTCCCGGCAGTATTATTGTGGACGGCACCCTGGGCGGATGCGGACATGCCCGCCTGATTCGAGACGCCATCGCACCCGGCGGCGTTCTGGTGGGCATTGATCAGGACCTGGACGCCATTGACCGTGCCCAAACGTTTCTCCGGTCATCAGATGTCACCGTTCATCTGATTCGCGGAAATTTCAAGCAGTTACCGATTTACCTCGCTGGATTGAACATTGCCGCTGTAGACGGCATTCTCATTGATATCGGACTTTCCTGGCATCAGATTGACAAAAGTGGCCGAGGATTCAGTTTTAACCGGGATGAGCCCCTGGATATGCGCATGGATGTCCGTTTACCGACAACTGCCGCGGATCTGGTCGCCACGTTGAGTGAGGCAGAATTGACCCGACTGTTTCGCGACTACGGAGAAGAAAGATGGGCCGGGCGAATTGCCCGGCATCTGGTTGCGCGCCGCAGGCACACACCGGTAACAACCAGTGGTCAGTTGGCCCAGGTGGTACGCGAAGCGGTTCCGGAAAGCGGCTCACGTTCCCGAAAAATTCATCCAGCCACAAAAGTTTTTATGGCTTTGAGAATTTTTGTAAACAAGGAGCTTTCCGCCCTGGAGGTTTTTCTGGAAACAGCGGCGGAGCTTCTTAGGCCTGGGGGACGCCTGTGTGTGCTGTCCTTTCATTCCCTGGAAGACCGGATGGTCAAGCAGCGGTTCCGGGAGATGGAAAACCCTTGCACCTGTCCCCCGTCATTTCCCCGTTGTGTGTGCAATCGTCGGCCGCAAGCGCGGGTTCTCACAAAAAAGGTCATGCGGCCTTCTCCGGAGGAAGTTGGGCAAAATCCCATGGCCCGCAGTACGCGCCTCAGGGCAGTGGAGCGATTGTGATGAAAATCGGACAAAAAAAACCAAAAAACAAACTGGCATCGGTCCAGATTCCCCCGGATCCGGTGGGAAGCCGTCCCAATCGGAAACTCCAACCGGAAAAAGGGCGTTATGTGAGCCTCTGGATGGTGTTGATGCTTTTCTTCTTCCTGGAAGCCCTGGGATATGTCTGGTGCCGGGTACAATGCGTCAACACAGGCTTTATCATCGACAGAGAAACCAAACGATATCAGCACCTGGTAAAAACGCGAAACCTTTTGAAAGTAGAGCATGCATTGTTGAAATCACCGGAACGCATTGAAACGATTGCCCGAACCCGGCTTGATCTGACCCTGCCGGATGCGGACCAGACACTTATTCTGCCATGAGCGCTTATTCCGATATTCGACTTCATCGACGGGCCAGTATTGTCGGCGTCCTGTTCATTCTGATGCTCATTGTCATTATGACCCAAGCGATCCGGGTTCATGTGGTCAAGGGGCCGTGGCTTTCCGAGCGGGCTTCCCGGGAGTATGAGCGGGCCCAAGTCATTCAGGGAAAACGGGGCAGCCTCAGGGACCGAAACGGAAATCCCCTGGCGGTGAGCATTGACGGCCTGTCCGTTGCCGCCTATCCACGCCGGATCGCAGAGCCGGAGAAAATTATTCCAAAACTTGCTGTTGCCCTGGAAAAACCTGAAAAAGCGATTCAGGCGGATCTGAATTCAAACCGCAAATTTGTATGGCTGAGCCGAAAAGTCACCCCCCGTCATGTGGAAGCGGTTCGCTCATTAGAGGTTGAAGGAATTGATTTTATTGGAGAACATGGGCGTTTATACCCGAACAAAACCCTTGCCGCACAGTTAGTGGGCTTTTCCGGTGATGACGGACACGGGCTGGAAGGACTGGAGTTTTTTTTCAATGCAGAGCTGGCCGGACGAAAGCAGTCGATTACCTTTATGCGGGATGCGCTGGGCCGCCGGTTTGAAGGTGAAAGATCCGAAGACCCCCTGATTCGGGGAAATGATGTCATTCTCACCATTGATACCACTATTCAGTACATTGCCCAAAAGGCGCTCAAATCCAGTGTGGCGGAATACCGCGCCAAATCCGGAATTGCCATTGTCATGGTGCCGACCACAGGTGAAATTCTGGCCATGGCCCATGAGCCGGTTTTCAATCCCAACCAGTACCGGGAAGCTGACCGGTCTGTATGGCGAAACCGGGCGGTCACCGATTTGTTTGAACCTGGTTCCACCCTGAAAATTTTCAGTACCGCCGCAGCCTTGGACAGCGACTCCTGTTCAGCTGAAACGACTTTTTTCTGTGAAAACGGAAAGTATCGGATCGGAAACCATACGATCAGTGACACCAAACCCCACGGCTGGCTTTCGGTGCAGGAGATTGTCAAATATTCGAGCAATATCGGTACGGTTAAAATGGCCCAGCAATTGGGCGCGAAAAAATTGTACGCCTATCTTTCCGGTTTCGGATTCGGTGAGCGAACAAATGTAACGTGTCCGGGTGAGGCCCACGGCAGTCTGAGCCCCTATCGATCCTGGACAACCATGGATATGAGCGCCATTTCATTTGGCCACGGGATTTCCGTTACCGCCATTCAGCTCATTACCGCTGCGTCTGCCATTGCCAATAACGGCATGCTGATGAAACCCCAACTGGTCCGGGCGGTGGTCGCGCCAAATGGTGAAGTGCTGCGAACCGGGGCTCCGGAACCGGTCCGGCAGGTGATTTCTCCCCATACAGCAGCCCTGATGCGTGAAATTCTGGAAACCGTCATTGCCAAAGGCGGCACCGGGGCCAATGCGGCCCTCAAGGGATACCGGGTTTGCGGCAAGACCGGAACAGCCAGAAAACTGGACAGCACCGGAGCCTATTCAAGGGATACCCATATCGCCTCTTTTGTGGGATTTGCACCTGCTGAGCGGCCTGAAATAGCGATTCTGGTGATTGTGGACGAACCTGTGCGGATGCATTACGGCGGCGCCGTGGCAGCGCCGGCCTTCAAGCAGATTGCCGTTGAGACTCTGTCTTACCTCAATATTCCGCCCGGGTACGATACCAATTTGCTGCGGGTATCCCATGACGGGGGAATTGAGAGATGAAATGGTCCGCACTCATTGATGGCCTAACCGCTGACCGTTCCCCTCATCTGGGAAAAGGAGGGGATACAGAGATTACCGCCCTTTGCCACAATTCCCAGAGAGTTGTACCGGGCGCAGCCTTTGTGGCCATTGAGGGATTTTCCGCGGATGGCCACCGATTTGTATCCGATGCCGTGGAAAGAGGGGCGGTGGCCGTTGTCTGCCAAAAACCGGTTCAGGTGCCGGATCATGTGGCAGTGGTCCAGGTACCGGACTCACGATCCGCGCTGGCGTTTTTGGCCTGCCGGTTTTACGGCAACCCCGCGGACGAGCTGGTGCTTGTGGGCGTCACCGGTACCAGCGGGAAAACAACCATCACGTTTCTTCTGGAAAGCATTCTAAAAAGCGCCGGTATTCCCGTCGGCGTCATCGGCACCATCAATTATCGATATGGGGGAAAAGCATTCCCCAACCCGGTCACAACCCCCGAGTCCGCCGATCTTCAGGCCATTTTACGTCAGATGGCAGACAGCGGCATCTCCCATGTGGTGATGGAGGTATCCTCCCATGCCCTGGATCTTTTCCGTGTGAAGGGGTGCGCCTTTGACCTGGGTATTTTTACCAATCTGACCCATGACCATCTGGATTACCACAAAAATACGGAACATTATTGGAACGTCAAACAAAAACTGTTCTTCCGCCATCTCAAACCCACAGACGCCCGCCATGGACAAAGGGCTGTGGTCAATACAGATGATATCCACGGAAAAGAACTGGCCGGGCGCCTGGGAAACGCGGCATGGCGGGTATCGGCAAAAGGAAATGGGGATATAAGGCCTGTCACCATCACCTGTGATCTTGACGGCATCCGGGGACAAATTTCAACGCCTCTGGGAACGGTAGAAGTGGAGACAAAACTCGTGGGAGACTTCAACCTGGAAAACATCCTCTGCGCCATTGGTGCGGGCCTTTTACTTTCCATACCACGGGAAACCCTGGCCGTGGGAATCGATTCCACACCGTGTGTGCCCGGCCGACTGGAACGCATTTCAGACACCGGCGGCCGGTTTGTTTTTGTGGATTATGCCCACAAGCCCGATGCACTTGCCAAAGTCATCCAGGCCCTTCGGCAGATGAACCAGGGACGGCTGATCACCGTATTTGGCTGCGGCGGCAACCGCGATGCCAAAAAACGACCGGAAATGGGAGAAATTGCCGCCAACGGAAGCGATCTGGTCATCATTACCTCGGATAATCCCCGGTTCGAAGACCCCATGGCCATTATTTCCGCCATTGAAACCGGCGTGCAGCGGGTTTGCCATCGCCGATGGGACCCGGCGGCCACGGACGAAAAATGGACTGGGCCTGCCTATGGGATTGAACCGAACCGACATGCAGCCATTTTTGCTGCGTTAAGCGCGGCTGAGGCAGGTGATACGGTGCTCATTGCGGGGAAAGGGCATGAAACCTATCAGATTATAGGAAATCAAAGCCTTCATTTTGATGATCGGGACGTGGCCCGTGAAATTCTGGCTCGCCTGGCGGAATGTGACACATGCATCCTGTAATCCCTTATCGGTGGTCCACTGACATGGTGATGGCGGCAACCGGCGGCCGTCTGCTCTGCGGTTCGCGGCGCCTTGTGTTTTCCGGCATTTCCATTGATTCCCGCACCGTTTCGCCGGATCAGCTATTTGTTGCCCTTCCCGGACAGCGCCATGACGGGCACCAGTTTATTGCCGATGTGGTGGATCGGGGCATACGCGGGTTGGTGGTCTCGGAAGCGAAGATCAACACCCTTCCCCTCGACCGGATCATCGGTCGTCAGATCGCCTGTATCTGTGTTCAGGACACACTTCAGGCCCTTGGGGCCATGGCCCGATTCAATCGTCGGCGGGCAGCACTTTCAGTGCTTGCCATTACCGGGTCCAACGGAAAAACAAGTACCCGCATGCTCACCGAAAAAGTTCTGGATCAGGCTTTTGTCACCTTGGCGACCCAGGGCAATTTCAATACAGATATCGGCCTTCCCCTGACCCTGTTCCGGCTGGGATCCGTCCACCAGGCAGCGGTTCTGGAACTGGGGATGCGTGCCAGTGGGGAAATTGCTTACCTGGGCCGTATTTGTGAGCCGGATGTGGGCGTCATCACCAATGTGAAACCCTGCCACCTGGAACGGATGGGCTCCATGGAGGCTATCGCCCGAGCCAAGGGCGAGCTTTTGGAAGTCCTTTCGCCCAAAGGGGTAGCGGTTTTGAATGCCGATGACCCCAGCGTCCGGGCCATGGGTGAAAAATTCGGCGGAACCGTGATTTGGTTCGGAACCGATGAAAATGCCCAGATCCGCGCCACCGCCATTCGCTCAACCGAGTCAGGCGTATCCTTTACCCTGAAAACACCTTCAGGGTCTCTTCCCGTTACCTTGGCCACACCTGCCCGGGTCATGGTGGAAAATGCCTTGGCCGCCGCAGCTGCAGGCGTGGCCCTGGGGCTTTCGCCCGGACAGATTCAACGGGGACTGGAACTGTTCGAACCCCAGCCCGGTCGCATGGGAATTTACTTCCTGCCCCAGGAGGTAAGGCTTTTGGATGACACCTACAATGCCAATCCCGCGTCCATGGCAGCGGCAATTGATACCTTGGCCGGTTTCCGGCTTCGCCATGGTCATCCCACTGTTGCCGTGCTGGGAGACATGCTGGAATTGGGGGATGCGGCCCCAGACTTTCATCGCCAGCTGGGAGCCCAGGTGGCGGACCTTGGCATTGACCGGCTCTTTGTGACCGGTGCGTTTGCCGATGCGGTCATCGAAGGCGCAGTCTCCCGGAACATGCCGCTATCGCACATCTTTAAAGGGGACAAATCCGCCATTGGGGCCGAGCTGTACCAACAGATGGAAAAACGAAGTGTGATCCTTGTGAAGGGGTCACGGACCATGGCCATGGAAGATGTGGTGGAAGACATCCGGAGACGGGCCGACGCATCCTGAAATCCACACCAGCGACAAAACACCCGGCACCGTGGCTCAGCCGGTAAGCAGAAAGCATGTGACCCTGGACAATGATTTACCACCTTTTATACCCGCTTCATACGGTCTTCAGCGGCTTCAATGTGTTCCGGTATGTGACCTTCCGGACCATTTATGCAGGACTTACCGCTTTTTTAATCTGTTTTCTGCTGGGCCCCTGGGTGATTCGGAAGCTCTCCATGATGCAGGTGGGGCAATACGTCCGGGATGACGGCCCGCAAACCCACCTTAAAAAAGCGGGAACACCCACCATGGGCGGGGTATTGATCATTGCCGCAGCCACTGGGTCGATTCTGTTATGGACCGATCTTGCAAACCCGTTTGTGTGGATTTTGCTTTTGGCCATGGTGGGATTTGGGGTCATTGGCTTTGTGGATGACTATCTCAAACAGGTCAAAAAACGGAGCTTGGGGCTGACCAGCCGGCAAAAACTCTTTTTCCAGATCCTTCTGGCCCTGGTGGTGGGCATATTGGTGTATCGGGTGCCCCATTTTTCCACTGAACTGAGCGTACCGTTTATCAAACGTCTGCCCTGGGATCCGGATTTGGGGTGGGGATATATTCCGTTTGCGGTTCTGGTGATTGTGGGCGCATCCAATGCCGTGAACCTCACCGATGGTCTGGATGGCCTGGCCATCGGGCCCATGATCATCGCCGCCGGTACCTACATGGTTTTTGCCTATGTGGCCGGCCATGCGAAAATGGCCGAATATCTCCAGATCACACCTGTGGCGGGCGCCAGTGAAGTGGCCATCTGTTGTGGGGCCCTGGCTGGTGCAGGAATGGGATTTTTATGGTTCAATGCCTATCCGGCCCAGGTGTTCATGGGCGATGTGGGCTCACTTGCCATGGGTGCATCCCTGGGGACTGTGGCGGTGATGACCAAGCAGGAAATTCTGTTGGTGCTGGTGGGGGGGCTGTTTGTGATGGAGGCCATTTCTGTGATTCTCCAGGTGGGCTATTTTAAAATGACCAAGGGAAAACGGATTTTCCGCATGGCGCCCCTGCATCACCATTTTGAACTCAAAGGCTGGCCCGAGCCCAAGGTGATTGTGCGATTCTGGATCATTGCCGTTGCCCTGGCCCTGATTTCCATGAGTACCCTCAAACTGCGGTAATAACAAAAACAACAGGAAGGGGACATGCCGTTAAACCCTGAACAGGTGGTGGTGGTGGGACTTGGCCGGTCAGGTATTGCCACAACCCGGTTTCTGGCCCAAAGAGGAAGCCGGGTCACAGTGGTGGACCAGGCGCCGGAAAGCCGGCTTCAGGATGCCATGACTGCGCTTTCGGGCCTGGATGTGCGGTTCAGACTGGGCAGCCATGGGGCAGCGGATTTTGAAAACGCCGATATGGTGGTGCTCAGCCCGGGTGTTCCCCATACCCTGCCGGCCCTTGCGTCAGCACGGGAAAAAGGGATTCCGGTCATCGGCGAGATGGAACTGGCAGCGTCCCATCTTCAGATTCCCATGATCGCCATCACCGGCACCAATGGGAAAACCACGACAACCGAACTGACGGGGAAAATGCTGGAAAACAGCGGACTCCGGGTTTTTGTGGGGGGAAATATCGGAACACCGCTCATTACCTGCGTTGACAGCGCATCTGATCTGGTGGATGTGGCAGTTGTGGAAGTCAGCAGTTTTCAACTGGACACCATCGTCCGTTTTCGGCCAAACACCGCTATGCTATTGAATATTACCCCCGACCACCTGGACCGGTATGCTGATTTTTCCGCTTATGCAGCCGCCAAATGGGCAATCTTTCAAAACCAGGAGGCTTCTGACCTGGCGATCCTGAATGGGATGGACCTGGAAGTTGCAGCCATGACGGAAAAAAATCCGCCGCGTGCCAGAACCTGTTTTTTTTCCGACAGTCCGGTTGCCGCAGGTGCATGGATCCAAAAAAACGAGATCCGGATTATGGCCGACAATCACATGACCGCATCTTTTTCGTTGTCCCGCAACTTGTTGACAGGACCCCACAACCGGGAAAACATCGCTGCCGCGTGTCTGGCCGCCCGGGAACACGGTGCCACGGATGCAGGTATCCAGAAAACCCTGGATACGTTTACCGGGCTGCACCACCGGATGGAAGATGCCGGGATCCACAGGGGTGTCCGTTTTGTCAACGATTCCAAAGCCACCAATGTGGATGCCACCAAACGGGCCCTGGAATGCTTTGATGAACCTGTGATTCTCATCATGGGCGGCCAGAATAAAAACTGTGATTTCCGGCATCTGGAAGAAACCGTACAGCGCCGGGTAAAGGTTTTGGTGGTGATGGGCGAAGCACGCGGCGAGATTGCGACCGTCCTTTCGGGAAAACCCCGGCAGGGTGTTTTGTCGGTCTCCAGCCTGAAGGAGGCGGTGCGTGCTTCCCTTTCCATGGCCAGCGCAGGCGATACGGTATTGTTTTCACCGGCCTGCGCCAGTTTTGACATGTTTGACAACTATGCGCACCGGGGAGATGCTTTCCGGGAAGCTGTGGATGAATTGACATGAACACCGCATCTGCCGCTCAACCGTCGTCTGCAAAACAACTTGTCAGTCAGCCGCTGATTTATGATCTGGGACTACTGTTTTCTGTGCTGCTCCTGGTGGGCATCGGAATTGTAATGGTGTACAGTGCCAGCTCAGCCTTGGCCTTCAAAAAATTCGGGAACGGCTATTTCTTTCTCAAGAAGCAAGGCTTCTTTGCTTTTTCTGGTGTTGTGGTGTTGGTGGCGTTCAGCTATATTCCGTTCCGATGGTACCGGGCCATAGCTTATCCGGCGCTTTTAGTCTCCCTGATCCTGTTGATACTGGTGGCCTTCTCACCTTTGGGGGTGAAAGCCGGCGGTGCTGCCCGGTGGCTTCAAATCGGTCCATTACAGTTTCAGCCGTCAGAACTGGCACGAATGGCCTTGGTCGTTTACCTTTCGTACTCCATGAGCAAAAAAGTCGATCAGCTCGGTGACTTTTATGTGGGATTTCTTCCCCATGTCATTGTTCTGGGCGTATTTATCCTGTTGCTCCAGGCCCAGCCGGATTTCGGGGCCATGGTTATTTTTTTTCTGATCACCTGGATGATGCTGTTCGTAGGCGGATGCAAGCTCTTCCATCTTTCTGCAGTGATACCGTTTCTGGCGCCCATGGCTTGGTTTTTCATGACCAGTGCCGACTACCGGGTGAAACGGCTCACCAGTTTTCTGGATCCGTGGAAGGACAGCGCGGATACCGGCTACCAGGTGGTTCACTCCCTCATGGCCTTTGGCTCTGGCGGTATTACCGGCGTTGGACTGGGAAAAGGATATCAGAAGCTCTTTTATTTGCCCGAGCCCCACACGGATTTTATTTTTTCTGTGGTGGGAGAAGAGTTGGGGCTGGTGGGGGTAGCGATTGTTGTAGCGCTGTACGCGGTGATTCTGATTCGCTGCACAGCCATTTCCCGGCAGACCCGGGACCGGTTCGGCACACTGCTGGCCACCGGAATTACGGTGAGCCTGGGCCTTCAGGTCTGCATCAACATGGGCGTCACCTTGGGACTTTTACCGCCAAAGGGATTGACCTTACCGTTTTTGAGCTATGGCGGAACCAGCTTACTGATCAATATGGCGGCAATCGGCATCATGATGAATATCGGAGCCCATGGTACCCGAACCTGATACCGGGAAAGTCAAACGATCCCTTCGCGTGGTAGTGGCCGGCGGTGGTACCGGTGGTCATCTTTTCCCCGGCATTGCTGTGGCCAATGCCTTTATGGACACAAATGAGAAAAATCGCGTTCTTTTTATTGGGCCGGGCCGTCCCTTTGAAATAGAGGCCCTGGCCTTGGCCGGATTTCCCCAGAAAACCCTTTCCGTGGAGGGCATCAAAGGACGGCGGATATGGGACAAGGGACGGGCCATGGCCAAAATTCCCCTGGCGATTTCTCAGGCCATGACCCTTTTGGGACGCGAGGGGGCTGATCTTGTGGTCTCGGTAGGCGGATATGCGGCCGGACCCGTGGGGCTTGCTGCCTGGCTGAAGGGCATTCCCCTGGTGGTGTGTGAACAAAATACCCTTCCCGGCATCACCCACCGAATGCTGTTCCCCTTTGCCAGCCGGATATTTGTCAGCTTTGAGGAGACCCAAGGAAACATCAATCCAACGCGAAAACAGGTTTCCGGCAATCCGGTTCGGGCAGACATTCTGGCAGCAGCCAAAACCGCACCGGGGAAAAAAAATGAATTTATTATTCTGGTGCTTGGGGGCAGTCAGGGCGCGCATAAAATTAATTTGGCGGTAATCGACGCACTTTCCCATCTTGCAAATCAGGCGGATCTGAGGTTTATACATCAGACCGGTGAAACAGACCATGAAAGGGTAATGGATGCCTATACCCGTCATGGGGTAAATAGCGAAGTCAGAGCATTTTTTCACGACATGGCCGCACAGTACCAAAAGGCCGACTTGGTGGTCTGCCGGGCAGGCGCTACCACCCTTGCCGAGCTTGCTGTTTTGGGAAAACCGGCCATTTTGATTCCATATCCTTTTGCCGCAGATAATCATCAGGAGCACAATGCCAGGTTGTTTGTGGAGAACGGCGCGGCCCGAATGATTCTGGAAAAGGACCTCGACGGCCCGGCTCTGGCCCGCAAGATCAGCACGCTTTTGGCATCGCCTGATCAATTGGCCACCATGGGAGAAAGGTCCAGAACCCTGGGACGACCGGATGCAGCATCGTTTATTGTGAAATCGTGTTACCAGTTGGTGGACAACCTTGCATGTACCTGAAAAATTACCATATCCATCTTGTCGGCATCGGTGGCATCGGAATGAGCGGCATCGCCAGCCTGCTGATGGATCTCGGTTACCGGGTTTCCGGTTCCGATGCCAAGGCCTCGGATATGACAGAGGCATTGACAAGACAGGGAGCGACGGTTCATATCGGTCATCGGGCCGATCAAATCAACGGCGCTGATGTGGTCGTCGTATCATCGGCCATTGATGGTTTAAATCCGGAAGTGGTATCTGCCAGAAAGGCTGCTGTTCCGGTGATTCCCCGGGCAGAAATGCTGGCGGAACTCATGCGGTACAAATACGGGGTGGCGGTCGCCGGGTCCCACGGCAAAACCACAACCACCGCCTTGGTAGCAGCCGTACTGACCGGCGGCGGACTGGACCCCACAGTTGTCATCGGCGGAAAGCTCGACGCAAACGGCGCCAACGCCATATCGGGAAAAGGGGACTTCATGGTGGTGGAGGCGGACGAGAGCGACGGCTCTTTTCTCCGGCTTTCTCCGGCTATTTCCGTGGTCACCAACATGGATCGGGAACACATGGATTTTTATCCTGACATGACAGCGGTCCAGCAGGGATTTCTGGATTTTATCGACCGGATTCCCTTTTATGGTCTGGCTGTGCTCTGCATGGATAACCCGGCCTTAAGGGATTTATTTCCTCGAATCAAAAAACGGATGACCACTTACGGCCAGCACGAACAAGCCGATCTCATGATGCGTGATATCCGAGTCGGCGTCATGAAAAGCGATTTTACGGTGGTTTACGGCAAAACCCAGCTTGGCCGATTTCATCTTCCTTTGTCCGGGCTGCACAATGCCCAGAACGCCCTTGCCGCCATTGCCGTGGGATTGGAACTGGGCATTTCTGTGGGTGCCATGAAAACCGCCCTGGCCCATGTCAAGGGGGTAGAACGGCGAATGGAAGCCAAGGGAGAGTGTGGCGGCATTTGTGTGGTGGATGATTACGGTCATCACCCCACAGAAATTCAGGCCACACTGGCAGCGGCCAGAATCAACTGGCCGGATCGTCGGCTGGTGGTGGTGTTTCAGCCGCACCGCTATTCAAGGACCCGGTCCCTTATCCACGAATTCGGATCTTCCTTTGAAAATGCCGATGTTCTGATGATTCTGCCGATTTACGGAGCCGGCGAAAAACCACTATCGGATGTGAGTGGACAAAGCGTGGTGGAAGCGGTTCAGGTCACTGGACATCCGAATGTGATGTTTGTGGAAACAGCCGAGGCCTGTGTGACGCACCTTTTAGAAATAGTAAGCGCCGGGGACATTGTACTGACCTTGGGCGCAGGAAACGTGTACCAGATCGGTGAACTGATCCTGGAAAAACTAAAAAAATGCGAATCTCCGCTCCCATAAAAACACTGAAAAGCTTCGGAAGCCGGTTTTCCCGGAAAAAAAACCGGTTTCGCCGCAACAGTGCTGTCCGAAAGGAAAACCGCCGGCATTGGTTTCGGTTTTTTGTCAAAACCGGGGGTGGGCTTCTGGTGATGCTGGCCTTAAGCGTCGGCTTTATTCTGGTTTATGATTATTTTACCCAGACCCGGCGTTTCGAGGCCAAGCGTATCGTGGTAACCGGATGCCAGCGGCTGAGCGAGCAGGAAATTCTGGACATTTCCGGCATCAAACCGGGGGTCAATATTCTGTCGATCAACCTTTCCACTGCCAAACAGCGGATCCTCAATCATCCTTGGGTGGCAAAGGCGTCCATTAGCCGGATTATTCCATCTGAGCTGCATATCCGGATAGAAGAAGAAGAACCCTTGGCCCTGCTGGAAATATCTGACGGTACCGCTTTTCTGGTCAACCAGTCAGGCCAGATTTTCAAACAGGCGGATGGATCAGATGGAGACTTTCGCCCCCGCATCACCGGTCTGGATAACAGGGATCTACCGGCGCCGGGATGGCCGGATACCCCTTCATTCCAGGCAGCGATGGAGATGTTTCGGCTTTTTCGGGAAACAGGGCCCCCCACCCTTTCCAATATTCCGGTAAATCACATCCGGATGGACCCCCATATCGGCGCGACAGTTTATCTGGGAACAGAAGAGCGAGCCATTGTCATGGGATTTGGGCAGTATCGGGAAAAATATGCGGTTTTGTCCGGCCTGCTTAAACAAATAGAAAAAGATCACCGCATGGCGCCTGACTATCAATGCATTGATCTTTTTGATATCAATCGAATTGTGATAACACCTGTACCGGTTGAATTAACCCGTTCGGTCCGTGAGGAGGTGAGCATTGCAGGGACATAGAGAAGGCAATATTGTTGTCGGGCTTGATATCGGAACCACCAAAATCTGTGCGGTAGTGGGCGAGATGATGGGGCGGGATATCCATATCATTGGTATTGGTTCCCATCCCTCCATCGGACTGCGCAAAGGCGTGGTGGTGAATATTGAAGCCACAGTGGAGTCCATCAAAAGAGCGGTGGAAGAGGCCGAACTCATGGCCGGATGCGAGATTTCATCTGTTTATACCGGGATTGCCGGCGGCCATATCACCAGCTTCAACAGCAGTGGCATTGTCGCCATCAAGGGTGCGGAAATCACACCCCATGATGTGGACCGGGTGATTGATGCGGCCCGGGCCGTTGCTATCCCCACGGACCGGGAGGTGATTCATGTGCTTCCCCAGGAATATATCGTGGACGAACAGACCGGTATCCAGAATCCTGTGGGGATGGCCGGTGTTCGCCTGGAAGCCCGAATTCACATTGTGACGGGTGCAGTGACATCCGCCCATAACATTGTGAAATGCGCCAATCGCGCCGGCCTTGATGTGTGTGACATCGTGCTGGAAAGCCTGGCATCGGGCGAGGCGGTTCTGACCGAAGAAGAAAAACAGCTCGGTGCCGGACTCATTGATCTGGGCGGCGGCACCAGTGATATGGCGATTTTTTCCAGAAAAAATATCCGGCATACCTTTGTCCTGCCCTTGGGCGGCGATAATCTGACCAGTGATATTGCCATCGGCCTGCGTGCGCCCCTCAACGAGGCCGAACAGATCAAACGAAAATTTGGAACCTGCAATCATACGGGAATTCAGGCGAATGCAACCATTGAAGTACCTGGAATGGGCGGCCGTGAGCCCAGAAAACTGCCCCGCCAGATTTTGGGAGAAATCCTGGCTCCGCGCATGGAGGAAATTTTCACGTTGCTGAACCGCGAGATTGTCTCTTCCGGCATGGAAAACACCATTGCCTCGGGCATGGTGCTGTGCGGCGGGACATCTCTTCTGGACGGGGTAACCGATATTGCCGAAGCGGTCTTCGGTGTTCCGGCCCGGATGGGACGACCCCGTGGAATCAGTGGTCTGACGGATGTTGTCAACAACCCCATGTTTGCCACAGGTGTCGGGCTGGTGCTTTACGGAGCCAAAAAAGAGCCGGAAAAGAAATTCCGGATCCGCGACCCGAACATATTCGCCACCCTTCTTGCGCGCATGAAAAAATGGTTCAAGGATGTGATCTGATAAAAAATTGTGACGAATTGCGGCGGTGGCGTGAAATCGTTGCTGCACCATCAGAATCAATTCAAAGGGGGAGTAAATGATAAATATGATGACCATGGAAAACAACAGTCGAGCAAAAATCAAAGTGATCGGTGTGGGCGGCGGCGGCGGAAACGCCATTAACAACATGATTGCCAGCGGGCTCCAGGGGGTGAAGTTTATTTCCGCCAATACCGATGCCCAGGCACTGGAAACCTCTTTGGCGGAAACCCGGATTCAGCTGGGCACGACCATGACTGAAGGACTGGGCGCAGGCGCCAACCCCTGCGTGGGCCGGGATGCGGCCATGGAAAACGCCGAGGTGCTCAAGGAAGTTCTGGCGGATTCCAATATGGTGTTCATTGCCGCCGGATTTGGCGGGGGAACCGGAACCGGCGCCGCACCGGTAATTGCCCAGTTGTGCAAGGAAATGGGTATTCTGACGGTGGCGGTGATCACCCGGCCGTTTTTCTTTGAAGGCCGGAAACGGACCCTGCAGGCGGATGATGGCATTCAGGAACTGAAAAAAACCGCGGACACGGTGATTACCATTTCCAATGACAGGCTCCGGGGACTGGCTTCCAAAAATGCGAAAATGGTAGACATGTTCAAAAAAGCAGATGAAATTCTGCTTCATTCTGTGAAAAGCATCACCGACCTCATCACGATTCCCGCTGTTGTCAATCTTGACTTTGCCGATGTCCGGACGACCATGAGTCGGGCCGGCATGGCCATTATGGGTATTGGTATTTCCAATGGCGAAAACCGGGCCATTGAAGCTGCCGAGCGGGCTTTTTCACATCCCCTTCTCGAAGACATCAATATTTCCGGCGCCAAGGGCGTGATTGTGGGCATCAGCGCCGACAGCAATCTCACCATGGAAGAAGCCATCGAGGCGTCCCAGCGCGTTCACGATGAAGTGGGACCGGATGCGGATATTATCTGGGGTATGCGGATCGATGAGAACATGGGCGACAACATGAGTGTCACCGTCATTGCTACTGGTATCGGCGATGACAGAGAGATGGCGGCACCGGTGGAATCTGCTGGAAATTCTCTGTCCTACCCAGGAAATGTCAGGACGCTGACGCCGTCGGACCTGGACATGCCTACCTTTATCCGGCTGAAGAAAACCCTCAGCACCCGAACCACTGATGTTCAGCAACACTACAACATGGCGACAGATGAGGACGATCTTGAAATCCCGACGTTTCTGCGTCGGAGAGCCGATTAATTGAGGGTCTGTTCATCTCTTGTTGTGTCCGTTATTTAAAGGTGAGCCCGAGGTAAACGGGTGATTGCCACCGCCAGAGCCGCCGAACGCGGTACGATTCGAAAATCCGCTTCCGGCCGGCTCCGGGTGGCATTGGTGTATCCCAACACCTATTGGGTGGGGATGTCCAACCTCGGGTTTCAGACCGTTTACCGGCTGATCAATGCCTTTGACCATGTGGTATGTGAACGGGCTTTTTTCCCGGAGGCGGAAAATCGCCATGAACCGATAAAAACGCTTGAAAATAATCGCCCCCTTGGCGAATTTGACATCATCGCCTTTTCCATCAGTTATGAAAATGATGCCCCCCGGATTTTAACCCTCCTTGAAAAAGCAGGATGTTCCCTCTTCGCAGCCCAACGTGATGATACCTGTCCCCTGGTGCTGGCAGGCGGCGTCTTTTGCTTTCTCAACCCAGAACCCCTTTCGCCATTTATCGATGTGTTCCTGCTGGGTGAAGCCGAAATCCTGATCCCGGATTTTTTTGAAGCTTTTGATCCGAGTTTAAAGAAACAGGCACTTCTGGAAAGCCTTTCCCAAACTGTCCAAGGCGTGTATGTGCCCCAATTGTATCAGCCCCGCAATAACACAGATCATACACTGGCTGAATTTTCTCCTGTAGGCGCCGCACCGCCAACAGTAAAACGGGTGATGGCGCCGGACCTTTCCACAATTCCCACGGCCAGCACGATCCTTACGCCCCACACCACTTTTGCAGACACATATTTGATTGAAGTCTCCAGGGGATGCGCCCACGGCTGCCGGTTCTGCAGTGCCGGGTATATATACCGGCCCCCCCGGTTCAGGTCGCTGTCCCTTTTGTCCCGTCAGGTAGATGAAGGATGCGCCCTGACAGATCGCATCGGCCTGGTGGGGGCGGCAGTGTCTGATCTGCCGGAAATCGGCCAGTTGTGTGGCAAAAACCGAGGACGAGATGTCCATTTTGCATTCAGCAGTCTCCGGGCCGACGCCCTGGATGGGCCCCTGATCCAAGCACTTCGGAAAAGCCGTGCCAAAACCGCCACCATTGCGCCGGATGCAGGGTCTGAACGGATGCGCCGGGTAATCAACAAGGGCCTTTCCGAAACCCAGATCCTGACCGCTGCGGAAATGCTGGTGGACGCCGGTATTCCAAACCTGAAACTGTATTTTATGGTGGGGCTTCCAACGGAAACCGAAGATGATGTGATGGAAGTGGTGACATTGGTCAAACGCATCAAGGCGTGTTTTTTGGCGGCCAGCCGAAAAACCGGACGCATGGGCAGCATTACGGTGAGTGTCAGTTCGTTTGTGCCCAAGCCTTTTACCCCGTTCCAGTGGACGGCCATGGATACGGTAAAGACCCTCAAACGGAAAATCAAGATCATCCGGGATGGCTTAAAGTCTACGCCCAATGTTCGGGTGCATGCGGATTCACCGGGAAACGCCTATTTTCAGGGGATTATTGCAAGGGGAGACCGACGGGTGGCAGCGGTGCTGCTGGCGGTTTATCAGAACCAGGGCGTCATCCCGGGAAAGTTTGACGGCTGGGAAATGGATCCGGGCTTTTATGTCCACCGGGAGCGATTTCCGGATGAACGGTTTCCATGGGAATTTATCGACCACGGCATTGACCGCCGCTACCTTTTGAAAGAGTACCACCGCGCCCTGGAAGCCCGGGTCTCGCCTCCCTGCCCGGCGGATCCTTCCCACTGCCGTCTTTGCGGCGTTTGCGGCACCCCTATGACAACATAATGTATTCGACCTTCAAAAACCCTATCTCCCAACGTAAGTGAAACAGTTCACTTGGGGGTCTGTCAAACGGCCACCCAATCAGATTCATGGATGCTGTAAGTTTCATAACGGTGATTTCTTGCAATTTTTTACACCCAAATCCTTCTTTTTTCAAAGCAGTTACGGATATGTTTGGTCAAGCTCTGCAACTGCCGCATCGGCAATTTCAGTTGCAATGTCGGGTGTCAGGTGTCTTGCCGTTCGGACCCGTTCAATGGCGCCCCGCAAAGCCAACACCGCGTTTTGGGTGTCACCCAGCCGGCGATAGACCCGACCGATTTCCAGCAAAAAAGCAGGATTTTTCGGATCTTTCTCGGTCATTTCTTCAAAAATCATCCGGGCTTCGTCCAATTTCCCTGCAGCCATACAGGCTCTCCCCAGATTGTACTGGGCAACCAGAAAATCCGGCTCCAGGGACAATGCTTTCCGAAGATAGTGCTCAGCTTGCGCGTAATCTCCCTTTTCATAATAGGCAATGCCAAGGTTTGTCAGCGAAAAATGGGGAGTGAGATAAAGCACATCATCAGTGACATCCAGAAGTACAGAAATAGCCGCATCCCAGTCTTTTTGCACAAGATAGGCGCCGCCCAAATTGTTTTTGGCAATAGCGTAATCCGGACTGAGCTGAACCGCTTTTTTCAGATGGAAAATGGCAAATTCTATTTTTTCTTTTCCGAGGTAGGCCAGACCCAGATCATTGTGAACAATAGGGTCATTGGGAAGGAGCGCTTTGGCCTTGAGCAATTCTGCCAGGGCGGCGGTATAGTTTCCATCACCAATATAGGCTTCACCCAGATTCCTGGCAGCAATGGCCTGTTTTTTCTGATCCGGTGAAATTCCCACGGCACAGGCCGAAAGCATGGCCAGGCACAGCAGTATACAAATCCAGCAAAGCGTTTTGGACGGAAACAGTCTCATTTCAGAATCTCCTTTAAAGCTTACGGTTCCCTGTATCGTTGAAGGAGGATGAGCAAATCTGCCCCACAAGGATCACCTTGGCAGCCCAATCTGGATAATCGGGATCCCATAGCCGTCTTGAACGAGGGCAGTGACAGGTTCCGGAAGTACCTTGTCGGTAAACAGAAACAGGTTCCCAGTTTGGGCTGCAACCAGGATCCCCTGAACCTCAATGGCAGTGTTGAACTCGGCCGACCGGCCCGCCGCGTAAAAAACAGGCTGGACCGCATGGTTGATGCCCCCGATATCCAGAAGTTTTTCAAAAATAAAGACAGGCCCGGCATCCGGTGGAATCTGAAGGATGAACAGTCCCGCGTTTTGGATGGCCTCAACAGCATCTCCGTACAGATCGCCGAAATCAATGAGGGCTTGTTTCCCATTGCCAAAGGAAATGAGGCTCGAAACAGCCTGGACCTGGATACCGGCATAGGGGAAACTGATGCTGACCGCCGGAGAATAGCAAAAGCCCATCAACCGGGAGAACGCTTCGATCACGGCTTTCTGGGTATGACCATCGATTTTTCCGGTTTTTGCAGTCCTAAAACCCGGCAGCGTCGGCTTTATGGGCGAGGTCAAGATGCCCTCCTGGCCGGGCAAAATATCGTAAATTTCAACATTTTGAGATGCCAGATACCGAACCATACCCGGATCGGTCTGTTGCTCCGGCGTGGGAATAAACGTCATGCAGGCATGTCGGACCACCTGGTTGTTATCCAATGCCTGAGCGCGAATCCATTGGGCCGTGACCTGGATGTTCACGCCATTTATAGAAAGGGTCAGGGGCGGAGGGGATGCCTCCAGGATCGAAAGCACGGCCTGAACAATATCACCGGCAGATGCGGTTTTTGAAATACATGCCACCTTTAAATGAGCCGGATCCAATTGGATGGTTTGGATATCCATGCCCATGATCTGATCATCGATTTGGTCATCGGCGAAAAGCACGACCTTGGGAAAGGACGGCATCTTGATCATCGGATATCGGGAAAGATCCAGTTCAACGGTTTCTCCGTCTTTTGTGGGCAGGTAATAGGCCCCTTGGTCCAGGAGCTGGCCCCCCAGGATGTCAGCGGCTTTGGCAGGTGGGCTCAGATGATCAGGCCATGTGGGAGGCAACGCCGGGTCATCCGCCGACAAGTACCCGGCCGCTTTTTTCACCTCGTCTTCTGAATCACCAAAAAGGATGGCGTACCGTTCCGTTCCCCTGGTGGTTTGTATTCTTTTAAGGGGGATATGGACCACCTGCCCCGGACGGATCAGGTGGATGTCGGTCACATGGGGATTAAGCCGATAAAAGGCGGTCCAAAAATCTGTGAAGTCTGTATGAGCGGTTTTTCCCTTTTCCCGGAAGAGCCTCAAAACCCAGTCATCGGGCTGAACCGTGTGAGGGGCATACCAAATGTCCCACCCCCGGTCCTGGTGCGCGACATCATGGGGGTAGTACAGAATCTCGCCTGTGGCCGGGGTGAAGGTCAGCAAGGGAAGGACGAGGAGCAGGATCAAAGTGGGTAAAACCCGGGATACGATCCGGAAACAAGAATGCACTTGCCGTTTTTTTGTCATGATCATCTTCCGGTCTGAGATGCCGTACAAGGACTGTGACGGGAGTGTCATGGCCGTTTTTTAAGATGAGTGATGGTTTCTCGTCAGGTTCGTTTTTTCAGATCCAATCTGGCTGCAATTTCACCGGCCACAGATTCCACAAAAGAATGAAAATCCGCGTCATCAAGTGGTTTTCCGGGCTGCGGAACCGCTTTGAGTCCGGGGGGGGTGGACATACAGGGGCCGGTTGACCAGATCCGGGTCCGGATGAACGCCAAATGCTTCCGGGAATGTGTTTTGAAAGTACATGTCCTGAAACCCGGAAAATTTCAACGCATGGGCCGTGGAATCCACAATAGCCGTTTCATCTGAACGCACATATCTCTTTTCCAGGGCAGAAACAAGACCGGCAAGGGATTCGCCGCCATGCGTACAGGCAATATGGCCGTTCCGATTGGCGGTAAGCTGCCAGTCCATAATGGCCTGCTCTGTGACCTGGACAAAAAAGACCTTGGGAGTTCCTGCAACTTCCGTGTAGCGATCCACCAGATGAATGACCCTGGGCATGGAAACCGGATTGCCGATCATGGCTGCCTGGGCCACACTAGGTTTGACCGTCATGGGAACAAAGGTCCGGTTTTCTTGGGGCTGGCTGTAATACTGATAGACCGGATTGGCATGCTCGGACTGGACGCCGATGATTTTGGGCAGGGTATCAATAATGCCCACTTCAAAAAATTTGAGAAAACCATTCATCACAGCTGTGATGTTTCCGGCGTTGCCAATGGGCACCACGACGACCTTGTCTGCCATGGTATAGTCAAAATCCTGGGCGATTTCATAGGAAAAGGACTCTTGTCCCAGAATCCGCCAGGCGTTTTTGGAGTTGAGCAGTGCCACGTTGTAAGTATCGGAAAGGGATTCCACCACCTTCATGCAATCATCAAATACGCCGGGAATTTCAAAAACCGTGGCCCCGCTGCCAAGGGGCTGGGACAATTGCTGGGGCGTCACCTTTTGATGGGGCAGGAGTACAGCAGACTTGATGTGGGGCGCCAGATAAGCGGCATAAAGGGCAGCAGCTGCGCTGGTATCACCGGTGGAGGCGCAAACGGAAAGCACTTCGTCAACCACGCCGCGCTGAATGAGAAACCGGATATAACTTAAGGCACTGGCCATTCCCCGATCCTTGAATGAGGCACTGGGGTTCTGTCCATCATTCTTGTAGAAAAAGCGCATCCCCACACTTTTCTGAAGCACAGGGTTGGCTTCCACCACAGGGGTGTGACCTTCGCCCAGGTACACAACCGATTCCAGGGGCAGCACCGGTCCGATAAACTCGTGATACCGGTAAATGCCCTTGAGCGCCGGAATTTTGAGCATGCGGCGGTAGTCGAGAATCTGCTGCCAGGTTTCGCCGGAAACCGCTTTCAGCCGGTCTTTGTCACGGTCATTAATCAGCAGTACAGCGCCGCAGTTCGGGCAGGTATATAAAAGTGACGCAATATCGTATTCGGTTTGGCACGCCAGACAGTGGTAAACCAGATTTCCGCCAGGAGTGGGAATCAGATGGGGACGAACAGATTCCGGGAATTGGTCGAGTTTCATGGTGTTATTTTTTCCATTCCGCCCATATAGGGCCTGAGCGCATTGGGGATAACAACAGATCCATCTTCCTGCTGATAGTTTTCCAGGATGGCGGCAAAGGTACGCCCCACCGCAAGGCCGCTGCCGTTGAGCGTATGCACCAGCCGGGTGCCTTTTTTTCCTTTTTCCCTGAACCGAATACCGGCCCGCCGGGCCTGAAAGTCTTCAAAGTTGCTGCACGAAGAGATTTCCCGATAGGTGTTCTGGGACGGCATCCACACCTCGATATCGTAGGTTTTAGCAGATGAAAATCCCATATCCCCCGTACAAAGGGTAATGACCCGGTAGGGAAGTTCCAGCTGATGCAGCACATCTTCTGCGTCGGCAAGCAGTGTTTCCAGTTCGTCATAGGAGGTCTCCGGCCGGGTGAACTTGACCAGCTCCACTTTATTAAACTGATGCTGCCGGATCAGCCCCCGAGTATCTTTTCCGTAAGAACCAGCCTCGGACCGAAAGCAAGGCGTATAAGCGGTAAACCGAATGGGCAGCCGGGATTCGTCCAGAATCTCTTCCTGATAAATATTGGTGACAGGCACCTCTGCGGTGGGAATCAGAAAATAGTCCAATCCTTCAAGTTTAAATAAATCTTCGGTAAATTTGGGGAGCTGGCCGGTTCCTGTCATACTTTTCCGGTTCACGATAAACGGCGGAAGCACTTCCGTATACCCGTGTCGGGTCGTATGCAGGTCCAACATGAAGTTGATGAGTGCGCGTTCCAGATGGGCGCCGCGACCGATATACAGCGGAAACCGGGCACCGGTAATTTTTGCAGCCCGGCTCAGATCCAGAATTTCCAGATTTTCGCCAAGGGTCCAGTGGGGAAGCGCCTCATGGGAAAAAACCGGTGGGGTTCCCACTTTTTTCAGTTCAGGGTTGTCGTTTTCATCCTTTCCCACCGGCACACTGGCGTGGGGAATATTGGGAATGGCCAACAGCATGTCGCTGATCGCATTTTCACATTGGGAAAGACGGGTTTCAAGCTCCTTGATGGCTGCGGAAACCGTTTTCATCTCGGCGATGACAGCATCGGCAGACTCGCCCTGGCGTTTCATTGCAGCCACCTGGTCAGAGACGGTATTGCGCTGATGACGCAAGGACTCCAATTCGGATAAAATAGATTTCCGCTGGTTATCCTGTGTCTGAAACCGATCCCAGTCAATGACAGCACTGCGGCAGTTCATGGCATTTTTTACAAATTCCAAATTTTCTCTGACAAACTTGATTTCCAGCATAGTGGCTCTTATATTTAAAAGTCTTTATGGAAACGAAACCCTATATTCCGAATCCGTACAATGGGTGAAGGGTGGTTGTGCGGCAAGACGGGCCGGTGAAATTGGCCCTTTTAGTATCGCATGAAAAGGTCAGAGTCAATGAAGATTGCCCCATGAAAAGGGGCCACAGGTTTTGTACTTGTGTGAATTGATAATCCATGTCGCAAACGCCCCTTGCAGCCAAAGGGATAACGGTCAGATGGAGACAATAATGGATGAAGTTCGGGGAAAAAAACAGGATCTCAGAAATCAGACGATAGCACGTCTCAATTCACTTGGAAATGATACCATTACGGAAAAAACACACATTATCGAAGAACGGCTTTTCGACTTTGCCAATTTTCTCGAAGCGAAAATTGTCCTGCTTTATATGCATGCGGACAATGAGGTGTCGACGCAAAATATTATCAAACGGTCCTATGAGTACAACAAGATCATTGTCTTCCCTCTGTTCAGCGCCATTCGGTCCACCATCAGGCTGATGAAAGTCGACAACCCGGACAAGGATATTGTGCTGGGGTCCTGTGGCCGGTTTGAACCGAATCCGAGCCGATGCAAATCCGTTCCGCTGGATTGCATTGATATTGCGATTATTCCCGGCATTGCCATGGATGAAAAAGGAGGACGCCTGGGACCTGGAGACGGTCACTATGATCGGATTATTCCGGATCTTCCCCTGACCACCCGAAAAGTGGGGCTGGTTTTTGAAGATCAACTTGTTCCCCAAATTCCCATGGAGCCCCATGACAAGCATGTGGACATCATCATCACGGAAAAACGGGTGATATACAAAATTTAACAGGCACAAATTTCTGTGGACAGGCTCAAAAAAGGCAGTTCGCCTCTGGATACGGTTAGCGGGTGGGAACCCCTCCCCTGCAGTCTTTTCGCTTCAGCTTACAAATCGTCTGGGTCATGGTTCCCATGGGGCAATAAACACACCAGGATCTTGGCTTGAAAAGCAACATGGTGATCAAGCCGAGCGCCAGGGAAGTCAGCATCAAGGAATAAAACCCGAAGGCAAATTGTATCACCCAATCCGGAAACATCCCTGCAGAAGGGGCCAAATTCAGCGGCAGGCGAAAAGCCTGGAAAAGTTTGACCGCACTGTCAAGTTCCCGCGCTTGAAACGCAACAAGACAGGTAATGGCAACAACGCTTCCGAACATTCCCAAAAAATATACCATGAAGAGGTACCGGAACCAGCGGCTTTTTAACCAGACCGGCATGGGCTTCCCACGCGACACACCCAACCTGTTTCCCATAAAACGAAAAAGGCGTCCCCGATCACAGTATTTGTTGCAGTAGGCTTTATCGCCTTTAATAACAGCAATCAGCAAGGGAGTGAGAAAAAAAATCAGCCCCAACCAAGCGAAAGCAATATGATACAACCCCAGCAGAAAATAAACGCAGGTCACGACCCATAAGTGATGCCGCCAACTTTTTCTTGCCATTATGCCTCCTCCATCCTGATTGCAGAAGCCGGACAAGCGGCGGCACACGCGCCGCATCCGGCACACCGGTTATCATCAAGGGTTGCACTGACACCGCATTGTATGGATATGGCGCACCGGGGACAGGTTTCTGCGCATTCACCGCAGGCAGCGCAAATGACAGCGTTAACCACCGGCTTCTGTTTCTTTTTAATCGCCATGCGAAGCCTCCTTTTTTCTCTTTCCACACCTTACGGATAAGGCATAAAAAAATTCTGCTCCGTGACATCATCACACTTCCGTCTTGCGGACGAACTGCATGACGTCGTATGGCAACCATCACGGCTTTCCGTCGGCAAAAGAACCCCCCATACCCGACACACTGAAAAACAGCCGCACGCCGGCATACTTGGAGCAGCGTACCGGGCAAGCCGCAAGGGATATTCAGATATGGGCAATGACATCGATTTGGAACAGGCGTTTCCGTTTATTGCAGGATTGGACCCCGGATTACGGCAAGCGTTCAATAACGCCTATCGCCTGAAATCCATCAAGCAAGGGCACCAACTCTCTGATTCAGGCACTTCCTGCCAGTTCATGATGTTTGTTTTGGCGGGATGCATCAAGATTTTCAAACTATCTCCGGAAGGACGGGAAATTACGCTCTTTCGCGTGACGCCGGGCGAGTGCTGCATTATGTCGGCGGCCTGCATCTTGAGCGGCAAACCTTTTCCAGCAATGGCCGTTGCAGAAGAGGCCGTAACCGCAGTTGCGTTGCCCGGCACAACATTTATCGACCTTTTCAGCAAATCCACGGTATTGCGGCAGTATCTGATGGGTATGTTTGCCGACAGGTTTGAGGCCATGGCCATGTTGGTGGAAGAAGTCACCTTTAACCGTATGGATAAGCGGCTTGCCAAATTTCTCATTCAAAACCGCAGGCATGGAAAAGTCGAAACAACCCATGAGGCCATTGCCTTAGAGATGGGAACAGCCAGAGAGGTCGTCAGCCGATTGCTTAATGATTTTCAAAAAAAAGGATATGTCCGGCTTTCCCGCGGCGAGCTGTCCATTGAGTCCCCGGATGCATTATTGGGCTTGTGTGAAAGCTGATCACTAAAAAACCACCGGCGACAAAAGGCATTCACTGTTCCACGTTCCCTGCGCCGGTGACGATTTCATAGGGCCAGTCGTTGATACCGCCAAAATCATAGACCCGCGTATATCCCATGCGGATCAGGGTATTGGCTGCAATGGCGCTTCGGCGTCCGCTGCGGCAGTAAATCAGAATCAGGGCATCCGTGTCCGGAAGCTCGGACGCCGCACGGTCTTTTACCTCTGTGTAGGGGATCAGGAGGGCTCCTCTGATGTGACGCTCCTGAAGCTCTTTTTCTGTCCGCACATCAAGCAGCACATAGGGCTCGCCGCTATCCATCATGGCCTTAGCCTGGGAGGCGGGAATCTTTTTGTATGCCACAGCGTCATCGTTCCTGCCACCGAACCCCATGCCCAG
>JAJDJS010000114.1 GCA_030267325.1 Desulfosarcina sp. OttesenSCG-928-A07 | reverse complement strand
AATGGAACCTGCGGTTGATTTTGTGATCCGGGGAGAAGGGGAGGCAGCGCTTCCCCTTCTGGCCGATGCGATAAAACAGGGAAAAACGCCGGATACAGTGCCGGGCATCTGCTATCGGAAGAAAGACGGCACGCTGCTGATCAGCCCGCCGACCCGGATATCTGATGCCCATGACATTCCCTTACCGCACCTTGATTTTATCAACCGAAAATTTTATCAGCGTCATGGCTTGGACAGTCTTGTGATTACCACCAGCCGGGGATGTCCCATGGCGTGCAGTTATTGCGCCACCAACCGGAAGTCGTGGATGGGATTCAGAAGACGGCCTGTATCAGCGGTATTGGACGAAATCCAATCCGCCTGTGTGGGCCGGCGGATCGGGTTTATCGATTTTGAAGATGAGCATCTCACCCTTTCCTCTGACCGGTTTCTGGAACTCATGGCCGGCATTCGGGCGTTGTTTGGCGATAACGGTCCGGAACTTCGGGCCATGAATGGACTTTTTCCGCCCAGCCTGACCCAGGAAATCATTCAGGCCATGAAAGCATCCGGGTTCAAAGCACTGAATCTTTCCCTGGGCAGCGCCAATAAAGACCAGCTCAGGCGATTTGGCCGGCCTGATGTCCGTGATGCCTTTGATGCGGCCTTGACCTGTGCCAGGAAGGAAGGGCTGTCTGCTGTGGGATACATTCTGGTGGCCGCACCAGACCAGGATCCCCTTACTTCTGTGGATGATCTTTTGTTTCTGGCCCAAAGGCCGATACTGGCAGGTGTATCGGTGTTTTATCCGGCGCCGGGAAGCAGTGATTATCAGCGCTGCAGGGATCTGGGACTTTTGCCGGATTCTTTTTCCGCCATGGGCTCCACAGCCCTTCCCATTGACCACCGGACCTCGCGGCAGGACGCAGTGACGTTGCTTCGGCTGGGGCGAATTCTCAATTTTATGAAAGGGCTGGTTGCCGCAGGCATTCCCATTCCCTGTGCTGCGCCCCTGAATACGGAGAAGATTTCCGGTGAAGAAATCGACCCCAAAGGCAGGGAGCAACTGGGCCTTCGCGTATTATCCGCCTTTTTGCAGGATGGCCGGATCCGGGGTGTGGATATGGACGGACAGGTCTATTTTCACCACGTGTCACAAGTGCTGTGCGACCGATTTGCGGCAGGTATCCGAAAAACATGGGTTGCAGGATGCGGATAAAACAGATAAAAAATTCAGCTTCGTTGATTTTTCGTCGGATAGGCGGCCGCATAAGCCTCCGGCACGGAAAAACAGTGATAAAATAAGGATGAAAAGGTGAATCGACAGTTTGTTGGAATAATTGTGATGGTGGTGATGATTTCCCTTTCAGGGTGTGCCGCACCGCCAGTTGTGGACAATAGTAAAGAAGAAGCCCTGTTGAACCAGATTGTTGAGCTGCAGACAAAGCAGGAACAGGAACTTTGTGAGGTCAAGGCGCTTACCGAAACCCAGGGTCAACAGTACAGACTGCTTTCCGCTGCCCTTGATACGATTTTGCAAGCAACAGAAGAACACCGAAAAAGTTTCCAGGAGATCCGGAATGCAGTGGCCCAGACCAACAAAAGACTCATGCCCGCTGCACGGACGGACGGAAGATGGGAGTCTTCATCCGCCCCTGTCACAACCAAAAAAGTGATCGGCGGTGTAGCGCTGATCCATCTGGCTCAGCCGGATGTCTCGCTCCTGGCCCGTGTGGATACTGGCGCGGAAACAGCCTCCCTGGATGCCCGGAATATCGAACAATTTGAGCGGGATGGAGAAGATTGGGTAAAGTTTGACATCCCGGATGTCAAAAACAAACGGATGGTATCCACAGAACACAAACTCTCCCGAAAAGTCAAAATCCTTCAGTCCACAAATGAATCCAGTGACCGCCGCCTGGTGGTGGAACTGCCCGTAGAAATTGCGGGGATTTCCCAGGTGGCGGAATTCACCCTTGCCGACCGCGAACATCTGACCTATCCGGTTCTCATCGGCCGCAACATATTAAAAGATATGATGGTGGTGGATGTGGCCCTTCCTGTTCCCAAATTTCCTTAAAGGGCTTTCTCTCAAGGCAAACAAGACG
>JAJDJS010000112.1 GCA_030267325.1 Desulfosarcina sp. OttesenSCG-928-A07 | reverse complement strand
GCGTTCCGCAAGTGAGGAGCCGGGAACCTTTTTCAAGGTCACGCCGCCGCCCCTTGTTGTGGATGAAATTCAGTATGCACCGGGACTTTTTCCCTACATCAAGATGATCACAGATGCGGGTGGTGGAAAAGGCCAGTTCTTTTTAAGCGGATCGCAGCAGTTTCAAATGATGAAAAATGTCAGCGAATCTCTGGCAGGCCGCATCGGCATTTTGACTCTCATGGGACTTTCCTTACGTGAAATCAAGGGAATTACCTGCTTTACCCCCTTTATTCCAACAGAAAATTATTTGAATGGCCGCAAACAACGCCTTGCATCTGTTTCATACCCGGAAGTGTGGAAAATCATCCATCGCGGCAGCATGCCGGCCATGTACACGGGTGATGCCATGGACTGGCAGATGTTTTACGCCGCCTACACGAAAACCTACATTGAGCGGGATGTGCGGGAACTGACGCAGGTTGGTGATGAGGTGAAATTTCTCAATTTTATGACTTCCATTGCCGCTTCTTCCGGTCAGCTTCTGAATCTCGCATCCACTTCCAGAGATGTGGGCATCAGCCAGCCCACGGTGGAACGCTGGCTGGGTATTCTGCGCGCTTCCAATCTGGTTTTTCTCCTTCAGCCCTTTCATACCAATGTGACAAAACGCGCCGTAAAAACACCGAAAATCTATTTTATGGATACAGGCCTTGCCGCCTACCTCACCCGCTGGAATACACCGGAAGTGCTGCAAAACGGGGCCATGGCAGGCGCTTTTTTTGAAACCTTTGTTGTGGGGGAAGTCATCAAAAGTTATGCCAATTCGGGAATTCTGGATCCACCGCTTTATTTTTACAGGGATAAGGAACAGCATGAGATTGACTTGCTGATCCAGGAAGGAACAACGCTACATCCCATTGAAATCAAGAAATCCGCAGATCCTGATCCCAGGGACATTTCAGCTTTTGGTCTTTTGGATAAAATTCCGGGCATCCAGAGGGGTTCCGGCGGAATGATCTGCATGTACGATCAGCTTGTGCCCCTCAAGGGGGAAGATCGGGTAATTCCCATTTCCTGCCTTTAGGATAGTCGATCCTGAAAAACCATTTTTCTATTTGAAATCATTGACAAAAATTGTGATTTTTGATATGAAAATTTGCAAGAAATCGTCATCTACCCATCAACTTTCTTGCGAATTTTACGCCTATGAAACCCAAAAAATCACCTGCAAGCGATCCTCAACTGAGTCTGTTTCGTCCTGAGCTTTCGGCGATGATTAATTCCGGTCATCGTCTTGTAAGATTATCTGAAATTGTGGACTGGGCATCCCTGGAAGAAGCTTTTGGTTCTTCGTTTTGCGAAGACAATGGTCGTCCCGGGATATCAACCCGGTTGATGGTAGCGCTTCATTACCTGAAGTTCACCTTTGACCTGAGTGATGATGCGGTTGTGAAAGGATGGGTGGAAAACCCCTACTGGCAGTACTTCAGCGGTATGAAGTGGTTCGAACATGAATTTCCGATCCATCCGTCAAGTATGTGCCGCTGGCGTAAGCGCGTGGGGGCAAATGGCGCAGAAAAGCTTCTGGAAGAGACCATCCGTGCCGGCCTTCAACTGAAGGCAATCAAGACCAGTCAATTGGCTCGGGTCAATGTGGACACGACAGTGCAGGAAAAACACATCCGATTCCCAACAGACTCTCGTCTTTATGATCGTGCCCGGGCAAGGCTGGTCGCAGCCGCCAAAAAACGCGGCATTGTGCTGCGTCAAAATTACAACAAGCTTTCAAGAAAGGCTTTTGTGCAGCAAAGCCGCTATGCACGTGCGAAACAAATGAAACGGACGCGCAGAGAACAACGCCGGCTGAAGACTTTTCTTGGCCGGGTGCTTCGTGACATTCAGAGAAAAGTGACAAATCCAGATGCAGAATTGAAGCAACTGCTTGATATTGCGAGCCGAATTTTCAATCAACAGCGCAAAGACAACAACAAGGTTTACAGTGTCCACGAACCTCACGTTGCCTGTATTGCCAAAGGAAAAGCGCACAAAAAGTATGAGTTCGGCAGTAAAGTCAGTGTGGCGGTGACAAGTCGTGGCGGGTGGTTCGTGGGTGCAATGGCACTGGAGGGCAATCCTTACGATGGTCACACATTGGCAAAGGCAATGGAACAAGTGAAA
>JAJDJS010000111.1 GCA_030267325.1 Desulfosarcina sp. OttesenSCG-928-A07 | reverse complement strand
ACCGCGAAAGACGCGAAAAAAGAGGACCGTCCGAATTGACTGTATCGTAGTAGCCCCGAAAGCGAGTCATCCACATCATGAACGCTATACCTCTGCTGCTTGCAGCCAACACACTCTGTCTCTGCGACCTTGCAGCTGGCACTGCCTATGCTGCACAGACCGATGTGAGCCTGCCGCCTGCTGTGCCAGAACCCGCCACAACGCAAGCCCCCGTCTCCCTTGGCGAAACTGCTGACGGTTGTATAGACTGGATTGTCACCTTTTTTTCCGGCCTCAACTACAGTGACCCGAGCACCATTTTTGGGCTAATTGGCAGCGCTGCCGCTTTATGTGTCATTATTGCTGCTCCTTTTAAGGTTGCAGATTGGTGGAAAAAAAGGCGGGCTTCCAAGCGTCCTCCTCCCCCGAACGGGAGCGGCCAAAACGAAATTCTTCCTGCCACGGAACCTGCGCCAAAGCTGAAGCTCGTCCTCACAAACCGAAGCGCCGTCCCTGGTGCTCAAGGCATTTACAGTTACCTTTATTTTAACGAAAAACCTCGTTTTGTCGGCCGTGATGCTGCGATTAACGCGCTTATGGAAATGGCGCACGCCCACGAGCCGTTCATGTGGCGCTTGCTGTGCGGACCGGGCGGCACAGGCAAAAGCCGCCTGGCTTTTGAAGTGTGCAAACGCCTTTCAGGAACCACACTTAACGGCAGCCCCTGGCAGACGGGCTTTCTTGATTTGGCCAAAACCCAATTTGACTTTTGGCAAAACTGGCAGCCGCAGCAGCCACACTTTCTGGTGCTGGATTATGTCAGCGATCATTTTGCTTTGGGCCACGATGCAGAGCCTGACAGCAAAAAACAACGCCACAATTTCCTGGCAATCATGCGCCTGCTGGCTGATCGCGCCTCAAGTCAAAACTGGCAGCATCCGGTGCGTTTTCTCCTTGTGGAGCGTGAGTACCTGCAAAAAAACCCGGTCTCTGCGGGAGATGAAAGCAAGCTTCATCCGGTGGTGTGGTATAAAGAAATAATGGCAAAAACCGACCGGGAAGGCTTGCAGTTGGCCACCTGCTGCCACACAGGGACGCCATTGGAGCTAACGAAGCTTACGGATGATGACCTGCTGAAAATCGGGCAAGAGGTCATGGACAATGAGGCTGAAGGGGATGCCGAAAGAAAACCTTTGCCGGCCAGCTTTATCAACGATCTTAAAAAAGTTGACCCGAAAAAACGTGCCCTGTTTGCCATCATGCTGGCCAGCTATTTGGCCAAAGGCCTGGGGGACAGCCCGACCCGCCAGGAAGTGCTGGATCATGCCCTGAAACTGGAACACCGGAAAAGCTGGAAGTCTGCAAATTTTAAAACAGAGGAATACAAAAAACTGGTTCGCGCGACCATTACCAAAACGCCCCAAAACCATGAGCATTGCGATAACGACACTGCCATGCGCGGGTCCATGATTAATCACGGCCTTGGCTTTATTGATGAGGTAACCAACGATTTTTACCTGTGTCCCCTGGAACCGGACCTGGTGGGCGAGTATTTTGTGCTGGAAGGCGGCGGGCGTCATGGCGATGGAACAAGGCGCGTAACCAACTCTGAACTGGAGGCGGAAATCGCCTGGTGCTGGAAAAATAAGCCCTTCGAGACAACCGTTTTCTTTGCACGGTGCATTCAGGACTTTACAACTCACAAGATGCTGCTGCACTTGTTTCACACTACTTCCAAGAGTCCACTTGCAAGATGGTTCTGGGGAAAATTAGCAGTAAATTATATTGGCAGGTTGGGAGATGCAGGTGATCTCGCATCCGCACGCGCTGTTTTTGACGCAATGGTGGACTTGGAGGGCTCGGAAGAGATTCCAACTCTGCGTGCCGAAGCCTCGGCCAATTTGATGAACGCCTATGGCAACAGCGGTAACATTGACTCCGCGCGCGATGTTTTTGATGCAATGGCGAACCTGGGGGAATCGGAAGCGATTCGAACGACGCGTGCCAAGGCATCGGTCAATTTGATTGTGTATTATGGCAACAGCGGCGACATTGACTCAGCGCGCGATGTTTTTGACGCAATGGCCAGCCTGGGGGATTCGGAAGAGATTCGAACGGAGCGTGCCACGGCATCGGTCAATTTGATTAGCGCCTATGACAACAGCGATGATATTGACTCCGCGCGCGATGTTTTTGACGCTATGGTGGACCT
>JAJDJS010000113.1 GCA_030267325.1 Desulfosarcina sp. OttesenSCG-928-A07 | reverse complement strand
ACAAGGACGGGTGGCAGCAGGAAGAATATCCGGAAACCGATATTTTCAATCTTCCCTTTTCCAAGAAAAAAGACGCGGACGGAAATGACGTCATCATCCATCTGGCCGGTGCCCATGGCGAGATTCACGCCCAGGTGTGGGAAGTTCTGGTAGGGCGGACCCCTTTGATTCTGCTGGATACCAACCTTGCTGAAAATTCCCCGGATGTGCGGGAGATCACCGCCCGCCTGTACACCGCCGAACTTCACATGCGGCTGGCCCAGGAAGTGCTCTTGGGCATCGGCGGCCTGCGGGCCCTTGAGGCGCTGGGGATTTTCCCCACGGTCTGCCATCTCAACGAAGGGCACTGCACCTTTGCCAATATTGAACGGGTGCGGCAACTCATGGCGCACCACGCCCTTTCTCTGGACATGGCCTTTGAGGTGCTGCCCCGGTCCACGGTCTTTACCACCCACACCCCGGTGGCTGCCGGCCATGACGAATTTCCGCCGTCCATGGTCAGGCCCTATCTGGAACCATTTGCCAAAACGTTCAACACCAGTGTCGACAGGTTGCTGGCCCTTGGCCAGGCCGAGCCGGGACTGCCGGAAACACCGTTTTCCATGTTTGTGCTGGGTCTTCGCACCTCCCTTTACATCAATGGGGTCAGCGAATGCCACGGACAGGTAGCCCGCCGCATGTGGTCCCATTTCTGGCCTACCCGGACCGATGATGAAACCCCCATTACCCACATCACCAACGGCATTCACATTCCCACCATGCTGTCACCGGAAATGAAGCGCTTGTTTGAGCGCTATTTGGGGCCCCAGTGGAATATGGGGTCCCAGGTTCCGGAAAATGCTGTCCGGATCGACCACATTTTTGATGAAGAATTGTGGCAGGTTCATGAAATGTGCCGGTCCCGCCTGATCCGGATGGCCCGCAAGCTGATGCACCAGCAGTATTCCCGCCGCAATGCGCCTGTTGGCATGATGCAGACCGTGGAATCGGTGCTGGACCAGGATACGCTCACCATTGCCTTTGCCCGGCGTTTTGCCACCTACAAAAGAGCCCACCTTTTGTTTCAGGATATTGAGCGGCTGGAGGCCATCGTCAATTCAAAGGACCGTCCGGTGCAGTTCATCTTTGCCGGAAAAGCCCATCCCAGAGATAACGAGGGAAAGGGCATTATCCGGAGCCTGGTGGAATTCAGCCGGCGGGCCAACCTTCGCCACCGGCTGGTGTTTCTTGAAGATTACGACATGCACATGGCACGCTTTCTGGTTCAGGGCGCAGATGTTTGGCTCAATACGCCCCGGCGGCCCATGGAAGCCTGCGGCACATCAGGCATGAAGGCAGCGCTCAACGGCGTTCCCAATGTGAGCATTCTGGACGGATGGTGGTGCGAGGGCTATCGTCCTGAGCTGGGCTGGCGGATCGGCAATGGCGAGGAATACACAGACCACAGCTACCAGGACACCATTGAAAGCGAGGCCCTGTACAACGTCATTGAAAACGAAATTGCCCCGCTTTACTATGACCGGCGCCACGGCGGCATTCCCCTTGAATGGCTCAAGATGATGAAGGCTTCCATGAAAATGGCTGTTTCCCATTTCTGCTGCCTGCGGATGATGAAGGAATACCGGGACCGGTTTTACCAGCCGGCCATCCGGTCCTTTGAGGATCTGACGGCAAATGGCGGGGCCAAGGCCGAGGAACTTGGCCTGCAGCGACGGCGCTACCTTGAAAAGTGGCACGACATTCACGTCTCGTCCCCGGTATTTGCCGAGAAAGGACCGTTCCGGGTCAACCAGACCGTTGAGGTCACCGCGGTGGTCAAAACCGGCGATTTCCAGCCGGAAGAACTGAACGTGGAACTGTATTACGGAAAGATGTGGAATTTTGACCGGATCGGCATCCCTTACGTCAAAATGATGTATGTCAAGGACATGCTCGCACCCGGCATCTATCTGTACAGTTGCCGTATGCCGTGCCATGATTCGGGAAATTATGGTTTTTCCGCCCGGGTTACACCCAACGCCGATACCTGGACCCGGCATCACCCCATGCTGCTCACCTGGGCATGAAACGGTCATCTTCATTTTTGTGTGCCCCGAAAGTGGATTGATGTGAAAGGACAAG
>JAJDJS010000110.1 GCA_030267325.1 Desulfosarcina sp. OttesenSCG-928-A07 | reverse complement strand
ATATCGCCACCGCCGCCTACGTCGGTGTAGGCGGCGTAGGCGGCGTAGGCGGCGTAGGCGGCGTAGGCGGCGTAGGCGGCGTCGTAGGCGGCGGCTTTGGCGGCGGCGGTGACTGCGGCGTCAGCGGCGTAGACGGCATTGGCGGCATTGGCGGCGGCGGCGGCGGCGTCGACGTCGTAGGCGGCATCGGCGGCGACGTAGGCGGCATAGGCGGATTTGGCGGCGGATTTGGCGGCGGTGGCGGCTTTGTCGGCTTTGGCGGCGTAGGCGACGTAGGCGGCTTTGTCGGTGTCGTCGTCGTAGGCGGTGGTGACGTTGATAGCGCGAAACAGATTAAAGAGATGGATTGCCCGTTCTTTCTTGCGCCAAAAGTAAAATATGTCACTACGCGACGATCCTCCCTTCTTTGGATCAGCCAGAATCGGCAGAACGCGTAGGGCACAACGGGCAGCAAACCAACAACATTGCTGTTTGGATAAGGACTTTAGTTCCTTTTCCAATATCGTTGGATCAAAAGTGGTTTCTGGTCTCTCCATGACTCACCTTTTTTCTGTACGGTTACGATGGCGGATTCCACGGTGTCATCAGATTGACCGGGAAGACCGGCCAGAAGATAGGCACCCTTCTATCTTTCCTCTGGGAAGAATTGTTTTCACATAATCCTCTGTGGCTTCAAATATGGGATCAACCTGATTGTATTGACGCATCAGGGGAATAATTTTGATGCAAACTCCCATCCCACGGGAATCCACATACCCATGATCCCGTAGAATCTCGACAATCAAAGTGTTTCTGGGTGATCGTTGTCCGGCGATCATCTTGCGGATGGTCATGCTGCTGTGCGGCGAGCCTTCCATCCTCCGGGACGTGGTTGCCTTTCCAAAGAGTCAGCAAGCAGCCTGCCTGCTCACCAACGCGCCATCCGAGCCCACCCGTGAGCAGTTGGAGGAATTGTCTTTGCGGGTCCACCGAATCATCCCGGAAACACCGGAAAAAACAGACGCATAAAGCGGTCTTTTATACTTTTTGGGATGCCGCCGCCTGAGAGCAGCAGCGGTGCATCCCATTAAACATAAATAAATTCAGTATGATAACGATATTTGTAGTGTCCCACCATTGTTTTGTAAAAATGGCGGCTTCCACAGGATCAGTGCCCGCCTCAATGCGGTCAGCCACCAAAGAATTTTGCGGCCGCAGCTATGATGGAAGTCAGTTTTTTCCAGATACCCAGCAGACTACCCATGGCCTCATCAATTTTTATCAAACCACCGAGGATGGGTCCAATCTTTCCACTTTTTTTTATGGTTTCTCCGAAGTTTTTTCCAAGGTGTTTTTTCAAAAGATCCCCGGTTTTATAAATCCCCCCCGTTTTTTTGCCATATACCTTGCTGTTATATCCCTCTTTCCGATAACGAACTTTTAACTCTTCCACATCAAAGACATCGCCATTTTCCAATACAATGTCGGGGCGGTAGGGAAGTTGTGTGTAGCCGGAATTAATAATCTCTTGGATTCGTATCAGAATATCGTTGAGATAGTCACCTGGATCGTCACCTTGCGCGTAACATTCCAGGGTGCGGCGATGCTCACTGTATTCAATGAGCAGGCGGTTGATCCCTTTCCCGAGGATAACCCCCTTGCGCCATATCAGGCCATCGACTATCTCCGGGCTGGATTCCACCACAAAGCGATAAAAAAGTCCGGGCGGCAGAAATGTAAAGCCAAGGGTAATATGCAGGCTGCCTTTACGGGAAACCGTGTGGGGCGGCTCCTTGATAGGGGCCAGCATGGGCGCGTAATACCGATTTTCTGGGCCTTGAAGAGAAAACGCCAGTTTGAAATTCTGCATCAATTCCAGCAGAAACAGGCATTTGTCATCCGGAATGACGATATCAAAATCGTTGTCATCTTTTGTTTCAACAAAGAGTTGCTGCACCCGCTTTTCAGAAAGTTCCCCATTAAAATTGGGATCTTTTCCACAGGCGCAGATAATATGGTAGATAGCTTTGGTGATCCATTCCGGGTTGAGGACAATATCAGTGTGGGATTTGAGTTTCGGGAAGTAAACCGCGATCCCCAGCGTATCCAAAACTTTCAACACAGTTTTTTCTGACTGTTCATTCAATTTCTGATTCTGGCAAATCTGTTGAAATTTTTGCCGTGGAATAAAGTCCTGATTAACCGTTGTCAGCGCCTCTTTAACCCGAAACCATTCAAGGGGCATGTCTTCTTTTAAA
>JAJDJS010000011.1 GCA_030267325.1 Desulfosarcina sp. OttesenSCG-928-A07 | reverse complement strand
GCCTCCCATCTCCATGGCAGCCCTGGCCCAGTATAGTTGCTGTTCTTTTTCCTGCGGCAGATACGAAAGCAAACGGGGCAGATTACTGTTTTCCAAAAAATCTGAACCACATCTGGCAAAAAAGGCAGCCACCCCTGCCGGGTTTATGGCCCAGGCTTCAAGCACCAGTTTTTTTAACGCGTTGTCTTCCTCAAGCTGACTTCCTGTCGGTAACCAATAGTCGGCGTTTGCAGTCCCCATCCCGCCATTGAGCAGGCAAAACTCCCCCAGAATATCCGGCTTGAGCGGCCTTACATGAAATACTTGTTCATTGAAAAAGCCTATTTCATGGTTGGCAAGAATCTTTTGCCTGTCAAGCTGCACCTTATAATCGCTGCTGCAAAGGGTTGCCAGCATGATGGCTTTAAATTCATGCTGATCTAATTTTACATGGCTCCACCTTGTTGTTGCTTCCCGTTCGAGCATAAAACGCAGCAATTTTTCCTGCGTAACATTGTGCTGCCCAAGCATACTGCCTTCCAGCAGGTACAGGGCAAGATACTCTGCAAATAACGGCCGTTTGAGCGGGTCAATATTCTCAAGCGTTGCGACAAAGTCCTTTGGCGTGTCTGGTCCCAGTTTCTCCCTGGCGATGTTCAGCAGTTCCAGGTCCCCAAGGGTGTTCAATTCAAGGGGGAGGGCGTCCGGATCATGGCAGAAAGCCTTTAGTTTCTTCAATCTTTCAAACCATACCGTGGTAATGGCCTGTTGACGGGTTGGTCCTTCTTCTTTTGCCTCCTGTTGTTTGTAGGCCCGCTCCAAAAGTAAAAGCCGGACCGGATGCTTGAAAGCATCCGCCTGCGCTGAAAGAATGGTAAGGATGCTGAAAAGATCAGCCGGTTTTGGGGTATCGTCCAAAGGATCGGGCTCTGCCGCGATGAACCGGGCCGCATTATCCACGATAATAACGGTGGGCTTGTCAGGCTTCCATGTATCCCAGGTAACGCGAGGCGTTTTGCCCAGATCAATGAATCCGGCATGCCAGGGTTTTTCAGCCAGACGGGAGGTAAACTCCGAGGCAAGGCGGCTTTTACCCGTACCGCCAGCGCCGCACACCATCCACCAGGAGAATTTTCTCGTGTCTTCTGACGCGAATGTGGACAGGTCTTCAATTTCTTTTTTTCTGCCAAAGAAAGGTGTTTTCTGAATGTGGTCCGGGAGAGGAGGCTTGCCCGAATCTTCTGTGGAAAAGGAAGGCGGGATAATTTTTGGTGGAGTCCGCTTTTTTCTCAATGCCCAGATCGCCACAAGCAAACCCAAAATACCTGTTATCACAAGGATGTCATTGTAGTATGGCGAAATTTTTTCTCTGAAGCTGCCATCCGTGGCAGGATCAGGTTGCACTGCAGCTGCTGACAATGCCTTGTCTTCTCCCTGGGCCGAGTCAGTATTGTGGGTGATTTGATGGGGTGCTTCACGAAGTTTTTCAACAAAGGGGGGAGTCGCAGGCATAGTCACTCCAGAGAATGCAGGAAAGGCGCCATTCGTGCTTTTTAGGATTTTCTTGCTTGTTCCGTGGCGGATATTACCAGAATATGGATTACATAACCATACTTCTTCTCCCCCCCAAAAGACACGCCATTTCTCATTCTGTTTTCAGGATAGCATGGTGGCTGTTCACACAAAACTTCTTACACCCCAGGCTGAAAAGACGAGTTTTCAGCGGGCACTTTATTGTGACCGCTCCCCGGCCGTGACCATTGTCAGCGCCTGGTAGCGCCCGGCCATGGTCTTGTACACTTCGTTTGTGCGGCGCAAGGTCTGGTAGCGGTATTCCAGCACTTCCACCCGGGCGCTCCACAGGCGTGCATGGACTCCAGCCAGTCGGAAAGCTCGCGTTTGCCGTGCTCGTATTGCTGTTTGTAGATGTCGTTGATCTTGCTTGTGTGCGTGTACCTGGCCTCGGCATTGTTCAGGTTGGTCATGGCGTTGGCGTAATAGGCGTAGGCCATGGACACTTCATTTTTTTCTGGAAGGCTGCCCTGAACTTTTTCAGTTGAAATGACAAGTTCCCGCAGATGGGCGAGGTTCCCGAGTTCAGGGGCAAGAGTGCCGTTTCCCCGCTCAATGGAAAGACCCACGACACACTCGTTGCCGTTAAAAATTTCGGTTTTGAGGCCTTTCCACCTGGTAAGGGGGTTTTCATGTTTCCAGCTTGCAGGCGCCTTTTTCAGGGCTGCCGCTACAGTCAGCATGGTTTTCAGATCATCGTTCATATATCTCTTCCGGTTTTTTTCAGCTTGAGTCCTTTAAGTAAGGTGACAACGTGCCGGATTTTCCCATCCCTTTGTTTTTCTTCCCTGATGGCAAGTTTTTTCGCATAAAGCTGAATGCATTCGGGATAAAGTTTTCATTGGCAGGAAATCTTCACAAATTCAAGCACCGCTGAGAAAATTAATGATGTTGCGCCGTGTAATTTCATCTCGACAAAATCCAAACAGATGAATAGAGTATCATCCTTGTTTGCCGGACTCCCCGGAATTCACCTGACAGATCTGAAAAGGACTCCCATTTCCCCATGAAACCTTACGCCGATACAACCGATTCCCGATTTCACGGCACCACCATTCTGGCGGTAAAGGACAAAAACCAGCTGGTGATGGCTGGCGACGGTCAGGTGACCTTGGGTTCCACGGTCATCAAGCACCATGCCCGAAAAGTCCGACGGATTTATAAAGACCTTATTCTGGTGGGATTTGCCGGGGCCACGGCCGATGCCCTGACCCTGACCGAAAAACTGGAAGAAAAACTGGAACGCTATAATGGCAGTCTCACCCGGGCTGCTGTTGAAATGGCCCGTGAATGGCGCACCGACAAATACCTGCGCCGCCTGGAAGCCCTGATGCTGGCCGCCGACGGCAATACCGTGCTGCTCATTTCCGGAAACGGGGATGTGATTGAGCCGGATCAGGCGGCAGTGGCCATCGGCTCGGGCGGAGTTGCGGCCCAGGCCGCAGCCATGGCCCTTTTGTCGGAGACCGATCTTTCTGCCCGCCAGATTGTTGAACGCGCCATGAACATTGCCGGAACCCTGTGTATTTATACCAACGACCAGATTACCATTGACGAGCTGCCTATCCATGCAAAAAACACTCCCGCATCCCCTGAAACCTGAAAAAGACCTGAAACCTCACGCCATTGTCGCTGAACTGGACAAATATATCATCGGCCAGCATGCGGCCAAACGCTCTGTGGCCATTGCCCTGCGTAACCGCTGGCGCCGTCAGCATGTGGCCGATGACCTGAGAGATGAGATCGCGCCGAAAAACATCATCCTCATCGGCCCCACGGGCGTGGGAAAAACCGAAATCGCACGGCGGCTTTCCCGGCTCAGCGATTCTCCCTTTTATAAGGTGGAGGCGTCCAAGTTCACCGAAGTGGGATATGTGGGCCGGGATGTGGAATCCATGGTCCGGGATTTGACGGAACTGGCCATCAATGCCGAGCGGGCCACTGCCCAGGTGGCGGTGCGGGAAAAAGCTGCCCAGATTGCCGAAGAGCGGGTTCTGGATCTCTTGCTGCCCAAGCCCCGGACCGCACATATGGGCGGTCCAGACACGGATGATGATGACGCGGAATCCGCACCTGTTGAAAGGGACACCTCTGCCACCCGGGAAAAACTCCGGGCCATGCTCCGGGCCGGAAAGCTGGACAACCGGTATGTGGATCTGGATGTGGCCGGACGCGCCATGCCCATGGTGGAGATTTTTTCCAATGTGGGCATGGAGGAAATGGGCATCAATTTCAAAGACATGCTGAGTCCCCTGATGCCCAAAAATACGCGCCGCCGGAAAATCAAGGTGCCTGAAGCCATTTCCCTTTTAACCACGGAAGAAACCCAAAATCTGGTGGACATGGAGGCGGTGATTCAGGAAGCGGTGTTCAAGGTGGAGCAGTCAGGCATCATTTTTCTGGATGAAATCGACAAGATCGCCGGTGGCGGCGGGAAAAGCCACGGACCGGATGTTTCGCGGGAAGGCGTTCAGCGGGATCTGCTTCCCATTGTGGAAGGCACTACGGTCAACACCAAGTACGGACCGGTCCGGACGGATCATATTCTGTTCATCGCATCCGGCGCCTTTCACATGATCAAACCCTCGGATTTGATTCCGGAACTTCAGGGCCGGTTTCCCATCCGGGTGACCCTGGACGCCCTGGGAAAAGAAGAGTTTGTGCGGATTCTGTCCGAGCCTCGAAATGCCCTGCTGCTCCAGTACATGGCCCTTCTCCGGACCGAAGGGGTGAACCTTGTTTTCTCGGATGATGCGGTGGCGCGCATTGCTGAAATTGCCCAGGATGTGAATTCCCGGACAGAGAACATCGGCGCCCGCCGGCTGCACACCTTGATGGAAAAGCTTCTGGAGGATATTCTGTTTGACGCGCCGGATGTGGCCGAGTCCACCCTGACCATTGATGCGGCCTATGTGGATGAAAAACTCGGCGCCATCACCCACAACGAGGATCTGAGCCGGTATATTCTGTAATTTCAAACTTTAACAACAGAAGAGAAACGCCCCATGTCCATATCTCCTGATACGCTTCCGCCCAATTCAACGGTGGCGGATATTTTAATTGAAGCCCTGCCCTACATCCGCAGGTTTTCCGGTATGACCGTGGTGATCAAATACGGCGGCCACGCCATGGTGGATGAAGATCTCAAAACCGCCTTTGCGCGGGACATCACCCTGCTCAAATTCATCGGCCTCAATCCGGTGGTGGTGCATGGTGGCGGTCCCCAGATCAACAAAGTCCTGGACCAGATGGGCATCCGGTCCCAGTTTGTCAGGGGGATGCGCCTGACCGATGGTCCCACCATGGATGTGGTGGAAATGGTTCTGGGCGGTAAGGTCAACAAAAGCATTGTGGCCCAGATCAACCAGGAAGGCGGCCGGGCCGTGGGACTCTGCGGAAAAGACGGCGGCCTGATTGAGGCCAAAAAAATGCGCATTGTGCAGCAGCATGATGCGGGAAGTCCGCCTGAAATCATTGATCCGGGCATGGTGGGCGAGGTGACCCGCGTGAATCCGGAAATCATCCACACCCTTTCAAAAAGCGGATTTATTCCCATCATCGCGCCGGTGGGTGTGGGTGAAAACGGTGAAACCTACAACATCAACGCGGATCTGGTGGCCAGCCATATTGCCATGGCCCTTTCCGCCGGACGGCTTATGCTGCTCACGGATGTGGACGGCGTGCTGGACCCCGACGGAAACCTGATTTCTTCCATTGATGCACCCACGGCAACGAAGATGATCGCAAATGGCAGTATTTCCGGCGGCATGATTCCCAAAATCGAATATGCCCTGGAAGCCATCAAAAACGGTGTGCGAAAGGTTCCCATCATCAATGGCAAGCGGCGTCATGCCATTTTACTGGAGCTGTTTACCCACAAGGGCATTGGCACCGAAGTGACGGCAGGGTAGGCGCCTGTTGGGGACGGGATATGTTTTAATGGGGGAATTGTTGCCACATGAAACTTCACCGCAATATCATCACCCCGTGTCTGGCGGTTCTTTTTGGTGTTACCGCCCTTTCCGGCGTCATGATGTATTTTCAGATCTGTAACAGATCCATCAAAACAGTCCACGAACAGCTGGGAATTGCCTTTGTTTTGTTTTCAGTGCTGCATGTGCTGATCAACTGGAAAGCGCTTAAAAGTCATTTCAAGAAGAAAACATTCATCATTTCCGGAATCGTTGTTCTGATTCTCTCACTGGGATTGATGATGGTCGGAAAAACAGGCACAGACCCCAAAAGAGATCGTGACCGGGGAAATTATAAAACCTTTCAGCGTATCAGACCTTGATTATACCGCGCGTTTTCAATAAACATCGCTTTTTTGAAAAATGAATACAGCTTCGTACTTTTTGGGTGGAAGATGTGAATCTTGGCCTTGACGGCCTCATTTCGCTCCACTCACCCTGCTCCAAAAACCGGCAGAGCTAATTTTATTCATCAACCGGAGAACCCCATGACAGAACCCATTATTGAAACAGCGGATCAGGTGATTGCAAACACCTACAAACGCTTTCCCCTTGTGCTGGAAAAAGGCGCGGGCTGTACCGTGTGGGATACAAACGGAAAAGCCTATACCGATTTTGTGGCCGGCATTGCCGTGTGCAATCTGGGCCATGCCCATCCCCGGATTGCGGAGGCGATTTCCCGCCAGGCCAAAACCCTGATCCATGTATCCAATCTGTATTACACCCTTCCCCAGACAGAATTTGCCCGTCTGCTGGTGGCGCATTCCTTTGCCGACCGGGTGTTTTTTTGCAATTCCGGGGCTGAGGCCAATGAGGCGGCCATCAAACTGGCCCGAAAATACGCCAAGGATCAGGGCCATCCCCAGCGGTACCAGATCATTTCCATGGAAAAATCCTTTCACGGCCGCACCATGGCCACGCTGTCGGCCACCGGCCAGGACAAAATCAAAATCGGTTATGATCCGATTCTGACAGGATTTTCCTTTGTGCCGTTCAATGATCTGGATGCCGTTGCCGCAGCCATTGACGATAAAACCTGCGCCGTCATGCTGGAGCCCATTCAGGGAGAAGGCGGCATCAACTGCCCCTCACCGGATTTTCTCAAAAAACTCCGGGCCCTGTGTGATGAAAAAGGACTGCTGCTGATTCTGGACGAAATCCAGACCGGCATGGGACGGACCGGAAAACTCTTTGCCTATGAGCATTACGGCGTGGTGCCGGATATCATCACCCTGGCAAAGGCCCTTGCAAACGGGCTTCCCATGGGCGCCATGCTGGCCAAAGAGGCGATTGCCCAAAGCTTCGGTCCCGGCGCCCATGCGTCCACCTTTGGCGGAACCCCGCTGGTGGCCTCGGCAGCCCTTGAAACCCTGAAGATTTTTCTGGAAGATCACATTGTGGAAAAAGCTCAGGAAACCGGCGAATATTTCAAGGCAGCCCTGAATCGGCTGAAGGACAAGCATTCCTGTGTGCTGGATGTTCGCGGAAAAGGGCTTTTGCTGGGAATGAAACTGAATCAGCCGGCGGACGGCTTTGTGCTGTCCATGATGGAAAAAGGCTTCCTGATTAACTGCGTCCAGGGCGACACCTTGCGGTTTATCCCGCCCCTGATCATTGAAAAAAGCGACATTGACGCCATGCTTCAGTGTCTGGATACGGTATTGCCCAGATAAGGTTGTACAAACCGCTGTGCATGATGGGGGTGTAGGGGCGCCTCGTGAGGCGCCCTTGTGCGATGACGTGAAATGGATCGGGCGCCTCGCGAGGCGCCCCTACGCATATTGGCATCATATTGAGTTCATCATTATAAGGAGAATCGTTGTGGCTCAAAAAATCAAAAAAGTGGTTCTGGCCTATTCTGGCGGTCTGGATACATCAGTCATTCTCAAATGGCTCATTGAAACCTATCAGTGCGAAGTGGTGACCTTTTCTGCAGACATCGGCCAGGCTGAATCCATGGCCCATGTGGAAGAAAACGCCCGCCGGACCGGCGCGGTCAAATCCTATGTGGATGATCTGAAAGAAACCTTTGTTGCGGATTACGTGTTTCCGATGTTTCGGGCCAATGCTATTTATGAGGGCCAGTATCTTCTGGGCACCTCCATTGCCCGGCCCCTGATTGCCAAACGCCAGATGGAAATCGCCGCCCTTGAAAACGCCGATGCGGTGAGCCACGGCGCCACAGGCAAGGGAAACGATCAGGTCCGGTTTGAACTGAGCTATTATGCCATCAAACCGGATATTCGCATTGTCGCCCCGTGGCGGGAGTGGGATCTCAACTCCCGGACCGCCCTCATGGCCTTTGCAGAAAAACACGGCATCCGTGTTCCCACCACGCCTTCCAAGCCCTACAGCATGGACGGCAACCTTTTGCACATCAGCTATGAAGGCGGCATTTTGGAAGATCCGTGGGCTGCGCCGCCGGATGACATGTTTGTCCTGACGGTTTCGCCCAAAGACGCGCCGGATACGCCGGAACTGATTGAAATCACCTTTGCGGCGGGAAATCCCGTGGCCATTAACGGAAAAGCCCTGTCTCCGGCCAACATGCTGGCCGAGCTGAACAAATTGGGCGGCCGTCACGGCATCGGCCGGGTGGATCTGGTGGAAAACCGGTTTGTGGGCATGAAATCCCGTGGCGTCTATGAAACACCCGGCGGCACCATTTTGCGAAAGGCCCACATGGCCATGGAGTCCATCACCATGGACCGGGACGTCATGCACCTTCGCGATGGCCTGATTCCCAAATACGCGGAACTCATCTACAACGGATTCTGGTTTGCACCGGAACGGGAAATCCTCCAGGGCATGATCGACAGCACCCAGGCCAATGTTTCCGGCGTGGTGCGTCTTGAACTGTACAAGGGAAACTGCATTGTCCGGGGCAGAAAATCAGATCAATCGCTTTACAGCGAAGCCCACGCCACGTTTGAAGACGACACCGTGTATCGCCAGGCTGACGCCGAAGGATTTATCCGCCTCAACGCCCTGAGACTGCGCATCCGGAACCTGATGGAAAGAAAAGGGCAGTAATACAGGAAGAAAATTTATTCCTCTCCATCCATCTGAGCGATCAACACAGTCCTGAATTTTGTTTTTTTAGACGGCTGGCTGAAAAGATCATTTCCATGTCAGCCGTTTTTTCCTTCTCCCCCAAGCAGTAGCAGTCTTTTTGGGGGAGAGGGATGTAAAAAAATGAAGGTTTTCCCGTTGTTGTATCTGTTTTTCCGGAATTTATATAGTTTGTAATCGTTTTTGAAGGTTTGTAACGATTTTTTGAGGCGCGATGGCATCTGAAGCCACACACAACCGGCCGGCGGGGTATACGTTTCTGATCAGGCAGTATGGTTTGAGGGTTTTGCCGAACTGGCACGCCTCATTCGTCAGCCTGTCCGGGACGGCTCGATTTACTACTGAAGATGGACAGATTCGCGCCGTCTATCCGCCGGTGTATTGGCTTGGCGAAGGGATTTGCCTTGAATGATGAGCGTTTCAAAAGTGGTCATGCCATGAATTACTTTTCCGAATTGCAGGCGCGAATTCGGGAAATTCGGTTGTCGGAGCGGTTTTTTTGTTGTTTCGTGTGGGTTACGGGCGGGGTTGGTTGACTTTCCCCAGAAATGATAAAAGGTGGTCACTGTGATCAAACATTTGAAAATATCCAATGTCGGACCGGCATCCGAGATGGCGCTGGAGTTCGGCAAACGCTTGAACCTTTTCACCGGCGATAACGGCCTTGGGAAAAGTTTTTTGCTGGATATTGCCTGGTGGGCCATGACCCGCAAGTGGCCTGCGGAACTGAATCCGAGATTGACGGCTGGCAAAGTCGCCTTGCCGACTGACAAGAAGCAGAAAGCGGAAATTGCCTTTTCGTTTTCCGCAGCATCTAAAACAAAGGATTCTGTCAGCACGTTCGAGCCCAAAAATCAGAACTGGTCAGTTCCCATGGGCCGCCCGGCAATTCCGGGGCTGGTCTTCTACGCACTTGCCGACGGCAGCTTTGCTGTCTGGGATCCGGCGCGGAACTACTGGAAGTCGAAAGCTGGCCAAGGCATTGACCGGCCTTTTGCCTATGTGTTCAGCCCCAAAGAGGTCTGGGATGGGTTGCAGCGAGAAGATGGAACCTGGCTCTGCAACGGTTTGATCCGCGATTGGGCTGGATGGCAAAAGGAAAAAGGGCGGGCCTTTGATTCATTGATGGCTGTTCTGGAAGTATTGTCCCCCTCCGAAGGTGAAAAACTGGTTCCGGGCGCTTTGACCCGCATCAGCCTGGATGACGTCCGGGACATGCCTACGCTGAAAATGCCCTATGGGCAGGAAGTGGCCGCGGTTCATGCCTCATCCGGAATGCGCCGGATCATTGCCTTGGCTTATTTTCTGGTGTGGTGCTGGGAAGAGCACTTGAAGGCAAAAGAACTGCTGGGCGAGGAACCCGAGACCAAAACGATTTTTCTGGTGGATGAAGTCGAATCGCATCTGCATCCCAAATGGCAACGCACGGTGATCCCGGCCATGATGAAGGTGATGGACAAATTGGTGGCAGTTCCAGGCATCCAGATCGATGTTCAGCTGATTGCCGTGACCCATTCACCCTTGATCATGGCATCGGTGGAGTCGCTTTTTGATGCACAACAGGATGCCTGGTTTGACCTTGATTTGGTCAATAACCAGGTTGTGCTTACCCGCAGGCAGTTTGTCCGCCAAGGGGACATCCGCGCCTGGCTGACCAGTGAGGCTTTTGACCTGAGGTCCGGCTATTCCCTTGAAGCTGAAAAAGTACTTGAAGACGCTGCCTTGGCCTTGAGTGATGAAAAATTCAGCGCATGTGACGCCAAGGCATTGGATCAGCGTTTGAGAGAAGTACTGTCGGATATCGACCCATTCTGGATGCGCTGGCGTTTTGTGGCGGAAAAGAAGGGGTGGCTGTCATGATTCATGTTGTTGCTCAGCCCGAACCCGCCTCATTTGACGAAAAAGTGCGTCAGAAAGGCATTGCTTGGTTGCGAGAAAAAAATATCCCCCTTGATCAACCCTTGCCACCCAAAGCCAAGCTTGAGCCTTATTGGCAGGATTGTCTGGATGACATGCATAAAAGCTACAACGGTTGCTGTGCCTACCTGGCCATCTTTTTTGAGCGCGTTACCGGCGGCGGAACGGTTGATCACTTTGTCGCGAAATCTAAGCATGCTGGTTTGGCTTACGAATGGAGTAACTACCGACTTGCATGTTCCAGAATGAACAGCCGAAAAGGGGTTTATGACGATGTGCTTGACCCCTTTGAGGTGGAAACCGGCTGGTTTCGTCTGGAGTTCGGGACCGGTCACATTTTTCCGAATCCACATTTGTCTGATGAGCAGCAAGAAGCTGTTCAGGTAACCATAGATCGGCTTGGACTGGATGATGCCCGCAATCGGGATATGCGGGCACGACATTATCAGGATTATCGCGATGGGTTTTATACGGCAGACTTCCTGAAAAGACAGTCTCCGTTTGTGTGGTCAGAAGCGGATAGACAGGGGCTGTTATGAGATCGTTTGACTATCCTTCCAAAAATCGTAAAACTTGAACGCGCAGTCCCAATTACAGACAATCTCCCATCCGGGAGGTTGTGATCGCTTCACATGGGATACGGCATGGTTTTTCTATACGATTTAAAAATCCACAGGTTTTTAGCCAGAGCATGGCTCTTTGAAAAACGGCTGGTGAAAGATAGCCCAACCGTTCTTGGCCTTTGATGATTATAGAAAATTTCGATGTACAAGCTGTTCAGCCTGCTTGTTCCCGGATAGTGGCTTTCTATGGGGCAGCATCGCATCAGATTATTCAGCAAACCCTATTGAATGCGTTCGATGATCATCGTGCCGGACATTCCTTGGGCTGCACACAGCGTAATCAATCCATACCGAAGATTTTCCCGTTCAAGTTCATTGATCAGCGTTGCCAACAAAATGCCACCTGTTGATCCCAGCGGATGGCCCATGGCAATAGCACCGCCGTTTACATTGACTTTTTCTTTCGACACATTCAGGGTTTTCATCCATGCCAAGGGGACGCTGGCAAAAGCTTCGTTGATTTCAAAACGATCGATCTGATCCAGTTTGAGCCCTGCTCTTTTCAGCGCAAGCTGGGTTCCAGGAATAACGCCATCAAGCATTTCTTTCGGATCAACGCCCCAATTGGCCACTGAAACCACCCTTGCACGCGGTTTCAGGTTGTATCTCCTGGCAATATCTTCAGATACCCACAGTGCCATTGAGGCACCATCGCAGATTCCGGAAGAAGCAGCGGCATGAATTAAACCGTTTTCTTTAAAAGGACGAGGCAGTGCGTTGACCTTTTCAATGGTTGTTTCAGGGTTGATGTGGGTATCCCGATCCAACACTTTCTGCTCTCCATGGGCATCCATATAGGGGATCGGAATAATCTCATTCTTGAATTTTCCCGCTTCTGTTGCGGCATGGGCTTTTTTCTGGCTGTCAACGGAAAAAGCATTAATTTCATCTTGTGAAATGTTGTATTTTTCCGCAATGAGTTCAGCCGATACCCCTTGGGGAACAATACAGTATTTTTTTCGAATTTCGGGGGTAATGGGCAAACGGTCAGGATCGTTTCGATCTGATCCCATGGGCACCCTGTTCATATGTTCCCCGCCTCCGGCAAGGACTGCATCATAATCGCCGACACGGATTGAAGCATTGGCAAAGGCATTGGCCTGCAAGGCGCCGGAGCAGAAACGGTTGAGATGAACACCGGACACAGTGACGGGAAGCTTTGACGCCAGCACAATCCATCGGGCGATATCCTGCGCCTGCTCTTTTACGGCAATGGTTGTCGCATAGATCAAGTCTTCGATCTTTTCAGATGGAAGACCGGGATTGCGGTCCACAATGGCATCTGCCAGAATGGCACCCAAGGTTGTGGGATGCACATTGGCCAGCTCACCCACGAAGTTTTTTTTTGGCCGGCTCAAACGCCCCCGGGGGGTTCGTATGGCGTCAATCAGAAAACATTCTCGCATAAGCCTCTCTCCCGTTTTAGCGAATCAGCATCAATACTGTCCGTGATGCTTTCTCAAAGTTCTATTTTCGACCAAATCCCATCCGAATCCCACCATCAAGCCGGATGGCTTCGCCATTCAAATAAGAATTGGAGATAATGTGCTGAACAAGTTCGGCAAATTCCTGCACATGCCCCAGCCGCGGCGGAAACGGAATCTGCTGGTTCAATCGTTCTTTGGCTTTTTCGTTGAGTTTGGATAGCAGCGGGGTGTCAAAAATACCGGGCATAATGGCCATAACACGGATGCCGCTGTTGGCAAATTCTCTGGCCAATGCCAAGGTCATGGATACAATGCCGCCTTTTGACGCTGCATACGCGGCCTGCCCGATCTGTCCGTCCGTTGCTGCGATGGATGCGGTATTGATATAAACGCCTCTTTCTCCATTGGCATCCGGTGAATTGGCAGAAAGGGTTGCGATTGTGGATCGGATCACATTAAATGTGCCAGTCAGATTCACGTTCACGATATGCGTGAACCATTCCGGCGAAACCAACCCATTTTGTCCCAAGATTTTTGTTGATGTTCCAATTCCGGCGCAGTTGGCCACGATGTGAATGGTTCCAAACTCAGAAACAATTTGATCCACAGCTGTGGTTACGGCTGCAGGGTCTGCAACGTCAACTGGCACAAACCGTGTCCCATTGCCGATTTCCGCAGCAGCGGCCTTACCTGCCTCTGGATTCATGTCCAAAATTGCCACTTTGGCACCGCTGTTCGCCAATGCCTGTGCCGTGGCTTTCCCCAACCCCGAAGCGCCGCCGGTCACAATCGCAATATGCCCACTGATTTTCATGACATCCCTTTCTTTACGCAACTGTCGCCAACGCGCCCGATGTGGCAGACATCAGGATCGTGGCGATTTTTTCTCTGTGATAATCAGAACTGCCGCAGTCGTATGTCAGATCTTTGGCCCTCAGCAGATAAAGACCGACATCCATTTCCGCTGTCCAGCCGATAGCCCCGTAAATCACCACAGCATCCCGACAAACCCGATCGTACACTGTATTGGCCTTGGTCTTTGCCATGGCATTCAAAAGTGGACTGGATTGACCCATGGTGATTCGCCACGCTGCTTCCCGTACCTGATTGCGCAACCCGTCAACTTCCTGCAGCATTTTGACCAGTTTGTGCTGAAGAACTTGAAACGATCCGATGGGCCGGTCAAATTGACATCGTTTTTTTGCATAGTCCAAAGAAAGATCCAAAGCGGCCTGAGCACCGCCGGACATTTCTGCTGCCCGTAAAAGGGCACCCTCTGAAATAAACGCGTCAATCATTGTCATGGCGTTTCCGGCAACGCCCAGGATGTTTTCAGCGGGAACCATAACATTATTGAATGTTACCGCATATTTCAAACCGGGTCCGATCGTCGGAATTTCTTCCATTTCAATACCAGGTGTTTTCGTATCCACAATCAGCAGTGTGGTGGAAGCTTTTGGTGATACAGTGGTATCCGTGTTTGCAGCCACAATCATATAATCTGCAGCACGGGCATATGGCACAAACACTTTTGTTCCGTTCAGGATCACTCCGTGATCGCTGATCGTTGCCCTTGTCCGAATGTCAGGGGGGCTTTTCCAGACACCGGTTTCATCCAGGGCAAAGGACCAGATTTCTCCTTTTTCGGCGATCTCCGGAAGATACCGCTGTTGCTGGTCCTCATTGCCAAACAGGGTCAACGCCCGGGCGCAAAGGCATACGGTTTGGAAATAAGGCCCCGGAACAATATTTCGACCCATTTCTTCCATCAGAAGTTCCAGATCAGTAAACTCGCTCTGCATTCCGCCAAAGGCTTCCGGTATCGTGATACCCACAAACCCGAGATCAACCATCTTCTGCCACATGGACGGATCGTATCCTGCAGGATCTTGCATCAACGCGCGGGTTTTTTCCTTTGGGCATTCTTTTTCAAAGAAGGCTCTGGCTGAGTTCTGGATAAGTTTTTGGCTTTTACTTAAGCTGAAATCCATTATTGATCCCTTCCATTGCAGACAAGCGCCATCCGAACGATCAACCGAAATCAACACCCTTTAAACTTGGCAGACCGTTTTTCAAGAAAAGCCGTGGTCCCTTCTTTTCGGTCTTCAGTACCGAACAAAATGGTCTGGGCGAGCTTTTCCATGAGCAGACCGGAATTCAAATCTGTACTGGCGCCGGCATTGATCACCATTTTGGCCATGGTAATGGCCATGGGGCCCTTGGCATGAATCATGTTTGCCATTTCAAGTGCCGCTGGAATCAGATCTGCCGGATCTTCAACCACCTTGTTGACCAGGCCAATTCGCTGGGCCTCTGCTGCATCAATAATCGCACCGGTGAAAATCAGTTCTTTTGCCTTTCCAATTCCCACCAACCGCTGGAGCCGCTGGGTGCCCCCCGCACCGGGAATGAGACCGAGGTTGACTTCTGGTTGTCCCAGTTTTGAACGTGCTGTGGCGATACGAATGTCGCAGGACATGACCAGTTCACAACCACCGCCTAACGCAAATCCGTCGATCGCCGCGATCACCGGTTTTCCGGTGGCTTCAATTTCGTTAAAAATCGTATGGGTATCGCTGTACAGCGTATCAAGGAACCCGCGCTGTTGAAGTGTCCGGATATCAGCACCCGAAGCAAATGCTTTTCCACCGGCACCGGTCAGGATGACACTGTGAATAGTGCGATCTGTGCGAACAACGCCAAAAGCGCTGCGAATATCTGCCAGCATCTGCATATCCAAAGCATTGCGTTTTTCAGGCCGGTTCAACGTAATGATACATACGCTGTCCCGGGTTTCCACGGTCAGACTTTCATATGTCATAATTTCCACCTCTACTTTCTGACAGGAGAAGGCCAGTAGCGAAGACTCTGCTCAGTCTCGCTCACATAACTCAACCAGTACGCCATGACTTTCTTTTGGATGAATAAAGGCAATTTTTGCGCCGCCCGCACCCATGCGAGGCTTTTCATCAATCAGCCGGACGCCTTTGCTTTTGAGTTCCTGAAGACAGTCTTCGATGTTTTCTACTCTGAAGGCAATGTGTTGAATTCCTTTCCCCTTGGTTTTGATGAATTTTCCGATGGGGCCATCGGGGTCCGTGGATTCCAGAAGCTCCAGTTCACTGTCTGTGATGGGCAAAAAAGCGACATTTACCTTTTGCTCCTCAACATGCTCCACATCCTGAATCGCCAGTCCAAGTGTATCTGTATAAAATGCCCGGACCTGTTCAAGGCTTTCAACAGCAATTCCAATGTGGTCAATATGCAGAATTTTCATAAATATCTCCTGACGGGCTGATGCTGTTTTTCAAATGTTCCGTACCTGTTTTCAATGTCTGTTGCAGTTTCAAATCAGGTGTCATGAACGGTGCATACCGCTTATAACCCCATGGTCGCCGCCAGTCTGGCACGATGCCAGCTTGCATCACCAAATTGCAGTTCACACGCCTTGGCATGTTTGAAATACAGATGGAGAAAATATTCTTCGGTAAACCCAATGGCGCCAAAGAGTTGATGGGCGATCCAGGTCATTTGTTTATAGGCATTACCGCACCATGCCTTGGCAATGGAAATTTCTTTTTCTGCAGAAAGATTTTGGTCAATACGGGATGCCGCCTGACAGGCGACCAATCGGGCGCTGACGCAAAAGGTGTTCATGTCTGCACACAGATGCTGAACAGTTTGCAATACTCCCAAAGGACGTCCGAATTGATGACGGGCTTTGACATGAGTAAGTGTTTCATCCAGCACATATTGTGCGCCACCGACCATTTCAGCACATTTCAGGATTGTGGCTCGGGACAAAATTCTTTCAACACCATCACTGGCAGCACCGATAGCGCCGATGATCCGGCTTTCTGGCACCTTGACCGCATCAAACTCAACATGAAAGCTGTTCTCTCCATATAGTGTCTCTACCCGTGTACAGGAAATGCCTTCGGTTTGGGTGTCGACACAGTAAAGCGTTGGGCCGCCTTCATGTCCCACAAGATCGGCGCAGACCAGAATGGCATCTGCAGAATTGGCAAATGGAACCAACCAGCGTTTACCGGTCAATCGATGTTGACCATTCTCATCAATTGTGGCTTCAATTTTCGGAGAATGAAAATCCGGATCGCCATCTTCTCCCAAAAGCGCCATTGTCAATATGCAGCGGCCGTTGATGGCGGATTCAAGAAAATTTTGCTTCTGGTCATTGTTGCCACACAAGTCAATAAGCATACAGGACAAAATGGTGGTAAAAAGTGGACTGGGCAGTTGGGATCGGCCCAGTTCTTCAAATAAAATGAACAGATCCAAGAACCCATACCCGCTGCCCCCATATGCCTCGTCCATGGCAAGACCGATCCATCCCAACTTGGCCATTTTTTTCCAGTGTTTTTCAGAATATCCTTGCGGGTCAGCCCAGAGCGCCAGAACTTGGTCGGTCGTACATTCTTTACTGAAAAAGGAGCGAAAAGAGTCACGCAGCATCTTTTGCTCAGCAGTAAAACCGAAATCCATGATACCCCCTCAATTCACGCATAATGTTCGTTCACCCAACAACGGAATTAATCCCTGGGTAATTTTAACCCTCTCAATGCCACAATATTTTTGAGTATTTCGACGCTGCCGCCCTGAAGTGTATAGCTGGGTTGCCACAAATAGCAGGCAGCCACATCCACATCCAAGGGTGCATTAGATCCGTTTTTACGAATCATACTCATCGGCCCAAGAATCCGCATGGCCATATCATTCAGGCGTTGTTCGTATTGAGTGCAGAAAACCTTGCACAACGCCGCCTGACTGGTGGGCTTTTTGCCTTGGTCAATCATCCAGGCCGTGTAATAGCAAAGGAGTCGACCGGTCTCAAATTCTACTGTCAAACGGGCCAGTTGGTCTTTGGCCCATGCGTATAACTCCGGTTTACGGGTTTGAAATTGTTTAACCTTCATGTAGTCGAACAACTGATCATAAACCGGATAATTCTGCATCAGCCGCTCAATACCGGCACGTTCATAATCAACCTGCGCCATAATCTGCCGGAAGCCGTTATGTTCCGTGCCGACCAAATAATCCTTATGGACACGGACATTGTCCAAAAAAACCTCGTTAAACGAATGTTCACCGGCGATATTGATCAGTGGCCGGACCTTGACACCCGGCAGGTTCATATCCAGAATGAATTCACTGCAGGCATTGTGGGCCGAAACTCCTGCATCCAGGTTGGTCTTTGCCAGAAGCCATCCATAATCTGCCAGATGCGCCTCAGATGACCACACTTTCTGACCATTGATGATATAGTAATCTCCGTCTTTACGAGCGGTTGTGGCAATCCCGGCCAGATCTGAACCTGCATCGGGTTCACTAAACAGCAGGCAGAACATCATGCCTTTTTCTGCTGTGACAATCCGGGGCAAAAAAAACGATCTTTGCCAATCTGACCCAAAATGAATCAAGGAAGGGCCAACCTGGCGATCAGCAAGGAAGTGATAGCCGATGGGCGCCTGAACCCGGTACAGCTCTTCATTCATGATGGTTTTTTCAACATAGCTCCGTCCCTGTCCCCAATGAGATTTGGGCCAGGTAAAACCGATCCATCCTTTTTCACTCATCGCCTTGGAAAAACTGACATCGCTGTCGGCGATAAGTCCTTTGCTTTCGACCTTGAAACCTTTATTCAGCAAGTTGTCCCGGACAAACTGACGGACTTGATTCCGGAAGTCTTCCTGCTCAGTGGTAAACGTCAGGTTCATAATGTACTCCGACACGTTGGATTCGCGCATCTGATGATGCTAATGTTTTAATTTCCCTTAAGATATTTACCGTATTAGGTTCGATAGAAAGTTCTCCCGCTTCTCCCAAACGGGTTTTTGGGGAGGGGATTCAAATCAGACGCTGCCTTTAACGCCTCACATCAGCAGGGATGCTATTTAAGGCCAATGGCCTTATTCTCCTGTAAATACGGGCGGCCGTTTTTCCAAAAACGCCCGCATTCCTTCTTTAAAATCCCGGGTTTCGAAGCATACCGCCTGCATGTTGGCCTCAATCTCAAGAAACGTTTCCAGATCTGTGGGCCATCGGTTTAATGCGCTTTTAATCATGGACAGCGCCCGGGAAGCACCGCCGGCCATGGTTTTCGCAACTGTCACGGCTTCATCCATCAATACTTCCGATGCTACAAGGCGGTTGATAAGCCCCATGGATTCTGCTTCTTTGGCGTCAATGGTCCGACCGGTCATCATCAGATCTTTTGCCCGGTGAACACCAATCCGCATGGGTAAAAGATAAAAACCGCCCATATCTGGAATCAGACCAATTTTAACGAAGCTTTGGGAAAACTTTGCCTTTTCTGATGCCAAAATCATGTCACAGGCCAAAGCGATATTAAAACCAGCGCCAATGGCAGGTCCGTTAACCGCCGCAATGACAGGTTTTTCCAGCGTGGTGAGGGCACGGACCAACTGTTGAACATTTTTCAGCCGGTCCCGGCCTGCCGGAGCGGTAACCGTCTGCATGGTCGTGATATCTCCACCGGCGCAGAAGGCTCGTCCGGCGCCGGTGATGACAACGGCTTTCACGTCCACTGCCTTTGAAAATTCAAGAAAAGCCACTTTGAGCTCTTCACGCATCACCAAATCCAATGCGTTCAGCTTTTCAGGAAGATTGAGTGTAACGGTGGCAATCTGGTCTTTTTTGTCCACCACGATTGTTTTAAAAGGCATTTTTTGTATCCTTCTCTTTAATCGGGCCATTTGTTGTCGGGCCTGATCCTTCAGAATGCGGCCAGAATGCGGCACCCAATCTGCAGGACGATGGTCTGTATTCCCCCGGGCCAAGCACGGGATGTTGCTTTTTTTCGGAATCTGGTCAGCCGTTGCTTACCCCAGCTCATTTCCAAAAATAGCGACTGCGCTCATCTGCGGCGGTCCACCGAACGTGTGGGAAAGTCCCAGCCGGGGATTGGGCACTTGACGTTCCGGGTTGTCCACTTTCTGTTGAAGCTGTTTGTACACTTCATAGGTCATGCGCAGTCCGCTGGCGCCAACGGGATGGCCAAAACACTTTAATCCCCCGTCAATGTTCACCGGCAGTCCGCCACCGCGACAAAAAAATCCCGATTCAATGTCGTCTCTGGCTTTTCCCCATTCGCTGAAACCAAAATTTTCATAAATGGCCAGCTCTGTGATGGTGAAGCAATCATGCACTTCCGCCACATCCAACTCTTCTCTCGGATTTTTGATGCCAGCCATTTCATAGGCTTTTTTCGAAGAAGTCATCAGCGCGTCAAATCGCAACCAGTCAAATCCGGGTCTGAGATGGGGCAACATGGCATCCATGGAGATGCCGAATCCTTTCAGATAAACAGGATCGGCCCTGAATTTTTTTGCCAGATCTTTCCGGGTGATAATGGCGCAGGCTGCGCCATCACTGTTTCCACAACAATCGAAAAGCCCAAGGGGCCAAGCAATGATGGGTGCATTGACCGCCTGATCCAGGGTAATGCGGTTATGAAAATGGGCTTTGGCGCAACGACTGCCATTATCGTGGTTTTTGACTGCAATTTTACCGATTAATGCTTTACCCTCTTCATTGCTGAGACCACATGCTTTGAAATATCGTTTGGCAATCAAGCCAAAAGACCCGGGTGCGGTTCGTCGTGCTTCAAGTACCGGGCTCATTCCGCGGCCTGTGCCCAGTCCTGGATACCCGGTATCTTTTAGTTTTTCCACGCCAAGCGCCATAACGACATCGTAAACGCCACTGGCAACTGCCATGCAAGCCTCAAGCAGCGCAACATGACCGGTGGTGCACCAGTTTTCGTTCCGGATAATCGGTATGTTCTGCATTTTAAGGGAATCGGCCAGGGCTGTGCCCCCGATGCCGATCATGGGCGCGGTAACGGTACCCAGCCAACACCCCTGAATTTCTTCCGGACCGACACCTGCATCTTCAAATGCTTCATATGCCGCTTCAATGACCAGATCTTCAAGTCCGTCATTCCATCGTTCGCCAAATCGTGTACACCCCATGCCGATAATGGCGACTTCGTCTTTGATTCCGTGTGGCATTTATTCCCCCTTATCTTCCCGCGCAGGTCTCAATTTCCAGAAATAATTGTGAAATCCAGCGCCGTCATAAAATTTCCGGAACGTCAGCTCTACCATCTGGTCCAGTTCAATCTGGGATGGATCACAATCTGTCATCAATCCGTAAAACCGGACACCTTCGTCAAATTCAGCAACCGTCTGAACCACGATCGGATCGTCGCTGCGGCCGGCGATGTTGTCCCGTGTGAAAGTAAAAATTTTTCCTTTCTGATCGGACAGGCGGGTTATGTCAAAATCGTCTTTTGACCTGCACTGAGGGCAGATTCTCTGGATGGGAAAACTGACACATCCGCAGGCGCGGCATTTGCTGGCATGACACCGCAACATGGAATCGCCCTCCCGCCAGGTGGCAGTGGCCGAAGGCATCAGACGGAAGGGTTCGCCCGGAAGCGGTGTAACCACTTCCTTGTAACTGAGAAATCTCCCGTAAGCGGGAAGCATGAGCTTGGTTTTTAAAAATGATTCGGTACGAACGGCGCAATGTCTTTGGGGCGGATGATCGGTGACTTTGAAAAGAAATGCGTCAGCACCGTCACCATATGCCGCCAGCAGCAGCAGTTCTCCTGGTTTGGCCGTCTCAAGGGCATGACACAACATCATCAGTGGATGTGCAGTTCCGCAATATCCCACCTGGGACAACAGTGAAGGCTGAGCCTGAGTTTCCAAATTGAATCCCAATGACTTGACCACTTTTGAAAAAAGCTGTTCCGTTGGCGCCGGAAGGATCAGCTTGTCGATATTCTCAGGAGAAAGTCCCTGTTTTTCCAAAAGTGTGCGGATAACCGCTTTAACATGTGCGATATAGCCTTCATTCTGAACAAAGCGTCCCTCCCACATATTGATGTAGGGATCATCGGTTTTGCGCCAGACATCCATTATTTCACTGTTCAGTGTGCAATGCCCTTCAATGGTGGCAAGCACTCCGTCAGTACCGAGCAAAAGGGCTGCGGCACCGTCCCCGAATGACTGCTCCTCATCGGATTTGGGATATGCGGAACGCATGTCTGCTGCTGTGACCAGATGGGTCGTTGTTGCACCGCAACTGACAGAATGGCTGGCCGCCTTTAATGCCGCGACCCCTGAACGCAGGGAATAGCCAAAATCTGTAATACTGATTTCCCGGCCAAAATCCATGGCCGCTGAAATCAGGGACGCATTCATTTTTTCCTGATATGGCGGTGTTGTTGTGGCAAAATTCAGCCCATCAATCGATTCGCGTGCCCTGCCATTCAGGCAATTCATGCCAGCAGCAACTGCCATCGTGATGCTGTCTTCATCGTTGTTGGCCAAACTGCGTTCACCTTTAAGCGCGCCTCTTCCCCACGCATCAGCAATACATTTGCGATCAATGCGATACGTCGGGATATACGTTCCGTATGAAACGATTCCGACCATATTGAACTCCTCTTTGTTATGAATCCCCGATATGTTTGTCTTCCACCATATTCATTTTCCGCCTCATGGCGGCAGTGACCTGATCGTACAGACAGCGCATCCCCTCGTCAGGGGTCGAAGCATCAGACTGCTCCAATATTTTCAGAATTTGTCTTTCTCCGCCCAGTAACCGGCTTCCAAACCTCCCATATTCGGCTTTGAAGAATGCCAAAAGCGACTGCCAGAGCTGCCAACGACGCCTTTTGGCGATGTCATGCGCCGTCAGCCAGGATAAGTGCTGATCCAACGCTGTTGCCAACGTGTCAAACCCTTTGTTCTGGGACGCTGATGTCAGAATGACGATGGGCTGCCAATCATCCTTGTCGGTTGCCATGTAGATCATGGCATTTTTCAAATCGTAAAATGATCTTGCTGCTGCTTCTCCGCAATCGGCCTTGTTGATGACCAGAATGTGAGGGATTTCCATGATGCCGGATTTCATGAACTGGAGCATGTCTCCACTTCCTGGATGAATGACGGAGATAACGGTGTCAACTGCATGGGCAATATCTGTCTCTGATTGTCCAACACCAACCGTCTCCAGAATAGTGATATCGTAAACGGCTTCGAGAAGTAGCAGCAGATGGCCAATATTGGCTGACAATCCCCCAAGATGCCCGCCAGCGGCCAAACTCCGGATAAAAACGCCGTCATCGTCCGGACGATGACGGATTCGAATGCGGTCCCCCAGCAATGCGCCACCAGACTTGGGGCTGCTGGGATCAATACTGATGATGCCGATGGTTTTCTGATGCTTTCGGAAATATTCAACCAGACGCGAGATCATGCTGGATTTTCCCACGCCCGGCGGTCCGGTGATGCCGATGACATGGCGTCCGGGTCTGGCATTCTGACTCAGCCAGGCGGCTAAGCGCTGAACCTGTGAAGCCACTTCAGGACGCCTGTCTTCCAACAGGTTCAGGGCATAGGCAACTGCTTGCTTGCGGCCGGCCAGAAGCGCAGTGATATCGACAGGAGGGGAAATTGACATGTCAATCAATCGCCATCTGCCATGTCAATGTGATGCGCCGCTGCTACGATATCCACAATTTCCCACATAATTTGGTTCAATTGATAATCCTTGGGGGCATAGACTTTTTTGACAGCCGGAATATTCATCTGGCGGACATCTGCTTCCGGAATGATGCCACCCAGCACAATCGGAAGGTCCGAGAGTCCTCGTTGTGCCAGACAGCGACTCACTTCCGGGACCAAACGGGTGTGGGAACCGCTGAGGATGGACAGGCCAATCACATGGACACCTTCCTGAAGAGCGGTCTCCGCAATCTGCTCTGGCGTCAACCGGATGCCCTCATAGACCACTTCCATGCCCACATCCCGTGCCTTGACCGCAATTTGTTCAGCGCCGTTTGAATGACCATCCAGTCCGGGCTTTCCAATCAGTATTTTCAGGTTTCTTCCAAGCCGGGCGTTGAGTTTTTTGACTTTTTCAATGACCTTATAATTTTCTGTTTTGGTTTCCATCGGCAGCGACAGTCCGTCCACTCCCGTTGGCGCCCGGTATTCACCGAACATCGCCCGCAACGCATCAGTCCATTCTCCGGTGGTAACACCCGCCTCTGCACATGCCATGCTGACTTCAACGATGTTGCGGCCATCCCGGACTCCCTGTTTCAGGGCATCGAGTGCTTCTTCCACTTTGGCGGCATCGCGTTTTTGCCTGAACGCCTGAAGCGTTGAGATTTGCTCGGCTTCCACGGCATCATCAACCGTTAAAAATGCTCGTTCCATGCCTTCCACCAAGGGAGACAGCTCGCCATCGCAAAATTTGTTCACACCCACAACCGTCTGTTGGCCATTTTCTATATTGCCCAACCGAATCGCATTGCTTTCCACCAAGCGTCGCTTCATATAACCATTTTCAATGGCTGCAACTGCGCCTCCCATTTCCAGTATCTTTTGAAGTTCCGCAGTGGCTGCTTCTGTCAGTTCTTTTTCTTTTTGGGCGATCACGGGTGAGCCTTCAAACAGGTCGGGATATTCCAGAAGGTCTGTTTCAAAAGCCAAAATCTGCTGAAGGCGAAGACTCCATTGCTGATCCCACTTCCGGGGCAGCCCCAGCGCTTCATTCCAGGCCGGCAATTGAACCGACCGCGCACGTGCACGGCCCGTCAGCACCACGCCCAGCATTTCATAGATAATTCTGGCCACATTGTTTTCGGGTTGGCGATCAGAAAGTCCTAGACTGTTGACCTGAATACCGTAACGAAATCTTCTGAGTTTCGGATCCTGAACATGGTAGCGTTCAAGGCAAATGCGGTCCCATAGCGTGTCAAAGGCTCGCACCTTGCACATTTCTTCGACAAAGCGAATACCTGCATTGAGAAAAAATGAAATCCGGCCCACCACGCTCGGAAACTGCGCGTCTGTGACCTGCCCCAGTTTTTTCACTTCATCCAATACCGCAATGGCATTGGCTAGTGAAAAAGCCAATTCCTGAACGGGTGTCGCGCCGCTTTCCTGGAGATGATAAGAACAGATATTGATGGGGTTCCATTTGGGGACGTTCCGCACGGCATAGCTGATGACTTCCGCAGAAAGACGCATGGAGATGGCCGGCGGAAAAATATAGGTGCCCCGACTGAGATATTCTTTCAGAATGTCGTTCTGAAGGGTTCCGCGTAAATCGGCAATATTCGCATTCTGGCGGGAAGCGGCGGTGAGGTATAAAGCAAATAGCCAGGCAGCGGGCGCATTGATCGTCATGGAGGTGTTCATTTGCGCCATGGGGATCTGATCAAACAGGCATTCCATATCTTCGAGGTTTCGCATGGGAACCCCCAGTTTTCCCACTTCACCATAGGAAAACGGGTGGTCAGAGTCGTACCCTGTCTGGGTTGGCAGATCAAAGGCAATACTCAAGCCGGTTTGTCCTTTGGCCAGATTTGATCGATACAATTGGTTGGATTCCGCTGCACTGGCATAACCTGAATATGTCCGCATCAGCCACGGTTTATCTTTTTCCTTCAGTCTGGTTTCAGTCACGATAAAACCTCATCTTTTTGTTTTTCATGTCATGGAGATTGAATTGAACGGCACTTATAACGGCATGTTTCCATGCTTCCGGTCTGGCGTGGAAACAGTTTTTCCCCGAAGCATTTCCAGTGCGTTGATGATGGCTGGTCGTGTTTGGTCCGGCACAATGATGCGGTCGACATATCCCCGCTCCGCTGCGGGGTAGGGTGAAGCAAATTTCTCCTTATATTCTTCCACCAAACGCGACTTGTTTTCCGCAGAAAATTTTCGGAAAATAATTTTGGCTGCGCCGTCAGCGCCCATCACCGCAATTTCCGCAGTGGGCCAGGCGATGACCATGTCAGGTCCTCCTTTTCCCGAGCACATGCCAATGTATGCACCCCCATAGGCCTTTCGGATCACAACCGTAATTTTGGGAACGGTGGCTTCGGGATAAGCATATAGCAATTTGGCCCCATGGCGAATGATGCCGCCAAATTCCTGTTCCGTACCGGGAAGATAGCCTGGAACATCCACAAATGTGACCAACGGAATATTGAAACAGTCACAAAAACGGATGAACCGTGCGGCTTTGTCCGAGGCATTAATATCCAGACATCCAGCCAAATACATCGGTTGATTGGCGATAATGCCTACTGTCTCACCGTTCATCCGAGCAAAACAAGTGACGATGTTCATGGCAAAATATGGCTGTACTTCATATATGTCGCCATTATCCACAACCATGCGGATCAGTGCTTTCATGTCGTAGGGCTTGTTCCCTTGATCCGGGACAATCGTATTCAGTTCTGCGGCCCTGCGGTCAACCGGATCAGTGCAGTGGTATCGCGGCGGTGTATCTTTGCTGCTGGAAGGCAGAAATCCGAGAAGGTGTTTGATCTGAGCGATGCAATCCGCGTCAGATGCGGCAACAAAATGCGCGTTTCCGCTTTGGCGGTTATGGGTCATGGCACCGCCAAGCTCCATGGGGGAGACGGTCTCGCCGGTTACGGATTGAACCACCTCTGGTCCAGTGATGAACATGCGAGCATAATCCTTGTCCACCATGTAGATAAAATCCATCAAGGCCGGAGAGTAAACCGCTCCTCCGGCGCACGGACCCATGATGGCGGCGATCTGGGGAACAACACCAGAAGCTTCAACATTTCCGGCAAAGATCTTTCCGTAGCCGATCAGTCCTTCCACGCCTTCCTGGATGCGCGCCCCACCTGAATCATTCATGCCCACCACCGGACTTCTCGACAAAATCGCTTTTTCTATACATTTTACGATCTTGTTGGCATGCATTTCTCCAAGGGATCCGCCGATGACTGAAAAGTCCTGGGCAAACAGATACACGGTACGGCCATTTACTTTTCCATATCCCGTGACAACACCATCACCCGGCAGCTTTTTGGCATCCATGCCAAAGTGTGTACACCGGTGTGCAATAAATTTGTCCAGTTCAACAAAACTCCCCGCGTCAAAAAAAAGATCAATCCGCTCAGAAAGGGTGAGTCTGCCACTGGCATGAATCCGGGAGACTTCCGCCTCACTGGCGGCATTGCGGAGCTGTTTTTCCTTATCTATGAGTAATGTTGTTTTCTGTTGCGTTGTTGATGCCATGGAATACGCTTTCAAATTTGGGTGCTATATCAAACACAAAAGTTCTGAGCCATGAATGAGCAGATCGCTTCCCTGTGCCTGTTTTACTTTTTTCTGCTGCCATCCGCATTGTATTCATACCAGCCAATGCCGGTTTTTCGTCCCAGATGGCCGGCGGCCACTTTTCTGCGGAGGATAGATGGCGGATAAAATCTCAAATCTTTTTCTTCTTCATAGACATTGGTGTACGCCATCAGCTGAACATCCAGCCCTACCAGATCACTGGTTTCAAGGGGCCCCATTTTTCGTCCGAATGCCAAGCATGCGCCTTTGTCAATATCTTCTGGTGTGGCGACATTGTTTTCCACCAACCGCATGGCTTCCATGTTAGTGAGCATATTGATCCGGTTCAGTACAAAACCAGCAATATCCCGGGTCACCAGAATGGGCTCCTTGCCAAGGGATTCCACAAAAGCCTTGCCGGTCTGAAATGTTGTTTCACTAGTGGTGATGCCCTTGATGACTTCAACCGCTTTCATCAGGGGGACGGGGTTGAAAAAGTGCAGGCCCAAAAAGTTCTCCGGGCGCTTTGTGGCAGCCGCCATCTGACTAATGGTAAGACCAGAGGTATTGGATCCCACAATCGTGGTGTCGCGAATTACGGGATTGAGTTTTGCGAACAAGTCGTTCTTGATTTCTATTTTTTCAAATACCGCCTCAATTATCAAATCCGCATCAGCAGCTGCCTCAGCCTGCTCCGTCGGCTGTATCCGTCCGAGGATCTCGTCAACCGTTCCGGAGACCAATTCTTTTTCCACCAATTTGGTAATGGATTTTTTGATGGTGCCCATGGCCTTTTGGAGGCCATCTGCTGAAATGTCATACATGGTGACGGTGTATCCTGACTGGGCACATGCCTGGGCAATGCCGTTTCCCATGGTTCCGCAGCCTGCCACAAAAACATTTTCGATTTTCATGGGTCTCTGTTTCCTTTTGCTTTCGCCTTGTGGATTGATGAATGTTTTTATCGAGAACCAAAATAACTATATGATATTATTGTAATAGCGAAAATATGCAAAATTGTTGCCACCTTTTTCTTCATCATGCATTTAAAGGCGATTTTGCGATAAAACCATCTGATATCATTATTCAAAAATATAAATTGAACCAGTGTTGCGGAGCGTCAGAACAGGGATGGACTTAAGGTGAGTAGATTATTTTCTACACTGCATGATCTGTGACCATCCCCTGAAAAGGGGATAGAAGGATGAAAATATTTGATGAACTTTATTTTTTTCTCGAACGTTATTCGAGTCTGATCGGTTTTTGGATGCGAAATTCCGAATAAAGATGCAATGCTTCAAATCAATTGTCGAAAATTATCAACAAGTAGAAATATTTCAACAACAATAACGGGTTCATTAAAATGCCCAAAAAAATACTTATCTCGCTGCTATTATTATAAAATGATGGGTAACCGATTCCAAACCAGCTGGGTTGTGAAGAGTGACGAATATGTTTTTATTGATTTGAATTTATAGAATGATTTTTAAAAATTTATTTTTTAAGTGTTAGCATACTGAATTGTTTTGCTATTCTTGTCTTGAAGTCCGTCTCTTTCATTCGGCGGCATAAATTTTGCTGTTTTATTTTTATGATCCGATTCTGATGTGCTGGCACTGGTTTCCTGTACATCAGAATCTCCCGACGATGTTTATCAAGTCGAACGCATTCGCCTAGGAGGCCGCCATGCTCAGAACATTCCTGAAAAGATCGTTCATCGTTGTTTTTTTTGTTTTCATCAGTGTCGTTTTGATGACGAACATCGCTATGGCCAAATCGTACAGACTCCGCATTCAATCCGTTTACCCGGAACTCAGTAATGGAGGGATGATGGCGAAAACCTTTGCGGACAGAATCAATGCTGAGTCCAATGGCCAGATACGGGTCAAAATCTATTGGCCCAATCAGTTGGTCGGTGTTGGTGAAGGGTATAATGCGGTCTCAAAGGGGCTTGTGGAGGGGCTTTATGCTGGGACGATTTATTATACCGGGACCGTGGAAGAAGCAAAGGCCGAATGGCTTCCAATGAGCTGGACATCACCTGAAATGGCCTTTGATCTTTATTATAATGAAGGCTTTATGGACTATTTGCGAAGCGTTCATAAAAAACACGGTGCTTACTGCCTTGCCACATGGTTTACCGGGACAATGGGTTTCATGACGAATTTTGAAGTAAACAGTCTTGCTGATTTCAAGGGAAAGAAAATCAGGGCAGTCACCTTGGACGCGCCCGTTGTCAAAGAAATGGGGGGGACACCAGTGGCCCTTGCGGGAACAGAAATTTATATGGGGCTTCAGCGAAAATCCATTGATGGTACCATATATCCCTATTATGTGCTGGAAACCTACAAGCTTTACGAAGTGGTAAGCAGTATTGTCCTTCCGGGGGTTTATAGCCCGAATCCGACCTCATTGTTTATAAATGACGGATTTTATCAGTCTCTTCCACCTGATCTTCAGGCACTGCTGGAAAAAGTGGGAAAAGAAGTCGCCGCGCTTTCAGTCTCCTGGAGCAACCAATGGGATCAGGATGCCTTCAGTTGTGCCGAAAAACGATCTGTCCGTATTGTCACCTTGTCAGATTCGGATTTGGCCAAATTCACTGAGATGGCACGAAAAACGTGGGATGATGTTGAGATGAGCGCATCGCCTGAATGCAAGGAAGGGATCCAGAAAGTACGCGATTACCTGAAGCGGAAGCAGGAAATTCAACCACTCCCTGTCAGTCATAAAACGGAGGCAGCCAAGCCGTGATGAATCAAAACGATGCGATGGATTTTCCGTCTCTTAGAAAAATGTGCAAGGGTATCGACCGGGTCACCCATACAACCGGGATCCTGTGTTCGTATGTTATTTGTTTCATGGTGCTGACCATGGCCTTTGAAGTGCTGTCTCGATATCTTTTCAACGCCCCGACCGTCTGGTCAAGCGAACTGAACCAATACGGGTTGTGCATCATCACCATGATGGGGGGCGCTTATGCCATATTTCACGAAGAGCATGTCAGGGTGGATATTTTTTATCATCGGTTCTCCCAGAAAAAACGAGCTGCCATTGACATGGTAACATGGTGGCTGGTGGTCGTGTTCTGTATGGTTTTGATCTGGAAAGGAGGCGAGACTGCTGTCGAAGCCTTCCGGAAAGGCGAAAAATCCATGGGATTTCTTGGTATCCCCCTTTATCCGACCTTGGCGTTGGTACCGGTTGGCGCTTTTTTGATGCTGATCCAGTCCATCGCAAGAATCATCCGCAGCATGATTACCCTTAAAACAGGTCAGAACGAAAACAAACTGGCAATTTCCACACTTACAAAAACGGAGAACTGATGGAAGTCGAGAGCTTCATTCTGATCAGCCTCATTGCCGTTCTGGGCGTGTTGCTTGTGTTAGGTCTTCCGGTTGGCTTTGCGCTCGGCGGTCTGGCGGTTTTAGGAACGCTTTATGTATGGGGGCCCAAAGGGCTTCTCATGATCTCCAATACCGCTTATTCCGAGGCCACCAGCTTTATCTTGGTGGCGATCCCATTATTTATTTTTATGGCCAATGTCTTGCGAAATTCAGGGTTGGCAGATGATCTTTATGAAATGATCTACAAGTGGTTCGGAAAAGTTCCAGGCGGTCTTGCAGCTGGGACTGTGGTGATCTGTGCCGTGTTTGCCGCCATGGCTGGTGTGAGTTCCGTTGCCACGGTCAGTATGGGACTGATTGCGTTGCCTTCCATGCTAAGGCGGGGATACCAAAAAGAAATGGCTGTAGGATGTATTTCCGCCGGCGGTGCATTGGGCATTCTGATTCCCCCCAGTATTATTATGATTATCTATGGCTCCATGGCGGAAGTCTCCATCGGCAAGCTTTTCATGGCTGGCATCGTTCCGGGGATTTTGCTGTCAAGCCTGTTCTGTCTGTATATTTTGGTCCGATGCTTTCTGAACCCGGCATTGGGCCCCAAAGTTGCAGAACAGTTTACCATTGAGCAAAAAATTGCCTCAACCAAGGGTGTTATCCTGCCGGTGCTGCTGATCACGGTTGTTCTGGGATGTATTTACTCTGGAGCAGCCACGCCGACGGAAGCCGCTGGTATTGGTGCCCTTGGAGCTGTCCTCTGCTCATTGATTTACGGTCGGCTGACCTTCAAAAATATAAAAGACTCCCTGTATTCCACCATGGGACTGAATGCCATGGTGATGTGGATCATGATTGGCGCTGTCGCCTTCACTCATCTGCTCGCCTATGCCGGCATCTCGGAATATGTGAATGAGCTGGTGCTGGGACTCGGATTGAACCGATGGGTGATTCTCATGGGGATGCAACTCATCTTTTTTATCCTGGGTATGGTGCTGGATCCAGCGGGAATTATTATGCTGACCACGCCCATTTTTATTCCGTTGGTCCATGAGCTTGGTTTTGACCCTGTCTGGTTCGGCATTTTGTTCACGATCAACATGGAAATGGCCTACGTCACGCCTCCCTTTGGTTTCAATTTGTTTATCATGAAAGCCGTGGCGCCACCTGAGGTTTCCATGATGGACATCTATCGATCAATTGTTCCGTATGTACTTATACAAATGCTGTGTCTGATCATGGTGATGATCTGGCCAGATATCGCTATGTACCTTCCTTCGCAATCAAATTGACGCCTTTGCTGAAAAGTGAGGTGCTGTGGATGGGCATATACATCGGCAAGTTCGCAATCCGGACAGATCTGCGGGAGAACGCCCAGATAATCAGCAAGCTGTTTGGTCCAAACCCCATACCCTTGTTTCAAGAATCGGAAACTTCTTGGTGAAAGACATGATAGATTTCAATGCAGTGAAGCAAAAGCCCTGGTACCGCTTTTATCCGGAAACCATCCAAAAGGCATTGGCGGACCATTACAAAATTCCGAAAATTCCCCTTGATCAACTCCTGGCTTCCAGCGCCCGATATTATCCCGATACAACGGCAATCGTTTATGAACCTGCGGATTTCATTATCTCCTATGCGGAATTTTACACACTTTGCCGATCCTTTGCCGCTGGTCTCATTCATCGGTTCAATCTGGAACAAGGTGAGCGGGTGGCTATTTTTTCAAGAAACTACCCCGAATTTCTGATCGCCATGTATGGCATTCTGATGGCAGGCGGGGTTTATGTGGCCTGCAACCCGATTCTCACAAAAGAGGAAGTCGTCTACCAATTGGCTGATTCGGAAAGTGTGCTGGCGATCATCTCTGATGATGCCCAGCCCATGTTCAAGGAAATCATCGCAGAAAAACGCCTTTCATTACGCGAGGTCATTGTTTTTGATCAAGATGAGGGACTCAAACCATCATATCTGAAAAAACGGAAAAAGCCCGAGCAGACGTTTTTTTATCCCTTTATGGCGGTTTTTTCTGATGAAGCGTTTGAAAAGTGCGCCATTGATCCTGAAGTCGATCTGGCTGCGATTATTTATACCGCCGGCACCACCGGTGTCCCAAAAGGTGTGATGGTCTCTCATTCCAATGCGGTTTCCAGTTGTATTTTATATTACTGCACCTACACAGGCACTTTTCCTGAATTGGACGCGGAAGGCTTTCTGGTTTTGAAGAACCACCAACAGGATCTTTCCGCAGAGTGGGAGTTTCCGATCCGATACGGCATTGATTCGGCCATTGCTGCTGCGCCCTGGACGCACATGATGGGATTTATCGCTCATCTGCACTGCTCTGTCATGGCAGCGATCACCATTTTCCCGGTTCCAATATTTAAAGTTGACAAAGTTCTTGAAATGATCCGGCGATGGAAGATTTCCTTTGCAGGTGGCGCACCCCAGATGATGTCCATGATTCTTTCCCGGCCTGATATCGACGTCCAGGATCTTTCCTCTATTCGTGTATGGACAACCGGTGGCGCGCCCTGTCCGGTTGCTGTGGGAAGTGAGTTTGAAAAGCGGATCAGCGGTGCTGTCGCCGAAGGCTATTCATTGACCGAAGCCACCATGTCCTCCACCAAAAGTTTTTCCAACCGATCAGCGCTCCGGAAATGGGGGTCCATTGGCATTCCCTTGCCTTTTACAGATGTACGAATTGTGGACCTTGAAACCGGGGAACAGGAAATGCCCATCGACGTGGACGGAGAACTTATTCACAACGGCCCCCAAGTTGCGATGGGGTATCTCAACAAGCCTGAAGAAACCGCTGCCATGCTCAGAAACGGGTGGCTGTATACCGGTGATATCGCTCGAATGGATGCGGACGGCTTCTTCCATATTACTGGGCGAAAGAAAGATATCATCATTTATAAGGGATACAACATCGCTCCACGGATGCTGGAAGAAGTTATTTACACCCATCCGGCAGTATATGAATGCGCTGTTGTCGGACAAAAAGACGACTTTTCCGGCGAAATACCGGTTGCCTTTGTAACGCTCAGAGAAGATTTCCAGGCTACGCCAGATGAGATTATGGCCTATGTGAACGAGAACGTCGCAGGATATAAAAAAATAAGAAAAGTCATAATTATTGACCGTCTTCCGGTTTCCGGATTCGGAAAAGTATTACGCAACGAGTTGACAAAGCTACTTTAACCGTCTGTGCACCGCGCAAAAGGAAAACTGTTATGGGACCCCTTCATGGCCTCACGCTTCTTGAAATCGGAGGTATCGGCCCTGGCCCCTTTGCTGGCATGATGCTTTCCGATATGGGAGCAGAAGTCATTCGCATCGACAAAATGAAACAATTCAAACGGATCCAGCCCAACCACGATGTCCTCACACGGAATCGAAAATCCATCATGATCAACCTGAAAGCCAAATCCGGAATTGAGACGGTGTTGCGGATGATTGAAGCCGCCGACGGTCTTCAGGAAGGATTCCGGCCCGGTGTCATGGAACAGCTGGGTTTGGGGCCGGAAACCTGCCTGGAGCGCAATCCGCGACTGGTTTACGGTCGGATGACGGGATGGGGACAGGAAGGCCCGTTGGCTCAGGCGGCAGGGCATGACATCAACTACATCGCCCTGTCCGGGGCACTGCACGCCATTGGGCAGCCAAATGAAAAGCCGGTTGTTCCGTTGAATTTGATTGGTGATTTTGGCGGAGGTGGCATGTTGCTGGCCTTTGGAATGGTCTGTGCCCTTTTTGAGGCTCAAAAATCAGGACAAGGTCAGGTTGTGGACGCAAACATTCTTGATGGTGTGGCCGCCCTGATGGCCATGTACTACAGCCTGCGGGCATCCGGCCTGTGGTCCGGTCGTCGCGGCGAAAATTTGCTGGATGGCGGTGCGCCGTTTTATGGGGTCTACGAAACAAAGGACGGAAAATACATCTCCATTGGTTCAATTGAGCCTGACTTTTATGCCCTCTTGCGGGAGCGAGCCGGCTTGACCGGTGCGGAGTTTGATTCTCAAATGGATCCGACAAAATGGCCCGAACAGAAAGAAAAGCTGACGCAGCTTTTCAAGACAAAAACCCGCGATCAATGGTGCACGCTCATGGAAGGTACGGATGTCTGTTTTGCACCGGTGCTGACGCTTGATGAAGCGGTGGATCATCCCCACCATCGTTACCGGAAAACATTTTATGATGGTGATGCACTGCTGCAACATTTTCCGGTGCCGCGCTTTTCCAGAACCGTACCCGAAATCAAAAGCCCGCCACCTGTTCCGGGCCAGCACACGGAAGAAATTCTGCAGACATTCGGATTTTGTCCTGATGAAATTCAGCATCTGCGATCATCCGGAGTTGTCGCGGACTCACCCGGTCGTGGGGTCTGAAATGTTCCCGGCCTCCACATCAAACCAGCTTGCTTCGCTACGGTTGCGGATTTCAGCAAAAGATAAAGCCAGAAACAGGAGATGACATATGGACTTCGGATTTGGAGAAAAGGCTGAAGCATTTCGAAAGGAAATACGCCGGTTTGTGGCGGATGAGCTGCCTGCAGACCACATTGGCCTGTTTTTCACTGAAGAACATTTTGATGCCCATTGGGCCTTCAGTATGGAAATTGCCCGGAAACTGGCGAAAAAGGGATGGCTGACGCTTTCCTGGCCCAAGGCATACGGCGGCATTGGCGCAGATTTTTGGGAGCAAATCGTTTTTGCCGAAGAGGTGGGGTATTGGGGAATTCCCGGTACTGGCATGGGGGTCAGTGGAACTGCTTGGGTTGGTCCTACCCTTATGCTGTACGGTACGGATGCACAGAAACAAAAATACCTTCCCCCCATTGCTGCAGGTGCTGATGATGGCGTCTGGTGTACCGGCTACAGTGAGCCTGATGCTGGCAGTGATTTGGCAAGCCTGCAAACCACTGCTCTCAAAAACAAGGACCACTATGTCATCAACGGTCAAAAAGTCTGGACCAGTGCGGCTCATCGGGCCAGATGGTGCTGGCTGGCGTGTCGGACCGATCCTCACGCGACCAAAAAACACCATGGCATCAGTATTATTATTGTGGATCTGAAAAGTCCGGGTGTGACCATCCGTCCCATTCCCAACCTTGTGGGCCAGCATTATTTCAATGAAATTTTCTTCAGTGATGTGGTCGTGCCTGTCGAGAATCGGGTAGGACCGGAAAATGAAGGCTGGAAAGTAATCATGAAAGCCCTTTCCTTTGAACGGGGGATCGCCGTCCGTTACGGCGCCCGTCTTTGGCGGGTGCTGGAAGAGCTTTTTACCTACGTCCGAAGTGAAGGATATATGGAGAACCCACTTGTTCGCCAGCGTCTTTCCGGGCTTGCGGTAGACATCCATGCCCTCCGGCTTAATGCGTATGAAACCGCCTGGAAGCAGTACACGGGAAAAACCATCATTTACGAACCGGCCCGAGACAAAGCCAGCCTGGATGAATTGATGGAACGTGTCGGCAGGGTAGGGACAGAACTTTTGGGCGCCTACAGCCAGATTGATCCCTCGCGGGAACATCGGGGATGGGCTCGAGTCAAATCTGCTGTGGAAAATATCTACTGGGCTGCACCGGGTCTGAGCATCGCCGCAGGCACAACAGACACCATGCGTAATATCGTTGCCCGATTTGGGCTACAGCTTCCGGTTCCGTAAGAAAAAATCTCAAAATCTGGAACACTGGATTTTCGGTGGTGGGTGAGAAGCGTTTTTCAAGTGTGAATAAACAATAGATGCTCTCATGCTGTCACTTATTAAGTAGCAAATATTTATTATATTAGAATCAATTGTAAATAGATACATGGTAAAGAAAAAAAGACTTCTAATTAATTTTAAAAATTAAATAAATTCAGTATATTGTGATTTAAGCATGATTTTGTGTGCAGACTCATAAAATGTATTGGAATATAAATTTATATAGTAATTTAAGGCCATTGCAGAGCAAAATGGTAGAAAAACATGCAGAATAGTTACAGTTACTACTTCTAATGCGGAGGAGTGATGCGAGATCGGAAAGACAAACGAATGTCATTGGCGGAGGCGGTTGGTGCATATGTAAAAGATGGCAGTTCAATCGCATATGGTGCACTGGCTGGCCGTGAGCCCATGGCCGTGTCCTATGAACTTATCCGCCAGAACAAAAAAGACCTGGTTTTTATTACTGACACGACTGTGGATGCGGCTGAAATCCTCATTGCCGGTGGATGTGTCCGGAAGGTGGAGTGCGCATACATCTGGGTTGGGGTTGTGGGGTCCGGACTCAATTACCGACGTGCAGTTGAACAGGGCATTCCCAATTTCATTGAGACAGAAGAGTACTCTAATTTCGGATGTTCCATGCGTTACCTTGCTGGTGCCATGAATGTGCCATACATGCCGATCCGGTCCTTGCTGGGATCTGACCTGATCACGCATAACCCCAACATCAAGGTTGAAGAAAATTTTCATGGCACAGGGCCTCTGGCCTTTGTTCCTGCGGCCCGCCCCGATGTCGCCTTTATTCATGTTCAACGGGCCGACAAAATGGGAAATGGGCAAATATGGGGCATGTACGCCAATGACGACAATCTGTGTCGTGCTGCCAAAAAAGTAATTCTTACCTGTGAAGAAATCATTCCTACCTCGGAAATCCGAAAAATACCTAATATGACAGCCATTCCGAGCTATTGCGTTGAAGCCGTTGTGAAACTGCCGTTTGGATGCCACCCCCTGCCGGTGTCTGGGTATTACTGGATGGATATCCCCTTCCGGCGTGAAATCGTCGGTGCTTCAAAAACCCGCGAAGGCATTGTGGCGTGGATGAATGAATGGGTTCACGGTGTAAAAGATTTTGATGCGTACAAAGAAAAAGTTGGAATTTCACGGCTGAATCGACTGCATCAAATGGAAATCGATAATTATCAAATTCCTGAAATTCAGACAAAGGGATAGGGCATGGAACATTCAACTGATTTCAGTACCACAGAGCTCATGGCAGTCGTTGTCTCTCAACAAATCAGAAATGATGATGTGGCGTTCATTGGCGTTGGGATCCCGCTTTTGGCCGGTATTTTGGCTGTCAGCACACATGCGCCGGAAGCGGTGCTGATCTACGAGGGCGGTGGCATCGGCGCACGCACCCGGAGGCTGCCATGGACCATTTCGGATAATCCCACAACAGATAATGCTATCTCTGCCCAGACCATGTGGCGGGTGTTCAGTGACCAACAGCGGGGCTATATCACATTGGGTATTATCGGAGGCGCGGAGATTGATCGTTTTGGCAACCTGAACACCACGGTGATCCTTGGGGACGGCTATACCTATGAGCATCCCAGAATCCGACTGCCTGGCAGCGGCGGGGCTAACGACATTGCTTCGTCTGTGGGAAGGACAGTCATCATGATGCGGCTTCAGAAGAAAAAATTTGTCAACAAACTCCAATTCATCACTTCTCCGGGATACCTTGGCGGCCCCGGGGCCCGGGAGGCGGCTGGATTGGTCGGCGGCGGCCCGGAAGCAGTGATTACGGATAAGTGCGTTTTCAAGTTTGACCCTGAGACCAAGGAAATGGTGCTGTGTTCGGTCTACCCCGGATATACGGCAAGCGATATTCAGGAGTGTGTTGACTGGGAGCTGCGCGTCGCTCGGAATTTGGAAACCATTCATCCCCCCACTGCGGATCAGATCCGCATTCTGCGGGCCTATGACCCCATGGGCTTTGTTTTGTCTTCGAAGACAAACATCGGTCAAAATGGATTTGAAGACTTCTGTGACCGGGTCCAGCAAGGATATGAAGCCATCACCCTGACTCCAGAAGCATAGAAAACACGTTTCTAAACGGACCATTGAATTTCGAAGGATCTTTATACACCTCAAACAAAAGGAAATCACAGATGAAAACAACCCTACTCGCGCCAATCCTGTCGGTGCTTTTGGTATTGGGGATCACCACAACCGTAACCGCAGCGGATGTGAATCTTCCGGAAAACATGGTGTGGAGCTGTTACGATGTTGGATCATCCGGCTATGTGCAAGTGTCTGCCGTGGCCAATGCATTCCTGAAAACCTATGACCTTCGCGTCCGGATGATGTCGTCCGGAACTTCCATCGGCCGACTGACACCACTGGTGACCGGACGTGCCAGCGTTGCATTTTTGGGAAATGAAGCCTTTTTTGCGGCACAGGGCGGATATGATTTTGCCACCTACAAATGGGGCCCCCAGGATCTCCGGACGGTCATCGGAATCCCAACCTCATATCCACTTGTGACGACACTGAAAAGCGGCATCAAAGAAGTAAAAGACCTTAAAGGAAAACGTGTGGCCTGGATTGTCGGAAACCCATCCACCAACATCAAGCTTACCGGGATCCTGGCCTTTGCCAATCTTACCTGGGACGATGTCAAAAAAGTAGAGTTTCCCAGTTATTCAGATGGGCTTAAAGCCTTGGTGCAAGGCAATGTGGATGCAGCGGGCGCTTCACCCACAGCCAGTATCCTTTATGAACTTGAGAGTTCGTCGCAAGGCATTTTTTTCCCCCAATTGGATCCCCATGATGAAGCCGGATGGCAACGTTTGCGCGTATACGCGCCATTCTCGTTTCCTTATTTGGAATCAGTGGGCGCTGGTATCAAGAAAGACCAACCGCGTTGGCTCATGGGGTATCGGTACCCGGTTGTAACGGTCAGGGCAGACGCAGATCCTGAATTTGTCAAAAATTTGATTCAGGCATTGGATGAAACCTATCCCCTGTACAAGGATGCAGCATCCAGTATGCCGCTGTGGAATCTGAAAGAGTCAAGCGGAACCCCTGTTGACGTTCCCTTCCACCCAGGGGCGATTGCCTACCTGAAGGAAAAAGGACTTTGGACAGACGCACACCAAGCATGGAATGACGAAAAAGTCGCCTGGATGGAACAATTGAAAGAAAAATGGAAGCTTGCTGTCACGGAAGGAAAAGCAAAGAAAATGGACAAGACGGAATTCTCAAATTACTGGATGAAACAGCTGGAAACCAACTAACCTGTGTCATCAAACTCGCCACACGGTAACCGGTCCCAGAATGCTGACCAAGATTGTAAAAATTGTACCTGGAAAAGTGAGTCGCAATGAATGCAGAGACTGCAGAAACAAAAGAGATAAAACCAAAGCGTATCAACGGCCTGTCGTTCTGGGTGGTTGTCATTACAGCGCTGATCGGCATCCTCATTTCGGTGAACCAGCTTTTTCAGCTGCGCATCGCTGGATTCATGCCCATTGAATCGGGCTATTACTACTACATTCTGGCAACGTTCCTGTCCGTGTCCTTTCTGATCTTTCCTGCCCGCAAAAAAGACGCCACTCATCTGCCGTGGTTTGATTGGATCATTTTTCTGATCTGTGTGGGCGTGAATATTTATTTTGCCGCCAATTCTTACAATATCCTCACCGGCGGATGGGAATACAGCGCCCCTCTTCTGCCGACCATCATGGGGTTTGTCCTGTGGGGGCTTGCCTTGGAAGGCGTGCGGCGGACATCGGGCAATATGCTGTTTTTTATTTGTCTTATTTTTTCGTTTTATCCGGTTTTTGGACAATATCTGAGTGGCATGCTGTGGGGTACACCGCTTTCACTGTTGGAAACTGCATGTTATCATTCCATGGGAGTGGAAAGCATTATCGGCATTGCCACCCGCATCGTGGGCAATGAAATCATCGGATACATTATTTTTGGCGCCGCCATTGTCAGTTCGGGCGGCGGGCAGTTTTTTATGGATCTGGCGATGGCCCTGATGGGAAAATCCAGAGGGGGAAGCGCCAAAGTATCGGTGTTTTCCAGCGCCTTCATGGCCAGCTTGAGCGGCAGTGTTGTGTCCAATATCGTGACCACTGGAACGCTGACCATCCCGGCCATGGTCAAAACTGGCTACAGTCCCCGGTATGCCGCATCAGTGGAAGCCTGTGCGTCCACCGGCGGGACCATCACCCCGCCCATCATGGGGGCAGCAGGCTTTCTGGTGGCCTCATTTCTGAACGTCCCATATTCCGCCGTCATGGGCGCAGTTATTTTTCCCGCATTTCTTTATTTCTTCATGATGTTTCTTCAGGTGGATTTCCATGCCGCCAAAATGAACATTGAAGGCTATAAAGCAGAGGATCTTCCCCGTTTCACGGCAGTCATGAAAGATGGGTGGTTTTTCATGGGCTCCATTATTTTGCTGACGGTGCTTCTGATTGTCTATCGCATCACAGCAATCGCCCCGTTTTATACCATCCTGTTTTTGTTTGGCTGCGCCATGATCCGAAAAAGTACGCGTCTGGGAAAAGAAAAACTATTGAATTTTCTTTATCAAAGCGCCACTGTGCTCGGACAGCTTACCGCTATTCTGGCAGGTATCGGACTGATTATCGGTGCTTTTTCTGCTACGGGTGTGGCCAATTCGTTTTCCCGTGAACTTTTGCTCCTGGCTGGCGACAATGCATTTTTGCTGCTGTTTTTGGGCGCAGCCACCAGTTTTGTTCTGGGTATTGGTATGACGGTAACGGCGTGTTATGTTTTTCTTGCCGTGGTACTGGTTCCGGCGCTTGTCAAAATTGGCTTTGACCCCATGGCCGCTCACCTGTTCGTCATGTTCTGCGGAAACCTTTCCTATATCACACCGCCGGTGGCCCTGGGCGCGATTGCCGCCTCAACCATTTCCAATACCAATCCTATGTCTACTGCGGTAACGTCCATGAAATTGGGTATACTCCTTTTTATTCTTCCCTTTATGTTCGTGCTGAATCCGTCACTGATTTTCCGCGGCTCAGGACTGGCAATCGCCCAATCCGTCACCACCAGTATCATCGGCAGTATTATTATGGCCGGCGCACTGGAAGGCTGGATTTATCGGATCGGCAAGCTTTCCCAGGTTTTCCGGGTAATTCTGTTTTTTTCCGGACTGCTTATTGTGTATCCGGAAGGCTATACGGATCTGCTCGGATTGATCATCGCCGGACTGGCCTTGGCCACCGCTTGGTTCACCCGCCACCGGCCCTCACTTCCTGGCGCCCAAGGAATATCTGTCAACTCATAGCATACCTTCCAACATCAAACAGGAATGAGTAACGATGAATTTTGAAATGTCTGAAGAATTTAATGTGTTCAAGTCAAAGATCAGAGACTTTGTTGAGCAAGAGATTGAACCGGTTGCATTGCAGGTTGAAACTGAATCGAAAATTCCTGAAACCATCATGGCCCGTATCCGGGAACTGGGACTTTTCGGTATGCCGATTCCAAAAACATATGACGGGCTCGGCCTGACCACCCTTGAAGAGATGATGATCTATGAAGAAATCACCCGAACCAATGCGTGTTTTCGTTCCCGGATCGGAACCAGCAATGGTATCGGTTCCATGGGCATCCTGTACGATGGTACGGAAGAACAGAAAAAAACATACCTGCCGCGTATCGCTACTGGCGAATGGACAACCGCGTTTGCCCTGACCGAACCCGATGCCGGCTCAGATGCCGCCAACATCCGGACCAGCGCTGTTCTTGAAGGTGAACACTGGGTGATCAACGGTGCCAAACAATTTATCACCAATGCGGAATATGCCCAGTTGTTTACTACCATTGCGGTAACTGACGAAACTCGGCGTACCCATGGAGGGTTCACCGCTTTTATTGTGGAGCGGGATATGCCCGGCATCTCAATCGGGCCAGCAGATCTTAAAATGGGACTCAAAGGATCCCACACACATGAAGTGATTTTTTCCAATTGCCGGGTTCCCAAAGATCGTGTGATCGGTGGACAGCCCATGGTGGGAAAGGGATTTCACACGGCCATGCGTGTTTTGGACAAAGGTCGCCTGTCCATGGGAGCCTGCGCCCTCGGCGCAGCGCAAAAAATGATGGAGTTGTGTATCGATAGGGTGCATGAACGGATGGATCGTGGCGAAACAGCTGACGATCTTCAAGCCGCCCATTTCGTTCTGGCGGACATGGCCACCCAGATTCATGCAACCCGGCAAATGCTTTATCATGCCGCTACCAAGCGGGATCAGGGGGAAAATGTCACCCATGAAGCGTCAATGATCAAGGTTTTTGGAACAGAGATGGCCAGCCGCATTGCCGGCTATGCAATGGATATTTTTGAAACGGACGGCCTTTTGACGAAGAACCGCATTGAGATGTTTTTACGGGATGTTCGGCTTTATCGAATTTATGAAGGTACCAGTGAAATTCAGAGATTGATCATTTCCAGAAAACTGCTTGATCGCAAATCCAGAAAATAGTCGTGAAGGAGACCCTATCGTGATTGTCCAACTTGATAAAGTGCAAAAACAGATCAAAAAGGCAGCAACCGATTTTGTTAAGGGAGAATTCTCCGACGACAATCTGGTGTTGGAAAACCGTTATCCGGAATTGATCTGGAAAAAGTCCAGTAAGCTGGGATTCCCCGGGATTGCTCTGCCTGAGCAGGTTGAGGGAGAGGGGTTCGGATACACTGAAAAAGTGATTGTCGCAGAAGAGTTGTGCAGAGGGGATGCATCCATTGGTGCATGTTTGACCAATGCCGGTTATGGCGCTGAAATATTGCTGCAGAACGGCACTGAGGAGCAAAAAGCCAAATGGCTGCCGAAAGTCGCAGCAGCAGAAATTCTCTCCGCACTGGCAGTATCAGAATTGGGTAGCGACAAAATTGCAGCAATCCAGACAACCGCCGTGGAGGACAAGGGTGAGTGGGTGATTTGCGGCGACAAAACATTTGTGCGCAATGCCGGATCATTGGCAGGCATGTATATGGTGTTGTGCCGGACGGATGCTGACGCATCCGCACCGGAGCAGGCCTTCAGCATAATTTTGGTGGAAGCGGATCGGCCTGGAATTCATCTGACAGATGTTGGTGGACGACTGGGACTGCGTCAAGATGCTGTTGCTGACATTCGATTTGACAAGGTACGTGTACCCCTCGAAAATCTGATCGGCAAAAAAAACCAGGGTTTTTCCCATATGGCAGAGTTTTATCCCAAGGCCGGACTGATGGCAGCGGCCCAGGCCCTGGGGATTGCCCGTGGCGCCTTTGACCGATCCTTTGGCTATGTGCAGCAACGGGAGCAATTTCGTAAAAAAATTATTGAGTTTCAGATAACCCGCCATAAGCTTGCCGACTTGTCTACGGCAATTGAAGCGTCTCGTCTGCTCACCTACCAGGCAGCATGGGCAGTTGACAATGCTCAACCCCAAGCTCGAATTTGTGCCATGGCGAAGCTGCATGCCACCCAAACCGCGCTAAGCGTAACCGACGAGGCGATTCAACTGTTGGGTGGCTATGGATACATAGAGGAGTCTGGCGTTGCGCGGTTTTTCAGAGAAGCCAGGGTGCTGGATGTCCTTGACGGCGCCCGGAATATCCTTAAAGACGTCATTATGGAAACGATCAGCGGAAAAGGATAACTCCAGATCCATATCAAAGTTTGTATTTTTTCATTTTTTTGTGCAGCCCTGTGCGGTGAATTCCCAGTATTTTTGCTGCTTCGGTACGGTTGTTGGCTGAAAGGGAAAGCGTGTCAGCGATGATTTCTCTTTCCTTTTCAGCCAGACGATCTTTCAGCAGACGCGATTGTGTCACTTGCTCTGCATGGGGTTGGCTGGTGTTGGACACAATATTTTCCGGCAAATCGTGAAGCTCGATCTGACGGCCTTTGCAGACAATCAACGCGCGTTCAACTACATTTCGCAGCTCCCGGATATTTCCAGGCCATGCATATCGGCACAGGGCAAGTAATGCGCTTTCAGCAATTCCGTCAATTCTTTTCGGCATTTCCTGGACCATTTTCGCCATAAAATTTTCCACATGCAGGGGGATATCGTCACGCATGTGGCGCAGAGGAGGGAGAACGATTTTCAGTACATTCATCCGGTAGTACAGATCCAGGCGGAATTTTTTTTCCGTAACCAAGTTTTCAATATCTACATTTGTTGCAAAAATACTTCTGAAGTTAACCCGTTTGGGTGCACCGCCAATCTTCTGAATTTCGCTTTCTTCAAGTACTCGCAGCAGCTTGGCTTGAAGTTCGAGCGGCATATCCCCAATTTCGTCCAGAAAAATCGTTCCTCCGTCAGCCATTTCGAATTTTCCGATTTTGCCTTTTCTGTCCGCACCGGTAAAGGATCCGGCTTCGTAACCGAACAGTTCCGCCTCAATCAGCTCTGCCGGAATACTGGTGCAGTTAATTCGCACAAACGGGTTGTCCCGACGTTTTCCGTGCTGATGAATGGCGTGGGCAAACAGCTCTTTTCCGGTTCCGGACTCTCCAATCAACAAAACCGGGGAATCTACTTCCGCCGCCATTCGGGCTGCATCTTTGACCTTGCATATCAATGGCGAGTTTCCGAGAATATTGCTGAAGTCGTAACGGCTTTTATAGATTGCATCCAATGTTTTTTTGTAGTGCTTGATTTTTCCCTTCAATCCATTGATGGTCCGGTAAAGTTCATTGAGCTTTTCGGTATGCCAGAAAATGATTTTTGTGGCAGCGCCAAGCACCTTGCCGTTTTTTTTCAACGGTATCCGCGTGGAAATGCATGCATTTCCATTATGCAGATATGCTTGTCCAATTTCGGGACGCCCTGTGGTCAACACATGGGTGATCCCCTCGTCAGGGAAAATTTCCGTGATCTTGCGGTTTTCAACGTCTTTGGCAGAGATGGAAGAAAAGCGTTCAACACTTTCGCTTATAAATACAATTTTTGCTTCATCATCAATAATGATCAGTGATTCGTATGGATTGTTCAGGTATTGCAATACAATTTCGTGGGGGATCTGTTGGAACATTTTCATCGTTTTTTCTTCTTTGTCTGTCATGGTAAATGCCCTTTCTGAGCAGTGGTCCCGGTTGATCGGACAGACTTTTTCATTCTTAAAGGGTAAACCCGCTGCCGCTGCGTGCCCACGAAACCTTCACTTGATGGATGCCGCAGCGCTGGCAGCTGACTCTGGGAACCCTGGCGGTCAGATAAGCGTTATGCTGGAAAAAGTTCAGATGACGCCAGGTTTTCTCGGTGGTATCGTGCGCTTTGACGGATGTTCCGTATTCCGGACAGGCGAAGGCGTTGCCTTTTGGAAAATCAAGGCACTTTTCAGCCAGGCTGAACTGAGTGGAGAAAACCTGCCAAGACGGCGTCAGCGCCAGTGACAATTGAAAAAGATAGGTGTCCTGCATGGCGATTCTGTTCAGTTTTTGATGTATGGGATGCGTTGCCGATGGTATAACCGGCGAGAGAAACGCGAACGGTTGCTCTGGCTCAGGAAACTGGGGGGAGCGTTGTTTCAGACCCATCACGATTCAAAGCGGTTTTTGTTAAAGACGCCAACAAATGCCTCGGCAAACGGAAACGGCATATTTCCGAAAACGGCATCCGGTCTGAGCCGGCCGAAGGCATCTTGAGCCCTGCATAGCGACCTTCACTTATCATTACCGGGCCAAGGCAATCAACCCCCTGTTACCCACACCAAACAACGAGGAGCCACATTCCTTGATAATGCAGAGCGTAAACGCAGAAATAAAATAGCTGAATTGAATCTGCCGTTCAGCATACCGGAAATCAAGCTGTTCAGCCTGCTTGTCCCCGGATCGTGGCGTTCTATGGGGCAGCATCGCATCAGATCGTCGAAAACAGGCTTTCATATGTCTTGACAACCATCGCAAATTGAACAATCCATGTGTTGCTTTACGAAATACAGCATGCATCCTGATAAACGACATAACCCGCTTCAAAAATTAAGGATATCTCTGAAGAATGGCTGAAAAACCCTGGTCTGGTCGATTTTCTGAAAAAACCGATGCGGCGGTGGAGCGTTTCACCGCCTCCCATGCCTATGACCGGCGTCTGTACCCCTATGATATTGAAGGCAGCATGGCCCATTGCCGGATGCTGGCCAAGGTGGGCGTCATCACAACCGCTGAGGCGGATCAACTGGTAAACGGCCTTGCCGATGTCAAACAAGAGCTGGACCAGGGCGAATTTGTTTTTTCGGACAGTCTGGAAGACATCCACATGCACATTGAGTCCCGGCTGGGGACCAGGGTAGGGGAGGTGGCCAAAAAACTCCATACCGCCCGCAGCCGGAACGATCAGGTGGCCCTGGATATCCGCCTGTACCTGCGCCATGAAACCCGGCGGGTCATTGACCTTTTAAAAACCCTGAGATCCGCTGTGGTGGCCCTGGCTGAAAAAAATGATGACGTGATCATGCCGGGCTACACCCATACCCAGCGGGCCCAGCCAGTGCTTTTTGCCCATCACCTCATGGCCTGGTATGAAATGTTTACCCGTGATCAGGACCGGTTTGTTGACAGCCTCAAGCGCACCAATGTGATGCCCCTGGGGGCTGCGGCCCTTGCCGGCACCCCTTATCCCATTGACCGCCCATATGTGGCGCAATTGCTGGATTTTCCGGCTGTGACGGCCAACAGCATGGATACGGTGGCGGACCGGGATTTTGCCATGGAGTTTCTTGCGGCTGCCAGCATCTGCATGGTACACCTGAGCCGGTTGTCTGAAGAACTGGTGCTCTGGTCCTCATCGGAATTTAGCTTTATTACCCTTTCCGATGCCTTTACCACGGGCAGCAGCATCATGCCCCAGAAGAAAAATCCCGATATTCCGGAGATTGTCAGGGGAAAAACCGGCCGGGTGGTGGGGTCGCTCATGGCCCTGATCACCCTGATGAAGGGGCTTCCCATGACGTACAACCGGGACATGCAGGAAGACAAAGAACCGCTCTTTGACGCGGTGGATACGATCACCGCCTGTCTTGACATCACTGCCCGGATGATCCCGGAAATCACGGTGAATCGCGAAAAAATGCGGGCCGCCGCTGCCGTGGGATTTCTCAATGCCACGGACATGGCTGATTATCTGGCTGCCAAAGGCGTTCCGTTTCGCCAGGCCCATGAATGCGCGGGAAAAGCCGTGGCCTTTGCCCTTGGAAAGGGAAAAGAGCTGGACCAGCTTTCCCTTGACGAAATCCGGCAATTTTCTTCCCGGATTGAACCGGATATTTTCGATCACCTGACCCTGGAACACATGATCAACCGCCGCCAGAGCATTGGCGGAACCGCGACCGCCACTGTGCGGGCCGCCATTGCCGGGGCCCGGACGCACCTGGCATCAGAAAAAACGGAGTAGGGGATGAGGCTGTTTTTTATGGGAGACGAGACGGTCAAGGTGAGGGGGAAAACGGCGGGAAATATGCCATCCTCTGTCGCAAAATGTATTTTTCCGCCCTTGTGGATATTGCTGGCGGTTTTTGGGTGCGTTGTTGCCGGATGCGGCGTTAAAGGGCCGCCGGTTCCGCCGACACACGAATCGCTTCCCGGCGTCAGGCTGATTTCAGCGCAAACCACTGTGGATGGGTATGTGACCCTGACCTGGAAACAGGAAGGCCCGCTTGAGCGAAAAGATGCACAATCAGCCGTTTTTGTGGTGCTTCAGTCCAGAAATTCCATTGACGCGCCCCTTTGTGAGACCTGCCCGATGGTGTTTGAGCGGGTTGCCACACTGCCCTACACCGATACGCCTGATGGACAGTTTTCCGCTGAAATTCCGCTGGCCCTGGGATATCAATACCGGTTCAAGGTCCGGTTGGAGTCTGGACCGTCGACCAGTGCGGATTCGCCTTTGCTTCAGGTCAACAGCCCTTCACCTTCCTCTGAAAAGATAAAATCGCCATGATCCCGATTCCTTTTTTCAAAATGAGCGGCAGTGGAAACGATTTCATTCTCATTGACAACCGGCAGGGCGTTGTTCCCGAGGCATTGCTGAATTCCATTATTGTTGGTGCCTGCCGTCGTAAACACGGGGTTGGTGCGGATGGCCTGATTCTCATTGAAAACCCGGAAACGGATCAAGCGGCTTTCAAATGGCGATTTTTCAATTCCGATGGTTCAGTGGCAGAGATGTGCGGCAACGGCGCCCGATGCGCGGCCCGGTTTGCTGTGATCCAGGGTATTTCCGAAAATGAACTGGCCTTTGACACCCTGGCTGGCAGAATCCAGGCGGTTGTGGGGAAAAATTCCGTCAAAGTCCGGATGCCTGATCCCACGGGATTTGAAACCCATGTTTCTCTGGAGATAGACGGCACGCCAATGACCGTTGGTGTTGTCAACACCGGTGTGCCCCACGCTGTGGTGAGGGTGGATGACGTCAATTCTGTGGATGTTGTGGAAATTGGCCGGAAGATCCGGTTTCATTCATATTTTGCACCAGCAGGAACCAATGCCAATTTTGTGTGGCTTTCTCCGGACGGCCGGATTTTGATTCGCACCTATGAGCGCGGGGTGGAAGACGAAACCCTGGCCTGCGGAACAGGAAATGTGGCTGCTGCCCTGATTCTGGCCCATGATGCAGGCAAGGCCTCACCCATCACGCTGACCACACGGGGCGGAACAGACCAGACCGTTCATTTTTCCATGATTGACGGAAAATTTTGGAATGTGTTCCTGGAAGGTGAGGCCCGGGTGATTTACAGCGGAAAACTGTGGGACGAGGCATGGAAAGCCTGACCACCGCCTGCCGGACATTTGTTTCCGTGGGCTCCAACATGGGCGACAAACTGGACAACTGCCTTGGGGGGATCGCGGCGCTGGCCAAAGTTTCGCATACCTTTCTTGAAGCGGTTTCCCGGTTTTATCGCACCTCGCCTGTGGATTATACGGATCAGGACTGGTTCGTGAATGCGGTTGCCGAGATCCGGACATCCCTGTCGCCGGATGCGCTTTTGGGTCATCTTCAGGACATCCAGACGCGCATGGGACGAAAAAACCACGGTATTCGATTCGGCCCCCGGGTGTTGGACTTGGATATTCTCCTCATGGGAGATCTCACCATCCGGTCTTTGCACCTGGAGATCCCCCATCCCCGCATGCATAAAAGGACTTTTGTCTTAAAGCCCATCTGTGATATAGACCCGTCGGTTGTGCACCCGGTGCTGGGGTGTTCCATGGCAGATCTTTTAAAGGCTTTTGAAAACACCCCGGAAGGTGCCGAGCAAAAAATTGCCGTGCTGAGGGATGCACCCGCCATAACAGAAGGCAGATGATTGTGATACGGTTATTGTTCTTTCTGGTGATCGGTTATCTGTTCTATCGCGCCGTGAAACTCTGGATCAGCGATGGACAGAAAAAAATCGATCCGTCCCGTCGCCGCCCGGAAGCACCTGATGCATCATCGGACCCCTCTCAGATTGATGATGTCATGATCAAAGATCCGGTCTGCGGCACCCATTTTCCCAGACGGGAAGGCGTGTCCCTGGAATATGGCGGGCAGACCTATCTTTTCTGTTCGGGTCAATGTCGAGACCGTTTTCTGGAAGAGCAAAAAAACCGGCACTGATCGTTGTCATTTTTTCCTGTGCGCACCACTGCCGGAGACTGTTGGGTCCCGGTTTTCATATCAACCCCCACTACTAACCCCTCATTTTTGGAAAAACTGCCATGAAATTTTTTATTGATACCGCCAATGTGGAGGAAATCCGGGAAGCCCACGCCATGGGAATGGTGGACGGCGTCACCACCAACCCATCTCTGATTGCCAAAGAGGGCCGTGTATTTGAAACCGTGATCAAAGAGATCTGCGACATCGTGGATGGCCCCATCAGCGCCGAGGTCATCAGCCTGAACGCGGACGGGATGCTGGCTGAGGCAAGAGAACTGGCAAAAATTCACAAAAACATTGTGATCAAGATTCCCATGACCGTGGATGGGCTCAAAGCGACCCGGCAGCTTTCCCAGGAAGGAATCAAAACCAATGTGACCCTGATCTTTTCGCCCTTGCAGGCGCTGATGGCGGCCAAAGCCGGCGCGACCTATGTGAGCCCCTTTGTGGGACGGCTGGATGATCTTTCCCAGGACGGAATGGAGCTGGTGGACCAGATCGTTCAAATTTTTAACACCTATGGGTTTGAAACCGAAGTGATCGTGGCCAGTATCCGAAATCCCCTGCATGTGCTGCAATCTGCCATGATCGGCGCAGATATTGCGACCATTCCGTTTAGCGTGCTGAGCAAACTGGCCGCCCACCCCCTGACGGATAAAGGGATCCAGGCGTTTTTGGCGGACTGGGAAAAATCTAAAAAACAACCCTGATGGTTTCCAGGATGATGCAGATGGACAAGACGCCTGTCAACTCACTTTTTCTCCACCCCAACATCTTGACTCTGTTCCGGATTATCGCGGCTCCGGTGATTGTCATCCTTCTGATGATGCCGAACCCGTTTACAGCGATTCTGTCCGGACTGATTTTCAGCGCCGCGGCCATCACAGACTATTTTGACGGATACCTGGCCCGGCGGTACAGTCTGGTTTCCAATTTGGGAAAGGTGTTGGATCCGGTGGCGGACAAGCTGCTGGTGGCCAGTACCATGATTATGCTGAGTGCTCTGGGCTGGATGCCGGCGTGGATTGCCTGCATCATTGTGGGAAGGGAACTTGCCGTAACAGGCCTTCGAAACATCATTGCCGAAAACAAGGCAGATGTTTCCGCCTCCAGCCTGGGGAAATATAAAACCGGGTTTCAGATTGCGGCCATGATTCCCCTGATGTTTCATTATCCGGCCCTTGGATTTAATTTTCAGGCCATGGGGATGGTGTTTCTCTGGTGTGCCCTGATCCTGACACTATGGTCTGGCGCGGATTACTTTTTTCGCTTCAGAAAATTACTCAAAGGATAAAAAAACCGGTTGACATCAGAGAGAAAAATTTATAGATAGGCGTCTCCAATTGAGCGGGAATAACTCAGTGGTAGAGTGCGACCTTGCCAAGGTCGAAGTCGCGGGTTCAAATCCCGTTTCCCGCTCCATTTTTTTATGGCGGCATAGCCAAGTGGTAAGGCAGAGGTCTGCAAAACCTCCACTCTCCGGTTCAAATCCGGATGCCGCCTCCATTCGCACTGACTAAAAGGAGCTGATTTCAGGCTCCTTTTGTATTTATGGACACAAGTTTCAGGGGCACCCCGATAAGCGTTAAACCACTAGAACGGAGGATGGTTTAACGTTTAAATGAACTGAAAACGTCATCTGTTTCGGGAGCCCCCTTGACCAGCATATCTTTTCATGCCGTCATGCGGGATGCAGGTCTTTCTGCTTTCATCACCCCTTTTCTATTTCGCCCATCGATCTCTCTGCGCCCTGACAAAAACAGTGCGCGGTGCTTGCAAGGCGCGGTACGGCGCGGGTGGCGTGGCATCCGGATATACAAAACATTTACTGGCTTTGCCGCTGCCTTGACTTGGCTGTGAAAACGCTTTACAAACTGGATGCTATCGCTTATTCCCCCATCCGGATACCCGGCAGTGCAAGGTGTTGGCCCTTTTTTCTTTGTTACCGCTGTGATGGCGTGAGTACTGCGCTTTTGTAAAGCAAAATGTGTACCAGGACAAAAAACCCCATGAAATCCCTCCTCGGAGAAATGATTCTGTCTGCCGTATCCGCCGCCCACGCGGCCGGTGAGCTTCCCTCCGCTGATTTTGGTGATGTTCTGATAGAATCTCCCAAAATGGAAAGTCACGGTGACTTTTCCACCAACATGGCCCTGCAGATGGCCAAAACCCAGCGCATGCCGCCACGAAAAGTGGCCGACATCCTGATTCGCCATCTGGTGGATGAAGCCGGCATCATCGCCCGCACAGAGATCGCCGGTCCGGGATTTATCAATTTTTTTCTTCACGCCTCGGCTTGGCTTCCGGTGCTGGACGATATCCACACCCAGGATGATCAGTATGGCCGCTGTGATCTGGGGAAGAGCATGCCCATTCAAATCGAATTTGTCAGCTCAAATCCCACAGGTCCCCTTCATGTGGGGCACGGCCGGGGCGCGGCAGTGGGTGACTGCACGGCCAAGCTCCTGGAATTCTGCGGCTATGATGTTCAGAAAGAATATTATATCAATGACTCTGGCCGTCAGATCCAGACGCTGGGGCAGTCGGTGTATCTCAGGGGGCGGGAGCTGGTCGGAAAAACCGTCAATTTCCCTGATGATTGTTATCAGGGCGATTATATCCGGGATTTGGCGGCCGACCTTCTGGAGCGGGAGGGAGCCGCCCTGTTTGAACAGGAAGAATCCACGTCTCTGATGACCTGTGCCCGCTATGCTGCCGGAAAAATCATCGATGGCATGCGGGTGGACCTGGAAGATTTCGGCGTTGTGTTTGATTGCTGGTTTTCCGAGCAGAGCCTTTATGACACCGGAAAGGTGGAGGCAGATATCCGGTATTTTGAAAAAAAGGGCCTGATTTACGATGACCAGGGGGCCAAGTGGTTCAGAACGAGCGCTTTTGGTGATGAAAAAGACCGGGTTGTGGTTCGAAAAAACGGTCAGACCACTTATTTTGCCTCGGATATCACCTACCACAAGGATAAATTTGAGCGGGGGTTTAAAAAAATCATTGATGTGTGGGGCGCGGATCACCATGGCTATATTCCCCGGATGAAGGCAGCTGTGGAAGCATCCGGGTATGGGCAGGACCAGTTTGAGGTGCTCTTGGTCCAACTGGTGAATCTCCTCCGGGATGGTCAGCCGGTTGCCATGTCCACCCGAAAAGGCGAATTTGTCACCTTGGCCGATGTGGTGAAGGAAGTGGGCCGGGATGCGGCGCGGTTTATTTTTCTGACCCGCCATTATGACAGCCCGCTGGATTTTGATCTGGAACTGGCCAAAAGGAAAACCAACGACAACCCGGTCTATTATGTTCAGTATGTCCATGCGCGGATTTCCAGTCTTCACCGGAAGGCCCAGGAGGCAGGCCATGGCGCTTTTGACAACCTGACAGCCGCGGAGCTGGCCGGTCTTCTGACCGACGGGGATATCGCCCTTGTCAAGGCTCTGTCCCGTTACCCGGAAGTGATCAAAACCGCCGGAAGCCTGATGGAACCCCACCGCATCACTTATTATCTGATGTCGCTGGCAGCGGCCTTTCACACCTATTACAATCACAACCGGGTGTTGTGCGAGAATGATCCGGACCTTACCCGAACCCGGCTGTATCTGGTTACAGCGGTTCAGAAAGTGGTCCGGAATGGGCTTGCGCTTCTGGGCGTATCTGCGCCCGATATCATGTAAACCGGATCTTTTCAGGCAGGAGCAATACGCGTGACGGGAAAGTCGACTTCTTCTCCTTCGGCACCGACTCCATGGGGACGTTATCTGCTGGTTTTTTTTATGATGTCCTGGATGTTCGTCCTGGGTGTAATGGTGGGGCGGGGTTGTGCACCGGTGACATTTGACATCTCAAAACTGGAAAAAGACCTGGTTGCGCGGCGTCAAACCGCAACTCGGGAAGAACAGACAGCGGTTGAAAAAGCGGTTCGCGGTGAAAGCGAAAAAACACCGCTTGTTTTTTATGATGCGCTGACCTCCGACGAGACTGATGCGGATGTTTCTATTTTGTCGAAAAACGCTGCGTCCCGGCAGTCAGATGGGGAACCGGTCCATAAAGCCCGGTCCCCTCTTATGGGAAAGGATGGGGCTGCCCAGCCCGCATCCCGGCCACCGGAATCTGCCGGGGCGCCGGTTGCTGCAGCTGCACCCAGACCCGAAGCTTCTTCTCCGCAGCCGGCCGCGGCAACCACCGGCGATCTGACCATTCAGGTGGCAGCCACCAAGGATGGAGAAGCTGCGGAACGAATCGTTGTAAATCTGAAAAAGGAAGGGTATGCTTCCTACCTTTCGCGCATTGTGGTTCCCGGAAAAGGTCTCTGGTTCCGTGTTCGCGTGGGCAGTTATCAAAGTCGCGAACAGGCTGAAAAAGACATGGCCCGGCTGAAGCAGGCGCAATGGCAACCCATCCTGATGACCCGATAGTGATTTTTTCTCTTTTTTTATAAAAAGGCCCTAGGTATGAAAACTTCAAAAGAAATTGTCCTGAAGGTGGCCCGGCTGGCCCGCTTGGATATGGACGAGGCGGATGTGGATCTTTTTTCAAGCCAGCTCGGTACCATTCTGGATTATGTGGATACCCTGAATCAGGTGGACACCACCGGCCTTGTGGCCACTTCCCACGCCACGACGACGACCAATGCCTTTCGTGAAGATGAAGAAATACCCTCCCTCAATCTGGACATCGCCCTTGCCAACGCGCCGGAAAAGGATGACGGTGCATTTTTGGTTCCCAAAGTGATCTGATGGTGGGACTGTCTCCACGGTTTTTCTCATGTTTTACTGTTTTTGTTTCGGAACATCCTGCGCCGCATGTATTTCGTTTGAAGACGACTGACCTTCCCTGTAAGGACCTGCCATGACACTTCATGAACTGACCATTGAACAGGCCGCTAGGGGTCTGAGAAAAAAAGAGTTTTCCGCAAAAGAGCTGACCCAGGCGGTCCTGGACCGCATTGATGCGGTGGACGCCCGTGTTCAAGCCTATCTGACAGTGGACAGGGAAGGCGCCATGGCCCAGGCTGAAGCAGCAGACCAGCGGTTGGAAAAGGGCAATGCGATGCCCCTGACCGGTATTCCCATGGGCATCAAAGATCTGATCTGCACCAAAGGGCTGCGCACCACCTGTGCCTCCAAAACCCTTGAAAATTTTGTCCCGCCCTATGATGCTACGGTGATTCGCCGCTTGAAAGATGCGGGTGCGGTGATTGTGGGAAAACACAACATGGATGAATTTGCCATGGGGGCCACCACCGAACACTCTGCGTTCAAAATAACCCGGAACCCGTGGAATTTGGATCGCATTCCGGGCGGTTCCAGCGGCGGGTCTGCTGCTGCCGTGGCTGCGGACATGTGCCTGGGCGCCCTGGGATCGGATACAGGCGGATCCATTCGCCAGCCCGCATCCCACTGCGGTGTGGTGGGGGTCAAACCCACCTACGGCCGGGTTTCTCGTTTCGGCGCGGCGGCCTTTGCCTCTTCCCTGGACCAGATCGGCCCCCTTGGAAAGACGGTGATGGATTGTGCCATTCTGCTCAATGCCATTTCCGGTCCTGATCCAAAGGATTCCACCGCCTCTCCGTCACCGGTTCCGGACTTTACCCAAATCACAGGTGAGGGACTTTCCGGCATAACCATTGGTGTGGATCGCGCCTTTATGACGGCCGGTGGTCTTGATCCCCAAGTGAGAACAGCGATTTCCAATGCCATTGGCACGATTGAATCTTTGGGCGCCCGGTGTGTCGATATCAGCCTTCCCCATACCCAATATGCGGTTGCCGCTTATTGTGTGATTGCGTCCAGTGAAGCCAGTTCCAACCTGGCCCGCTATGATGGCGTAAGATACGGATTCCGGGACAAGGAACAGACCGATCTTCTGGAAATGTACACCCAATCGCGCTCTAAAGGCCTGGGCCCGGAAGTCCGGCGGCGGATTATTTTGGGAACATATGCCCTTTCCGCGGGATATTATGATGCCTATTACGGCAAGGCATCCCAGGTTCGGACCCTGATCCAGAATGACTTTGAAAAAGCCTTTGAAGTTTGTGATGCTATTGTTTCACCCGTGGCGCCGACCCCGGCTTATCCCATCGGCGACACCATTGAAAATCCGCTTTCCATGTATTTGCTGGATCTGTTCACCTTGTCGGCCAATCTTTCCGGTATTCCGGGAATATCCGTGCCATGCGGATTTTCAGATGATCACATGCCCGTGGGGCTTCAGATCATGTGTCGTCACTTTGATGAATCCACCCTTTTCAGAATCGCCCGGCAATTTGAACAACAAGCCGGTATTACCGGAAAACCGGCGATCTGAGAAACCCTGAGGAGCGGCTTTATGACCACCATTCAACCCGAAGGCGAAAACCTGCGCAAAGCGGTTCGATGGGTCGCCGAAGAAATGCTGAACCAGCCTGCCGGCAACCGAAAAACACTGGTGGCGCAGGCCTGCCTGAAATTCAACCTGACGCCCGTGCAATCGGACTTTCTGTTTCGAAATCCTGAGGCAGCCCCGGGGAAAATATATGACGACCCGTAAAAACAGATTTTCTTGGTGCTGAAACAAAACCGCAATATGTCCAAAGTTCGCATTCTTCCGGAAACCCTTTCCAACAAAATCGCTGCCGGTGAGGTGGTTGAACGGCCCTTTTCTGTTGTCAAGGAGCTGGTGGAAAACGCTATTGATGCCGGCAGCACGCGAATTCTGGTGGAGATCGAAAAAGGCGGCCGGAAACTGATTCGGGTATCGGACAACGGACACGGCATGGGCCGGGATGATGCGCTTTTATGTCTGGAACGATACGCCACCAGCAAAATCCGAACTGATCCGGATCTGTTTGCCATTCGTACCCTTGGCTTCCGGGGAGAGGCGCTTCCCAGCATTGCCGCCATATCCCGGTTCAGTTTGGTTACCCGGGAGGCGAGCGCTGATGTGGGAACCCGGATTGTCGTGGAAGGGGGAAAGATCATAACGGTTGCGGATACCGGCGCGCCTGTGGGCGCCATGATCAGTGTGGGGGATCTGTTTTACAACACCCCGGCCCGCCGTAAATTCCTTAAAAGCATAGATACGGAAATGGGACACATTGCCGATACCCTGGCCAGTATGGGCCTGTGTCATCCGGCCATCCAATTTCGGCTTTCTCATGATCAGCGCGTGATTAAAAATTGGCCGTCGGTCACAGACCCTCTGGAACGGGTTGCGGATGTGCTGGGCCGCAGCCTCAAAGAGGCGCTTCATCCGGTTACCGGAAAAACCGACGCGGTCCGGATTTCCGGGTGGGCGGCAACGCCCCGGATAAGCCGGTCCACCACACGGGGCATTTATCTTTTTGTCAACGGAAGGTGGGTGCGGGACCGGGTGCTCCAGCACGCGATTCTGGCCGGGTACAGCGGCCGCCTGATGAAGGGCCAGTATCCGGTGGCAGTTCTTTTTCTGGAAGTTCCCTTTGATCAGGTGGATGTCAATGTCCATCCTGCCAAGCACGAAATCCGGTTTCTTCTCCAACAGCAGATCCATGACGCCGTTTCCCAAGCAGTGGCCAAAACCCTTGAGGCGTCCGACCCGGCCTTGAAGCGGGCGTTTTTTCCGCCGTCTCCACCGGTGCCCGGTGCGGATGCCGCGGCTGTTTCCGAACCTTTATCGTTCTATCACCCAAAAGATCCGGCAACAGCGAAAGATTTTCAAGCTTCCCCGGCACCTTTTGTGTTGCAAGGCACGGAACAAGATGATGCGATCCACCGAAAGATGGATACACCGTCTGTTCTTCCGCCATCCGGCCCGCCGTTATCTGCTTCTTTTCCGTCAACAGATGCAGTTGATAAGACTTTCCACCAGCCGGAGCCAGCTTCCGTGCAGGCGGCCGTGACCGCTTCCGGGCAGACGCCCTTGTGGAAAAGGCGTTTTTTTTCTGATCTTCACGTCATCGGCCAGTACCGGGGAACTTATATTATCTGTGAGTCTGATGACGGACTGATTCTGATTGATCAGCACGCGGCCCATGAACGCATTGTGTTCGAACGTCTCAAATCCCGGACGTTCTTGGAAAACCCGGTTGTCCAGCGGTTGATGCTCCCGGAACCCATTGAACTGGGATTTCATGAAGCCCGGATTCTGACGGCCCTGATTCCCCAACTGGACCGGTACGGAATGGAAATCGAACCGTTCGGGAACCACACATTTGTGGTCAAGGCCCTTCCGACCCTTCTGGACAGCGGCAGCATCCGGGAACTGATAGTCCGGCTCGTGGAAAAATCCGCTGATGTGGAAGTCTCGGCAGATACCCAAACCCTGATGGACAATTGTCTGATGGTGATGGCCTGTCACAATGCCATCCGTGCCAACCAGCGGCTTTCCCCTGATCAGATCCGGGCCATGCTGAAAGATCTGGATCAAAGTGAGAATCCTTCCCATTGTCCCCACGGCAGACCTATATGGATTCGTTGGAAAATTAGTGAGTTAGAAAAACAGTTCAGGCGAATCAACTGATTTTTTGTCTTCTGCCGCAGCAAAAATGAGAGTCAAAAAACCAGAAAATCCTTTGGATATGTGATTTTTTGTTCATCTAGGAGTTGCTTTTTGATTCCCATTGAGGTTATTTTATTCTAAATTCAGATGACATTTTGATGGAGCATAAAGGAAATGAAAGGTTTTAATAGACGTCAATTTTTAAAAATCGGGGCCGGCGTGATGGCCTCTTTTCTTTCCCCGGTTGCCGCAACCGCCGCTTTTCCACGAAATCCTGCACGGCGGTCTCTTTCCTTCTACCATATGCACACCCAGGAAAAACTCAGCATCTGCTATTTTGAGCGCGGCAATTATAACCCTGCGGCCATGAAAAAAATAAACCACGTTCTTCGCGATCATTACTCCCAGAAGGTTCAGCCCATTGATCCCCGGCTCATTGACATGCTGTTTTCCATTAACCAGAAATTGGGATGTACGTCACCCTTTCACGTGATTTCCGGTTACCGTTCCCCGGACACCAATGCGAGATTGGCAAAAAACGGAAACGGCGTTGCCAAACAGAGCTACCATATGCAGGGAAAGGCAATTGATATTCGTCTTCCGGGCTGTGACATCCGAAAATTGTGGCAAACCTGTGTGGATCTCAAGCTCGGCGGCGTGGGCTATTATCCGCGCTCTGATTTTGTTCATGTGGATACCGGCGCCTTCAGGACCTGGAACGGCTGACAGCCAACTGTCTTTTCCGCACGATAGAAAAATCCAATGCCAAATAACCTGCTTCAGGTCACAAGCTTTGGGCTATCGGGTGAATCTGCTCTTTTCCCGTACTTTCGGTTGACCACAGATGGCAAAATGGTCTGACGCTCCGGGTCAATGGATCAGGATCATTGCCTTCTTCATCCAATAGCCCCACATCGCCCGTATAAACCTACCTGTTTCGGATTAGTCCATTTTTCAGTTCAGCTCGCCGTAACGCATTTCACATCCATAAAAATCAATGACAGCATCCGGCTGTTTTTCGGCCTGATCGCGGAAGTACCCGGTAAAGGAATTTTTCACCTCCATTTGCCGCAGAACTTCCGCGGGCCATATCTGCTGACAAAGCGCGTGCCTGTCTGGCATACGGTTGCCTCCTGGCTGATTTATCGTCAAAAATACCATAATGGCCGTCCGGGATGCACGGGTCTCATCTTCCAAGGCAAGTCCTGAACAAACAGATCCGCAATCGATTGACAGTATCCCACATATCCTTATATTTTTTAAATACAGCCCAATATCATACGCATTTTTTGTCAACACGAGGAGAATACACCATGCGGTTTGACAAGTTTACCATAAAATCCCAGGAGTTGATCCAGGAAGCCCAGACGCTGGCCTCCACCCATGGAAACCAGCAGATTGAACCCGAACATCTGCTTTCCGCCATGCTGGAAGACAAGGACAGCGTGGCCCGGTCCGTATTCAAAAAACTGGGCGCGTCTGAAGAGAAAATCATCCGTGATGCAAAAGAAGCCATCAACCGGCTGCCCAAGGTCTCTGGCGGCGGAGAACTCTATTTTTCCGCCACCGCCAGAAAAGTCCTGGAATCCGCCTTTTCCGAAGCCGGCAATATGAAAGACGAATACACCAGTGTGGAGCATATTCTGCTTTCCCTGTGCGATGCCAAAACCGGCGGCGAAGCCGCGCGGATACTGGCATCTGCCGGCGTCAACCGGGAGGCGGTGCTCCAGGTGCTGATGGATATCCGGGGAAATCAGCGCATTACCGATCCCAATCCCGAAGAAAAATATGAAGCCTTAAAAAAATTCAGCCAGGATCTGACCGACATTGCCCGCAGCGGCAAGCTGGACCCCGTAATCGGCCGGGATGAGGAAATCCGACGCATTGTACAGGTGCTTTCCCGCCGGACCAAAAACAACCCGGTGCTCATCGGCGAGCCGGGCGTGGGAAAAACCGCCATAGTGGAGGGCCTTGCCCAGCGCATTGTGGCGGGCGATGTGTCCGAAAGCCTCAAAAACCGGCGGCTGGTGGCCCTTGATATGGGTGCCCTCATTGCCGGGGCCAAATACCGAGGCGAATTTGAAGACCGGCTCAAGGCCGTGCTCAAGGAAGTGGAGCAGGCGGAAGGTGAAATCATCCTTTTTATAGACGAGCTTCACACCCTGGTGGGGGCCGGGGCCACGGAAGGGGCCATGGACGCCTCCAACATGCTCAAACCTGCCCTTGCGCGCGGCGTGCTGCGGTGCGTGGGGGCCACCACGCTGAACGAATACCGCAAGTATATTGAAAAAGACGCAGCCCTGGAGCGGCGGTTTCAGCCGGTCATGGTGCGCGAACCCTCTGTGGAGGACACCATTTCCATTCTGCGGGGCCTCAAGGAAAAATACGAGGTTCACCACGGGGTGCGCATCAAGGATTCGGCCATTGTGGCAGCCGCCACCTTGTCCCAGCGGTATATCGCAGACCGGTTTCTGCCGGATAAAGCCATTGATTTGATTGATGAATGCGCGTCAAAGCTGCGGATTGAAATTGACTCCATGCCGGTTGAGATTGACGAAGTTCAGCGCAAGATTCTCCAGGCGGAAATTGAACGGGAAGCCCTTCGGAAAGAAACTGACCCGGCATCCAAAGAGCGGCTGGCCCGGCTGGAAGATCAACTGGAAGAAATGCGAACCCAGATGGCCAGCATGAAAACCCACTGGGAAGGCGAGAAAAAGCTGATCCAGGACATCCGCCGCATCAAGGAAGCCCAGGAACAACTGGGCATTGATGAGCAGCGGGCCGAGCGGGAGGGCAATCTGGCAAAGGTGGCGGAACTTCGCTATGGCCGCAGCACCGAATTGAAGCAGCAACTGGAAAAGGCCAAGGAAAGTCTGGCTGCCATGCAGGCCGATACCAAGATGCTCAAGGAAGAAGTGGATGATGAAGATGTGGCAGAAGTGATTTCACGGTGGACCGGTATTCCGGTAAGCCGCATGCTGGAAGGCGAGCGCCAGAAACTCATCCAGATGGAAGAGCGGCTCAGCGAGCGGGTCATCGGCCAGGATGAGGCCATTTCCGCCGTTGCCAACGCGGTGCGAAGGGCCCGGTCCGGACTTCAGGATCCCAACCGGCCCATTGGTTCCTTTATCTTCATGGGCCCCACCGGCGTGGGAAAAACCGAGCTGGCCAAGGCCCTGGCCGAGTTTATCTTTGATTCCGAGCAGGCCATGATCCGCATTGACATGTCGGAGTTTATGGAAAAGCACTCGGTATCCCGGCTCATTGGCGCGCCTCCCGGATATGTGGGCTATGACGAAGGCGGCTACCTGACCGAAGCGGTCCGGCGGCGACCCTATTCGGTGATCTTGTTTGATGAGATCGAAAAGGCCCATCCCGAAGTATTCAATGTGCTGCTCCAGATTCTGGATGACGGCCGTATGACTGATGGTCAGGGCAAAACCGTGGATTTCAAGAACACCCTCATCATCATGACATCCAACATCGGCAGCCAGTATATCCAGGAACTGGGCGGAACAAACCGGGAAGAAATGGAGCGCCGGGTCACTGAGGCCTTGCGGGCCAGCTTTAAACCGGAGTTTTTGAACCGCATTGACGATACCATCATCTTCCTCAACCTCACCCAGGCGGAAATCGGGAAAATCGTTGATATCCAGATGAAACGGCTTTCAGACCGGCTGGCAGACCAAAAAATTGAGATGGTCTTGTCGGATTCCGCACGGGACCTGATTGTCCGGCAGGGATATGACCCGGTTTACGGGGCCCGGCCGCTCAAACGGGTCATCCAGAAGCAGATTGAAAACCCCCTGGCCATGGAAATCCTGGAAGGAAAAATCGCGCCCGGCACCCACATCATGGCCGAGGCAGACGGCGAAAAACTGGCTTTCCGGCAGGAATGAGTTGAGTCTCTATGGATTTGTCTGTGTCCAAATGCACGCCAAAAATATCTGATGGCGACCAGAGATCGCTTGGTGGAGGGAAAAATGGGCATTCGAAAACAGTTTCTGAAGTCTAAGCCGATTTGCAAGGTGACATTCAGTATCCCACTGGAAATAGCGAAAGATGCGCAAACGGTATTCCTGGTGGGTGATTTCAATGACTGGTCACCCACGGCAACTCCCATGAAAAAGATGAAAAATGACGGATTCAGTGTGACCCTGGATCTGGAGCCGGGCCGTATTTACCAGTTCCGTTACCTCCTGGACGAATCCCGCTGGGAAAACGATCCGGATGCGGATGGATACTGCCCGACGGTCTATGAAGATGCAAACAACGGCATGCTTTATCTTTGATTCATATCATCCCATGCTATTTCCGGCTTATTGTTCGCGTGGTTCGGTATCCACTGCCATCGGCCGGGGAAGACGTCGGTGTCCTTCCCCGGTCTTTCTGTCTGATGAGAACCTGACATTTTCAAGAGAAAAAAGGTTTTATTTATCCCGGGTTTCGGCTTATAGCCAGGTTGTTTGTCCGGATGACAGCGAAAAAAATGAGATGAATCAGAAATCGTGATGACGAAAAAGAAATTTTATGCGGTTGCCGTTGGCCACAGACCGGGAATTTATACCCAGTGGTTCGGTGCCCAAGGTGCCTATGAGCAGGTCAATGGTGTGTCTGGCGCCCGTTTTAAGGGCTTTGTAACCCTTGAAGAGGCCAAGGACTTTATTCGCGAACATAAAGCCCATGCAGCCTCACCTTCTCCTTCCAAAACCCTGGCCCCTTCCCTGAAAAAGCAAAAAAAACACTCGTCATCAGCCCTCCTTCCAGAAGCGGATACAACGGGCCGGACCATTATTTACACTGACGGCGCCAGCCTCGGAAACCCGGGTCCCGGTGGATACGGCGCTGTCGTTGCATCGGATACCGGCGCCCAGACGTACGAATTATCGGGTGGTTTTCGCCGGACCACCAATAACCGCATGGAACTTCTGGCCTGCATCAAAGCCCTGGAAAGCCTCAAAGGGAAATCTTCCGTGGTGCTTTACAGTGATTCCCGGTATGTGGTGGACGGTATGACAAAGAAATGGGCAGCCAGATGGAAGCGGCATCAGTGGAAGAAAAGCACCGGAGAACCGGCCTTGAATGTGGATTTGTGGAGCCGCCTGTTGGATCTTTGCGATTACCACACGGTCAGTTTTGTATGGGTCAGGGGACACGCCGGAACACCCGGCAATGAACGGTGTGATCAGTTGGCCACCCAGGCTGCTGCCAGACCGAATCTTCCAGAGGATGAAGTGTATGAATCCGGAAGCGGATAAACCCGGACAAGGCGTCCTGCCATAAAAAAATCCGTGGCTTCATCTATAACTGGTAAAGCAGGGCTGTTACCCCTGCCCACACCAACACCAAAGCGGTTCCCAGCATCAGAACAATGGCAATTTGGCGCTGGGCAAATGTTTCCACTTTCCGCTCCTGGTATCCCAGCATCATGCCCAGCAGAATACCGGCGGCGATTCCACCGCCGTGCCCCCAGTTGTTGATTCCCGGAACCAACAGGCCGAACACCACAAGCCCCAGGGCCCACCCGCCAACTTGACGATAGATGGTCTGGCCGTATGTGCCGCCGCGGTGTCTGCCATAATACAGGGCCGCGCCGATAAGGCCGCAGATCGCGGCTGAGGCGCCGATGGTAAGCTGCACACCTGCCAGATAAGAAACCAGAGATCCGCCAACTCCGCCAAGGGTATAAATGATGAACATCCGGTAGGTGCCATATTCCTGGATGATCAAGGGGGCGATCTGCCGCAAGGCCAGCATGTTGAAAATAATGTGAAAAATCCCGCCATGGAGATAGGAGGCAGAAAGCAGCGACCACCATCGGTGAAGCCGGTCAATGGGGATGGTTCCGGTGCCGCCGAGCAAAATCAGGCTCTGGCTGTCCGGAGACAGAAAATATAGTGGGTTTAACGATACATGAGGCCCGGAGTGGCTCAAGAGAAGCGAGACCAGGTACATGATCCCGTTGACCATAATGAGAATTTCCACAAAACGCCGGGTATCTGTCAGTCCTTTTGCAAAAAAAGAATGTTTCCATCTGGCACCAGGGGCCACCACCCCGCAGTAAGGGCAGCGATGTTCATCCGTGCTGACAAGCCGGCGACAATTCGGACACAGGACTGCAGTGGTCTGAGACGTTTTTTGAGGAGACAAGAGATACCTACCCATTCCATTGTACAGGATTATCATCAAGGTGGTCCATCACCGGACGGGTGATCTGCTCCAGGTGTTCCAGGTCGGCCGGTGTCAGTACAACATTGGCCGCACCGGCATTGGCGGCAGCTTGGTGGGCATTTCGCGCACCGGCAATGGCACAGACCCCGGGTTTGGCAATAACCCAGGCAAGGGCCAGTTCAGCCATGGAAATTCCTTTTTTTTGGGCCAGGTCCCGAATGCCCGCCAGAGCGGTTTGGACAACAGGACCCAGGCTTGGCTGAAATAGCCGGTTGCGGCTGCGGTGATCGCCTTTTTCAAACTGGTGGTCGAGTTCGAATTTTCCCGTGAGAAGGCCCTGGGCCATGGGAGAATAGGCCAGCACGGTAACCTGATTTTTCCGGCACCAATCCAGGATGTTGGTTTCCGCATGGCGCCACAGCAGTGAATAAGGTGGCTGAAGACTGTCGATGGGGCTGATTTTCCGGATGGCGATAAGCTGTTCATGGGAAAAGTTGGACACACCGATGGCACGGATTTTCCCCTGTGTCTTTAACTCAATCATGGCCCGCAGGGTTTCTTCCAGGGGGACGGGTTTGGCACCAAAACTGCCCGGCGGCCAGTGAATCTGATAAAGATCCAGATAATCGGTCCCCAGATGTTTCAGGGATCGGTGACAGGCGGCAATAACCTGGTCATACTGGAGATGATTGGAAAATACTTTTGAGAGAATCCGGCATTGATCCCGATTTTTGCCGATGGCTTTTCCCAGTATTTTTTCCGAATGTCCATTGCCATAGACCTCGGCTGTATCAAAGGTGGTGATACCGGCATCCATGGCGGCCTGTATCGCCTTTTCACTTTCCGCGTCGTCAATTCCTGTCCACATGGATTTTCCTGCCTGCCAGGTTCCCATGATAATGGCGGACAGCTCAATGTCTGTTTGTCCCAGAACAACAGTGCGCATGGCGTTTTCCTGTTTGGTAGGGTCCGGTTTTCCGGCCGGTTCAGTCTGAACCCCGGAGTGGTTTTCAGCCAACCCGCCAACCGGAACATCAGTGTTGTGATGGTAAAGTGGTTTTCAATTGGCACACTTGAAGGGGGTTGCAAAGGTAAACCCTTCATCCGAAAAAACCGGCGCCATCTCAGGACGTTTTAATCGATGTCCCTATGATTTTCCGGATTCATCCGGGTTTTTGGCAACACAGCGGATCACAACCGGTTTTCGCCAGGCCACCCGCTGATAGGTTTCTTCAGGCCATCCCAGGGCGATCACCGCACAGGGAATTTCAGAGTCCGGAATGTTTAAAAACTGTCCAATGGACCGATCCCGCCGCATGGCCTCAACGGCAAATCCGATCAAACAGGCGCCAAGACCCATGGCATGCGCCGTCAGCAGGATATTCTGGGTGGCCAGAAGCGCATCTTCCACAGGCGTGGACGCATCTTTTTGGGCCGCCACCACCATTCCCGCCATTGCACCGTGGAATAAAAGGTCTTTGCTTTCTGTAAAAAAAGCGTCAAGCCCCTGTTTCACCGTGGCATAGTGGCATTCAAAGTAGTTGTCCAACTGGGGTTTTCCCATCAGCCGGAGTCCTTTGCGCAGCCATTTTTTTTCCGCCATCCGGTTCATTTTTTGAAAAAATGCACCGACTTTCTGCCCAAACCGATCCAGGACATCCCGATCCGGCAGGATCGTGAAGGTCCAAGGCTGGCAATTGGTTCCTGAAGGCGCGGTAATACCCGCTTTAATCAGATCGGTCAATACAGCCATAGAAACCGGAGCTGCCGAAAAATGACGACAGGACCTGCGGGATCCCATGAGATTGACCAGGGCGGCGGTGTCAAACCGACCCGGTGGAAGCCATTTTGAATCCGCCTGAAAGGTCTCAAAGTGAAACCCGGCAGGTTCCACCGCCATGACCCGGATGACCTCGGCCGGACAGGCGGCCGCGCAATGATCACAGGAAAGGGATTCATTTCCGATAATCTTCACATGGCCGTCTTCAATCGCCAGGGTGTCTTTGGGACACACGGCCAAGCATGCGCCGCAGCCGATACAATGAATCGCGTCAATGGAAAGGGTTACGGGATGATAGGGATGATCCCCTATCAGGGAAGTTTTTTCGTCGGAATCCGGCTTGACAGATAATGCCATGGTGATAAGCCTTTCTCAAAACATATAGGCACGACTCTTTTGTGTTCATCAACAAAACAGAAATTAAAAGCGGGAGATGTTTTCCGGCCCATTCAACCCGGGGATGCGTTAACATGGCCATTTTTTCTTATCGTCTGACCTCTTCGGTCTTTTGGAATCTCCTTTTGATATCACTCGGCGCCACCGTATTTGCCGTGGGTGTAAAGGCGATTGCCATTCCCCATGAATTCGTGACCGGCGGTATTTCCGGTGTAACGCTGTTAATTTACTATACCACCGGGTTGCTGTCACCCGGCTTGTGGTATCTGATCATCAACATCCCTATTTTTCTTGTGGGGTGGATTTATCTCAGCCGCCGGTTTTTCTTGTACAGCCTGTACGGTATGGCATTTGTTTCATTGGTCATGGATTTGGTCAACTTTACATTGCCCATTAACGAGCCCATCCTGGCGGTTCTGGCCGGCGGCGTGCTCATGGGTGCGGGCGTGGGAATCACACTGCATTCCCTCGGGTCAACCGGTGGAACCGATATTATCGGCATCATCCTGAATCAAAAATTTTCCATCCGGATCGGCGCCTTTACCTTTACCTTCAATCTTGTTGTGTTTTGTTGTAGTTTCGCGGTGCTGGAGATGGACCTGGTGCTTTATTCCCTGTTTACCAGTTTTATCTCTTCTCAGACGCTGGAGTATGTGTTGTCCATGTCCAACCAGCGGAAAATGGTGTTTGTCATTTCAGACCATTACACAAAAATTGTGAATGAAATCCATACCAAGCTCAACCGGGGTGCGACCTATCTCAACGGCATCGGCGCCTATACCGGGAATGAAAAACGCATTATTCTCACCGTAATCAACACGATTCAGTTAAAGCGCCTTGAGGAAATTGTCCTGGTCATTGATCCGGATGCCTTTATCATCATGGAAAATACCTTCAACGTCATCGGCCAGGGGTTTTCCAAACGAAAAATGTATTAACTTCGCACCGTTTATCAGCTCAGGTGCTCAAACGGATCGTTTGGCCGGAGGCCGGATGTGTCGCCGAAAATGCACTCTATAAAGCGCGGGTTATGTGCGCTTTCCGGCTGGAACAGGATCACTGTTTGGCATCCGGTGATTTTTGAATACGGTGAACAAAAGCCAGGGCATCGTTGATGTGAGACTGCAACACAGGGACAAATGACAAGATTGCCTGTTGTTCAGCCTCGGAAGCAGGCGGCTGGGTAGCAGAGGCCAGAGCCATTTTGATATGGTGTTGCAAGACAGGGATGAACGAGTTAATTGCCGAGCTTTGCAAGATGTGAGACAAGCTCATGCTGATGAGCGGTTGGATCCGTTCCGGTACAATATACCGTACGATTTCGATCAGTACATACGAGCCTGGCAAATCTCTCCCGGCAAGCTTGAAATGGCGAAAGCCCATTTGTTTCAGTGTCGCGATCATGGCGTTGGTGAGGATCAGGTTGGTGCCCCCCTTTGCTGTCAGATTCGCCGAACAGTATGTTTGAAAGAACTGAACCACTTTCTGAAATGATTCTTTTGTCTGAATTTTGTTGTGTCTGGCGACCAGGGTGTGATGTGTTGTCCGATGGGGACAATCGAAAGTACAATTATCGTTCACCATGATCTCGATCTTGTCCCTGTCCAACTGGTCAATAAATTTCAGATCAAGACTGCGTTCCGGATCCGCATTGAAAAGGTGCGTCGTGCCGATGACGACCTTGTCGTATTCATCGCAGAGCTTTTTGTAATGATCCTGAGTTTTGTTCCTGTGAGAGATGATTGACTGGATACAGGAAGCGGTGCGAGATACGTTGGGGTATTTGTCGCGTATGTAGTCATTCAGGATGGGCGAGGCAATGATGACGCCATCCGCTTCTTGGAGCAGTTTGTTGCCAACTTCATCGTCCAGATCTTCTTCCGTCAATTGATTGGAATTGAAGGTAAGGTATATTTCGATGCCTTTTTTCCGGTATTGTTCGAAAACAGGGGGAGGGGCGCCAGGAGATAGCTGGGTACGAATCGGTCTGCCGCCGTCCCATTTGCAGGGCATGGTGCCATACACTTCAGCAAAGGTTGGAAGACCGCAGGTTTCGAGCAGCTCCAGAAAGTTCAGCAGCGCCCCGTCCATGTAGTAGAATCCCGGTACTTTCCATCGGGGTGAATTAGTCGTCATGTCTCAGCTTTCCAATGCAG
>JAJDJS010000109.1 GCA_030267325.1 Desulfosarcina sp. OttesenSCG-928-A07 | reverse complement strand
AAAACTCGACAAGACCGGCACCGGCACGCTTACGAATCTTGGCGGCTTTACCGGCGATGTCAACATCAATGCCGGAACCATCGAAATTTCCACCACGACCTTTGGCAACGTCCTGACCGGCGCGGGAACGCTCGCTGTTAACTGCACCAACGCAACCGACACCTTTATCTTTGGAAATACGGTTGGAGACGCCTTCACCGGCACCGTCAACATGCGCAAAGGATCGATTTCCCTTGATGACACCAATACCTACGCTGTCCTGCAAAACGCGGGGCTCAAGCTGGGCGCAGACGGCTCCACGACCATCACGCAGAACCGCAGCATCAAGTCGCTTGCGATGAACGGCGGGACGCTCAAGTTTGATGTCGAATCCATCACGCCGGGCGGAGTTCTGACCCTTGGCACCCTGGATGCGACAGGCGGCGGGACCATCATGCTTGACCTGAACAAGGCCGCAGTTACCACCGGAGCCAAGGCCCAAAGTCTCTACGACTACGCCACGGCAGCTTCGTCCGCGCAGCAAAAACTCGTTGGCGCAACGACCCTCACCGGCGACGGCACTCAGCTTGCCTGGAAGGACTATAACGGCCTCGACCTCGGCGCAGCGCAAACCCGAAACATCGAAGAAAACGGCACGAATACCGGTGTTGCAAGCTTCGACTACCTGGGCACGGCCAAGGGTGATGGCCTCTACCTCGGTTACGGTCTGGCCCAAATCGAGGCTTTGGCGGGTCAATCTGTCACCCTTGATTCCAACACCGCAACAGCCGCTACGCCCACCATCAACGCCAAACTGACCGGCACCGGCGGCTTCACCTTCAGCGGCACGAAGAACGTATCTGTTGGCAATGCGGCAAGTGATTACACGGGTGCAACGACCATCAAAGACAGCCACACCGTAACCATGCTGGCAGACAATGCCTTTGGAAGCACTTCTTCCCTGAGTCTGACAAACGCTGCCACACTCGACATGAATGGCAACAGCCAGACAGTCGCCGACATTAATGTTGCAAATGACACGGAAATCATCGTCGGCCGTTTGACGCTTACAAACGGCGGCACGATTGCAGGAAAGCTTTCCGGCACCGGCACGATGACACAATCCGGCGGCACGCTCGCCTATTCCGGCACGCAAACAGACGGCTCCTTTGTGCAGACCGCAGGAACATTCAACGCGGCAAACGGCGCAACACTGAACAACGCGACTTTCGAAGGGAAGGTCAACCCGGCCGGAACGCTGAATATCACAGGTGATGCGAATTTTGACAATGCCGAGGTCGACTTCGGACTTTTGACGCAAGGAAACAAGATTGCTGTTGGCGGCAAGGCCAGCATCAATTCCGTGACCGCCAGGGTGGATGCCACGGGGATCATCAACTCCAACAGCTACACATTACTGGAATTCGGCACAATCGCTACAAGCGGCATCCACGCGATTTCGGTTTCAGGTCTTGGTGAAAATCGCGGTGGCGACTACATCGATAATAATGCCCTGAAGTTCGACGTGATCGTCGGCAACACGACGCTCACCTGGAATGGCTCCTCAAATACCTGGAACGATAATGACCGGACGAACCTGAACTGGTCGACCGGAAATATTAATACCTACTTCAAGACCGGTGATAATGTCATTTTTGACGACAGCTCTGCAAATAAAGATGTTTTCGTTGCACCGGGCGGTGTTTCCGTCGGAACAATGGAAGTGAAAGACGATTACAACTTCACCGGCGGCACCATCACGGCCAGTGGAGCGGTCACCATTGCTGCGGGAAAAACCCTTGGCCTGAATATTTCGGATAGTGCGCCGATGATCAGCGCCGCTTCCCTTGACTTTAATTCCACAGGCAAGTTGAACATCACGGGTTACGCACCCGGCAGCACAACGAACTTCACGGTTCCCTTCCAGCAGGCAACCGCGATTACCACAAGCGCTGGCGTGACGAATTTCAACCCTGCTGTCACGGTATTGAATCAGGCAAGCGTTGATTTCCTGACTGCTTCGGCAAGGCTTTCGGATAACGGGATGGATGTTCTCGTGGAAACCGGTCTGACATGGTATTCCACGGACCCAAATCGCCCGGCCCATGGAGATTTTACCATCGGAGACGGTGAGACCTTTACCCTTGGGGCTGCTCTGATCGATCAACCCGGAAACGCCGGCTGGGACGGCGCAAGTCTCAACAAAAAGGGTGAGGGAACCCTGACCCTTTCCGGTGCGAACACGGCCACGGGGCTGTTCACACAAAAGACCGGCGCGGTTCACCTGGCCTCAAACTGGGCAGGAAACTATACGCAGAATGCCGGCACGACCTTTACGTCAGCA
>JAJDJS010000108.1 GCA_030267325.1 Desulfosarcina sp. OttesenSCG-928-A07 | reverse complement strand
GGATACTGGGATCTTGCAACGGCAAACTGGTACGAAGACAGTGTGCCTGCCACGGCCATCACCTTCCTTGATGGTGATGCGGTCACTTTCGCCAACACCATCGATGCCACCATCAACATTCAGGGCACGCAAAAGACAGTTGCCCAGATGCTCGTCACCGGCTCCGGTGACCTGACCCTCAACGGCAGCATTCGCGCTGATGCCTCGAAATCGACGCTGTCGCTGACGCCTTCCGGTCAACTGCAGAAACCCGGCACAGGCGCGCTCACCCTCAACGGCACCAGCCGCTTTACAAACGAAATCAATCTGAACGGCGGTACAACAAAGCTCGGCTCAGGCTCTGTACTTGAAAACACCAGCGGCACTCTCTATGTCGGCAAATCCGGCACGGCTGCGCTTGATCTCAGCGCCGGCGGAATGGCGACTTCCGCGGGCGGCATTTCTATCGGCGAGCTTGACGGCTCAAGGGGTTCAGTCACGGTCAACGGTAAAAACGCCGTACTTGAAAACACCAGCGGCGCTCTCTATGTCGGCAAATCCGGCATGGGCCAGCTTGACCTCAGCGCTGGCGGCAAGGCGACTTCCGCAGACGACATTTATATAGGTGAACTTGCCGGGGCCAAAGGAACAGTCACCGTCAATGGCGCAAACTCCGTACTTGAAAACACCAGCGGCGCTCTTTATGTCGGCAAATCCGGCATGGGCCAGCTTGACCTCAGCGCTGGCGGCAAGGCGACTTCCGCAGACGACATTTATATAGGTGAACTTGCCGGGGCCAAAGGAACAGTTACCGTCAATGGCGCAAACTCCATACTTGAAAACATGAGTGGCGCTCTTTATGTCGGCAAATCCGGCACGGGTAAACTTGACCTCAGTGCTGGCGGAAGGGCGACTTCCGCAGGCGATATTTATATGGGTCACAATGCCAACTCCAGCGGCGCAGTTACGGTCGCTTCCGGTTCCACGCTTGGAAGCAGCTCCGGCAAAATTTTTGTCGGCGGCACTGCTTCGGCAGCCGGAGGCGCAGGTCTCCTTGCAGGAACAGGGAACATTGCTTCGGATGTCACTGTCTGGTCAACGGGAACACTTTCTCCCGGCGACAGGAAAGGAGCCCTGGGTACGCTTGTCATTACAGGTAATCTCGACATGAAGCCCGGCAGCACACTGCTGCTTGATCTCGGAGCTTCGAACGCTTCAGACAGGATAGTTGTCAACGGCACAGCAAGCGTAGACTCGATCAACATTGATCTAACGAGTCTGCAAAACGGAACCTATACGGTGATCACATCAACCGGCTTGACCTCAAGCGGCTCCCACAGCTTCAAGCTGAACGGCCTTGAATTTGCCGGGCGCGCAACGTCGACCATTACCCCTGTTTCTGATGCCAACAACTTCAAATTCACCATTGCCGGCAGCGGGTCTAACAAGTCCCTTACCTGGAACGGCCCTGCAACCGGCGAGTGGGATCTTGCAACAACAAACTGGTACGCAAACAACGATCCTGGCACGCCCATCACCTTCCTTGATGGTGATGAGGTCACTTTCGCCAACGACACCAATGCCACCGTCAACATCCAGGGCACGCAAAAGCTCGTCGCGAAAATGTCCGTCACCGGTGCCGGTGATCTGAGCATCAACGGCAACATCCTCAGCACCAGTCAATTACTGAAAACCAACACAGGCACAGGTACGCTCACCCTCAACGGTACAGGCAGCTTCAGATACGAAATCAGTTTGGACGGCGGTATAACAAATATCGGCTCAGGCTCCGTACTTGAAAGCAGGGAACGCTACATCTTCGTCGGTACTAATTCCAACACGGGCGTTTTGAACCTCACTGCTGGCGGTAAGGCCAGCGCGGCAAGCAGTATTCAAATCGGCAGGGATGCGAACTCCAACGGCACGGTCACGGTCGACGGTGCTGACTCATTATTGGAAAACAAGGCAGGCACGCTCCACATTGGCGATTCCGGAACAGGGAAACTTGACATCACGGATGGCGGTAAGGCTACCTCCGCAAGCCACATTTCCATCGGCAACAATGCTACAGGTGACGGCGCGGTCACGGTCAACGGATCTGGATCCGAACTGAAAAGTACGGGCGGCGAACTCCACATCGGCGCTAACGGCACGGGCAAGCTTGACCTCACGGACGGCGGAAAGGCTACCTCCCTAAGCTTTATTGCCATCGGCAACAAGGCGACCAGCAAGGGCGTGGTCACAGTCGACGGCGCGGGTTCGTTGCTGGAAAGCATGGAGCATAATCTCTATGTTGGCGCTAACGGCACAGGCAAACTTGACCTCACAGACGGTGGTAAGGCTATCTCCGCAAGCAATATT
>JAJDJS010000107.1 GCA_030267325.1 Desulfosarcina sp. OttesenSCG-928-A07 | reverse complement strand
ATGAAAAGAAAATTGGTTTTCTTGCTGAAAGTGGACGGATTATCACTGAAGCCATCTACATAAATTTTCGCCCTTTTGCTTCCAATGGGCTGGCTCCGGTCCAGTTCGAGAATGGTAAATGGGGGATAATTGACAAGAAAGGCGAAGTTGTCATTCAGCCCTCATTTGTTGAAATCGGAGGTTTCGATGATAATGGGCTCGCGCCTGCCAAGATGGACGATAAAAGTAATTACGGTTACATCAACGGATCGGGAGAATGGGTAATTGAACCCAAATTCTATTTTGCCGGCATGTTTTTTTGTGGCACGGCGTGCGTTCACCCGGAAAGTCCTTTTGGCAAGAAGGTTGACTGGTGGGAATCCCAATGGATTGATGAAACAGGAGCCGTAGTTGCTGAAGTTGATCGACAGGCTTACAGAATCCACGCAAACAGGAATGGCAAACTTGGACTCCTTTGCAAAAAGGACAAGAGAATATGGGCGCTTTCTCCGCAATTTGACGATATCGCACTTGTGGACAGTGTGGAACCCCTGGATGAATATTGCGTCTTCTTTTATAGATCCGGCGAAAAATGGGGACTTTCTGATTCGGATGGGAATTTTATAACAAAGCCGATCTTTGATGACGCTGGTAAGTTTGACCCATACAACAGAATCTATAAAGTTCGGATGAACGGAAAATGGGGATTTGTCGATGAAACAGGAACTCCGCTGTTTGAAATAAAATACGCTAAAATAATAGAGGACTTCACTGGAAGCAAACTTGCATTAGTTGAAGATGATGAAGGGGCTATGTGGTACGTTGATAAAAAAGGGAATCTCGCAAATCGTCTGCGTTTATTTCCAAAAGAGATCGCTCCAGGAGTGGAATTCTATGGTTATGTGGATGACAATGGTGAATGGGTCATCAAACCCGATTATCATTCTGCGCGTCATTTTTCTGCAAATGGCTTGGCGGCTGTCAGCAAAAAGGGAAAATACGGCTTTATCGATGTCCACGGAGATGTTGTAATTCCACTTGATTATAAATGGGTTAGAGGAGCATATTTTGATGGGCGCGATATTGCCATAGTTGAAAAAGAAGGGAACCATAGCTTTGTGATAAACAGTTCAGGAAAAATTCTGGCAGGGCCACTCTCCCATCCGCGTCATCATGGGTTTAGTGAATATATAGTGGCGAGGGGACCTGGTAAAGATGTGTATTTTATTTGCGGCGAAGACAGTGTGCCGTATTTGGAAAGCGAAGAGAAAGGATGGGTTTATAAATTGAAATAGTACCTGCTACATCTATCAGTGTGGACATAACCGTACTGACGACGAAATGGTGGCTTCATCAAGACAGCAGCCAGATGTGGCGCCGATATCCCGGTTCAAAATCCCGTTATCTGGCTGATGAAGGAAATACGAAATAAATTCTGATGTTACCATTGATTACCGAAATCCCGAGCTGATTCGCAAAATGGGTTTTGAAGCACTGACAAAATCCCTCGCCCGGTTGGTATGGTTTATTTCATCCGGCAGTTTGACCGGGGGCAAGGTGATTATACCCATGAACGCCAAGCCATTCTGGACGGGATAACGATGGAAGGTGTGAAACGCCAACTGGGAAAATGAAAAATCTGATTCTGCCCGCTGTTATATGATTTTCAGCTCATGCCGACAGACACCAATACTGAAAATAGCAATTGAAAGATTTCAAATATGAACACCAACCTTGAAACCCGCAAAAAATACGACCACATTTTGATACAGGCCGCCCAACTGGACCGTCAGACCCAAATGGAGCTCCTAGTGGATCTGGCTGCTCAATTGCGTCAGGTCATAAAGCCCGGAAGCGAAAAAAATCATCGTCTGAAAGATTTGCAAGGGCTTTTCAGGGGCGCATGGGAAGGACAGGATGCTCAGGATTATGTGAATCGGGAGCGTGATGAATGGGATGGGTGAATCGGCTAGCCGGAAAGACTATCGCCCTTGATACAGCTCCATTAATTTATTTTGTTGAGGAAAATTCTGATTTTCTGAAACAGATCAATCCTTTTTTCAACGCCTTGGAGCGGGCTGAGTTTGCAGTGCTTACATCTACACTGACAATTACAGAAACATTGGTAAAACCACTCAAGCTGGAAAAACTTGAGCAGGCCCACGCTTTTATGGAAATACTGGCTGAATATATGACTGTTATTCCGGTCACAGAAAGAATAGCGGAATATGCTGCAAAACTCAGAGCAAAGAACAATTTACGCACTCCGGATGCCATTCAGGTAGCCACCGCCGTCACCCATCAGGCCGATTTTTTTCTCACAAACGATGCCCGTTTGGCTCGTCTCAAAATCAAAGGGCTTGAA
>JAJDJS010000105.1 GCA_030267325.1 Desulfosarcina sp. OttesenSCG-928-A07 | reverse complement strand
TTCTCCGGTGCTGTTGTATCCAGAATAAGAGTGAACCGACCATACTGACCTATGAGGTGTGGATCCACATTTGGCTCGTAAACGTATTGGCCATCACCTGGCAAGCTCGTATCTGTAAAGGTCCAGCTATATTCATACTGTGCGCCCGTACTTTTCAATATTGCCGTACCGATCGGCATATGATCGCGGTAAATCGTCAGATACTCAGGTTCGGTATGAAAAACGTAGGCGAGTCCTTCCAGCGTCGGTGTTGTGTCATCGGTTGTTTCGCCGCTTGCAAGGCTTCCGGTAATTGAACCATAATTGTCCACCACATTGGTGATCCATCCTGTGGGCCATGTTTCCACGACCATGCCGCGATCACTGTATATCCCATAAGCCGGCGAGTAACCGCTGCCGGCTGTGCCTTCGGTGTTTTCCACACGAGCAGTATAAGTGATGAGACCCGTATACCATTCACCGTCATTATCGAAATAAGTCCATGTTGTGTCTCCGGTCATGGTTGCCGTGCCGATCTTATCGCCATTGCAATAGATGGCCACCACCTCGTCTGCAGCAAGCGGAATGTCGATGGAACCGATCAATTGCGGCGACCAATCATATGTGTAGCCGCCAATTTCGACATAGCCCGGTCTCGGAATTTCATCACCGATGACATACAGAATATTCACACTCTGCGTCGGCGTCACATCCAGCGTGATGGTAAAATTATTGGAGGCCGGACTCAAATTGCCTGCCGCATCCCGTACATAGGCCGCATAGGTATAGTTCGTCTGATCAATCAAGGAGCTGTCTTCATAGGACCAGCTTGTGCCGTTCACTGTTGCCGTACCCATCTCACGGGAGGCTGCAACAAGCTGGCCGTCCTTCATGTCTTCCCGATAGATGACAAGCACTTCACCCGTACCCAGCGCCGTATCCAGGCCGCCATGCAAGGTTGGCGTCTGATCATCCGTGCGGTCGCCGCTTTCCAAGTTGCCGACGGTGGTTCCGGCATTGTCATGGATGAAGTCAATCGTCACGTTCTGTATCGGACTTTCCGTATCTATGGTGATCGCCCATTCGTTGGACCAGGCGCCGACTTCATCCGACGCATTCATCACGGCTGCCTTGTATATGTAGGTGCTGCCATGCGCAGCTTCTGTTGTATCCGTATAGGTCCAGTTCAGCCCGTCCACTATTGCAGATCCGATATACTCGTCACCACGGAAAATCGCGATGTACTGGCCATCTCCAGAAACCAGCGCATCGTCAATCGTCCCGCTCAGCGTCGGACTTGTCGTATTCGTTGTACCACTGTTTGCGATTGTTCCTGTCACAGGAGCCATGTCATCCTGAATATCCAGAATCTTCACCGTCTGCACCGGGCCGCTGATCTGCAATCTGATCGTGTATGCATTGGAGAATTCTCCAGCATTGCCCGATGCGTCTTCAACACATGCGCGGTAAGTGTAGGCGATCTCATTCGCAAGGCCGGTCGTGTCGCTGAAGCTCCACGTCTTTTCGTTTACCTTCGCTGTGCCGATACGCTCTTCCACACCCGTGGTCTCGTCCTTACGGTAGATCGCCACCACATTATTCTGCTGTCCAACGGACCCGCTCAGCGTGCCTGTCACGAAAGGCGAGCTGGCCGTTGTCATGCCACCATCGGCAATCTGTGTAGCTGTTGTCGTACCATCATCAAAGACGCCCGTGATCTCCACCATATGTCCGGGAGGCGTGGCGTCGACATTCAGCACAAAGCTGTTCGAAATACCCCCAGCATTGCCCACAGCATCCACAACCCGTGCCGTGTAGGTGTATTTTCCATAGGAGAATTCGCCGCCATCAACCACAGTTCCCTTTCCATGGCTTCCATCATCAACAAAACGCCAGCCCATGCCATTGGCATCAATAATGGCTGTACCGATGACAGCGCCATCCCGCAGCACTTCAACATATTCGCCTGCTGCCAGTGGCCCGCCCTGAAGGGTGCCGACAATCATGGGTTCAAGATCATTGGTAAAACCGTTCGGACCCACGTCTGCCGTGTTCGGATCCACATCATCAACCACATGGGTGATGGTGACCCCTACCTGCGGAGGTAACATATGGGGCGTCATATACAGACCAATTATATATGGATGCGAGACCTCTCCCTGGTTGCCAGCCGCATCCTGTACACGGGCAGTATAGATGTAGGTGCCGGGCTCATCGGCCAGAGAGTCAGTGAATGTCCATGACTGCTCTGTTACGCTTGCCGTACCGACCTGCACACCGTTACGGTAAATAACCACAATGTCACCGGCATCAAGGGCATTAGTGATCGTTCCTTCTAACAGCGGGGTGCTGTCTGTGGTTGAATCACCATCATTGATCAATATCTGGGCTGAAGTATCGTCATAGATGCCCGTGATCTCTACCGCCTGGGTCGGACTGGTCGTATCAAGT
>JAJDJS010000106.1 GCA_030267325.1 Desulfosarcina sp. OttesenSCG-928-A07 | reverse complement strand
CAGCTCTTTTTCCCGACCGATAAACGGCTGGGCAAGCCGGATGCCGAGGGTGTCCAGATTGGAGACGATGTTGATTTGCGGAAGGGAAAAAAACGGATTGTTGGCTCCGCTTATCATTTCCAATATATGCGCGTCCGCATGGGAATAAACGCCCCAACGTGAATGGGTCTGGTCCCAACTGTGGGCTTTGGGTGGAAGGAATTTTCCGTTGCACAGTTCTCCGGTATAAAAGACAACTTCCGTTTCTTTGCTTTGGTTCAGACAACCTGCCGTAAATTGCGGCAGCGTGTTGACGGCACGGCTCCAGGGTTTGTGCGCATCCCCGCACAGGTACAGGGCCACATCGGGAAACTTTTGGAAAATGGTTTCAATCTTCTGGAGTTCGTTGTTGGAAAAATAATGGGGCGAATGGTGGGCCAGTATAATGACGGGTTTGCCCGAATTTTTTTCCGTGATAGTTTTCAGGGAATTGTACAAATCTGTTGTACCCATCACCAGATTTCCCCGATCCTCATCTCCTTTCTGGCAGGTTACAGCAGTGTTCATGTACACCAAGCTGAAATCGTCAAGGCAGCGGTATGGATGCAGGGGAAGCAGGGAATTTTTCCAGACGTCCGCCTCGGGAGACAAGGCTTTGACCATTCTTCGGAAAAAACCGAAGCGTCCCAAAAGATGGTCAAGACTGTCCTTATCAAACAAGCCATCCGCAGACTCATATGTTTGACGAATGGCTTCCACCTGTTTTTTACCCTCCTCTTTTGCCTTCTCTCGTTTTTGCTTCTCTTCATCCGTCTCATCCGGATTGGCCTTTTCATATCCCACACGCGTAAGGTCATGGTTTCCGGGAACAATATGGATTCGGCTGGAATCGGTAATACCGACGCTTTCGGCAATGCGGAGCAAAAACTCCGCCGCCTCTTTTGCCACTTCATCGCTGTCTTCCTGACGAGCGGCGTTCCGAAAATCTCCAGTAAAAAAGAGATGATCCGCCTTGATGCCGGAATCTTTCAGGTATGCGGGCAACTCTTTACGCAGCATGGTGGTACCAAGCCCGGCGTTTTCAGGATCAAAGTGCAGGTCGGAAAGGTGCAGCCATTTCATATCGCCTCCGGATGTTGAGGGAGTAGACATCAATATTCATGTCATGGAAAAACAGCGGGAAATTATTATCGTGCGGATCGGCAGTAAATTTCAAGCCTGTTTTCCGCAAAAAATCCTCTGGTCCTGTCCACCCATCTGGTTGAAGCAACCCCCCAATCATGATACCAAGGCCCCCGTGGCATAACCATCCGACAGGAAAGGAAGAAAAACATGGGCGTTATTCCGGATAATCAGAAACCCCGTATTGAGGAATGGGCAAAGACCGTTTCGCACCCGATACCCCTCCGGTATGCGGTCACCGGACACCCGGCAGATGATTCCATCAAGGCGTTTGTCACCGAGCTTTCCGAAATTGCCGAGTGTATCCAGCCCAAACAAGATTCAGATACCGAGGCGGCCCGCCCTTCCCTGTTTATTGGCGATCAGGTGACCTATCAGGCCATTCCCCTGGACCGGGAACTGGATCTTTTCTTATCAGCCCTTTCCAACCCTTCCGCATTTGCCGCCCAGATTGAACCGGAAGTCAAAGAGCAGCTTGATCTGCTGCGGATTCCGGCCATGGTGAAAGTTTACATCACTTCCCATTGCCCCTTTTGCCCGGCAACCGTTACCCTGCTTCTGGGACTTGCCGGTTACAGCGAACAAGTCCGGCTGACGGTTATCGACGGCACGCTTTTTCCAGAAGCTGCGGAAGAAGACCGCGTTCAATCCGCGCCCACCCTTATTCTGGATGATGCGTTCCGCTGGACCGGATCGGTAAACCCCATGGAACTGGTCACGTTGATGCTGGACCGAAATCCGGCAGATCTGGGTCCTGATGCCCTGCGCGCCATGATCGAAAACGGCGATGCAGATGGCGTAGCCCGGCTCATGGCCGGACACAATCAGATCTTCCCCGCTTTTCTGGCGCTTCTCGCCCATCCCCGATGGTCTGTCCGGTTGGGCGCCATGGTGGTTTTTGAAATCCTCGGGGAGGACAACCCGGACCTGGCCAAAAAGATTGTCCCGCTGATTGTGGATATTTTTCCAGGCGCAGACCCGTCTGTCAGGGGCGATCTTTTGCACGTTCTGGGCGAATCCAAAAACCCGGCAGCCCTTTCCTTTTTGGAAGAAGTCATGCAAACAGAAACAGATTCAGAGGTGCGCGAGGCTGCCAATGAGGCTATGGAAAAACTGATGTAAGCGTGTTCACTTAAGGAGGGTATTTTATCGGTGATTCGCAGTATATACTCAGAAACGTCATTAAATTTGTCGATCTTGAAAAACCTTATTCTCCAAAGTAAGCG
>JAJDJS010000104.1 GCA_030267325.1 Desulfosarcina sp. OttesenSCG-928-A07 | reverse complement strand
TTTGAGCCGACAACGCCGCTGGGTGGCGATACATATGAATTTACGGCCGCACCGGTTGATGCAGCGGGCAATGAGGGCAAGCAGACATCGGTCTGGAAATTTGAGCTATTGGGAACACGCCCAGAACCGCCGTCGATTACGCTTGTGAATGATGACAAGGGCAGTATCACCGGCCGTGTGGAGAAAAACAGTGTTACGGACGATGATCAGCTGACGGTGAGCGGCACCTCGGCTGTGGGTACAACCGTAACGGTTTATGTGGATGGTAATCCCCATGGTACCGCGGTTGCCAGTGACGGCACGTGGAGCATTGAGATCACGCCCGCGCTGACCGGAGACGGCGAAAAGGTCATCACGGCAACAGCAACGGACGGTGCGGGTCAGGAAAGTGATCCCACAGGCGATTATTTGATTGTTCTGGATACAGCTGCGCCCGGAAAGCCCGACGTACCGGTGGCCATGGATAATACGGGCGATCAGACAGGTCCCATTACAAATGGTTCCACCACAGATGAAAGCAATCCCAAGTTTTCCGGCAGTGGCGAAGCCGGAGCTGTGGTGAGGATTTACGATAATGGTGACGTGATCGGTTCCACGACCGTCAATACGAGCGGCAACTGGGAGTGGACGCCCTCCACGCCGCTGGGAGGCGGTGATCATTTAATCACCACAACGCTGACAGATCCTGCCGGCAATATGAGTGTTGCGAGTGATTCCCTTGGTTTTACGGTGGACAGCACGCCGGTGGAGATCAAGATCATCAAGGCCCTTGATAACACGCCTCCGATCATGGGAGAGCTGGCCAACAACGATTCAACGGATGACACGACCCCGACACTTGTGGGTACTGCGACAGCGAACGCGACGGTAACCATTTATAACGGAAGCCAGGCAATTGGTTCGGCGGTTTCGGACAGCAGCGGCAGCTGGAGCGTTGAGGTGAGTGCCCAGCCTGAAGGAACGCATACGTTCACAGCCGAGGCCCTGAATGCCGCAGGCAATAAAGTCACTGCCGACTTTACCCTGACCATTGATACAACGGCGCCGACAGCGCCGGTGATTGACAATGTTGAAGATGATGTGGGTTCGGTCATGGGCAATCTGGCAATCGGCGCTACCACCGATGATACGACGCCGACAGTGTACGGTTCCGGTGGAACGGTGGGTGATACCATCACGATTTATGTGAACGATCAGGTCTACGGAACGACGGCGGTATCCCCGGGCGGGACCTGGATTTACACCTTTGATCCTGCGCTGACGGCGGACGGCCCCAATGTGGTGATGGCAACGGCAACAGATGCTGTGGGCAATGAAAGCGGCAAGTCCGCTCCGTTCACTTTTATCCTTGATACAACGCCTCCGGGTGCTATCAACGAAAACGAGATTGATCTTGTTGATGACGTTGCGCCGAAAATGGGTACGATTGATAATCTTGCGATAAACATCAACGGCAGCCCGACGGACGATGTTCGTCCGACATACACCGGTACTGCGGATTCGATCGCTTCGGATGTTGTTTTGGTAAACATCTACCACGGCTTTGAGGGCGGTACGCCGACATACATCGGCTCTGCCGGTGTTGAAGCGAACGGTACGTGGAGCTTTACGCCTTCGGACGACCTTGAGACCGGCACGCACAGCTTCCAGGCGGCACCTGTGGATGCGGCGGGCAATGAAGGCAGCAAGACAGCCGCGTGGGTATTCTTTGTCGATGCGGACGCTCCGCTCATCACTGCACAGATCACCCAAATCGAGGATGACACCGGCGATTCCGACAGTGATTTTATCACCAGCGACAATACGCTTGTGTTCACGGGAACAGTGTCCGCCACGATAAGCACAGGGCAGAATGTCGAGATCTCTTTCAATGATGGCGCGGACTGGGCCAAGGCTGTCGTCAATTATAACGAACAGACCTGGACCTATGATAACACGGCAAATACGCCGTTGGCCGATGGAACCCACACCATCCTGACCCGAGTGGTCAGTGCGGCAGGTACTGCGGGTGATGACACGGAAAATGTCATTGTCATTGATACGACTGCGCCGGATGATAAACAGTCCATCATTGAAAGTATCGAGGATGATACCAGCATTGTGGGCGACTACATTACCAGCGACCCGACGCTCAAGGTGCATGGGTCCGTATATGATGATGCACAAAATCCGGCAGTGACCGCATTGCCCAACGATGAATGGGTACAACTGCAGATTGTGGAGAAAGACAATACGGGCAACGTCATTCTGGACTGGGCGAATGTTGCCATGAACCCTGCCCGCGACGGCTGGACCTATGACGCAACGGATACGGGCACGCTTCTGACCCTTGCGGACGGCACCTACACCTTCAACACGCATGTGATTGACATTGCCGGGAATGCGTCGGTCGTCAACTCGCAGGTTGTCGTGATCGACACTTCCCTGGTTGATCCTGATATCTATGCAAGTTTCACGGCGGTGATTGATGACGAATTGCCGAACCCGAATGGCTTGGCTACG
>JAJDJS010000103.1 GCA_030267325.1 Desulfosarcina sp. OttesenSCG-928-A07 | reverse complement strand
AGGCTCTCTTTCGACATCAAACCAAACTGGGATTACAAAAAAGAAACCAACTACCAAAAAGCTGGCTTTACAGGTGAAATTTACTACTACAGCGGCGGAATAGACGGAATTCACGCAGGCCTTGTCGGCATGGCCGGTAATGATCTGATTATGTCCTTCAGGGGTACGGATGGAGTGATCGACTGGTTGAACGACATTGACGTACAACAGGTACCTTATCCCTATGGCCACGGCATGGTACATAAAGGCATGCTGCGCGCAGTGGACAGTATAGGGCAACAGCTTTACAACAGTGCGAAGAAGTTGCTGCAAGCGGCAGTCGGACTCAAGGGCCACTTTTATATTACCGGGCATAGCAAGGGCGGGGCGATGGCCACCCTGATGACCGGCAAGGTGGCAGAGCTGGCGTTGCCATTTGTGGTCACTTTTGGTGCCCTGCGTGTGGGCGATGCCGCATTCAAGGCCGCATACAAGCATACGCATTACAGGTATGAATCCTTTCTGGATCTTGTGCCGCATCTTTATCTGAGCCCGCAGGAGCAAATCCTTTTTCCTCGCATGGGCACCATTTATGAAAAATTCAAATTCTTGACGAGCCTGCCGCCCTTTGAGTCCGTTGGAAGACGTGTAGGTTTCAAAATTTCTCGCAAGTCATACGGAAAATACCCACTGGAAACGGACAATGCCAGCGGAGAGACCTTGAACTCCTTCTGTGCCGTGGAACAAGTGTTGCGGGGAGACATCACCCTGCTCGATGAAATTCATAACAAAGATTATCCAGAGTATATCAACTTTTAAAAGCAGACGTTAGTTTGATCAAGCGCTTAGGCGATTTGCAGAAAAAAAATAGTCCTGCTGATGAAGCGTCTGATTTTGAGCCCCTCTCACACTAAAAAAGACCGCTTGTGGGGAAAGACGATACACATACTCGGCATGATCATTTTTCCACCCGGGTGTCTCCGGGGCTACATTGTGTTCCCCCTTTCGCATGACCGGAGACAGCCGGGAGAATGACCCTGCTCATAAGGAGCTACTTATGCAAAACGTAAATTTTGGTTTGGCATTACAGTATGATACTGGAGCCCACCCAAGCCTTGCTGCCGGTCCTGGCGGGCTGCTTGTGGAGGTGCACAGCTCTGGGAACATGCAAACACTTTGGTACCATGTGGGAACACCCAAAGACGCTACAGTGGAATGGAGCGGCGGCAGAGAATATGATTCCGGGCAATACCCGGCCGTAGCCGCCAATAACAAAGGGCAGTTGGTAGAAGTGCATAAATCTCAGACGTTTGATAAGCTTTGGTATCATGTGGGCACCTTGAACCATGAGGAAAAGCGTATTGCCTGGAGCCAAAGCTGCCAATACGATTCTGGGACAAAACCCCATGTGGCACTGAATGACCACGGAGTTGTTGTTGAGGTGCATGAATCTGGGGATCTGCGAACGCTCTGGTACCATGTGGGCACGCTCAGTGAAAACAAGATAAAGTTTGGGGGCAGTGTAAAGTATGACAACGGCCTCTCGCCGAGAGTGGCTCTCAACACTAGCGGCGTTGTGGTGGAAGTGCACCGGTCGGAAGGGTACAATACACTCTGGTGTCGAGTAGGCCAAGTGAACAGCACGAAAATAGACTGGGGCAGCAGCGTCCAGTTTGCCTCTGGAAAGATTGCCTCCGTCGCATTGGGTGAGGACGGAACGGTCCTTGTTGTATTCAGCGACGGCGGTAAGCTGTACAGCCGTGTTGGGGGCATCAACGGTAAAACGGTACAGTGGCTCGCTGAGAAGTCTTATTTTGACGATGGGGATTTGCCCGCCGTAACCTGCCGCGACGGTTTTGTGGCCCAAGTACACACCAGCGAAACAGATAAAATGCGACTTTTTTACTCCACATCTTTTTTTGCCGACCGAGCCCGATGGATGCAGGATCACGCGAGCCTGCTGCAAAAAAGGTCGCTGAGAGATATCATTCTTCCAGCCTCACACGACTCAGCTATGTACCAACACGGTACTTTCCAAACCCTGGGAAAAACTCAGGATCTGAGCATATATGAACAACTTTCATACGGGATACGCTATTTTGACCTGCGTCCAGGCTGGGACGGCGACGACTTTTTTATTTATCACGGCCCGATCAAAGGTCCGAAGCTATCCACCGTGCTTGACGATACACGCCGCTACATGCAAGAGGGGTACAAAGAGCTTATATTGCTAAAGTTTTCCCATTACAATGACTTTACTGCTGCCCGCTATTCGAAAATGGCGGACTGCCTCATTGATAAGCTGCGGCAGTGGCTCTTCACCCCTGCAACAAGCACCAAGCGTCTATCCGACAGACCTCTGAGTGATTTTACCGCTAACGGCGGCCGCATCCTTGTCTTGTGCGATGCCGCCTATCCTGCCGATGACATTCGCCCCGGCATCTGGATTTACAAAGATGGATACTCGGGAGAAGACTCCAACAGGAATATACTCTCCGTCTATGACAAGTACAGCAATACCACGGACTATGAAAAGATGAAAAAGGATCAGCTTGATCAATACGCCAAGTTCTCTTCCAACGGTAACCCCAAGTATGATCTTTTCCTGCTTTCCTGGACATTGACACCACCGACCGCAGTCTGGCTGTCAGCCCGGACAGCCAATCGACTGTTGGGAACGGAAATGGCTTCCTTGACCATGCCCAACAGGCAAGGGGCGTACCCGAACCTCT
>JAJDJS010000102.1 GCA_030267325.1 Desulfosarcina sp. OttesenSCG-928-A07 | reverse complement strand
CACCAACCGGGATTTGCAGCAACTGAGCAGCTCCGGTTTCTTTCGGCTGGACCTGTATTACCGGCTCAATGTGCTCAACATCAAGCTGCCGCCGCTGCGGGCCATCAAGGAAGACATTCCAACCCTCTTCACCCACTTTCTCACCACCTTAAGCCAAGGAAAAAAGCATCCATCACCCCAGGTGGCAGAGGACGTGGTCACCGCGCTTCAAAACTACTCTTGGCCGGGAAATATCCGGGAATTGCGAAATATCGCGGAGCGAGCGATGATTGTGTGCCGGGGCGACCGGATTGAACTGTCGGATCTTCCCATTTCCTTGAGGGAAACAGCTCCCTGGCCGGGGTTTAAAACTGTAGCAGCCTCATCCCTTAAAACCCTCATGGAAGAAACCGAGCGTCAGGCCATTATCCAGGCCCTTGAAGCCTCTCGCGGAAACCGGGTCAGGGCGGCTGCGCTTCTGGGCATCCATCGCACCGGCCTGTACCAGAAAATGCGAAAGTATGGGGTGAAGTGAAAATAAAAGAAAAGGGCGGAGGATGGACGTTCCCCAAAATCCAAAATTTATCACATCACCCATGTCAACCGATTGCCATCCATCGTCGCTGATGGATTTCTATGGTGCGATGCGGTCTGCTCTCGCCTGCCACTGAAGTGAAAAACATTTAACAGGACAAAAGCTATGCAGCCATACGTGCCGGATGCCTTGCCATTAACCGATCTGGATTACCGTTTGCTGTTGCCGTTGGTGGGACAGGCCAATGCAGCGTTGGCCCGTTATGACGGTTTGTTACAGGGCATCCCTAACCCGGCGGTGATGTTGTCACCACTCACCACTCGGGAAGCAGTGCTTTCCTCAAAGATCGAAGGCACGCAAGCAACGGTGGATGAGGTATTGGAGCAGGAGGCGGGTCTGCTGAAGGAAGGTGAGAAATTCAAAGACATCCAGGAGATTTCCAATTACAGAAAGGCGTTGTACGCGGCCCGTGAGTATTTGCAAGACTATCCGATTCGACTGTCTTTTGTGCGCGAGTTGCACCGCATTTTGATGGACAGTGTTCGCGGACAGGACAAAACACCGGGTGAGTTTCGGCGGGATCAGAATTGGATTGGCAAATATCGCTGCGCCATCGAGCAGGCGACGTTTGTGCCGCCCAACCCCCTGCAATTACTTGACCATTTACAGGCTTGGGAAGCCTATCTCGATAGCGACGACGTTGACTTTTTGTTGCAGACAGCGGTCGTTCACGCTCAGTTTGAGCTGCTGCATCCGTTTAAGGATGGCAACGGGCGCATTGGTCGCATACTGATTCCGCTGTTTTTGTACCAGAAACGGGCGCTGTCTCAGCCGATGTTCTATCTGTCGGAATATCTGGAAAGCCACCGAAATGAATACTACGCTTGCTTAAAAGCCATTTCTGCCGAAGGTGATTGGAATGGCTGGATCGCTTTTTTTCTGCAAGCCGTTGCAGAACAGGCGTCACAAAACAGCATCCGTGTAGCGACCATTCAAGCGCTGTATGAAGAAATGAAACTCGCCATTCATGACATCACACATTCGCAATACACGGTGCATGTGCTGGATGCGATTTTTAATCGGCCGATTTTCCGTACGTCTGATCTGACTTCGCAGCTGGCACAGGAATTTGGCATTCATGAAAAAACCTCGCTGAGCCTGCTGCGCCAACTGCGAAAAGCCCGTGTGCTCAAAGAACTGCAACCCGGCCGTGGTCGCCGTCCGGCGACGCTGTGTTTTCCTCGCCTGATCAACCTTGCCGAAGGACGGGAAGTGCTATGAACAGTTTATGGAGCATCCCACAGCCACAACCGCATTTGTGGAGCGCAAAACCGTATTTATGCTCCACAAATGCGGTTGTGGCGTTCGCAGACTCCACAAATAACAAGGGTGAACTGTGAAACTGAAATTCAAAACCCAGACTTACTCGGATCGCTCCGCTCATGGAACCACAAAACCTGAACAAACGTTTCTGGAGAGCGACTGAACGCATCCGACTTCCTTGAAACCCCCGGATGGATGCAGTATGGTTGGCCCTTACCAGATGCCTGTTTTTGTCATCATCCATTCACTTTCCGTTCCCGGTGCCGGAGTCCGAAACCCCCATGACCGCTTATTTCATCCGCCGATTTTTGCTCATCATTCCCACCTTTCTGGGGATTACCGTGTTGATTTTTGTCATCACCCGGTTTGTGCCCGGCGGGCCCATTGAGCGGATCATTGCCCAGGCCCAGCAGCAGGCCATTTCCGGCGGAAGGATCCTGGCCTCGGAAACCGCCCAGCGCCAGCCCCTTTCCGATGACCAGATCGAACTGCTCAAGCGCTATTATGGCCTGGACAAACCAGTACTGACCAGCTACTTCCTCTGGCTGGGAAAGCTCATGCGCGGAGATCTGGGCGTTTCCACCCGGTATCACGATCCGGTGTGGGAGATGATCCGCGAGCGCATCCCCATCTCCCTTTACTTTGGTATGCTCACCCTTGTGGCCACTTACGGCATCTGCATTCCCCTGGGGATCGCCAAAGCCATCCGCCACAACAGTGTTTTTGACAATGTGTCGTCCATTCTGGTGTTTGTGGGGTATGCGGTGCCGGGCTGGGTCATGGGCATTCTGATGATTCTGGTTTTTTCCTCCCACTGGGAGTGGTTTCCCCTGGGCGGGCTGGTCAGCGAAAATTTTGACGCCATGTCCGTGTCCCAAAAAATCACGGATCTGGCCTGGCACAGCGTGCTTCCGCTTCTGGCGTACC
>JAJDJS010000101.1 GCA_030267325.1 Desulfosarcina sp. OttesenSCG-928-A07 | reverse complement strand
AAAAATTTCCATTTTTACAATTTTACAGAAATTGATGGATTTCCTGACATCTGCCAGGGAAACTTCCTGGGGCGTGGTCACGATGATGGCCTTGGCCTCGGGAATGGTCTGGGCCACGGTCAGGGGTTCGTCACCGGTTCCTGGCGGAGCGTCAATGATGAGAAAATCCAGGTCTCCCCAGGCCACATCTCCGATAAACTGCTGAATGGCCGAATATTTTACCGGTCCGCGCCAGATAATGGCATCATCCTTGGACGGCGTCAGGCTTTCAATGGAAACCGCACTCAGGTTGTTTGAAAAGGGCATGGGTTTGAGTTTCTTGTCCTCGGTGAGGTCCAGGATTCCGGAAAGCCCCAGCATTCTCGGCACATCCGGGCCGTGCAGATCCACGTCCATAATCCCGACCCGGTACCCCAGATCGGCCAGCGCCAGGGAAAGGTTCACAGATGTACTGGTCTTTCCCACACCGCCTTTTCCGCTCATGACGATGAATTTGTGTTTGATGTGACTTAAGGCCTGCTTGATCGCCGCATCCCGCCGGGCCTGGGGGCTCTGGTTTTTCATCGCTTCATCCATGCTGTTTTGTATCTGTACCATGGCACATCTCCATTTTTTGGTTCGATCCGAATTTAATAAAGCATTATTTCCCTGGGATCAGATCGTGTCGTCTCGAATTTGCAACAGTTTGAAAGTATTGAGTATCAGAAAAATCACGGGATCTTTTCGATGTAATAAATTCAAATCGTTATATTTATTGAGGTGACACGGTCTAGTCCCTCAAGGCCCGGTTCCAGTTTTTGATGAGCGGCTCCAGCATATAATACAGAACACTTCGTTTTTTGGTGGTGATGTACACGGTGGCGGGCATGCCCGGCGACATGTACATGCCGTATTTTTCAAGGCCGGCGGGAAGAACCTCCACATAGCATTCATAATAGGGCGTTGTGCCTTGGGGCGTCTGATATTCTAGCCGGTCGGCAGACAAATACGTGACCCTGCCTTCAATATTGGGGGTAATGCGGGTATCAAAGGCATCCATCTGCACCAGGGCATCCTGCCCGATATGGACATCGGCGATCCGGTTGACCGGTACCTGGGCAAGAATCACCATGGGCGTATCATCCGGCACAATATCCAGAATCGGATCTCCCGGACGGATTACGCCGCCATGGGAGTGGACTTTCAGCCCCACCACCTTTCCCGTCACCGGGGCCATCACCTGAAGCCGGTCTTTGGCGTCAGACATGGGCCGGATTTTTTCGCGGATCTGGGCGATTTCATTATCCAGCTTGGCTAACTGACTGGCCGCCTCTTCCACAAACCGGTTGGTGGTATCATCAATACGAAGACGCAGTTCAATCTGTTTCTGCATGGCTTCGGCCCGGGACTGGACAAGCTGGCCCTGGCGGCCCCGATGGTCGGCCAGTTGACGTTGCAGTTCCAGAATGTGGGTCTTTTCCAGGTATCCTTTTTCGTACAACTCCCGTTTGGGAGAAAATTCCTCTGTCAGGGCGGCAATAATGGCCTCCTCGGCCCGGATCTGTTGATCCACGCCGGAAATCTGGGCACCCACCTGGGCAATCTGGGATTTCAGCATGGAGATCTGGCCCATCATGGCCTCGCGCCGCGCCGCAAAGGTTTTACTTTCGTTGTTCAGCAGGTCCTGGCCCTTATGTTCATCGGCAAGCGCCTTGAGGGTGCCTGAAAATGCCAGTGTCCCCAAGAGATCCTTTTCCGCCTGCAATCGTTCCTGGGCAGCCAGGGATCCCACCAGCTGTTTGTAAAGCATGTCCACCGAGGCGTCCACCTGGATGCTCTTCAAGGTCACCAGGGTGTCCCCGGCCCTCACATGATCGCCTTCCCGCACCAAAATGGTATCAACAATACCGCCTTCAAGGTGCTGCACGGTTTTGCGTTCGGTTTCCACCTTGATGGTGCCGGGCGCCACTACCGCGCCGGTGATATGGGCCATAATGCTCCAGGTGCCCATCACGCCAAAAAACAGAATCACAATAATGATCCCCTGCCGGATGATCTTACGGGGGTTTTCTACTTCTAGTGCATCAACCTGGCGCTGGGGGGAGGACGCCTGGCTCACGGTCACATCAATCACTTCCGGAGTGGTCGGTGCTTTTTTGGGGGGATTTTCACGGGAAGATTCATCATTCTTCTGAACCGTCATGGGGAACCATCCTTCATATCAAATCAATTCAAAGCGCGTTTGTACCCTTTTAAACAGGGTGGACAGCGTGAAGACCAGGCCGGGACTTTTGGGTTTCCGGAAAAGGCATTGTTTTCACCTAGGCTGATTGAGGCCCAGAAGATCCCGGTGGGGGCGGCTGAGCTGCCCGCAATTTCTCCAGTACGGCCTGACGCGGGCCGACCATCCGGATTTCACCATTTTCCAGTACCATGATCGTATCCACCTGATTGAGGATATTCAGCTTATGGGTAACCAGCACGAGGGTTGTCTGCTGTTTCTGAAGCTGCTGTACGGCCCGGAGCAGGGACAGATCCCCTTCTTCGTCCAGATTGGCATTGGGTTCGTCCAGTACCACGATACGCGGATTGTCGTACAAGGCCCGGGCCAGTCCGATACGCTGGCGCTGGCCGCCGGACAGCACAAAGCCCGGTCCGTAGATGGGCGTGTCATAGCCGGCCGGAAGATGCAGGATCATGTCGTGGACGCCTGCCAGCGTGGCGGCCTCCACCACCTTCATGGGATCTGAGGTTCCCATCCGGGCGATATTCTCGGCCACAGTTCCCGGAAAAAGTTCAATGGTC
>JAJDJS010000100.1 GCA_030267325.1 Desulfosarcina sp. OttesenSCG-928-A07 | reverse complement strand
CCTCGCGAGGCGCCCTCAAGAAGTTTCGAAATATAAACGTATTGGCGGACGCAGAGTATAGCGGCCAATTGGTTTCAGTGTTGGCGGTGTTCCGAGGAGCCGAAAGGTTTACCGGTTATCGTTATGAAACCATCTCCCGTATCGTTTGCACCACTGTTTCTGCTGAAGGCTTATAAAACGCTTCCTGGGGCGGCGTAAACGGTACGGGGATATCTGGCGCTGCAATGCGACGCGGCGGTGCTTTAAGTTCCGCAAAACAGGACTCACTGACCAGCGCCACAAGTTCTGCGCCAAAACCGCAAAAGCGGGTGGCATCATGGAGACTGACAAAACGGCCGGTTTTACGAACTGACGATAATACTGTGGCCGTGTCCAGCGGCAACAGGCTGCGCAGATCAATGACTTCCAAGGAGATGCCCTTTTCCGCCAACACCTCGGCTGCCTTTAAGGCCACATGCACGGCGCCGCCATAGGTCGCCAAGGTCACGTCATTACCGGCACGTGCAATCTGCGCCTTCCCCAAAGGCACCCGGACATCTCCATCCGGCACTTCGCCATGAAGCGTCCAGTATAAAGACATTTCTTCAATGACAATCACCGGATCAGGATCAAAAATGGCAGACAACATCAGTCCTTTGGCGTCAGCAGGATTGGACGGACAGACCACTTTCAGCCCAGGCACATGGGCCAGCCAGGCCTCCAGATAGTGAGAATGCTGGCAACCTGCTGAAAAAATGCCTGACTTGATGCGTACGGTCAGGGGAAAACTTGACAACCCGCCGCTTAAATAGCGCAGCTTTGCCGCGTGATTCACGATCATATCCGAGGCCAGGGTAACAAACGGAAAAAACATCACTTCAACTACGGGTTTGAGCCCCATGCAGCTCGCACCCACGGCAAGACCGGCAATGCCCGCTTCGCTGACCGGCGTGTCGCGCACCCGCTCTGGTCCAAATCGTTCCAACAGCCCGTTTGTCGGCAGGTGAGGATTGACATGAATACCCGTTCCAATGCCTTCGCCGGCCAAAAACACATTTTCATCCATCTCCATGGCAAGGGCCAGGGCCGATGCAATTGCTTGTCCTGTGCTTTGTATGCTCATATGATTATCCCTCCCTTGCGAAAGAATTGACATAAACATGATCCAGGGCCTCCTCGGGCAATGGATAGGGACTTGCATCAGCAAAGGCCACCGCCTCGTCCACCTGGGCTTTGGCCTTTCTTTCAAGATCTTCTGTTGACGCAAGCACCCCGGCCTCTCGCAATGCTCGCGCGTAGCCAATAATGGGGTCGCGTTCAGCCCATGCTGCAAGCTCCGCCTTGTCAACATAATATTGGGAATCGTGCTCGCCATGCCCATGCATGCGGTAGGTCTGGCATTCCAAAAGCGCAGGGCCGCGCCCTTGGCGGCAATCATCAAGCAGTCTGGCTGCCATGTGGAATACCGCCTCCACATCATTGCCGTCCACGATCTCGCCCGTCATACCGTAAGCCGGGGCGCGGTCCACGATACGACTGATGGGGCAGTGTTCATCGTGAGCCTGTGCGCCGGCCCAACCATTGGACTCACACACAAAAAGCACCGGGAGCTTCCAAAGTGCGGCCATGTTCATCGCTTCGTGGACGCTGCCTTCTGCGGCTGCCCCATCTCCCAGAAAAACACAGGTTGCAGCCTGTTCGTGGCGATAATGCTGGGCAAAGGCGGCGCCCATGGCGAGCAGCGGCGCGGCGCCAACAACGGTTGAGGTCATAAGGACATTATGGCTTGGGTCAGCCAGATGCAGGGTTCCGGATTTGCCCTGATTGAGGCCGTCCTTCTTGCCCATAATTTCCGCCATAAGTGTTTTGGGATCAACGCCGCGCGCCAGCATATGTCCGTGGCTGCGGTGGTTGGTGACAATGACATCGGCATCGTTCAATGCCTCAACCACGCCAACGGCAATGGCTTCCTGGCCGTGACAGGTAATCTGCATTCCAGGCAAGCGTCCCTCTGCATGGGCCAATTCGGTAATTTTGTCCTCAAATGTACGGATTAAAATCATGTTTGAGAGCAGCGCCAGACGCTGCGTTTGATCAACCTGTTTTTGCATGGCAAAACCTCCTGGTTTTGTAGAGTTGACGGCTGGTGAAAAAAATATTTATTATTATACGCTAAAACGCTAACAAATTCATATTCTTAAGGCCCTTAAATCGGTCGCACAGGCGTGAATCAGGACGCAATGAATCGCCCCTACGGGTCCAACGGGGTTGGACTGCCGAGACCGGACGCGGGGAATTGTGGCGTCATGCTCAATCCTGGGCACGGTATTTTGCACCTTGTAGGGGCGCAATTTATTGTGCCCTTGTTCTCTTGTTTACGGCCCGATCTGACGCCTGTTTTCAGATGACCGACCATCGTCCAAAGCAAGGGTCTCGGAACCGGTATCCGGCATGGTCGAGGTTCTGTCACCGGTAAAAAACCGGCGGATACGGGCGATCTTCCATCAAGGGGCAGTGATAATACCGCAGTTGAGGAACCAACCACCCCGCCCTTTGCGGGCACCCCTCCAGAGGAGAAGAATCATGCCGCACCCAACTCCCCTTATGAAACCCTGATCCGCATTGTCAGGGATGGGTGAACCCGCTTACGTTGCGCCGTTATTAGCGTGATCCGGTGGCGGGCATCCGTTTTTCAACAGTGCGGCAACAATATTTTCGAGCTGTTTGCCTTCATCGCCGGCATCAAGGGAGTGGAGCACAGCCTGCATTTCTCTGGCCTCTTTTTCTTGCCCGGCTTCGCAGTGAGCCAAGGCCAGAACG
>JAJDJS010000010.1 GCA_030267325.1 Desulfosarcina sp. OttesenSCG-928-A07 | reverse complement strand
CCAAGATGGGGCACACAGACCTTAAGGTCCGGAAAATCTTTCAGCACCTGCTCCAGCTTGTCCGCCGAACACAATTCATACGGATCACAGGCATAGGCCGCACTTTTTGGCTCCCTTCCCACATGCAGGACAACGGGCTTTTGGTGTTGCACACAGCATTCATACAGTTTATTCATCCCATTGCTGTTCATGTCAAAGCATTGCACATGGGCATGAAGTTTCAGCCCGCAAAGTCCCGCATCAAAGGCTTCCCGCAAAATGGTAACGGCATTGTCTTCGCCCGGAAAGACTGTGGCCATGCCCGTTGCTTTTCCAGGATGCAGACTGCACATCTCAGCCATATAGGCATTGAGGCGCCTTGCCAGACCCGGTTTGTGGGCATATTGAAACACCACCACATGACTGACCCCACGGGATAATAAGTACGTCAGGATCTGAGGAGCGGGCATCTGATACCGGATGCGCCACCCATGTTCATCAAACCAGCGCCACACCGCAGAAAACAACCGATCCGGAAAAATATGGACATGGGCATCCACAATTCTCGGCATTCCGTCCGGGATCTCATTTCCCTCAACATCGCCAAGGGATGGCATATGGGGCGTCATCAACATGGAGGAGCTCCGGGACAGATCTATTTCCCTCTTTCCTGCTGTGCGATTTCCCATCCCAGCGCGTTCAGCAGAAGGGTTAGAGGGAGATCTTCCTCGTGGATGCTGAAAAGTTCGATAGGTGAGGGATGGCGGTAGTGATCTCCTCCGGGTCTGGCAGCCAGCCATTTGTCCCGGAAGGCTTTCACCACCAGAAACGCCGGCGAGTGAATATCCACCACACTTTTTTCCAGCACCAGTTCAAGCCTGCCCTTTCGTTCTTCCAAATGCATGAGCGGGGCAATGGGAATACCGATGGGCCGCCAGTGCTCAAAACCCTGATCCAGGTCGAGGATGGCCGCCATCTGACCGGTGGCGCCGTTGGCAATCAGGCTAAACACTGTATATCCCAGATTGTAGGTATAAATGCAGTCAAACCGGGTCGGATCACCACCCCTGCCGTCATAGCCGTAAAAATGGGTCTGGGTTTTGAATTTGGGCACACTGTGTTCGTAAATCTTGAGAATGGGAAGGGGGATGGGGCCTTCGTTATCCAGAAAACCGGTCTTAACCAGCGCGGCTCTCAATGTTTTTTTGGAAATAATGGTCTCCCTGATCATCAGATATCGGGCCTGTTTCCAGTTTTTGAACAAAATCGGCCCGTACCGGTCCGGATCCATGGCGCCCTGTTCCATAATCTTGATGTACAGGGATTCCTCCACACCCACTTTGTAGATTCCTTTTTCTTTCAGAATGCCCAGGTAATCCTTGACCAGTTCCAGCAGCACTTTTTCGGTGGGAACCTGGGAAAACTGAAAATTCCCGTGGCTGTCCCGCTCGGTCAGGAGGCCTTCCTGGAAAAATTCCGGAATATCGTTGAACAGTTCATCATCCCGGGCATTCCAGATATTGTAGGAAATATCCTCCCGAATGCCCCGTACCAGCCGGCGCAGGTATTCCAGTTTGTCGGCCAGATGGGGCATGGCCGTGTGAAAATCCCGGTCGTGCATCTTGTTGTAATTGGCGATAATGGTGTTAAGCTTGATAATAAAGACCTGAATTTCATTGATGAACTCAAGAACGCCCTCGGGGATGACCAGAACACCGTAGTTTTTTCCCACCGCCGCCCGATCCATCACCGCATCGCAGATCACCCGGGACAGATGGCGAAGGGTCATGCCGTAGGCCGTATAATCCACCACGCCGTCTCTTTCTGCCTTTCGCAGACGGTCATAATCCACATAATCGGCCAAATCCTCGCCAATCAGGGTCATGTTGGCATGGGTTTGAAGCGCCACCTCAAGGGCCAGATGGCTGGCCACCCGCCCCATCACCTTGCACACATGCCAGTATTTGACATCTGAGCTGGCATCCGTACACAGGTTGCTGATGCTCTGTGAAAAGGCCCGGGCTGCTGTATGAAAGCCAAAGGACATGGCGCACAGGACCTTGCCGTTGGCGTCGGAAACCTGAATATCCCCATCAATGGTCTTGGGAACCCCGATCACCTGAATGCCGTCATCGTAAAGGGCCTGGGCCAGAAACGCCGCATTGGTGTTGGAGTCGTCTCCGCCCACCACCACCAGGGCATTGAGATCAAGCTGCTTGCAGGTTTCCCGGGAAAGGGCCATTTTTTTTGCATTGTCGATTTTGGTGCGGCCGGTCCGGATCATGGTAAATCCGCCCAAATTCCGGTATTGGTTCACCCGCTCCGCCGTCAGTTCGATATAATTGCCTTCAATGATGCCGTCCGGCCCTGTGAGAAACCCAAAAATACGGGTCTCGGGGTTGGCTTTTTTGGCGGCATCAAAAAGCCCGGCAATGACGTTATGGCCACCGGGCGCCGGACCCCCGGAAAAAACGATGCCGATGTTGCGGGGGCGTGTGTAGTTTTTGGAGCAGATCTCATCCGAAGGATCACCCTCTTTCACCCGCTGAACCGGGTTCCCGATAATGTTGAAAAGCTGACGACGGGCTTCCTTGTCGATCTCAAATTCGTACTGGGGGTCCGGCTCCAGGATCGTACAGGGATGCGTAAACACCTCGCAAACTGGCGGTTGGTATGAAAGCCTGTCTTTTAACTCAAGATTTTGATCTGAAATAGCCTCCATCACCGTGGGGTGATCAAACAACTTGTCCAGCCGGACAGAAGGATAGTCCGTCATTTAAGTCCTCCGATGCAGGGGGTTGATGAGATGAAATAGTCTATCTATCGTCCTGTGCTTTATCAAGTCAAGGTCATTTCATTCCCAGGGCAGGACGGCCTTCATGACCTGGAAATTGCTCTGTGAATTGCAGATGATGCGGTGATGCGATGGCCGCCATTCTGACGTTTGCGACAGTGTGGCCTATCCAGTTTTCAGAGCGCCTCGACGTGCTCTGCCAGTTCCCTTTTGAAAAGAAAGGAAAGTCCAGTTTTGATGGAAGCCTTGCCCGCACCATCAAAATTGAGATGGCAGTCAGATGAATCCTGAACAATGATGCAATCCCGCCGTTGACAGCCGGTGGACACCTTTGCTATGGGAGCTGGAAGGCTGGATGAAATAAACACAAACTTAAGGATGCAGAGGCGTGAGCTTCAATTTGGTTTTTTTCGCCGCCGCGGCCGCAAGGGACAAGGTCCATTGGCGGTCAGCGGCAAAATGAATTGCTGAATTACCGATATCAGTGGGCCGGACCCGATGCCGGCCCTTTTGGTTTAACCCCCGGGCCGGATGGATTGGGGGTTTTTTTATGGTCCGCGCCACTGGCGGCAGCACCCCATAACATGGAACAAGGAGAAATACATGACTGAGTCCACTCCCATTCGCCTTTCGGAACGCATGTCGAAACTGCCGCCGTACCTGTTCGGCGTGATCAACAAAATGAAAATGGAACGCCGCTGGAACGGCGAGGATGTCATTGATCTGGGTATGGGCAGTCCCATGGACCCGCCCCCGGAAGCCGTGACCCAGAAACTTTGTGAAGTGGTTCAGGATCCCAAGATTCACCGGTATCCGGTGGCCGGCGGCATGCGCAATCTGCGCCGGGAAATCGCCCTGTATTACCAGCGTAACTATGGTGTTTCCATGGAATCGGAAACCGAGGTGATCTGCACCATCGGTTCCAAGGAGGGCATTTCACACCTGTGTCTGGCCCTGGTGGGACCGGGAGACACGGTACTGGTGGCTGCCCCGGCTTTTCCCATTCATGTGTATGCGGCGGTGATTGCCGGTGCCAGTGTGATCCGGATTCCCCTGGCATCGGAAGATGAATTTCTCCAGCGGATCACCACCTTGTGCGAATCGTTAACCCCCATTCCCCGGCTGCTGCTTCTCAACTATCCCCACAATCCCACGGGAACACTGGCGTCCAAGGCTTTTTTCACTGAGGTGGTGGCTCTGGCAAAACGATTCGGCTTCATGGTGGTCAATGATTTTGCCTATTCCCGAATTGTGTTTGACGGCGCCACGGTCCCCAGTTTTCTGGAAGTGCCCGGTGCCATTGATGTGGGTGTGGAGTTTGGTTCATTTTCAAAATCCTACAACATGGCCGGCTGGCGGATCGGCTACTGTGTGGGAAATAAAAAAGTCATTGAGGCCCTGGGGAGAATTAAGGGCTATTACGATTACGGTATTTTTTCGCCGATTCAGATTGCAGGCATTGTGGCCATGCGCGACTGCGAGGACGATATCGCTGTCCAGGCTGAGATTTACCAGAATCGGCGGGATGTCATGTGCGACTACCTGGAAAAAATGGGCTGGCCTGTGGAAAGACCCAAGGCCGGTATGTTTGTGTGGGTCAAAATCCCGGAACCCTGGAGTCGGCTTGGATCAGTGCAGTTTTCCATTGAAATGATGCAGCGGGCCAATGTGGCGGTCACGCCGGGCGCCGGATTTGGTGAAGAAGGGGACGGGTATCTGAGACTTGCCCTGGTGGAAAACGAAAACCGCATCCGCCAGGCCCTTCGCCAGATCCGCCGGGCCCTTTCCGATATGGAAAAAGAGGGGAAGATTCCGCCGCCTTCCAATGCCTGACAAAGCGTTGCCACCGCATCAAGTTGCCCCTGATGGACGACGATCCCCGCAGTATCGAAAAATCTTGAAGGGATCTCGTTTTTCGGGGCTGTGGCGCTATCGCTCCGGGGATTACCGGATTTTATGCGAAATTCAGAATGAAAAAATTACTGTTCTGGTTGTGTTGGTGGGCCATCGGCGGGAAGTCTGTATTTGACATCCTTACGGCCGCTTCTTGGCGGCTGGCGTCTGTTTGATATACTCCGGAACGCCATACGTTTATGTTTTTAGGTGTTTGGCAGGGAACAAGCGGTGATTCAAACCGGAAAATTCCGGAAGGTATACCGCGCACCGCCAATAAGTTGCTGTTTTCAGATATTGAAACGTAGGGGCGCGATTCATGGCGCCCTGTCTGAAAAAATAAATTTAATGACGTTCTTGAGTATATATGGAAAGTTGCGAATCGCTCTTTGAAAATCGTTTTTATCATGCCGCAGGTTGTCGTCATTCGTCTGTAGCAGACGGTAAAATGGTTGAAAAAACGGCCTTGATCGTTACCATTAGATATTATACATTGGTATAAATTTTATTCTGGAGGGGTCTCATGCAGAAAAACACAAGCGTTACCTTGGGGCCGCATTATGAACAGTTCATTGCGCAACAAATTAGGCGGGGAACATTCGGTACCGCAAGTGAAGCGATCAGGGCGGGGTTGCGGCTTCTGGAAGAAAGGGAACTCCGGCTTGAGGCCGTCCGGAAAGCTTTGATTGAAGGGGAAGAAAGTGGAATCGCAGACTACGACTATGAAAAAATCGCCGCCAGGATTAAAGCAAAAGGCGAAAAATAATGCCTCAATTCGTGCTTACAAAAAAAGCCGAAAATGACTTGCTGGAAATTGGGTATTATACATTTGAAAAATGGGTGAAGTACAAGCTCTCAAGTATACAGGCCAGATCAACGCAAGTTTTTTTGAGATCGCCTCGAACCCGGAAAAAGGAAAGGCATGCCCGGAAATCCGGGAAGGATATCGAAAGCTGAGGGTCGGCGGCCATTTTATTTTTTATCGTGAAAAAGGCGGCATTGTTGAAATTGTCCGCATTCTGCATGGCAAAATGAGTTTTGCAATGCGTTTATAAATGTCTCTGTCCGAACAGCCGGGGTACCGCTGATCACGCATGAAATCACGCAACAGGTTCGACTCCGCAGTCTGTGTTCATGTGCCTGTCCTCCTGCTTGTCAGCTTTTCTGAAATGGCGTTACATGCCCATTTGGGGGATACTGGTTTACAGCTTCTCGTCACACCGGTCGGATTCTGCGAGTTTTTCTGAAAGCCATTTTGTGAAATCTTCTGTCTTTCCGGATTTGGCATAAGTTCGGAGTATATTTTCAAATGCGGTTATTGCGCCTGGATGATCATGCCCAATTTGTGCGAAAAAGACACGGAATGCGCAAACATGCCCTTCCAGCGCTTTGTCGTACTCGCCCTTGCGGTCATACACTCTGGTGGCGATGTTATTATAAGCGGTGGCGGTGTCAAGATGATTCGGTCCAAGGACTTTTTCCCAGATAGCCAGTGCTTTTTCATATCCTTCCAGTGCCTTGTTGTACTCGCTCATGTCGGCATACACTCCGGCGATATTGTTATAAGCGGTGGCAGTTGTTGGATGGTCCGGCCCCAGGACTTTTTTCCATATCGCCAGCGCTTTTTCGTATAACTCCAGCGCCTTTTCGTACTCGCCCATATCGGCATACACGCCTGCGATATTGTTATATGTGGCGGCGGTGAACGGATGTTCCGGCCCAAGAACTTTTTCCCAGATGGCCAGCGCTTTTTCATACTCCCTCAGTGCCTTGTCATACTCGCCCTTGCCGGCATACACCATGGCGATATTGTTATACGTGGCGGCGGTGTCCGGATGATCCGGCCCAAGAACTTTTTCCCTGATGGCCAGCGCTTTTTCATACTCCCTCAGTGCCTTGTCATACTCGCCCTTGTCGGCATACACCATGGCGATATTGTTATACGTGGCGGCGGTGTCCGGATGATCCGGCCCAAGAACTTTTTCCCTGATGGCCAGCGCTTTTTCATGCTCCTTCAACGCCTTGTCGTACTCTCCCTTGCGGAAATACACCATGGCGATATTGTTATACGTGGTGGCGGTGTCCGGATGATCCGGCCCAAGAACTTTTTCCCTGATGGCCAGCGCTTTTTCATACCATCCCAGCGCTTTGTCATACTCGCCCTTTCCGTCATACACGGCTGCGATATTGTTATACGTGACGGCGGTGCGCGGATGATCCGGTCCCAGGACTTTTTCTTGAATCGCCAGCGCTTTTTCATACCATCCCAGCGCTTTATCATAACTTCCTTGCTCGTATTCCCCTTGCCCCAGAAACATACACAGAATTGCACGGGTCTCCGGCAGAAGGTCATCCGAGGCGTTCAGCACGGACAGGAGATGAGGTTGCAGTTCATTAAATTGGCGACGCGATTCCGCCGTGCTGAAATCCCAAAAAAGGCATGACTCGCAAATGCACAAGCAACATTCCGCCGCTTCATTTTGTTTTTCTGTTTCAAGGCTTCCCCTGATCACTTCCTGCACCAAACGATGCAGGGAGAGGTGTTCACCCCGGCGGGTGATGAGGGAATATCGCACCAGTTCCGCCAAAATTTCCCCACACTCCAGCTCATCCTGAATGTCCGTTTTCAGTGGGTCGGGCAAATGCTCCGTACCGTTCCGGAACCAGGAAACATCGATATTGTCCGGCGCAAAAAAGGAAAGCAGATCCAGAAGCTGGAGAGCGCTTTCCCTCTTTATCTGGTCTTTTGAAATATCCCATGTTGTGTAAACAATTCGTTTGGAATCATCTTCGCCTGGATGCCGTTTCAGCATTTCAACGCTGTATTTGGAAAAAAGTTCCAGATACCTCTCATAACTTCCTTTCGTCTCACGGATATAAGCTGCCGCCTGCTCCAGCGCCAAGGGCAGACAGCCCAGTTTTTCCGCCAATTCGTCCTGAAAGGCATCGTGCTTCAATTTTGTATAAATTGTAAGAAAGTCTCGGGCATCCTCCGGGCTGAACACCTCAATATCCCGCGTTTTGCCCTTCCAGTTTCCATAGCGGGAGGTAATCAGAATATGCCGGATTCCGTCCAGATTCTGCGGCAAATAATCGGCCAGCACTTTATCCGGTAAAACGGGTTTTTCCTCCCGCTTATAGGCATCGGCATTGTCAAAGATGAACAGCCAGTTGTCGTTTTTCCGCATCCAGGCCCGAACCGCATGAATATAGTGTTCCGGCGGCGCCTTGGGGTCCATGGACACGCCAATCTTCTCCAGAAACGCCCTGTATCCCTCTATGATGGCGGTTTCCGTTGCCGCATCAATCCACCAGACATGTTTATAGTTTTTTTCATGCGAAAAAGCGTATTTCAGGGCTATCTGGGTTTTCCCAACGCCGCCCAGCCCCTTGATGGACTGGGTGAGAAAGACGGTATCGCCTGACTGAAAGGTAGTCCGGATGCTTTCCAGCTCTTTTTCCCGACCGATAAAAGGCTCGGCAAGCCGGATGTTGAGGGTGTCCAGATTGGAGACGATGTTGATTTGCGGCACGACAAAAAACGGATTGCGGATATCGGCTATCATTTTCCCGATTCGCGTATCCATATGCGGATAAGCATCCCAGCAGGAAAGATTTTTGTCCCAGCGGTGGGCCTGGGGCGGAACGAATGCGCCGTTGCACAATTCTCCGGTATAAAAGACAACTTCCGTTCCTGCTTCTTGAACCAGACAGCCCGCCGTAAGCTGCGGCAGTGTGTTGACGGCGCGGCTCCAGGGACTGTGCTCATCACCGCACAGGTACAAGGCAAGATTGGAAAAATCGCTGAAAACAGTTTCAAGGTTCCGGCGTTCCCTGCCTGAAAAATACTGGGGCGAATGGTGGGCCAGCACAATGACAGGTTTTCCCGGATTTTCATTCTTTATGGCATATAGTGACTCATACAAATCCTTGCATCCAATAACCAACTGGCCCCGATCATCATCCGAGCCGCAGGTTACGGCGGTATTCATGTAAACCAGGCTGAAATCATCAAAACAGGCATACGGATGCAGGGGCAGCAAAGAATCTTTCCAGACATCGGCTGGTTGCAAGGCCTTGACGATTCTGCGGAAAAAACCGAAGCGTCCCAGAAGGTGATCAAGCTCCTCCCCGGTAAAACAACCTTCCGGACGATTGCGCTCCTTCTCGTAATCCTGCCGTAAGATTTTCAGCCTGTTTACGCCTTCATCCCCATCCACCCGTGTGAGATCATGGTTGCCGGGAACAATGTGAATCCGACGAGGATCGGTAATACCGGCGCTTTCAGCGATGCGGCGCAAAAACTCCGTCGCCGCTTCAGCCGCTTCATCGCTGTCTTCTTGGCGGGAGGCGTTCCGAAAATCACCGGTAAAAAAGAGGTGATCCGCCCGGATTCCGGCTGAATTGATGTAGTCCGGCAATTTTTTTCGGAGCCTGGCAGTATTGAATCCAGCGTTTTCAGGATCAAAGTGCAGGTCGGAAAGATGCAGCCACTTCATATCGCCTCCGGATCATGGGGTTGAAGATATGCGGCATGGGACAAACAGCGGAAAAAATTTCGTGCGCGGAACCGAAACCGAATATGAACCACAGTTTCGGAAAAAACAATGGCTGCGCAGGGTGGAAATATACATGCCCGTGCGCTGGTCCAGCTTGGCGATATGGAAAAAGAGGGGAAAATTCCGCTGCCTTTTTGATGCAGATCCGGAAAATCAGGGTGTCCGATCCGCCCGGCTCGAAAATCCGGGCGGCAATCGTGTGATCCAGACAAAACGCGCCGGACGCTTTACCCTTTTACCCGTGACATGTACTGTCCGGTTTCCGTGTTGACCCGAATGATTTCTCCGGCGGTCATGTACTCGGGAACCAAGACAGTGATTCCGTTGGATAAAGTGGCTGGTTTGTTCCGATTGGTGGCTGTTGCCCCTTTGATGACCGGTGTGGTCTCAACGATTTCCAGATCAACAGACTGGGGAAGTTCAATGCACAAGGGGCTTCCTTCCCGGACCAGCAGGAGGATATCTTCCATCCCCTCAACCAGCCACTGGCGCTGATCTTCCAGCGTATTTTCGGAAAGCGTGTACTGCTCATAATTTTCGCTGTCCATGAAGGTGAAAAAATGCTGGTCCTGATACAAAAAACTGACCCGCCGCCGGTCCACGGTCATCTCTTCCAAAAGGTCGTTTCCCTTGTAGCTCTGGTCCCGTTTTTCACCGGTAACAAGGGATACGTACCGAACCTTGTACAAGGTATTGGCGCCTCTGGCCGAAGGCGTGTGCACGTCAATTTGTTTGACTTGATAGGGATGATTGTCAATATTGATAATATGGCCTTTTCGAAGGGTACTGGCTTTGGGCACGGGCGTTCTCCTGATGGGATTTTAAGGTTCGTGAACAAGTGATGTTGAAAAAATCAATTTCGCAAAAAACCGACTGACTTATAACGGGAATTGCCATTCCTGACAAGATTATGTCTGGAACCAGTTTTTTGTCAAAAGGGACAAGGACGATGACCATGAACCGAACCCGGCACACAGGCCTGCCTGCTTTTCCCCAGGTCCGGGAATATCTCCTGCCCGGCGGATTTCGGGTATTGGCGGGGAAAACCGATGCGGACAACGACCGGCTCAGCCTGAAAGTCGCCCGCCCCACGGACTGGTGGTTCCATGTTCGCGGTATGCCTGGAAGTCATGTAATTCTGAGGATTGACAAAGATCAGCCGCCTGGGTCGGAAACCCTCAAACAAGCCGCCGCCATTGCCGCTTATCACAGCAAAGCCAGAAACGGGGGAATGGTGGCGGTTTCCGGGACGCTGGCCTGTTATGTGACCAAACCTGCGGGTGCAAAGCCCGGAAGCGTCCAGATTCGGAAAGAACGCATCTTTCACGTTCGCCCGGGACTCCCCGGCCCGGTGACACTGGATCTCCATGATCCGTATCACGGGTGAGAATATTTCAGGTGATGTGATTATTGTGTGATTTCAATAAGTTTTATGATCAAAGCCCCAAACGTGAAAATACCTTTTTTTCCTTTTGTTACCCCATTTTGTCCAGGTGATTGGGTCTGAAAAACAAATCCATTCCTTCGTAAAATCCATTGATAACGCCTTTAAATCCGGATAATCCCTTGACGGGAAGACAAAGTTGCGGTTATAGGTGCAGCTTTAACGACCTCAAGCAAACACACGTCTCATGGAGGGAAAGAAAAATGAATAAAGGTGATTTGGTCATCGCAGTCGCGAACGCGAAACTGGTTTCAACCAAGAAACAGGCTCAGGAAACAGTGGATTATATTTTCAACGCCATGGCGGAAGCGCTGAAAAAAGATGGTTCTGTTCAGATCGCCGGCTTTGGTAGTTTTAAAGTAACCAAGCGGGAAGCCCGTACCGGAAGAAATCCCCAAACCGGTGCCGAAATCAAGATAGCAGCCAGAAATGCCCTCAAATTCACACCCGCCAAAGCACTCAAAGACGCTATCAATTAGCGACATTCCTACATTCATACGTTTTTGGAACATGCGGGTTCTTCCCGGCTAATTGAAACTGTTTTTCATCCTGACATGTTTTAAAACACAAAAGACCGCATCATCCATACGGATGATGCGGTCTTTTGTTAGGGTGTCACCAAAAATAAATTAGCTTGCTGAATTTATTAAAAAATCTGCTATTTCCCGATCATTAAAGCCAGCTAAAAGGCTGTCTCGGGATTTTATTTTCCGGACCTTCCGTCATCACAGGGCGTGTCCGCGTCGTTCCGGCCAGCATGCTCTGCGGTGCCGGAAAGGGTGCAGCCATCTTTTTCTTCTTTTGACGTGGCCAGATCACCAGCTGTTCCCGCAGGCTGAGCCGGAGCATTGGCCAATTGTTTCAGCCTCGCATAGCGTTCGGTGAACTGGACTTCAAGGGCTTTATCCAGCCGCTGGGCTTCTTCCGGGAAGAGTTTCTGGAGTGATGCGTAGCGCACTTCACCGGCGATAAAGGTTTGCAGACTGCCGTCGGGCGCTTTGGAATCCAGAATAAAGGGATTTTTTCCTTCGTCTGCGAGTTCCGGATTGTACCGGTATAGCGGCCAGTATCCGCTTTTTACGGCCAGATCAGTTTCTTCCTGGCTTTTTCCCATTCCCTTTTTGATCCCGTGGTTGATACACGGCGCATAAGCCATGACCAGTGAGGGGCCGTCATATTTTTCCGCCTCGGTCAGGGCCTTTACCAGTTGCTGTTTGTTGGCGCCCATGCCCACATTGGCCACATACACGTACCCGTAGGTCATGGCCATGGCGCCCAGATCTTTTTTGGCGGTCTTTTTGCCGGACGCGGCGAACTTGGCAACCGATCCCGTGGGCGTGGCCTTTGAACTCTGGCCGCCGGTGTTGGAATACACTTCTGTATCAAACACCATCACGTTGATGTCTTCTCCGGATGCCAGAATATGGTCAATGCCGCCAAAGGAGATGTCATAAGCCGACCCGTCACCGGCAAACACCCAGTAAGACCGTTTGGTGAAATAATCGGAAAGGGCTTCAATTTTTTCCAGCAGCGGATTGTCATGATAGGAAAAAAGCAGCTCCCGGATCTGCTTGCCATAGGTTTTGGATAGTTTCGGATCTCTTATATGGTCCAGCCACCCCTTCATGGCGGTTTTGAGATCATCACCGATATGGGTTCCCAGGGCCTCAGCCACATACTCGGCCAGTTGATGCCGCTGTTGCAGAGCGCCCAGAAACATACCGTAGGTAAATTCGGCCGGATCTTCAAACAGGGAATTTCCCCAGGCAGGGCCGCAGCCTTCGGCATTGGTGCAATAGGGGATGGAAGGTGCGCTGCCTCCCCAGATGGAGGAACATCCTGTGGCATTGCCGATGACCATGCGTTCCCCAAAAAGCTGGGTAATGAGTTTGGCGTAAGGGGTTTCACCGCAGCCGGCACAGGCACCGGAGAACTCCAGAAGCGGCGGATAGAATTGGCTGCCCTTGACCGTATACCGATCCATCAGGCCTTCACATGCCGGCAGGCTGGCGGAAAACTGCTGGTTGGGCACCTGTTTTTCAAGCTGGGTATCCAGCGGCTTCATCACCAGGGCCTTTTGCTTTGCCGGACAGATATCCGCACAGTTGCCGCAGCCCATGCAGTCTTCCGGGTAGATCTGAATCCGGAAGTGATACCCTTTAAAATCTTTTCCCATGGCCGGCTTGGTCTTAAACATCTTCGGTGCTTCGGCCAGCTCTTCATCCGCAACCAGTACCGGACGGATGGCCGCATGGGGGCAAACCATGCTGCACTGGTTACACTGAATGCAGTTTTCCAAATCCCATTCCGGCACATTGATGGCCACGCCCCGTTTTTCGTATCGGGTGGTACCAACGGGAAAAATGCCGTCCGGCGAAAAGGCGCTGACGGGCAGTTTGTCTCCCTGCTGGGCCAGCATGGGCCGCATCACCTCGGTCACCCAGCGGGGATCGCTTTCTGTTTTGACAGGTTCATGGGTCGCATCGGCCCAGGATGCCGGCACATTGACTCTCACCAGATGGGAAAGGGTTTGATCCACGGCCGCGTTGTTCATCTCCACGATGGCATCGCCTTTTCTCCCGAACATGTCTTTGATCTGGTCCTTGAGATAGGCAATGGCGTCTTTTACGGGAATCACGTTGGCCGCCTTGAAAAAGGCCGTCTGCATGATCATGTTGATGCGGCCGCCAAGACCCACTTCGCTGGCGATTTTCACTGCGTCGATGACGTAAAAATTGAGTTTTTTCCGTCCAATGGTCCGGCGCATGGCTGCGGGCAGCTTTTCTTCCATCTCCTCAATGGTCCAGGGACAGTTGAGCATGAAGGTGCCGCCGGTTTTGATGCCTTCCAGAACATCGTAGCTCTGGACATAAGCCGGGTTATGACAAGCGATGTAATCGGCGCTGTCGATGAGATAGGTCGCCTTGATGGGCTGTTTGCCGAAACGGAGGTGAGAGATGGTCACGCCGCCGGATTTTTTTGAATCATAGGCAAAATAGGCCTGGGCGTAGAGATCGGTATTGTCGCCGATAATTTTGATGGCGCTTTTGTTGGCGCCAACGGTTCCATCTGCCCCCAGGCCCCAGAATTTACATTGGACCATTCCTTCGGGTCCCACATCAAGCCCAGGTTCCACTTCCAGGCTGGTATGGGTCACATCGTCGGTAATGCCCACCGTAAAGTGATTTTGGGCAGCCATTCGATTCATGTTGTCGAATACCGCTTTGACCATGGAGGGGTTGAACTCTTTGGACCCCAGGCCATACCGTCCGTTGATAATGGTGGATGTGTTGCCGTGTTCCATGAGGGCGGTGCAGACATCCAGATAAAGGGGTTCGCCGGTGGCGCCCGGCTCTTTGGTGCGATCCAGAACCGTGATCCGGGCAGCAGAAGCGGGAATCACCGAAAGCAGATGTTTGGCGGAAAACGGGCGGAACATGCGGACTTTGACCAAGCCCACGGCTTCTCCCTGGGCGCTTAAGTGTTCCACCACCTCTTCAATGGTTTCACAGGCAGAGCCCATGGCAATGATGATGCGGGTGGCCTTTGAATGGCCCACATAATCGAACAGGTTGTACCGTCGGCCGGTGAGTCTGGTGGTCCGTCGCATGTACTTTTCAACGATTTCCGGAACTCGCTGATAATATCGGTTGGCCGCTTCCCGTCCCTGGAAATAAATGTCCGGATTTTGCGCTGTGCCGCGCAGTTGGGGGGCTTCGGGGTTCACGGCCCGGTTCCGGAACTGGGCCAGTGCATCCCAATTCACCAAACTGGCCATATCTTCATAGTCAATCATTTCGATTTTCTGGATTTCGTGGGAAGTGCGGAATCCGTCAAAAAAATGAACAAAGGGCACACTGGCCTCAATGGCTGCCAGATGGGCGACAAGCCCCAGATCCATCACCTCCTGAACCGATGCCGAGGCCAGCATGGCAAAACCGGTCTGGCGAACCGCCATGACATCCTGGTGATCCCCAAAAATGGAAAGGGCGTGGGTGGCAATGGCCCGGGCTGTTACATGGAGTACACCGGGCAAAAGCTCGCCGGCGATTTTGTACATATTGGGGATCATCAGCAAGAGCCCCTGGGAAGCGGTATAGCTGGACGTCAGGGCGCCGGCGGCCAGAGCCCCATGGACAGCGGCGGCGGCGCCGGCTTCGCTTTGCAGCTGACGAACCAGAAGCCGCTGACCGAAAATATTTTTCCGGCCATTGGCAGCCCATTCATCACAGATCTCACCAATGGGAGAGGAAGGGGTGATGGGGTAGAGGGCGGCAACCTCACTCATGGCATAGGCCACATGGGCGGCGGCTGTATTCCCGTCAATCGTTTTCATCTTTTTTGCCATAATTGCTCCTTGTTGCGGGGAGGTTAAGCATAGGTTGAGGTCTGGACAGATGAATCGCGATAAAGGCAAGAAGATGCCGGGTTTCAACAGATGAAAGGGGAGGGGAAGATCACCCGAAATGTCTGAATCAATTGTTTTCTCCGGCCGTCAATCGCAAAACCTTGCTACCAAAGCATATTGATTTTTAATTGACAAGAATAAATTTTGAGCTTTTTATAATCGACTTGTATCCTTATAATGGCCCCCATTCTTTTTGTTGAAGGCGATTTCCGCCTAGTTGTCTTCGGGTGCGGCGATTTCATCAAAACGGCAGGTCAGGGTGAGGGATTCGCCGTCAAAAGAGGTTTTTACCTTGTAGGGAAGCGTCTTGAAGAGCGAAATCATGGCCTTGTTTTGAGGTGTGGTATAGGCGATGAGTCCGGCAATGCCGTTTTCCCGGGCTGCCCTGGCCAGTTTCCGGATGAAGATCTTGCCCAGCCCTTTTCCCTGATAGGGCTTTGAAATGGAAAAGGCCACTTCGGCGAAATTTTTTTCAGGAAGCAGCAGATACTCGCCCACGCCCACCACCTTGCCGAAACCGAATTCCCCCACAAGGGCCACCAGCGTCAGATCCTTGATATAGTCAATCTGGGACCGAATCTCCACATCCTGGCGGTCAAAGCTTCGTTTTTCATGAAAAAAACGAAGCTGCACATCTTTTTTGTCCAGGTTGTAATAATGCTCCTGAAGGCGGCGCTCATCCACGGGCTTGGAAGGCCGGATGGTGATTTCCTCGCCGTCCCGGATAAGGGCCTCTTCCAGTTGAATGGGATAAATGCCGCGTGTGGCCTCTCCCAGATGCCGCTCGTTGCCGATGAGCCTGGCTTCCTTGGCCGCACTGAACAGCCAGTCCCGATGATCCGGGTGGGCAATGCCGATCAGGGCCAGCACCCGCTCCTGAAGGCTTTTCCCAAACAGATTGACCGCTCCGTATTCGGTGGCCACATAGTGAACATCGCCTCTGGGCACCACCACGGCCGCGTTTTCCAGGGACGGTACAATGTGGCTGCGTTTTCCGTCCTTGGAGGAGGAAAACAGCATGATGATGGATTTTCCGCCCTTGGACCGTCTGGCACCGCGCACAAAATCCGGAATGCCCGAGACACCTGCAAAAAACGTGTGTTTTGACGCTTCCGCCGATACCTGACCGGTGAGGTCAATGGAGTGGGCCACATTCATGGACACCATCCGGTTGTGCTGGCTGATGATAAAGGGATCGTTCACATAATCTGAGGGCCGGAAATCCACACCCGGATTGTCGTGGAGAAATTCGTAGAGATTGGGCGTACCGATGGCGCAGGACGTCACCAGCTTGCCCTCGTTGATGCCTTTTTTACGGTTGGTGATCACGCCTGACGCATACAGGTGCATGACATCATCGGTGATGTACTGGGAGTGAAACCCCAGATCGTTTTTATCCGCCAGTCCTTTGGCCGTGGCCTGGGAAGCGGCATCCAGCCCGATCTGCAGGGTGGAGCCGTCTTCAATCAGGCGGGTGACATGTTTTCCGATCCATTCCGCCCGTTTGGCGCTTTTGCGAAGACCCGTGGACAAAAGCGGTTCTTCGTGCTCCACCAGTATATGGACGGCGTTGACGTGGATAAAACTCTGGCCCATGGTGCGCGGCATTTGCGGGTTGACCTGGGCGATGACCAGATCCGCGCTCTGGGCCGCAGCCAAGGTGATGTCCACGGAAATGCCAAGGCTCATCCATCCGAAATCATCCGGCGGCGAGACCTGGATCAGGGCCACATGAATGGGCAGTTTCCGGGACAAAAATAACCCCGGCACCTCCGAGATGTTCAGGGGCGTGATAAAGCGCATGTACCGGGAAATTTCTTCGGTGTCCGCAGACCCCAGATAAATGGTCCGGATGTTGAGATTGTGATCCTGGGTCTGATCGGCGATTTCAGACAGGGAGGTGGTTTCATAGCCCATCAGCCGGACCACCTCAAGGCCGCTGAGCCGGACGATGCCTGCGGACAAGGCCCGGACCAATTCCTGGGGTTCGCCCGTGGCACTGCCGATAAACACCCGCTGGCCCGGTCGGATCATGGAGATGGCCGCCTCTGCGGTTCGTTTTTTTTCAACATACCCATCTGCCCAATACAATGACCGCTTCATGATGGTCCTCCTGGGTTGAGCCGGATTTTTCTATTTCGGATCTTCAAGAATAAAACGGCAGTCGGCCACGGTGACCCCTTTTCCTTCTGGATGAACGATCAGGGGGTTGATGTCCAGTTCTTTTATCTCCGGATGATTCAGAACAAGATCAGAAAGCGACACCAGCATGCGTTCAATCGCGGAAATATCCGTCTTTGGCGCGCTGCGGAATCCGGTGAGCATTTTGTATCCCTTGATGCTGCGTACCATGTTTTTGGCAATGTTCCGGGTAAGCGGGGCCAGACGGAAGGCCACATCCTGAAACACCTCCACAAAAACGCCGCCGATCCCGAACATGATGAGCGGCCCGAAAATCGGGTACCGACTCATGCCCAGGATCACCTCGGTCCCCTTGGGGGCCAGCTGCTGGATCAAAACGCCGGTGATCTGTGCATCCGGGTTGAATTTTTTGGCGTTTTCCACAATGGTGGTGTACCCGTCCGTCACCGCTTCTTTGCAGTCCAGCCCCACCAGCACGCCGCCGGCATCGGATTTGTGGATGATCTGGGGGGAGACGATTTTCATCACTACCGGATACCCCATTTTTTCAGCGGCCATACCGGCTGCGTCGGCAGACGTGGTGAGCTCGGTGGAAAGCGTATTGAACCCGTAGCAGCCCAGCAGCTCAACGCCGCCGATTTCACCGATATAAGATTCTCCTTTTTCCAACGCCTCGGAAATGATGGCGTCGGCCCGGGCCTTGTCGTGTTTGACCGGAAATGGGGCCAGTTGCTGACGGTTCAGCCACCGGGAATACTTGTACAAGGCGCCGAAGGACTTTGCCGCGCCTTCGGGAAACCGGTAAACTGGTACGCCGTGTTCCTGGAGGTATTTAACGCCGGCGGACACGTCGATAATTCCCATGAAACAGCATAAAATGGGTTTGTGGGAGCGTCCTGCGATGCGGACCACCGCCTCGGCCGTGCCAATGGCATTGGTCATGCTTTGGGGTGTGAGGATCACAATGGCGCCGTCCACCCCCTCGTCCTTGATTACCGCAGAAAGGGCGTTTTCGTAGCGATCCTGGGCCGCATCACCGATCACGTCCACCGGGTTGTTGAAATTGGCGGTATCCGGCAGATGGCTTTTGAGGGCCTCTACGGTTTCCTCACTCAGCTTGGCCAGCTCCAGCCCGGAATGAATGGTCATGTCGGTGGCCACAATACCCGGACCCCCTGCATTGGTCACAATGGCCACCCGGTTGCCCATGGGCACCTTGCGCCGCATTTTTCCCGTGGCACTTTCATTTTTATAGGCAAAGGCGGTTCCGAAATCGAACAGCTCATTGATGGAGTCCACCCGGATAATGCCGCTTTGGGTAAAAATCGCATCATAAACCGCTTCACTGCCGGCAAGGGATCCGGTGTGGGAGGCGGCGGCCCTGGCGCCGGCGGCGGTCCGGCCGGATTTGATGGCCAGAACCGGTGTGGGCCTATCACCGCCGGTGATTTCCTTTACCGCTTCAATAAACTCCGGTCCCCGCTGCAGCTCTTCGATATAGAGCATGATCACCTCGGTTTCCGGGTCTGCGTGGAAATACCGCAAGAGATCCAGTTCATCCACATCCGCCTTGTTGCCAATGGAAACGAATTTTGAAAATCCGAAATCCTTGTCTGCGGCAAAATCCAGCACCGCCGTACACAAGGCCCCGCTCTGGGAAATAAAAGAAATATTGCCGGCCGCTGGCATCCGTCCGGAAAAACTGGCGTTCAGGCAAATATCGGATTTGGGGTTGATCACGCCCAGACAGTTGGGCCCCACCACCCGGACCCCGGCCTCACGGCACCTGTCCACAATGCGCTTTTCGATCTGAACCCCTTCGCCGCCCACTTCCTTGAACCCGGCGGACACAATGACAATGGCCTTGACCCCTTTTTCAATGGCATGGGTGATGGCGGTTTCCGCTGCAACCGGGGGCAGGATGATGATCCCCAGTTCAACCGGATCGGGAATATCCAGAATATCCGCATAGGCGCGCACACTGGAAATGGATTTGGCTCTGGGATTGACCGGATACAAGGTGCCGGTGTACCCGCCCTTGAGAATGTTGACAAAGATATCGTGGCCCACTTTTCCGGGTGTGCCGGAAGCGCCCACCACCGCGACAGATGCGGGTTTGAACAACGCGTCAAGATTGCTCATGTGCGTACCTGCTTTCTTTTTTAAGGTGAGGTCAAAAAATGAAACAGGGCTGTTTGTCAAGGTTACTTTCCGAAATCACGGATACCCACCGGAAATTTCCCTCTCTCATATAGACGGACTTTTATAGGATGAGAGAACCAAGACGGGGCTTAAAATCAGGCGTCACCATTAACGCCTCGATCAAAAGGTATGTTTCTCCTGCCGATAAATAGCCTTGCAACGATTTCCCTGCCACAAGGGAAGCCTATCTTTCCAGTTTAATGCAACGATGATGAATGCCACTTTTATTAAACGCATTCGCGTGCAGAGCAGAGTCAATAACGTCTTGCTTGAATGCATCCATCAGCACCGTAATGTCTCTTTCCAAATTCAGAAATTCATCTTCGGTGAACTTTCTGCCCTCACCATGGGCAATCGCATGTCTTACGCTTACAAAATTATGATCAATAAACTGCATTCTGGTTTCGAATTTCGAGAGACTTGCTCCAACTGAGTCTGCAATTTTTTTCAAGTTTTTCGAATCAAGGTTCGACTCAGTATTAATGACTTTTTCCAAGGACCGGCAGACCTTTGAACCTTCTGATATACAGTCGATAGAATGACGGGCACGCTCAACCCGTGAATATTTATGCTCAAAACTGTCATTCATCCGTGCCAGATGGCATACCATGACATAGTCCGGAACACTGTCTATCTCTTCGTTGATAAAACATTCAAGAAATCTCTGGCTGATTTTTTTTATAAAACCTTCCCAATGCGAATAAAGCAACAATATTCCAGCGCGGGATATAGCTTCTTTCTGGTATTTGTCAGCACTCGACAAGGCCTGCTTAAAAAAAGAAAGCTCCCGCTGTCGCCAGTTCCATTCCCGTTCTATGTCTGAGACAAGTTTTTCAAGCTTGGCATCGTTCATGATGAGAAATATGTTATCGCGTAAGGAATGGTTTTGGAAACTCGCGTACTTGCCCGCGTCCCAGCTCCACTGGCAGCAGTAAAGTCAGAGGTTAACGAAAAATTCTCAATTTTCTCCCTCAACGTCTGTGTGGTAACGGTGGCGATGTTCTTCGCGATACCCGTTGATATCGCCTCAAAGAGGGCGATTGAGAATCCACCTTTATGCTTGCTTTCCTCAGGATAGAATCTTTTGAACGCATCGCTGCCTAAAGAGCTGTTTATAAGATGAAATGTTTTGGAAAATATATCGGCCATATTTTGGGTGTCAAAATCGGGGTTTTGGGCGATGGCGATAATCTGATCATTCAGGAATTCACCTATATCGCCAATGACAGGGGCAGTTACGTCTTCCCATTTTAGCTCATAAAAAACGATGAAACGTATTAACAATTCAATGTTGTACTGTTCTGCATATTTACTGTCGCTAAGTGGCGTTGTTTCAACGAAATCCACATTCTTGGATATTTGAATTACCCATTCATAAAACGTTTTATTAGCCATCAAGAGCAGGCAATTTCGGACTTCTTGATCGGAGAGCTCAGATCCACCCGTGTTCAGGCGTCGAAACAAATCATATTTGGTGTCGGAAGTACTTTCTTTTTTAATAATTTTGAAATCAATTTTTTCGCGGCGAAAAGACAGTTTCAATGGCTTCGATATTTTTTCTTCATCGCTCCATATTGCTCCGTCAAGTTCTGAAAGGTAGCCCCCTTTTGTCAGCGTCAAGGGCGGTAATTTTTCTCCGTCCTCATTCTTAAGTTCTCCCATAAAAGACAAGATGGTCGAAAATCGTTGAAGACCATCAACCAGGTCCCATACCCCGTCTTCACGCTGGGACACAAAGAAAGAAGGAATGGGTATGCCGAGAAGTATTGATTCTATGAATTTGGATTTTTGCAGAAGCGTCCATCTGTAAACGCGCTGAAATTCAGGGTGAATGTCTATTTCACCGTTTATATACATGCTGATCGCTTCACCAATCGACATCGGGTAGGAATCAGAGTGAATCTTTTTTTTGTGCTGTTCAATTTCTTTTTCTAATGAAGTTGTCATGTTTCTCATGTATCCTTCTGTTTCACAGGGACATCCATCGCATTACCCGGATCTTGTCAGGTCAGCTTCTCAAAAAAGTCGTTTCCCTTGTCATCCACCAGAATAAAAGCCGGGAAATCCTTGACCGTAATCAGGTGAATGGCCTCCATGCCAAGGTCCGCATAGTCTATGACGTCCACGGCGGTGATACAGTCCCGGCCCAGCCGTGCGGCCGGCCCGCCAATGGAGCCCAGATAAAATCCACCGTATTTTTTACAGGCATCGGTCACCATGCGGGAGCGGTTTCCCTTGGCCAGCATCACCATGGATGCGCCCTGGGCCTGAAACAGCGGCACATAGGGGTCCATTCGACCGGCAGTGGTGGGGCCGAAAGATCCGGACGGATAGCCGGGCGGTGTTTTTGCCGGACCTGCATAATAAATGATGTGGTCCCGAAAGTAGGGGGGAAGCCCTTCGCCTTTGTCCAGCTGTTCTTTGAGCCGGGCATGGGCAATGTCCCGGGCCACCACAATGTTGCCGGACAGTTTCAGCCGGGTGGCCACCGGATACTTTGAGAGCGTACGGCGGATAGCCTCCATGGGCTGGTTGAGGTCAATGGCCACTGCCTCGGTTTCCGGTGCTTCTGGTTGGGGCAGGTACTTTGCCGGATCGGTTTCCAGCTGCTCCAGGAAAATTCCCTCAGAGGTGATCTTGGCCTTGATGTTCCGATCCGCGCTGCAGCTCACCCCCATGCCGATGGGGCAGGACGCGCCGTGGCGGGGCAGACGGATGACCCGCACATCCAGACAGAAATATTTTCCGCCGAACTGGGCCCCCAGTCCGAGCGCGCGGGACCGATCCAGCAGAATTTGTTCCATTTCAAGGTCCCGGAACCCGTGGCCGGCTTCGCTGCCTGTGACCGGCAGGGCGTCAAGATAGCCGGCAGACGCCAGCTTAACGGTTTTAAGGTTAAATTCAGCGGAGGTGCCGCCGATGACCACGGCCAGATGATAGGGCGGACAGGCGGCGGTTCCCAGGGTTTTCATTTTGGACACGAGAAAGTCGGCCAAGATGCCGGGATTCAGGGTTGCCCGGGTTTCCTGGAACAAAAAGGTTTTGTTGGCTGATCCGCCGCCTTTGGCAATGAACAAAAATTTGTAGGCCGCGCCGGGCGTTGCGTAAATTTCAATCTGGGCCGGCAGGTTACACCCGGTATTTTTCTCCTGGTACAGGGTCAGCGGCGCGTTCTGGGAATACCGCAGGTTCCTTTTTGTATAGGCGTTGAAAATTCCCCTGGACAGGGCCTCCTCATCGTGCTCGCCCGTGGTCCACACCTGCTGGCCTTTTTTGCCCATGACAATGGCCGTGCCGGTGTCCTGGCACATGGGAAATTCCATTTCAGCGGAAATAACGGCATTTTTCAGCATCTCAAGGGCCACATACCGGTCATTGGGAGAACTTTCCGGATCCCCGAGAATCGCTTCCCATTGTTTGAGATGCCCTGGCCGGTAAAGGTGGGCCACATCGGTAAAGGCGGTTTCGGCAAGCTGGGTCAGCCCGTCGGAGGATAGTTTAAGAATGGTTTTCCCCTCAAATGTCGTGGTGGAGAGCGGGTCGGTGGCCAAGAGGCGCCAAGGGGTGGTGTCTTCTTTGAGGGGGAGCAGATCCGTATACCTGAATTCAACCATGAGAAACTCCTTCACCGATGGATGACGCAATCTGCTATCGAAGGGTCTGCCCCTTCAGCAGTGTCTCACCATCTGGACGATTGGGAATAAATAGATATGACGGGCAACAGCGCATGGAGGATACGGCCTGATTTTTTCCCCACACCCGGCCCTTTTCCCCCGGCAAGATAGCGGAAAAACATTTGCCGGGGTATGACCGTGATCAAAAAACAGCCTGAAATCATTCCATGAATGCTGAAAAAAACCGGTATTTATCCAGTTTGAGAATCAGGATAAACAGAATCTAATCGGCAGGTTTGATGGTTGTCAAGGTGTTTGCGGCGGCAAGGTGGCCGGATTCGGTATTTTGGTGATATACGGGCAGATTTCCATGGGGGTATCGGCCATCTCAGCAGCAGGATCCGTCGAATGGGCGGAAATTGTTGCCACATTCAGCAGGCGGGCCATCTCCTGATCTTTTTCCTGCCACAGGGCGTTGAGCCAGTTCTGGAAATTCCGTTTGAACTGGGGGTCCTGGAGATAATCGCCCATGAGATCAGCTGTTACGGGAATGGCTCTGACCCGGACCCGGATGTTCCGAACCCGGCCGCACATAAAATCCCAGAAACTGGCGATGCCGTGGGGATAGGCAATGGTGACATCCACAATTTGGCTGAATTTGTCGCCCATGACCGACATGGCAAAGGCCAGGCCGCCGGCTTTGGTTCGCAAAAGGTGGGTGTAGGGGGATTTCTGACGGGCATGTTTTTCCGGTGTAAAACGGGTGCCTTCCACAAAGTTCATCACCGATACAGGCAGGGTCCTGAATTTTTTACAGGCTTTTCGGGTAATTTCCAGATCTTTTCCGATCAAATGCGGGTTCTTGCGCAAAAATTGGCGCGAGTAGCGCTTCATGAAGGGAAAGTCCAAGGCCCACCACGCCTGACCCATCAGCGGGAACCAGAACAGTTCTTTTTTTAAAAAAAATTTCAGAAACGGAATTTTCCGGTGAAACACATTCTGGAGCACCAGAATATCCACCCATGACTGATGATTGGCCACCACCATGTACCAGCCGTCAGGGGAAAGGCCTTCCAGCCCTTCCACATCCCAGCGGATATTTCCCATCAGCTTTTGGTTGAGATTGTTGTTGCCGATCCAGAGGCTGGCAATGGCCGTCAGGACATGCCGGCAAAGCCGCTGCACGGGTTTGACGGGAATCAGAAGGCGAATCAGGGCGACGATAAACAGCGGAATACACATAACAACGGTATTTAGCAGATATAGCAAAACCGCACATATCCCGTGCAGTGCCTGAATACTTTTTGTCAGCATATATAGGTCCTCTCTGTCACAGAAGGGTTCGACCACCACATCAGGCTGACTTGTAGTGAAATGCCGGTGAAGAGACAAGGCGAGGCAGAGAGGATGACAAAAATTTTACAATTTTCAGATCAGTTGAAAAAGCGGCGATTTTGCAGGCAGGGAAGCTGGCTGCGAACTTTAATGATGCGGCCTGTGTCAACAGGGGCCAGGATGTATCCTGGTCCTTCGGAGGCACGGGCGATCACCGTTCCCCAGGGGTCAATGATCATGGTGTTTCCAAAACAGGTTTTGTTTACCGGATGCGGCCCCCACTGGGCCGGGGCCACCACATACACCTGATTTTCAATGGCCCTGGCCCGGAGCAGGACTTCCCAGTGGTCTTTTCCGGTGTACAGGGTAAAGGCGGCAGGGATAATGATGATATCGGCGCCCTTGTCGCCAAGCTGCCGGAACAGCTCTGGAAATCTGAGATCATAGCAGATGGCCAGCCCCATGACCCCGCAAGGGGTTTTGGCAACCACACTCCGGTCACCCGGCAGGGTATGCCGGGATTCCATATGGTCCACTGCATCGCCGATAGCCACGTCAAACAGGTGGATTTTCCGGTAAACAGCAATGATCTCGCCTTCGGGTGAAATCAGCACCGCCGTATTAAAGGCACGTTTCGGATCGTTGGTGCGTTCGGCAAAACTTCCGCAGAAATAGATCCCATGGTCTTTTGCCAATTGGCGGTAGATGGAAAGGGTGGGGCCGTCCATGGATTCGGCATGGGCCGCCATGTGCAGGTCAGACAGATAATGGGCGGATTCGGGAAGCGCCACCATTTGGGCGCCGTTTTGGGCTGCATCGGAAGTCAGTGTGGAAATGGTGTCCATATTGATTTCCGGCCGGTCTTGTGAGTTGAGTTGAATCGCGGCCACCAGAAAAGAAGGCATGATCCGCTCCATATGCATCTGTTTTCGGTAAGCGTTGTAACTAATTTCTTTTGGTGATGGTGTGGAACCTTGCTGTTCACTTGAAGGCACAGGAAGGGGGGTCAGCGATGAAGCTGCAACGCTCCCGGATAATCCGCCAGAAAACGATACAGGGTAGCCCGGCCAACGCCTAAGACCTTTGCGGCCCTGGCCTTGTTCCCGCCGGTTTTTGCCAGTGCTGCCACGACTTTTTCGGGATCCAGTTTTCGGACCGGTCCGCGCTTGGCTTTGGGCACCACCAGACGCTTCAGTTCAATGGGCAGGTCATCGGGGTGAATGATTTTTCCCTGGCACCGGACAATGGCAAACTGGATGGCATTCTGAAGCTCCCGCACATTTCCGGGCCAGGAATAGTCCATCAGCAGGTTAAGGGCTTCCCGGGAGACGCGAAGGGATGGCCGTTGGCCGGCAATGGCCGGCGCCTTGGAAAGAAAAAAATCCGCCAGGAGGGGGATGTCGGCACGACGCTCGCGGATGGGCGGAATGTGAATGGGAATCACGTTGAGCCGATAAAACAAATCTTCCCGGAAATTGCCTTTTTTGACCTCTTTTTTAAGGTCCTTGTTGGTGGCGCTCACCACCCGCACATCCACGGATACAGTTTTTTCGCCGCCCACCTTTACAAAGTTGCCTTCCTGAAGAAAACGCAGCAACTTAACCTGAAGGGATTTCGGCAGATCGGCCACTTCGTCCAGAAAGATGGTTCCTTTGTGGGCCAGCTCAAACCGGCCTTTCTTGTCGCGGATGGCGCCGGAAAAGGCACCTTTCACATGGCCGAACAACTCGCTTTCAATGAGGCCCTCGGGAAGGGCCCCGCAGTTGATGGGAACAAATGGTCCGCCGCCGCGAAGGCTTTCGTTATGAATGGCATTGGCCACGAGTTCCTTTCCGGTTCCGGTTTCGCCAAAAATATGAACCGGATAATCATACCCCGAAACATCCCGGATCTGACGGAAAACATCCACCATTTTGCTGTCACATCCGATGATATTGGAAAATCCCGTCATATCCCTTGCCTTAACCCGCAGTTCAAAAAGATCCGTCATGTCCCGGAATGTGGCCAGAACACCAAAGTGGTCGTGTTCCGCATTCCACATCATGGTGGCGGTCATTTCGACCCGGCGCGGTTCTCCATTTCGGGTCAGAATGGTGAGGGGATATTCAGCTGTATCCAGAAACGGGGCTTCCGAACTTTCGCAAAATGAGCACCGACTGCCGCAGAATCCGCCGTCAAATACCTCATGGCAGTCTTTTCCGATAACTTCTTTCCGCTGATAACCGGTGATTTCTTCGGCTTTTTTGTTGAAGAAAAAAATGGTGCGGTCAAGATCGTGGGCAATAATCCCATCTTTCAGGTCATCGAGAATTCGCTCGATATTATCCCGGCTGGAAAAAATATGATCAAAGTTTGAACGTTGTTCCATACTTGTTCACAAATCCAGTTGAAAGTGAGAATCCATCGGACCCGTATAGATAAAAAAGAATACCACCACAGGTGGAAATGTCAACCGCAATGGAACTGGCAGAAATGGATACAAAATTCTTCTTAGGGAAACGCCGGTGAATACAAATGATGATGTTTTGGAAAGGAGGGCGGGCGTGTTTCCCTGTCACTCAATTTCGATCACCCGCCGACCCGTCATCGCAGGCCGGCGGGTGCGGTGGAAGTGGAATCAGCCGGTTTTTCCCATGGAACAGGCGGGATACCGACATGTGGGGCAAGACAGACACATTCCACCCACAGCAAAACGGGCCAGATCCGCATCATCCAGCCGCTCCCCGGCCAGAAGTCGGGGCAATACCAGGTCAAATACGGTGATTCGGTGGTGGAGACCGCAGGCCGGGATTCCCACAATGGGAAGCTCCCCCTTGTAGGCGATCTGGAACATGGCGCCCGGCAGCACGGCCGCGCCATAATAAAGCGCATCCGCACCGGCCTTTCGGATGCCGTGGCGGGTCACATCGTCCGGGTCAACGGACATGCCGCCGGTGGTGATGATCATGTCCGTGTCCTTGTCGGCAAAGTAACGGATGGTATCGGCGATCCGGTCCACATCGTCGGGCAGAATGCGGGTTTCCTCAAGATTTGCACCAAACGCGGCCAGTTTTTCCCTTACAATGGCCTCAAACCGGTCCTCAATCAGTCCGTCATACACTTCACTTCCCGTGATGAGCAGGCGGATTTTTTTGCGGTAATAGGCCTTGACGCTGAACACAGGGGCTTTAGCGCGGGCCAGGGAAACCGCCTGATCCAGAACCTGCCGCTCAATCACCAGGGGAATGGCCCGGGTACCGGCGATGTTCTGGCCTTTTACCACGGGAAAATTATTATGAATGGACGCGCACATGACATCGGGGATCCGGTTGAAGGCATAAAGGGCTTCTCCATTGACTTTGAGAAGTCCCGTATAGGCGGCCAAAAGCTGCAATTTGCCTTCTTTTGGACTGGCCTCGAAGGTAATGCCGGGGCCGGCAAGGGCTGCAGCCAGTTCCACCACCGCATCATCCTCATGGACCTGGTCCGGTCCCAGATTCAGAACATAAAGATGGCGTTTTCCCAGCCGCATCAGATGACAGACATCAGCTTCTTCCACCTTGTGGCCCCGCGTAAAGGCAGGCCCCTTGAACTCGCCGGGACGGATTTCGGTAATATCGTGGGCCAGCCGGGTGCCAATGGCATCCTCCACCCGGATTCGGGTCATTGAGGGGTTGGATGGCGCGTCTTTGGGTGTTTCACACATGGATATATCCTTCTTCAAATTCAAAGCAGGGCAGGGGACTTGTGTCAGGGCGTGTGCCGGCAGCCGGAGCCGGAATCCAGGGGCCGGTAATAGGCACCGCAGGCACAGGCGCGGCAGAGGATCCGACTTCCCACCAGCACTTCGCGTTTATCCCGGACAATAATTCCGCAGGAATCGCACTGGGCCTTGAACCGGGACGGCCCGGGCATGTCATGGATGGGCACGTCCACCCGCACGGGCATGATATCAAACAAGAGGTCATCGGGCATAATTTTGTATCCCACCAGTTGCTGTTCGCTTACATCGGTAATGCCCGGAGCAAATTCAGCGGCTTTGTCCCTGGAAGATTCGGTGGACACCAGGCGCCAGGCTGTACCGGTTTCCAGGTTGACAAAGGTGGCGGCCATGATGCCGTTATCCACAAATTTAAGGGATCGCCGCCCAAGCTTGGCACCGGTGACATAGCCAATGGCATCTGTGGCGCAGCGGTCAATTTCCACATAAACAATCAATTTCTTGATCTGGGAGATATCGCTCGGATTATCCAGGCCGATCAGCTCGCATCCCCGCATGGCCATACGCACACCGATGACCTGGCCGGCACACAAATGACCATGGGCTTTGGCTGAACCTTCCAGCAATGTTTCAAATGATTCCATATTTTCCCCTGTTTGTGGTGGTAATACCGTTGGTGTCGATGTTTAATTATGTTTAGTATAATACAGCCCCTTTAAAAAACAACCCGGTTTCCTGTGCCGGATCTGGGTGGACAGCTCCGGGATACGCTGGTTTGCGGTGTTGCCAAGCGGACCGTTCACGAACAGAATATGCCTTTTCGCTTTTCTCGGCGACAATTTTCTGCCAAGATACATTTCTTAAAAAAGCCGGTCAGTTCTTTGTTATGTTAATGTTATGAATTCACTTTGAATCTAAAATTTCAAAACCTTTTGAGTTGCTTTAAAAAAATGAATAGGCTGTGCCGGATTATGAGGATACGACGTCAGAATTTTCATTTTGGCGAATGATTTTAACGGATTAAGCTGTAACTACGTGCAAAAAATGAGCTGAATCGATACCTGTTCGGATGCGTACACGGACCCCGGCGGGTGAGCCCCCTTTTCCGCATCCCGATCCATATGACCCGCGCCCAGGTGCGCCTTTCCTTTTTGTTTCCCCTGGAGGTCTTTTGAAAACCGTAAACCCACTGTGGAATTTTTTTATTTCCATTAAACTGACTGTTGTACTGCTGCTCTCCCTGGCCATGACCTCCATCATCGGCACAGTCCTTCCCCAAAACAAAAATCCACAATTTTATGAGGGATACGGCCCGATCGGCGTCCGCCTGATCGAGCACCTGAACCTGTTTGACATGTATCATGCCTGGTGGTTCCAGGGGCTTTTGCTGCTCTTGATGATCAATATTGTGGTGTGTTCCATCAACCGGCTCCAAAAAACCGGTTCTCTGATTTGGGGCCCTGCCTCCGACATCCGGCCGGACCGGTTTGTCGGCCGAAAAGATGCGCGCACGCTGGATGATGCCCGGGATACCGAAGCTTTGATTAAGTCCTACGAACCCCTGGTCCGGCGGTGGTTCCCCGGATGCCAGGTTCTTCGGACAGAAAACCAGGTGGTTATTTATGGAGAAAAGGGGCGATGGTCCCGGCTGGGCGTTTACATTGTTCACCTCAGTGTGATTCTTTTGCTGGTGGGGGGGCTTGTGGGGTCCTTTTTCGGGTTTGAAGGGTTTGTGACCCTTCCCGAAGGCGAAACCACAGATACGGTCCACATCCATGGGACAGGACAGACCCTTTCTCTGGATTTCCAGATCCGGTGCGACCGGTTCAGTATCAGCCGGTATGAAAACGGCATGGTCAAGGAGTATCGGTCTTCTCTGACCCTTCTGGAAAACGGGGCGCCTGTTCTTCAGAAAGACATCATTGTCAATGATCCGCTGCGCTACCGGGGCATCAATATTTTTCAGAGCAGTTACGGAAAACTGGCGCCCCAGCAGCAAGATTCGCCAGCTTTGCCCGAACCCGGCCCGGATACCGAATATCATCTTCATTTCCTGTCCAAAGAATCCGGCATGACCTACACCCGGCACGCCAAAGTCGGTGTTGAGGTGGATATTCCGGAAGGCTTGGGCAAGTTTCTCATTGTGTCCTATGAACCCCAAACCGATTTTCACGGAAGGCCCCTGGGGCCAGCCCTTAAAGGGATTTTGACGCCAATGGAAGGTGAGCCCGTTGATGTGGTGCTGCCCATCCGATTTCCGGGATTTGACCGGATGCGCAGCGGCGATGTGGCCATTGCGGTGATTCCGCCTCGCCCGAGCCCTCCTGCCGCGCTTCCTGACGAAGAAACTCGCTATTATACCGGGCTTCAGGTCACCCGGGATCCGGGCGTCGGGCTGGTGTATGCGGGTTTTGCATTGATGATCATCGGTTGTTTTGTCTCCTTTTATCTGTCTCACCAGCAGGTATGCGTGGTCATTGATGACCAGCAGGGAAGGCGGCGGGTAACCCTTTCCGGAATCGCCAATCGGAACAAAATTTCCATGCAGCATCGCATTGAAAAAATATTTGGTGCCATGACAAAAGTGTGACATTTTTGGGTCTGTGACAGAACGGACCCAAATGCTTCACAACCTAAGCTAAATAAGGAGTCCCATGTCCTCCCTCAACAGTTCGTTACTGCTTTCCGTATCTACCTTTGTTTTCGGTCTGGCGGCATTGCTTTACATTTCTGCGCTGATTTTTAAAAAAATCAGCCTGACCCAACCGGCCCGCTGGATCATGGTGGGCGCTGTTCTGACCACCACCGCCGGCGTCATTCTGCGATGGGTGGAGTCTTACGAAATGGGCATCGGCCATGCGCCGCTTTCCAATCTTTACGAATCCCTTGTGTTTTTTGCGTGGACCGCCGGCGTGATTTATGTGGGCGTGGAGTATAAATACAAAAATCCGATCATTGGCGCCTTTGCCACGCCCATTGCCTTTCTGGCCATGGCCTATGCGTCCTTGTCGCCCAATATCAGTGACCGGATTCAACCTCTGGTGCCGGCCCTCAAAAGCAACTGGCTCATCGCCCATGTGGTGACCTGCTTTTTGGGGTATGCGGCTTTTGCCATTGCCTTTGGGCTGAGCCTCATGTTTTTGATCCGGTCCACAAACCCCGAAAAACAGGATGGTATCCTGGGGCACATTCCGGAATTGGACACCCTGGATGAATTGACCCACCGGATGGTGCTGTTCGGCTTTCTCTTTCTCACAGCGGGCATCATTACCGGCGCCATCTGGGCCAATTCCGCATGGGGTACCTACTGGTCCTGGGATCCCAAAGAAACCTGGTCGCTGATCACCTGGTTCATTTACGCCACGCTGTTGCATGCCCGGCTCATGCGGGGATGGCAGGGAAAGAAAATCGCCTGGCTTTCCATTGTGGGGTTTGCAGCGGTCCTTTTTACTTACTTTGGCGTCAATCTGCTGCCAGGCCTGCACAGCTACGGAAAAGCGTAAAAAAAGGGAAAGGGGAAAAGGGTGGAAAAGAAAACCGTTCTGGATGACCGGGACAAAGCGCTTCTCAACCGGGTTCAAACCCGGTTTCCCCTGTCGCCGCGCCCGTTTGCCGTTATCGGCGAGGAGGTGGGCATGGATGAGGAGACCGTCATTTCCCGCCTTGTGGCACTCAAGGAAAAAGGCATTATCCGCCGGATCGGGGGGAATTTTGTTCCAGACAAAGTGGGTTTTATCAGCACCCTGTGCGCGGCCAAGGTGCCGCCAGAGCGGATGGATCTCTTTGCCCGGACAGTCAACGCGTATCCCGGCGTTACCCACAATTATCTGAGGGACAATCCCTACAATGTCTGGTTTACGTTTATCGCACCGTCCATGGCCATGATCACGGCCCATTTGGCAGACATTTCAAAGGCAACCGGAGTGACGGCCATTCTGAACCTGCCGGCCACCCGCACCTTTAAAATCAAAGCAAAGTTTGATGTGTAACCGCACCTGGCGGTATGTTTTGATTACTTCAGAAAAAATCCCTTTTTTTCCAGAAAAGCCTTCATGCCGGGCCGAATGACCCGGCTGGCGAACGCCGCCACCTGGCCGGTCCAGGTTTCTTCCCGGAGATTGTCATTCCGGTGCAGATAATACGCGTTGACCTTTTTATCATAGTCAGAAAGTGTGTTTTGATCATAGGCCGCCGGGTAATGGTCCGTAAACAGAACCGCCTGAACCGGCAGGCGAGGTTTGACGGGCGGATCGTGGGCTGGCCAGCCCAGACACATCCCGAACACCGGATACGCCTGATCGGGAATTTTCAAAAGCTCGCAGACCGTTTCCGGATCGTTCCGGATCCCGCCGATAAACACCCCCCCAAGCCCCAGGGATTCCGCTGCCAGAAGGAGGTTCTGGCCCACCAGCGCCGTATCCACCGTGGCCGTGACAGACAGTTCCGTCCACCCCTTTTCCATGACTACGCCGCGCATCCGGCATGCTGCGTCAAGACGGGTTAAATCCGCGCAGAAAACCAGAAAAACCGGCGCCTTTTCCACCCAGGCCGGGTTGCCGGACAATTGGGCGATGGTTTTTCGGGTGGTTTTATCTTTGACGTGGATAATGGAATACGCCTGAAGGTAGTGGGAGGTTGCCGCGCACTGGGCCGTGGTCACCAGCGCTTCAACGGTTTTGTCGTCCACGGGCTGGTCCGTGAATTTACGGATACAGCGATGGGCTTTGATCTGGTCAATGGTTGTCTTGTCTGGCGCTTTTTTCATGGGGCACCTCGCTTTCCGGAAGAAGCGATAATTTGTTTAAATTGCGCGATTGCCGCGTCATCCATGCTGCGAAAATGAAAGTCTTGCTGCTGAAAGGGGATTTCAATGGATGCATCCCGGAATCGCTGGTTGATTTCCAGCATCAGAGCGGTTTGGGTGGACACGCCGTCATTAAAGTCTGCCACCCAGACCCTTAGCTGGAAATCTAAACTACTGTTGCCGAAATTGACCAGGGCAACGGACGGGGCGGGTGTTTTCAGCACTTTTTCATTACTTTCCGCAATTTCGGCAAGAATTCGAATAACGGTTCCCACATCCGACGCATAGGCAACTCCCACAGGAATAACCAGTCGCATGGAGCGATCTTCCAGTGTCCAGTTGGTCAGCTGATTGGAAATGAGGTTTCCGTTGGGCACCACCACTTCGGCTTTGTCAAACGTCTGCACCGTGGTTGCCCGAAGCCCCATTTTGGTAACGCGGCCCTTCTGGCCTCCGCTCAGCTCAATCACATCGTTTATTTTGATGGGCCGTTCAAACAGCAGGATCAGGCCTGACACAAAGTTGTTCACCAGGGTCTGCATGCCGAAACCAATGCCGATACCCAGCGCGCTGCCGATGATGGTGATATTTTTCAGCTCAAATCCCATGGCGGACAGGGCGATGAGAAATCCGATGAAGATCAGACCATAATGGGCCAGACGGGCGATGGACAGCCGTGCGCCTGTATCCATGTGGCTTTTGCTGAGAACCTTGTCCATAAGGGCGCGCTGCACCAGCCAGGAAAGAATAAACGTGGCGTAAAGGATGATGGCCGCCACCAGTACCAAGCCGGTTGTGATACGCACACTGCCCACAGTGAATCCAAAGGTGAGAAGTGTGTGTGCTGCTTCTGACGGAAGCGTGTACAGATTCCAGACCACCAGGAGATTCACCGCCACAAAAAACGCAATGCCGGCTTTGGCGATCCGGACGATCCGAAACAAAATGGCGTTGGCGGTATTTCTCAGAAAATTGAAGCGGTCCATGGGAAGGCGTTCAGCTCCCATTTCCAGCATGATGCGAATCAACCGGATCATCACCCAGCCCATGATCATCAGGATGGCGGTGCCGATGCTGCCGCTCAGAATCTGGATGGAAAGCCCGGACCATCCGATGATGTCGGTAATGGCAATCACCCAGAAGGTCAAAACCACCCATCGCAACGTCCACAGCTGCCAGGGTGCACCTTCCATTTTTTCCTGAATCCGGATGTGGCGGCCATAGAAAATCGCGCCGGCAACGCTCCATGCCAGAACAAAAAGCCGCATCACGGCCATGGGAATCCCCAACGCCAAAAGCATCTGAAAACCGATGAGCACGATGACCAGAATGGCAATGGCCCGATTAATCCAGTCCTCCCGGACAAAAGCGGTGGTCAGCCGGGCGATGGCCACACCGGCCAGGGTCTGAAACAGCATCTGCCAGAGGCTCGGCGGTGTGCCATAAAGAAAGGTGAGGGTAAAAACCGGCACCAGAAGGGAAACGGAAATGGGGCGGGACCCCAGAAAACGCCTGGTCGGATGCCCTAAAAAAGTGGACCGGTGGCGTCTGAGCAGGGTGAGGAGAAGGCCGAAAACCACCAGTTGGAGGAGAATCACCCACAGGTTTTCTTTATAAAATGCCGCATCCGGCAGGGGGAAGGGATTGAGCAGGGTTTCCGGCGCGTTGGACAGCTCAATGAGCTGCCGGAGATAGGCGGAAGAAAAAAGCGGCGGTGTGTCGCTTCGCAGGCTGCCATCCCGTTTTTGGGACATCAAGGTATTGATCCGCGCCTGAAGTGCGTCAATGCGCGCCTGAATATTTCCGGTTTTTCGATGAATTTCCAGAAGCGGCCCCAGTTTTTCGGAAAGCAGGGTGCCCGCGGCGGCAATATCCGCTTCTGCCCGGGAAAAAGCATCCGCCACCTCCGTGACTGAAAGGTCATCCGTCAGCAGCGCATACCATTGGTCCCATTGTTTTTTTTCATCAATCCAGGTTTGGCGGGCCGTCTCAATCCCATGGAGGCTTTGTTCCAGGGTGGCAGTATCCATGGAAACGGTTTCCGATAAACTCCGCAGTCTCCTTTTCAGCCGGGCGAGCTGTTGGTACCCCCGAAGATCTGCCGCGCTGATGGTGTCCATATCGGTCTCGAATTCCTGAACCCGCGCTTCCATATCAACGAGCGTTTTCCCCATGGCCTTGAAATTGTTCATGTTCGCAAGAGAGTCCGTTAAGGACACCAGCTCCTGGGAAAGTGTTCCGGCCCGGTAAACCACACGGGAAAGGGTGGGGGGCGATGGCGCGGGTGCGGTATCCCCTGCCAGAGCAGCGGTGTCATCGCATCGGGCTGATGAGACCGGTAGACAGAAAAGGATTACCCAAACCAGGAGGACGAGGATCACCGCAAAACGTCGCAACTGTGCATGGATCGCCATAACATGCGCTCCTTTTGGAAGAAAATAAAGGATGCGGGCGTTATCGGAAAAGGGTGGCGTATTGCTGAAAGACCGCCTGAACCGAGACAATGCTGCCCGTGGTCAGAAGATCTTGCGCATAAGTCTGGCAGTCGTCAAGGGTTAAACGGGTGATGGTGTCGCGTACCGCAGGAATAAACTGGGGATCAATGCTGAGTCGTCGGAGCCCGATGCCCAGAAGGAAGGGAATCATGGCCTTGTCATGGGCCATTTCACCACAGATGCAAATGGGTTTGTCATGATCTGCCGCAATTCTCACAATTCGGGAAAGGGCCCGGAGGACAGAGGGGTGTTCGTGGCGGTAATAATCGGCCACCTGTTTGTTGCTTCGGTCCACGGCCAGCATATACTGGACAAAATCATTGGTGCCGATGGAAAAAAAATCGCATTCCGCCGCATATTCCGGCATGGTTTCCACCACTGCGGGAAGTTCGATCATCATGCCCACAAAGGGACGGTGATGGTATTTGAGCTTTTCCCTTTGCAACCGGTCCAGGCAGGACTGAACCACCTGCTTTGCCCTGCGAAAATCGTCAATGGAGGAAATCAGGGGAAACATGATGCCCAGCATTTCGTTGTCCGCAGCCGCACGCAAAATGGCTCGGATCTGCTGCTCGAAGATATCCCTGTGTTTCAGGGTGAACCGGATGGACCTCAGCCCCAGTTCCGGATTGGCCTCCGCCTCGGTATTGGCATAGGTCACGGTTTTTTCACCGCCGATATCCAGGGTGCGGAATATCACGGGTTTTCCGGTCATTGAAGCGCTCACCTGACGATAAATAAGGTACTGCTCGGTCTCCGAAGGAAACGACGGGCGCATCAGAAACGGAAATTCCGTGCGATACAGACCAATGCCGTCGGCGCCGACTTTTTCGGCCAGCGGCAGCTCGGTCAACAGGTTAATGTTGGCATAAAGCGTGATGTCGGTTCCGTCCAGGGTCACGGTGGATGTGCCGGATCCGAACACGGGGCCCTCGCCACAGGACTGCCGGCTCCGGGCCCGGGCTTTAAAGTCGTCAACCAGGGAAGCTGGCGGCGCCACATGAATGTTTCCGGAATCACCGTCAACCAGGATGACGGTCCCTTCTTCCAGGTTGATGAGATCCGGACGTTTGGCCATTACCATCGGAATTTTGAGGGATCGGGCGATAATGGCCGCGTGGGAGGTGACGCAGCCGTCCACCAGTACAATGCCGGCCACGGATTCGGCCCCCAACTTGAGCAGCTCTGACGGATACAGGGTGTGGGCAATCACCACCCTGCCGTGGCTGTCCATGTCCCCGACATCGTGGTCCGGGGGCATGAGGTTTCCCAGGAGCCTTCCGGACAGATCTTCGATATCATTAACTTTTTCCCGAATATATGAACTGGGGCTGTTATTGAACCGGTGGATGTAATGCTGGGCTACGTTTTGTACGGCCCGGGTGGCTGGCGTTCCGGATCTGATTTTTTCCGCCATGCGATCAACAAATTCAGGATCTTTTAAAATCATGAAATGGGCTGAAAAAATCAGGGAAGCGTTTTCCGGCAGGCGCTCGGCGCAGCGTTTCTGGAGGGCGTCAAGCTGTTCAGTGGTTTTTTGGATGGCCTGGTGGAAGTCGGTCAGGGTACCGTGTTCAGGCAGTTCAGGATCGGTGATGAAACGAACATGGCTTTTTCCCCATACTGCCGACAGGCCCATGGCATAACCGCCGGATGTGGGATCACCGGAAATGGTCACTGGGCTCACCGGCAGGGTTTCCGGATTTTCACACAGTTGCTGCAACCCCATCACCACTCTGGCGCTTTCCAGGGCTGCGGCCAACTGGGCGCTGATGGCATTTAAGGCCATGAAAACCGCGCTGTCAAAAAAATCAGGCACAGTGTGCTGAACCACCAGTTTGCCGATTTTGTCCACGCCCCGGTTGATGGGAACTGTCAGGGAAGAACCCCCAAAGGAATCGGCGGCTTCGGAAAAATAAGGAGAATCCGGAATCCGGAGATCTTTCTCTGCGCCGGTGTCAGAGGCGTCCGCCATTACCGTATCAGGAGGAGAGACGACCGTGGCTCTCAGCACAAATTCATCTGTGCTGTCATCGTACAGATAAATGGAACACACGGGTATGTTGAGGTGGTCGGAAATCAGGGAAACCACACCCTGAAGAAAATCTTCAATATTCTGGCTGTTGATGGCCAGACGAGACAGATCACCCAGATTGCACAGCATGTTCAACAGGTTTTGTCGGGGAGCTGTCATCAGCATGTTCCTGCCTTTTTCAGGGAGAGCGTAAGCCGGATGAATGGATCCCCTTCAGCCGACGGCTTTCAAGGATGATGCTGGCGCATTTTTTTCTGCTGCGTGCTTTCCATGAATGGTATTTTTTCAGGATACACGCGGCTTACTCCACTTCCTGTCACCCTGCGGGAGCCTCGGGTCAAACCGGAGGAGGGTCATCAAGGTTGTGTGAATGTCAGGCCGTCACAGGCCGGAAAGGTCAGGATGACACGGCGATGCCACTCTGCTCGGAATCGTCCCCGTGATGATCAATTACCTGTTTTCAGGGGCAGCTCTGTCTTGATCATCATAACGAATTTATCGCTATAGGCGACGGCGATTTAATATGGTATCGATTCTCTTCTGTATAATCAATGGCACCATAGCAAGACGTTCTGGACGTTGTCAGGTGGAACCCCTGAACGTCGTTAAGTATCTTGCAGCCCTTCATACACTCTTCTTTGGGGTCATTTTTTCTTTCACAATATTTGCATGGAGAAGAGATCATGTTGCCGTCCTTTCATAAAGGAATTAGGTGTAAAAAATGTTTTGGATATTGCGGCTCCTTTCATATAAATAGAGTTGATGGCTGAGACTGATATTTCCGTGCGACTATCTTAATTTGTAATATTTTTAAATTTATGTGAGATTTCGGCAGAAACAATTGCGCTGCCGTTACCCACAAGGGATTTTCAATCCCATATAGTGGTCTTATCTTTTCTCCGAATTCTAAAATACACCCGAACGGGTATTTTTTATGGCAGTGTCATTTTTTTTCACAAGGCTCCAAAACGAGAAAATGGATGTCGCAGAATGCCACATCCATTTTGACGATCATCAGCCGGATCCGCAAAATCCCATCTGAAAATGAGGACTTTGGGGTGACACTATCTAAAAAAGAGAGCCGTGTGATTCGGCGGCGAAACAACGCGTCGAAGACTCAGGGAATACTGCACCGCCCCAGGGTGAATGCCCTTATTCGCGATGGACTGGAACATCCGCTTCTGGTCATTCTGGCTGGGCCAGGTTACGGCAAAACCCTGGCCATGTCCGACTATCTGGCCGAATCCAAAACCGATGCGCTCTGGCTTCGGTTAACAGCCCTGGACAACCTTCCCACCCACTTCTGGAACCACATGGTCCAGGCCTGCACGCCCGGCGCTCCGGACCTGGCCCGCGGCATGCAGGCATTGGGATTTCCCGATACACTGCCCCGATTTGACGCCTTTATTCATCTGCTGGTCAAGCACAGCACCGGATCCAGGCAGAAAATATGGGTATTCGACGATTTCGGGGTCATCTATAATGAGCAGATCAAATTCTTTTTTCGCACCATGGTTGAGATGGCACTGGAGCCCTTCCGCCTGGTGCTGATCTCCAACGAACTGGCCAGCACCGAGTCCATTGCGTTTCTGAGCAGCAAACGGTTTCTGGTGCTGGGTAAAGACTTACGGTTTACGCCAGATGAGATCGCCGAGCTCTACCAGCTGCACGGCCTGCCCCTGACGCAGGACGAGCTGGGCACCATTGAACAGCATACAGAAGGCTGGGCCCTGGCCTTGCGCCTTTTGGTTCAGCATCGCAACACGGCGCCCAACACCCGGCTTCTGGATGAGCTTACCATCACCCACATGTTTGAAGAGCGGTTCTTTCTGGCATATCCCAAATCGCAGCAGACAGCGCTGATCCGCCTGTCCTTTTTGAACCACTTCACCATAGAACTGGTCATTGATTTATACGACGGGGATCCGGCTGACACAGAAACTCTGGGAAGCCATCCTTTTTTCATATCCGAGCATGGGACCGGGCGGCTTTTTTTTCATCGGCTCTATCACCTTTTTTTGCAAAAAAAACAGTATCTTTTGACAGATTCGGATAAACAGCACGTCTGGAAAACAGCAGCCCGGTACTATGCTGCGGCAGGTGACGCACTGGAGGCCATCGCCTGCTACCGTCACGGTGGAGACCACGTCCGCATGCTGCAGACCATCGGCCTCTTTGCCGGAAAATTGTACGGCGTTACCGAGCAGGAGGCTGCGTTTCTTCTGGAACACCTGGATCTGCTGACGCCGGAGGAGGTGCAGGATTATCCGGTGGCCGATTATTTCCGGGCCCATCTTTATATGGACATCCTGGAGCTGGGAAAAGCAGAGACACTCTTGTTCAATCTGGAAAAAAGGCTGCTGGATCGCGGCCGGGAAGATGAAACCACCTTGCTGGGCGACACCTACATCGCCCTTGGCTTTCTTCACATGATATACAACCAGGAAACCTACGGCGAATTTTTTCAAAAAGCTGACCCGTATCTGCCCAATGGGGCCAGTTATTATAAACACAACACCCTGGCCATCGAAAACAACAGCTGCTTTGCCATGTCGGACAACCTTCCCGGGGCCCGGGAGCGGATGGAGCAGGCCGCATACCGGGCGGCGCCCTGGATCAACAAGGTGCTGCATGGCTGCATGAGCGGGATGGAACACATTATTTCTGCTGAATCCGCTTTCATGATCGGCGATTTTGAAAAAGCCCGGCAGCAGGCCTACCAGGGCATCTACAAGGCCGAGGCCAACAATCAGCATGATTATGCCTGCAACGGCTATTTTGTGCTGGCCCGCATCGCCTGGCTGCAGGGTGAGCTTCCGGAAATGACAAAGCAGACCCAAAGCATTGCCGCCTATGCGGACAAATATGAAATCCCTGTCCTGAAAGAAATCCGGGATACGGTCCTGACCTGGTACTACCTCAAACTGCATGATTTTAACCAGATCCCCAAAACCATCATCACCATGGATCATTCGAACCGGCCGCTGGCGATATGCGGCCGGCCCCAGGTCATGTATGCCAAATATCTGACCGCTCGGGAGGAGTATGCCCAGCTTGTCGGCATGCTGGAACATCCGCGGGGGCTTTTTCTGGCTGACGGCATCTGGCATGACCGTATTTACCTGTTCATCCTTCTGGCCATCGGCCACCAGGGCCTCGGGAATCCGGAGAGGGCCATGAAGGCTTTCCGGAGCGCCTATGACATGTGCTATCATAACAATCTGACCACCCTGTTCATTGAGGGCGGCGAGCCTGTGCGCGCCCTGATTCATGCGGCCCGGAAGCAGCATCAATACGACTTTGACCTGGACTGGCTGAATCTGATTGATGACAAGGCCGGCGATTTTGTCAAACGGGCGGCAGCGGTTCGTGCCGAATACCGCAACCGGCATCCACAGCAAACCAACAAAAGCAACCCCTTGTCCAAACGGGAAAAAAACGTCCTGCAGGCCCTTGCCCAGGGCCTGACGCGGGAGGAAATCGCCCTTAAGCAGCATATTTCCGTCAATACGGTAAAAGCAGCCATTCGCAGCATTTACAACAAACTGGATGCAAGCAACCGGGCAGAGGCCGTGTCCATCGCCATTGCCCATCAATACATTGAAGGGTATCTGCCCAAACCATCCTATCAGATGCAGTCTGACAAGAACCGTGACCGAACTTCGGACTTGCGCTCGCCGCCGTATCTTATTTAAACTGTTCAGACAGGAACCTGGAAGGTATTGAATTTCCGAAAAGATTCCTTCAGCACGCAGCATTTTTTTTACTTTATTTTTTACTTTCTAATGAAGACACCGGAGATATGGTGATACAGACACCCCATAACCTGAACCTGTTGTTTCAATACGCGTGTGAATATCAGTTTGACGCGTTTTCCAGATTGTTCCATGAACTGGAATCCGGCGCGCCGGCAGAAGCATTTTGGGAAGCCTTTTTAATGCTGGCGCAAATCAAGCTGTATGCTGCTGATCATACGATTCTGTCGGATCTTGAAAGGATTTCCCGGTTTGACGGACCGCCGCAGTTTCCGCATCTTGGCAGCATATGGCAGGCGGATGCGCCCAACCGGTTTGCTGTTTTTTCAACAACGCCTGGCGCAGTACGCAGCTTTATAGACGCCTTGCCAGATGTTCGCCGGCACTTTTCCCGCTGGTATGGCGAACCGGGCGACATCACGGTGCGCCAGGTACAGTCAGAGTTTCATTACTACCTCTGCAATACGCGGCAAGCCCTTGACCTTGCGGAACAGACGCACGCTTCGGCACAAAAGAGCGCGACTGATGCCTTTCTGGCGGAATGTATGCGGTTTCGCTGCTATCTGGCCCTGGGTGTGCCGCAGCAGGCGGAGGCCTCCATGCTGGGGGTGGTCAGACTGGCCAAGGCCCATCCTGAATTTCTGACCGCGTATCACACGTTTCGGGAATGGGCCAACCTGACCACGAACTGGAATGGCGACATGCCGCGCTTTCAGGAGGCGCCTTGCGGCGGAAAAATACCGGTTCTGGAGTATCGCCTGAACAGTATTCGCGTTGGCATTGCACAATCAACCCCGCTGGAAACGCCGTTTTTGCAGTATGTGGCGCTAAGCGATGCGCATGCATATACGCTGCGGAAATATTACATGGACCTTTTTCATGCCATGTACTGGTTCCAGGAGGGCGACCTGCAGCAGACGGAAGCGTACTTTCGCAAAGCCTTCCAGATGGCCCTTGACACCGATTTTGGCATGGCCTTTGTGGAATATGGGGAGCAGATCACGCCACTATTGCAGCATGCGAAAAAGGCCGGCTGGGGCTCTGCCCACTGGCTGGACACCATCATCTCCCGGGCCGCGGAATATGAAAAAAGTCTGAGCGCTTATAACGAGTCGGAGAGTTAAACCCCAAAGCCCGGCGGCCCAGCGCGTTCGTCCCGATAACCGGAAACCCCGCCGCCGCAACCGTCACGGGAAACGCGATCCTACAGGCCAGCACCATCCGGTGAAGCAGGCCGTGGCACGGGCCATATGATTCGGCAACGGACAGAAAACAGCAACAGGGGAAACCGGAATTTGGGACCCGGCAGCTTCCGGACACCGTCTTCAGACACTGGCGGACGGGGGCAGCGGAGAGGCGGTTGACGATAACCTGAAAAGCGGAGACGGCAGGATGAGATGACGGTTCCTGCGAATCCGAAAATTTATCACATTGTCCATATGGACCGGCTCTCATCAATGATCAGGGACGGGTGCTTGTGGTGTGATTCGGAAATCGTTCGGCGTGGCACGCCCGGTACCGTTATCGGCATGGACCGTATCAAGCAACGGCGGCTTTATGAACTGAAGCTGGCCTGCTATCCGGAACTGTATGTAGGCCATTGTGTTCCATTTTATTTTTGCCCGCGCTCCGTGATGCTTTATCTCTTTTACAAGAACAACCATCCTGATATCACATACCGGGGTGGGCAGGAGTCGATTCTTCATATCGTTGCCGATCTTAAAAAAGCCGTGAAATGGGCAAATGAACATGGCAAACGCTGGGTGTTTACGGACTCCAACGCGGGATCACGGTATTTTAATGCATATGCGGATCTGAGCCAGTTGGGGCGCATCAATTGGGGTGCGATCATGACGGCATCATGGGCTGACTGCCGGGAACAAAAACAGGCAGAATTTTTGATGGAATACAGCTTTCCGTGGGCTTTGGTTGAACGGATCGGTGTATATTCACACGCAGTGTATGAAGAAGCCGTCAGCATTCTGACATCCCACGGTGATCAACGGCAGGTTGAAGTCAGACCGGACTGGTACTATTGATCAGGAGGCAGCGGAGATGATTGAATACAAAAGCGGCGATATTCTACAGGAAAATTCAGAAGCCCTTGTCAATACGGTGAATTGTGTGGGGGTGATGGGTCGCGGCATTGCGCTTCAATTTAAGCACGCCTTCCCGGAGAATTTCAAAGCCTATGCCAAAGCCTGCAAACGTGGCGATGTACAACCAGGCCAAATGTTTGTTTTTAAAATCGGCCAATTGACAGCACCGCATTTTGTCATCAATTTCCCAACAAAACGCCATTGGCGCGAAAAGAGCCGGATGAAGGATATTGAATCCGGGCTCACGGCATTGGTGGAAACGATACAGCAATACGGCATTCATTCTGTGGCCATACCGGCTTTGGGAAGCGGGCTTGGCGGACTCAACTGGACAGATGTCAAACCCCGCATTGAAGCGGCGTTCAAATCGCTTTCCAGCGTACGTGTTACCATTTATGAGCCCCAAGGGGCGCCGGATACGGACAAGATGACCCATCACCGTGCAGCGCCGACCATGACGCCGGGCCGGGCCGCGTTAATTGAGCTGATGCGCCTTTATCTTGCCGGCTTGCTGGACCCGGTTGTCACTCTTCTGGAACTTCACAAGCTGATGTATTTTCTTCAGGAAGCCGGAGAGCCATTACGGCTCAACTACAAAAAAGCGCTCTATGGCCCCTATGCCGAAAATTTGCGGCATGTGTTGAACCGCATTGAAGGCCACCTGATTTCTGGTTATGCCGATGGCGGCGATGCACCTGGAAAGCCGCTCACCCTGTTGCCGGGTGCAACAGAGGCGGCGATGCGGTTTTTGGAGGGGCATCCGGATACCCGCGCACGCATCCGCAGGGTTGCGGAATTGGTGGATGGTTTTGAAGCACCGTCCGGCCTAGAGCTTTTATCCACCGCGCACTGGGTATTAAAACACGCGCCTGTTCACTCGGTGGATGAAATTGTTCGCCATATCCATGCATGGAACACACATAAGCAGACATTCACACCCCGACAAGTCAAAGTAGCGGTGGACGCGCTGAAAAAGCACGGATGGACAACGGTGCAAATCCCGGACGGATCTTCCTGAGCGCTTGGTAGCTTCCGGACACCGTCTTCAGACGCCGGCGGACGGGGACAGCGGTGATGAGAGAGGAATATCCAAAATGAAACCAACCTGCTGGTTCCACGTTCCCATTCTTTTTTTCATTCTGCTGGCCATTTCACAGATGGGACAGGTCGCCTGGGCCAAAGAAGCACTGCTGCCGGAGCGGGTCCGCATTCTGGCGGGTCTTGGCGGTTATTACGAAGCAGCAACGCCGGCCCAGGTTCGGGAGATGATCAGTGGCCATTCCCTGGCCGGGGTTTTGGCGAAATTTTCCAATGAGAGCGCACCGCGCACGCCCCTGATGCGGGCGGCCAGGGAAACGCCCCATGGCGAGGTGATTGACCTTCTGGTCAAAGCCGGGTGTGATCCCCAGGCCACAAGCGATATGACCGAGCTGGTCTGGACGGAAACCGGCTCCTGGTGGTGGACGACCGAATCCGTTCGCACTGCCCTTCATCTGGCGGTTTACAATCCGGATCCGGCTGCCATCCGGGCCTTGCTGCGGTATAAACCAGATCTGAACGCACTCACCAAAGGCACTTCCGGCTACACCGCCCTTTCACTGGCTGCCAAAACCCCCGACCGGATACCGCATTTCCGCGCGCTCCTTGCGGCAGGGGCCCGCCCCCAGCCCACGGAAAAGCACTCCATCTGGCGCCTGTTTCTGGGGTGGAACATGGATCCGGACAAGGACCAGTTCCGCGAACTGCCAGACGCCACGCCCCACCATCTGACCGTTTCCCCGGAAGAGGCGGCCATCAAGGTTGCAGCCCTTTTGGATGCAGGGGTGAAGCCCACAACAGAAGCCCTGCGACTGGCCCTTCTGGGCGGGCAGCACAAGGCGGCAAAACTGCTGCTGGACGCCGGTGTGAACCCGGCCTGGCAGGACAAATACGGATGTAATATGCTCCACGCCGCCCTGATCCGCCCCAAATCCAGTCTGGAATATCGCCGGAAATACCCGGATGTGGCGCCTGCGGATCCGGCCATTCTGGCCCGGCTGCTGCCGTACAATGATGTCAATGGCGGAGCTTATGGAACGCCCCTGGAGCAGGCCTGCAAGTCCGGCATGGGCGCGGATGTGGCGCGCTTTCTGGTCCGGTCCGGCGCAACCTGGCGCACAGAAAACAACTCGCTTCTGTTCATGGCCCTGGGATCGCCCCATGACTGCGCGGATCTGGTGCAGTATCTGCTGGAACTGGGTTTCAGTCCCCTGGACAAGGGAAAGGAAAGGGCGTTTCCGCTGCGTGTTTCCACCCGTTTTCCGCAAAAACCAGGCTGCGCGCTGGCCCTGGTGCAGGCTGGCGCGGACATTCAGCCGGTTATGGATGAAATGGACCGGGATTTTGCCATTGAGGCGGGTATTATCGACAAAGCCGGAAACCTGCGGGTTCGCCCGTCCGGTCTGGCGGAAGCCGAACGCCGGCGTCTTCACGCAGAGCGGGAACGCATCATGGCCGCAGCGCGCCAGAATCCCAACGATGCACTCTTTAATCCGCTGGTTTATCTGGTGGCCACGCCCGATGAAATCAAAAGCCTTATCGGCAAGCGGTCCCTGTCCGGCATCCGGGTGGAAAAAGAGGAAATTTCCATGATGCAGGGGCGCACCAACCCGGTGGGATTTGTCATCGCACTGCCGGTTCTCATCTTCCAGAAGGAATTCTGGACCGGAAAACGTACGGTCAAGCACCACTACACCGCACTTTCCCAGGCAGCGGGCACAACGCCCCATCCGGAGGTGATCCACCTTCTGGCCAAAGCCGGCTGCAAGGTGCGGGACCTGGACTCCGAGGCCATGTTCAAGGCCCTCTACAATCCCAATCCGGACGTACTGGAAGCCGTTCTCAGCTACAAGCCGGAACTTCGCATGGCTACCTTTTACCTGGGAACTCCCCTGCACATTCTGGCCGGCACCGCCCCCTGGCAATTCAAAAAAGAACACTTCCGCCTGCTCCTGGCCGCCGGCGCCCATCCCAACATCACCTTTGGGCAAGATAATGAAACGCCCCTGATGAAGGCCGCGCATGCCGGCAATACCGAAGCCGGCCGCATGCTGCTGAAGGCTGGCGCAGATGTCCGCCCAATCAGCCGGATTGGCAAAAGGGCCCTGGACATGGCCATTGAATCCGAAGCCTGGGAATTGGCCGGTGATCTGCTGAAAGCCGGCTCGCCGGTGCGGGGCAGTGGAAAAAGATCCACATCCGCCCTGGAGCGGCTGGCGGAAGCGGAAGATGCAGACCCGGTCTTTGCCCGCGCGCTGATTGCCGCCACCGGGCCAAAGAGCGAGGAAGCTGAAAAAGCCATCTTGCTGGCAGCTCGGTCCGGCAACCTGACCCTCTTGCGGGAGCTTGTGTCCTGCGGCAAACCGCCGGCCCAACCGGAAGTTCTCAGTGAAGCCCTGATCATTGCAGCAGCCCTTGGCGAGAAGAACAGCGTGGCCGTGGCAAGGTTTTTGATATCCTGCGGCGCGGATGTGAACGCCATTGATGAGAAGCAGGGCTCGGCCCTTCATTATGCGGCAGTGCGGGCCACAACACCCGATCTGGCAGACGTCCTGCTCAAGGCGGGCGCACGGGTAAACGCCACCGAGAAACAAGGCTTCACTCCGCTTTTGAGCCTGGCCTGCTGCGATGTGCGGGATGAAGACCGGAAGCCGATTCCCACAGCCGATCTTCTGCTTCGGGCCGGGGCCAATCCAAATCCAACAACCGGGAACGGCTGGCTTCCGCTGGCCTGCAGTCTGAAGGAGCCGGAACTGACAACGCGTTATCTCAAGGCCGGGGCCAATGCCAATGCCAGGGCGCGAGGCGGCTGGACCATGCTGACTCTTGCGGCCAGCGACCGTAAATTTTCAGACTCCATCCCGCCCCTTCTGGCTGCTGGCGCGGATCCGGCCCAAAGAGACGATAACGGACGCCTGCCCCTTGAGGTGGCCCTTGAAAAGGAAAACGGCCGGGCCGTGGCCTATCTTCAGGCCGCCCTGATGAAGCGGGGGAAAGGGCAAGGCAGGGGAAAATGAACCCAGCCTGTTTCAGGCCGGTTTTAGTGGTGGCAAGGTGATTTGGTAAAACAGGTTGCCCAACAGAAGAAATCCCCTCTCCCCCAGACGGTCTTTTTGGAGGAGAGAAGAATATGCGTTGGGATGGCATGTATTACGGACAGATACTGCTACCCAGATTACACCTGGGTTGACCTGTCAAAACAACCCGAATCACTTTCAGGTGCCAGTGCAAGATAGCGGTCAATCATTTTGCGGTTGTACCCTGAAAGCAAGATTCTTTTTAATACGATGATATCCATACAAACAAAAAGCAGCATAATTTTTTTGGGCTTATATTCGTATAATCTCCAGTGTCTTTAAATGGTTATGACGTTGTCCAGGCTCCTTTTCCGGGCAAGAAGCCTAAATTATATGAAGACTTCCGCCAGGATGTATTCTATACTACGCGCAGATATAAGAAAAGATAACTGAAGCGGGTTTTTCTTCTCAAAAATGAGGCTGATGGCAGGGAATTCTTCTGGACTACCTATCCCCATATAAGGAGAACAACATGAAAAAAATGGCTTTTGTTGCTGCGCTGGCACTGATTTTTATGTCTGTCGGAAGTGTGGCGTTTGCGAATGAGAAAGACATGGCCGGTGCCTGGCAGATCGCCGAGCCTTGTGCCATAAGTCAGGATGCACAGGATGCTTTTAAAGAAGCTACGAAAGATCTGACAGGGGCAAGCTATGAAGCACTCTATGTGGCGGCCACACAAGTTGTCTCTGGAACGAACTATCTGTTTATCGCCAAACAAACCCTGGTGACCGCACAGCCGAAAACAACTGTCGTCAAGCTTATCATCTATAAAGCGATCGGTAAAAACGCTGAAATCAAAAATGATTCAATCGTTCCCTTATTGTAAAGATTGATTTTTCCTTTCCCTGCCTCACGGGATCAACGGCGTTTTTCTTGATGCCGTTGATCCCTTCCTGTTTGAAAAATGATGAAATTTTCTGTTCCTTAAGCCCAACATCAGCAAAAAATACCTTGGCATACGCGTTTTGAGAGAAGATAACGCACGGCAAATTTCCGTTCGTTATGGACGAATCACCTCATACCGGAGACAAACCGTATTTGCATCAATTGGGTCCATGTGCTTCAGGGCCAATTCAATGTCGACGGCATGGGAAAAAAGAGAAATTCCCGCTCCAAAGGCAAGGGGGGAAATCGTCAGAATCATCTCGTCAATCAGCCCTTTTTCGGCAAATAGCGTGTTAATGGTGGCCCCGCCCGCCAAAACAACGGATTGAATGCCCACGGATGAAAGGTCACCCAGAATTTTATCCGGCGGATCTGCAGTAAAAACCAGGTCCGGATGAGGGGTGCGGCGATTGGGATTTCGCGTCATCACAATGGTTTTTCGATCCGGCAGAGCCCGGCCGATGGCATCGAAGGTTTTTGACCCCATGATCATGACGCCTGCTTTTCGGGTGATATCCGCATACAGGCGTTTGTCCGCCTTTCCGGTCCAGTCCGGATAATGATCAGGCGTTCTGGCAATTTTTCCGTCAACCGTCACGGCTGCCATCAATTGGACATGCATGGAAGATCCTCCTTTCTATCGTTGTGAAACATCTGTCAAGAAACCACCGTCACATTCTGATGCCCGACCCGGATCTGGTTGAGGTCAAGGGTTTCATCCTGATGAATGCGGATTTCGGAAGCCGGGTAGTGTTTCCGGAGTACCGTCAGATTTCGTTGGTTCAGCCCCTGAATCCGGGATACCCGGCGGGGATGGACCGCGATGGAAATGGCTTCTCCTTCGGGAGGCGATGTTTTGAGTACGGAAAAAATGGCGTCCAGAGCGATTTCACCATGAACCAGATGGCCCAGGGAAGGGTGGTAGGGACCGGCCACAAGGGCGCTTCCGGACAGGGTGTCCGATGCCTGAAGCCCCATCCGGGCCACTGGAATAGGGTGCTGCCTGAAGAAGAGAAACAGTGCCTTGACCTGGGTGATGCAGGCGCCAAGGGAAAGGGGCTGATATCGGCCGCGATAAAACAGCTCGGCCAGCGGGCTGTCCTTCAGCACCAGGGTGGGATAGATACGGACAAAATCCGGCTCCAACAGGGCAAGTTGGCGGGCCGTGTCCATGGCGCTGGCAGCGTCATCTGCAGGAAGTCCCACCATCATCTGAAGTCCGAGCCGGTATCCCCGGGCTTTAACCTGGCGGGCAGCGGCAATGACATTGGCTGCCCGATGGCCCCTCAGCGCCGTATCCAGCACAGCATCCTGCATGGACTGAACGCCCAGCTCAATGGTGGATACGGGAAAAGGTGCAACAAGGTCCAGGGTGTGGGGAAAAATCGTATCGGGCCGGGTGGAAAACCGGATGCTGTGAACATGGCCGCGCCGGACAAATCCAGCGGCAAGGGCCAACAGTTCTTGAATCTGATCTGCCGGAAGCCCCAGAAAATTACCGCCAAAAAAAGAGATTTCAACAGATGCGTAATGTTTTTGGGAATGGGCCAGATAGCGGTTCACCTCTGTTTCAAGGTCGCCTGCTGACGGGACACGGAAAGGCGCACCTGTAATGGCCCGCTGGTTGCAGAAAATGCAGTGATGGGGGCATCCCTGTTGGGGGATGAACAACGGAATCACCAGATGGCGGGGAGCGGGAAGGGCGCTGGGATTTTTTCTCATGAGGACCCGGATTCGGCATCCAGGAGCGCAAGGCCGGCCCGGGCCGCATCCTGTTCGGCCATTTTTTTGCTTTTTCCTGTGCCTTCAGCGGAAATTCCGGAAATTGTCACGCGGACCCGGAAGCATTTGTCGTGATCCGGTCCGGCCTCCGCCACCAACTGGTAGTGGGGTGCCTCGTGATAAAGGGACTGGGCCTGTTCCTGGAGCTGGCTTTTGTAGTCCATTTTAGGGTGATGGGTGATCCGGTCAAGCTGCTTCTGAAAATGGCTTTCAATAAAATGAAAAGCTGCGTCAAATCCGCTGTCCTGATAAATGGCGCCGGTGACCGCCTCCAGGGTATCGGCCAGAATGGAGTTTTTTTCCCGTCCGTGGGTGAGGTCTTCTCCTTTTCCCAGTAAAAGATGGGGGCCGATGCCAAGTTCACGGGAAATATCCGCAAGCCGGGTTTCGTTGACCAACTCTGCCCGATGTCTGGACAAGGCACCTTCAGAAAGTTCGGGAAATCGTTGCATCAACAGGTGACTGATCACCAGATCCAGCACTGCATCCCCAAGGAATTCAAGGCGTTCATTGCTGGACAGCCCCAGTTCCGGATGCTCATGAATAAACGATCGGTGACACAACGCACGGACCAGGTGGTCTTTTTTTTTAAAACCATACCCCAATGCGGTTTCCAGGGTTTCAGCAGAAACTGTTTCGGGTGAAATCCACTTTTTCATCGGGATGCGGCGAGCTGTTCGGTCAGGTTTTGAAACAGGGTGTAGGGTACATGAAGGTGTCCTCTGCCAACGCCCATCTGGATGCCCGGAGAAGCGTCGCCGTGGAAATCGGTCCCGCCGGTCACCAGAAGGTCGTGTTTTTTGGCCAGCCGGCAATATTCGGCGGTCATGGACGGAGAATGGGCCGGATAAATGGCCTCAATACCCAAAAGTCCCATATCTTTGAGGGTAAGGAGAAAATTCTCAAATTCAACCCGATCGGTAATGCCGTTGAGGTAGGGATGGGCCAGCACAGCAATACCGCCGGCATTATGGATGGCGGAGATTGCCGCATCCATGGGAATGCGGTACTTGTGGACATAGGCGGGTTTATTTTTCCCAAGAAATCGGTCAAATGCGTCATTGATGGAGTGGACAAAACCCTTCTGGACCATGAGCTGGGCAATGTGGGGTCGGCCGGCCATGGCGTTTCCCACAATATCGGAAAGTTCCGCAGAGGTGAGATCCATCCCCAATTCCCGAAGTCTGGCGATAATTTTTGGATTTCGATCTTCTCTGGATTGTTTCAGTTCCACAAGGAGGGAAGTGAGGTGCGCGTTGTTGGGGTCAATCCCGTATCCGAGAATGTGGACGCTGCCGCTGATGGAATATCCCGGCGGAGATGATGCACTGATTTCAATGCCGGTGATAAAATCAAGGGCAGGGGGAATTCCTGCGGACAAGGCTGCAACAGAACCGGCAAGCGTGTCGTGGTCGGTGATGGCGATGGCTTTGAGGCCGATGCGTGTCGCTGTTTCCAGAATCCGGGAGGGTGTCAGGGAACCGTCGGAGGCAGTGGAGTGGATGTGCAGATCAATTCCCGGCTTGGTGTCAGAGTCCGAGGGATTTTTCAAACTTCTCCTCTTTGGTTTTGCAGTCAATACACAAGGTGGTCACCGGTCTTGCCTTAAGGCGTTCAACGGAAATATTTTCCCCGCATTTTTCACAAATGCCGAAGGTGCTGTCGTCAATGCGATCCAGTGCTTTTTTGACCTTGTTGATGAGTTTGTGTTCACGGTCACGAATCCGCAAGATGAAATTGCGGTCAGACTCCAGTGTGGCGCGGTCGGTGGGATCTGGAAAATTTTCTTTTTGTGCGGTCATTCCCGAAACGGTTTCATCCGCATTGCTGAGCAGTTCCCGTAACTGTTGCCGGAGAAGATCTTTGAAGAAATTCAAATCTTTTTCGTCCATTGCTCCATCCCTAAAAAAAAACAGATGCATGATTCTTTGAGGAAAGTTGACCCGAAAAGAAAATGGGGGCGGCGCATAGTTTTAAATGTAACATCCTATCATAAGGCTGTGTGACTGTAAAGATAATTGTCGGATCATCTCCGTTACTCCTGAATGCGACGGCATCCCGTTGCAATCAAGGATATTCCGGGCTTGAAAGGAAATATGAAAGTATCATAGGATGTTACCATTGAAATCCTGAAAACAGGAGGCGCCGGATGGAAGGGCATCATCTGATCATGGGAACGCTTTATGATGTTATCACCGGCGTGGCGCTTGACGATACCCATGATGAACGCTATCGTCAGTCCATTGCCCGATTGTTGGTCTATGAAAAGGGATATCCCCAGACCGCTGTCCATCCCCGGCAGCCGCTGATTGTTTCGGCCGGTGAGCGGCGGGGAAAGTTGTGGGTGGATTTTACCATTGCGCAAGATGACCGGACCCTCATGGTCATCCGCTACGGTCCGGGGTCCCTGGTGACCCGCCAGCGGCCTGCTCTGGCGATTTCACGGCTCATCACGCCTTACCAGGTTCCCGTGGTGGTGGTTACCAATGGCGAAGATGCCGATATCCTGGACGGTGAGACCGGTGATGTCACAGCCTCCGGGCTTGACGCCATTCCGTCCTGGCAGGACTTGATCAATCAGGCAAAGACAGCCCAGTTTACTTCCATCTCTTCTTATCGTGCGGAGATGGAAGCACGGATCGCCTACGCATTTGAAATTGACGGTGCTTGTCCGTGCGACACCGATGTCTGCCGACTTGATTGACTGTTGCCCTTATGAATTTTCCAGATGATATCCGATTTATGACAGCGGCGCTTGAAATGGCCCGGCATGCCCTGGACCAGGGAGAGTTTCCGGTGGGCTGCGTTATTTCCGATGGAAGCCGTATCATCGCAAGGGGAGAGCGGACCGGAACTGCCGCAAAAAAAGCAAATGAACTTGACCATGCGGAAATGGGTGCCTTGCGGGCGCTTTCCGCTGCCTTACCGGATACGGATCCGGCGCGGTTTACCCTTTACTGTACCCTGGAGCCCTGTCTGATGTGTTTTTCCGCCATTTTGCTCAGCGGTATTTCCCGGATTGTTTATGCCTACGAAGATGTCATGGGCGGCGGCACAGGGTGTGACCGTACTGGGCTGGCGCCCCTGTACCGGGATGCGGCCATCACCCTTGTTCCCGGTGTGATGAGAAAAGACAGCCTCTTGCTTTTTCAGGAATTTTTTGCTGATGCTGAAAATACATACTGGAAAGACAGCCTGCTCAGCCGGTATACCCTTGGCCAGAAAAGCGCGTGAGAATCAGGGGGCTGACAGGGTTTTTCCGCTTTTTTTCTTGCATTTGAACGCATCGTCATATATGGGTCCACAGTTTGGTAAGAGCGTATGGAGCCCTTGACCAACGGATGAAGATTCCCGTTCATCCAGGGTCGGCTACACAACATTTCAGAAGCGATTGTCCCAGGAGGTGGAAGCATAGCAGCTCCCAAAAACATCCAACAGGCACCAGGCAGAAACCGTCCCGACGCTACACGGATCAATCAGGGAATCCGGGTCAGGGAAGTCCGACTGATTGACCCCGAAGGAAATCAGGTCGGTATTTTGCCGATTCATCAGGCGCTGGCCAAAGCCAACGACTATGGGCTGGATCTGGTGGAAATTTCACCGACCGCCAAACCGCCGGTATGCAGAATTATGGATTACGGGCGGTTCAAGTATGAGCAGACCAAGAAACAGCAGGAAGCCAAAAAAAAACAGACCACGTTTCAGGTCAAGGAAATAAAAGTCCGTCCCAAAACCAGTGAACACGATCTTGAAACCAAAATGGGGCATATCCGGAAATTCCTTGAACGAAAAGACAAGGTTAAGGTCACGGTGATGTTCCGGGGCCGGGAGATTACAATGGCTGAACGCGGCAAAGCGCTTCTGGGGCACATTGTCACCGCCCTGGAAGAGGTTGCCATTGTTGAGCAGGCCCCCAAAATGGAGGGCCGAATCATGATGATGGTGCTGGCGCCGAAGTAATCCGGTTTCGGATTCACGGTCAGGGTGGGACTTGTCTCCGCCGCTTGATGGACAAACAGTCCCATCGTAACGACACCGCATTCATCTGGCGTGGACGAATGGCGTTCGTTCGCGCCATCGATTTTTAAAAAAGCAGCGGATGCAGATGCGGCTTTTTTCTTGTTCAGTCAGATGAAAATTGCAGACGGCAGGAGTCTGTTGTCAATTTTCCGGGTCTGATTTTATTTATTTTTTATTTACGTCCGAGGAGAGAAAACATGCCGAAAATCAAAACAAACCGGGCAGCCGCCAAAAGGTTCAAAAAAACCGGTTCCGGCAAATACACGTTTGGAAAGTCCCATCATCGCCATATCCTGACATCCAAAACCCGGAAACGGAAACGGGCGCTGAAAGCCGTTCAGCTGATCAAAAAAAGCGATATGCGCGAAGTGCGGCTGCTTTTGCCCAATGGGTGATCGCAGGCGTCGTGGACACAGCGCGTCACCCTTTCATTGATGAACCCAAATGCGGTTTGCCCATGGGGTGGCCCGCATTCTTTAAGGAGACAGATCATGCGGATCAAAAGAGGATTTAAAGCAAGAAGACGGCGGCAGAAAGTACTCAAGCTGGCCAGAGGCTTTCGCGGCGGGCACAGCAAACTTTTCCGAACCGCGGCAGATACGGTGGATCGGGCGCTTCACTATGCGTTTCGGGATCGCAAGCAGCGCAAACGCCAGTTTCGCCGGCTGTGGGTTGCCCGGATCAATGCAGCGGCCCGGATGAACGACCTTTCCTATAGCCGATTTATCGCCGGCCTCAAAAAAGCCGATGTGGTTCTGGACCGGAAAGTGTTGGCTGAACTGGCCATTTCCGATCCCGCGGGTTTTTCTCGGATTGCCGCCCTTGCGGCCCAGCAGGCCTGAACAGCGTCATCCTGTCACGACACTGCCGCCGCTTGATACGGTGGCCCGCTGTTTTCCCAGAAGATGTAAACCCATCTCTTTCTGTTCCGTCACCCGTGGGTCGGGGCGGAAAGAGGTAAACCCTTCAGAATGCTTCAGGGTACACGTGTGAAAAATACCATTGAAGAGATATACCAAAAGGCTGTGACAGCGCTTTCGACGGCAGCGAATGAAGAGGCCGTGAATCAGATTTCCGTCCAGTATCTGGGCCGGAAGGGATATGTCACGCTTTTTTTGAGAAATATTTCCCAGCTTCCCCCAGATGAGCGGCGCTTTGCCGGACAACGGGCCAATGAGGTCAAGGGGCTTATTTCCTCCGCCATTACAGCTGCCATGGAACGGCTGGCCCAGGACAGGGGCGTTGACCGGATTGATGTGTCCCTTCCTGGACGGACACCGGAGATCGGCTCGTTTCATCCCATTACCCAAGTGATGAACACGATTTGCGAAATTCTGGGGAAAATGGGGTTTGCCGTGGTCGAAGGCCCTGAAGTGGAGTCTGATTACTACAATTTTGAGGCCCTCAATATCCCCGAAAATCATCCGGCCAGGGCCATGCACGACACCTTTTATGTGTCGGACAGCGTGGTGCTGCGGACCCATACTTCGCCCACCCAGCCCCGGGTTATGGAAAAACAGGCGCCGCCGGTTCGCATCATCGCGCCGGGAAAAGTTTACCGCTGTGATTCGGACCTTACCCACACCCCCATGTTTCATCAGGTGGAAGGACTTCTGGTGGATGAGGGGATTTCCTTTGCGGACCTTAAAGGCATTCTGACGGGATTTGTCCACCAGATGTTTGATGATCAGACCACCTTGCGTTTTCGGCCGAGTTTCTTCCCCTTTACCGAGCCTAGCGCGGAGGTGGACATCCGGTGCGTGATGTGCCGGGGAAAAGGCTGCAGGGTGTGTTCCCACACCGGCTGGCTGGAAGTTCTGGGTGCCGGCATGGTCCATCCGGCAGTATTTGAAAATGTCGGATACGATCCTTTGCGCTACACCGGGTTTGCCTTTGGCATGGGCATTGAGCGGATTGCCATGCTCAAATACGGGATTGATGATATCCGGCGGTATTTTGACAATGACTGCCGGTTCTTGCGCCAATTTTAAGAAAATGGTTTGGGCCTCATGAAAGTAAGCATCAACTGGCTGAAACACTATGTCCCCATCAACATGACGATTCCTGATCTGGCCGAGGCACTCACCATGGCCGGGCTGGAAGTCGATGCCATTGAAGATCGCTACGCATACCTGGATACCGTGGTGGTGGGAGAGGTCCTGTCGGTTTCTCCCCACCCCAATGCAGACCGGCTCAGGTGCTGCAAAGTGGATGCGGGCGGCGAGATTCTTTCCATTGTGTGCGGCGCGCCCAATGTTGCCGTGGGGATGAAGGCGCCTTTGGCCAAAGTGGGAACCCGGCTTCCCGGCGGCGTGTTGCTGGAAAAAACCCGAATCCGGGGAGAAGCATCCTGCGGTATGCTGTGCAGTGAAACCGAACTGGAACTGGGTCTGGACCGCTCCGGCCTCATGGTGCTGGATGGGTCGTTTTTACCCGGAACACCCCTTAAAGAAGCCCTTGGGCTGGATGATGTGGTGCTTGAAATCGGTCTGACCCCCAACCGGCCGGACTGCCTCAGCATGATAGGCGTGGCCCGTGAAATTGCGGCCATTCAGAATATCAACATAACAAAACCGGCGGTTTCGGTTCTTGCGGCAGCGGGCCCCCTTCCCCCTTCCACCACCATCACCATTGAAGCACCGGACCATTGCCCCCGGTATTCGGCCCGTGTGGTGGGTCCCCTCACCGTGGCGCCGTCTCCCTTCTGGCTCCAGGACCGGCTCCGGTCCGTGGGCGTCCGGCCCATCAACAATATTGTGGATATCACCAATTTTGTCATGCTGGAAACCGGTCAGCCGCTCCATGCCTTTGATTTTGATTTTCTGGCCGGCCACCGGATTGTGGTGAAAACCGCAGCCCAGGGCGAAGGTTTTGTGACCCTGGACAAAAAACAACGTACACTCACAGACCAGATGCTGATGATCTGTGACGGCGAAAAACCCGTGGCCATCGGCGGTGTCATGGGCGGGCTGGACTCCGAAATTAAGGACACCACGACGCGCGTTCTCATTGAAAGCGCCTGTTTTAATCCCATTAGCATCCGAAAAACCGCCAAAACCCTGGGCCTCAGCACTGATGCAGCCTATCGGTACGAGCGGGGCGTCGATCCGGGCGGAACCCTTTTTGCCCTCAACCGGGCCACCGCCCTGATGGTGGAACTGGGAAACGGCGCACCCCTGGGGGACATCATGGATGCGGATTTCCGCCCCGCACCCCAGCCGCCTATTCACCTGAATGTGGCTGCCACCAATACGCTTTTGGGAACCGACCTTGACAGCGAAAAAATGGCCGATTTTCTGGAACGGGTTGAATTTTCAGTCACGTCCCGGGATGATCAGCACCTGGTGGTGGCGATTCCATCCTTTCGGGTGGATGTGACCCTCCCCCAGGATCTCATGGAAGAGGTGGCCCGGCTCTGGGGATATCATCATATTCCCACCACCTATCCGGCGCCGCCGGCCACTGGCCCCAAAGACTCACCCCTTATGGCCGTTCGCCAGCGCATCCGGGAAATTCTGGTGGGGTTCGGATTTTCCGAAGCCATCAATTACAGCTTCATCAGTCCGGAATCCGGCGACCGGATCCGGCTGAATGCCGATGATCCCAGGCGATCCCATGTAACGCTCCTCAACCCGATTTCCGAGGATCAGGCGGTGATGCGCACCAGTCTGGTGCCGGGGATGCTGGAAACCGTTCAGCGCAATGTTTCCCGTCAGCAGAGCCGAATCCGGCTTTTTGAGATCGGAAAAGTGTTTTTCCCCCAGCCCGGCGCCCTCCTCCCTGTTGAAAGGGAAATGGTCATTGCTGCCTGGACCGGACCGGTGACGGATCCGGTCTGGCATACCCGTGAGCGGGCCTGTGATTTTTACGATATCAAGGGTGTTGCCGAAGGATTGCTCAAGGGGCTGGGCATTACTGCGGCAACCTTTACCGCCTGTTCCGATGACGCGTGCCAATACACCCGGACGGGGTATACGGCCAGCGTTTTTGCCGCTGACGGCAAGGTTATCGGTCAGGTGGGAGAAGTGGATGCAGGTGTGCTCCATTCTTATCAGATCCGACAGCCGGTCTTTATTTTTGAATTTGAAGGAGAGGCACTGGCCGCTGCCATGGCCGGTACGCCGCAAATGGCGCCCATTCCCAGATTTCCCGCAACAGATCGGGACATCACGGTGATTGTGGATCAGGACATTGAATCGAACCGGTTGATTGAAAAATTGCTGGCCTTTGATGAACCGCTGGTGGAGCAGGTTTCACTTTTTGACGTGTTTTCCGGAGACCCCATTCCAGACGGGAAAAAAAGTGTGTCTTTGCGGGTGGTGTACCGGTCATCGGAACGCACCCTGGAAGACGAGGCCATCAATGCCCTTCACCGGGATCTGACCCATCGCCTGATTGCGGTTTTTGATGCTGACCTGCCGATGTAAAGTGGCAGGGCTTTTTCCGGCTGCCAGCCGTTTTTTCGCAATCGTCATCCCCTGATAAAACGAGCGTCATGCGGCAAAAAGCACCAGATGCGAAGTGAGGTAATCAACGGGAACGCAAGAAGCGGGGGGGGGGGGCCATCATCCCAGGAAAGTGTTTGAGCGACCGATCGCCATGCAGACATCGCTGAGGACCGATGGCGGGGAGAAGCACTGGCCAGGAGGGAAAAACCCTTGAAGTCTCTATAAAATTGATGCTAAAATGCCCTCTTTAAGAGACTATGATCTGTTCGTCTTCAGATAGCGCATGTGGCACAATATGGAGGAATGATGGTTACAAAACGAAGTGTCCGCAAACTGAGAAAGCAGGATGCCCATAGTGGATTGCGGCTTTCAATGGGGCAGACTGATGATGCCAGTTATTTGGCAACCCCCTTGCACCTCCTTGGCAAACACCCGCAACTTGAAGAAGCAGGTCCTGAGTCACGCGCCGTAGAATGCGTTAACCCTGATGGGGGTACATCGCCAATTTATACTTTTTGGGGACGGTGACCACCCGAGACAAGAGCGTCTTGGCACTCCTCGGGTATTTGTTCCAACACCCCACTGTGTCCATTAAAATCAGAAAGTGAGACGTATTTGGAAACGGGTAGCACAAGATATTCTTGCTCCACGGAAACCCGTTGCGGCATTGCGTCTGATGTATACTATCTGAGCCTGAATCGCGATCTATACCAAACAAGCCCCATCGTCCAGTTATGCCAAGATTTGTCCGGTATTCTGGCGGGATGGACGCCACTTAGCAGAGTTTCCCCCGTTATTCCCCTTTCCAGAACAAGTGAACCACCAAATCCGTGCTCCTGTGAGGACTTTTTTTTGGACTGGAGTGCGGTGTTTTTTTTGGGCGCGGTTACTCCGGCGGTGTTTTTATCTTCTGGTTTTCCACCCTTTCCAGCAACTTTTTTTCTTACCTATGGGTATTACAACCTGCTGGTGGTGATCCGTAATGACAGCCATGCACAAGAGCTTGAACGCTTTCTGAAGGAGAAGAAACAGCCCCATGAGGTCTGGGAAATAGAAAAAAATGTTCTTTGCCAACACAGGGCGTTCGTTGTTCCTCCCGATCATGCTTCCACCCGTATCCACACTGACTGGCGTGAAACGCTCCAGGCGATATGCGCCTTGGACTTTCCTGCGTCAACCCGTGAACTTTTGCACGACTACGCTCCACTCATGGCGTCCGCCATTGCGCGTTGCGAATTATTTTTGCCGCCCCTGGGCTCAGAGCTGCGCCTCTTTAATGCTCAATTGCTTGATGACGCCAAAGAATCCATGGAAGAGATGCAAAAGGGAGAGTTCCAGGCAAGAAATATTTTTGAAAGTCACCTGAAAGACGTCACTGCGGCCGTGGCGAGGTTGTCAAGCCAGTGTTTTTCCGGAGTATCGCCAATCGTTTTAACAGAATGTCACTTCTGGATTCACTCCTTGTTGGGAATAGGCACAGCGACCCTTGCCTTGCAGCGAATATCTTCTTTTGTGGAAGACGCCTTAGGCCGATTCAATTTTGCGTTGCGCGTGTTTGAATTTTCCCGCAGGCCCCCGGTGGAACTGCACAAGACACCGTTTGCAGACAAAAAGGTATGGCATGATGCATATTTGGGTTGCCACAGTGAAGAAATCCAACAGGAATACGAGAACGACCGGTATCCCATGTTGGTATATTTCAGCCGGCGGGACGGCTTTCGGCAGGCGTCGAGGTGTACGTTAAGCGCCCCGTTATCTTCGGTAAACGCGTGTGATGCCTTGCCTTGGTCTCTTTTCAACATAACCCATGAACTCTCCCATGTATTTGTGGAAACAGTTCTTGGCGAGATCATTGATTCCAGTGAGGACGGGATTTTTCAAAAACTGTACGACTGGAGTTACAATTACGATGAAGGTAACCGGCCGAAATCCTTTCTGGACTCAATCCGTTATTTCTTCATCTCCATTGTTGCGCAGCATCATGCGGCCCAGTCCTCCAAGAAATTGACCATTACGGATGCCGAACATTTACGGGACATCTATGGACGATTATTGCCTGAATTTCGGGAAGTTGCGGTCCATCTTTTTGACTTTATCTATTTTTACAAAAAAGATGAAAAGACGTATGTAAAAGGAATTTGGTTGTCCTGGAACGTGCTGCCGGATTTGCGCCGCCGTTATGACGACTATATTGTACGGACCTTGGCGGCTTTGTCAGTCAACCAACTCCACCTGGAGACAAATCGAGCTGACGCAACCATTGCCCGTTTTTTGGAAATAACAAAAGAGCTGCAGGCCACCTTGGCCAGGATCCCCTCCAACGCCGTCAATATTTTTGAAGAAATTCATGATCATCTTGAAAAAAGACGAGAAAAACTCAAGCCCCTCCTGCTTGCATTCATTAATCTTGCACAGTTCATGTCTACAATTCTGTATTCCGAGGAAGCGGCAGCACAACTGCATATACAGAACCACAAGAATTTTTCCGGCGCTGGTGGGATACTGATACCCGATCATTTGGATAATCCCCTGAAATATCTGCTTGAAAAGACCAGAAACCTGGACCCATCAGGTACTCAATCCCTCTGCATGTTGAATTCCCTTGCGTATAACAGGCCTGAGATAGCGCGATGATGGGAGAAAAGCTTGAGAGCAACTGGCGGGAGGAATCGTGGCTCATTGAATATGTGGCCACACACCTGACCAAGGGTCATGTGGGGCTGGTGCTGGGCGCTGGTGCTTCCTTGCAGAACCTGCCCAGTTGGCAAAAATTATTGAACCAATTATACGACTCAAAAGCGACAGATGGATCGCCGCCGTTTTCCGACTATAGGAGTGGAAAGAGCGCTGCTGTTGTGGCTCAGGACATAAAGAAGCGCTATTATCAGGATGACGTGGGCGCCTTTCTCAATGCTGTGCGGGAAGCTCTTTATCGGGGTGTTAATATGGATTTCAAGAGCTTGTACAGGGAAGAGAAGATCGCCGCCATGGGCGCTTTGATCATGAACTCCTCTCGGGGCAGAATCGCCAATATCATCAGCTTCAACTTTGACAGTGTTCTTGAAACCTACCTTTCCTATTACGGCTATACGGTATCCTGTATCCAAAGCCCGCGCTATTATGCCGAAAACGTGGATGTGACCATATACCACCCGCATGGTTTTTTGCCTCATGACCTCCGTGAAAAAGGCACGCCCTCCATTATTCTTGCCCAAGAAGAATTCGAAAAAGAAATAGGCGCGTCTGATTCACCCTGGCGGCAGCAATTGGTGACCATTCTTCGTACACATTTTTGTCTGTTCATTGGATTGTCAGGGGAGGATGAACACCTGCGTCTGCTTCTGACGGCAGCCGGAAGCAACCATGCCAGTAGAATGACAGATTCTGCTTACTGGGGATTGCGTTTGGCCCGCCCCAAAGATGGGGGCCATCATCCTATATGGGAAGAGAGCCGTATCTACACCCACGAAGTTAAGAACTATGACGAGGCATTAGCTGATTTTCTTTTCCGTATCTGCCAGCGGGCGGTTCAATTGATTCGTGGTTTATAATGGAGGATTTTCCCATGGCCGCGGAAAACGATATTGTTTTAATCCATTTTGAAGATACCCCCCTTTGTTTTGCCCGGATTGAAGATATTCTGCCGGATAGCAAACCCGACTGGTATCACGTCAAGCTGTTGATGCTTCAGGTGCCCCTTGAGGTGGTAACCTGGATTCTGCGGGACCGGTACATCATGGGAGACGAATTTACCATGAACGGCAACCGCATCCGGCTGGAGCGGGTCGTGTCTCCGGAAGCATCGTCCCCGGAATCTTCCCTGCCTGACAAAGCCCCCGATCCCTCACCGCCGCCTTCCCCCAAGTCTTCCGGCGCACGGGTGATTTCCCTGAAAGACAAGCGAAAATCCTGAGATGGGCAGCGCGTCGCGGTATGGTGCACACGCGGAAAAAAAGGTGCTGTCAATTTCCAGGCGGACGGATATTCCCGCATTTTATATGGAAGGGTTCATGGCGGCCATTTCCAGGAGGTTGATTTCCGTTGAGAATCCCTATACCCGCAAGGTTCGGCAAATCCCCGTAACACCGGATGAGGTGCATACCCTCGTGTTCTGGTCCAAAAATTTCGGGCCGTTTCTGGACGCAAGGCATGGTGAAACCCTGAAGGCCATGGGGTATCATGTGTTTTTTCAGTTTACCGTCAATTCAGGGGTGCCGGACCTGGAACCCGGTGTTCCGCCCCTTGACCAGCGACTGGAGCAGTTTGGCGAGTTAAGTCGGCGGTTTGGTCCGGAAACCGTGGCGTGGCGATTTGATCCCATCTGCCATTTTTTTAGCGAACCCGGCAAGATCCGAAATAATCTTGGAGATTTTGACCGCATTGCCCGTTCGGCTGCCGACGCGGGCATTCGGACCTGCGTGGCCAGCTTTATGGACCTGTATCCCAAAATCATCCGGCGGAGCCGGGGAAAGCTGACCTTCATCGATCTTCCGGCAGCGGACAAAATCACCCTTGTTCTGGATCTGGAACGCCGCCTCATGCCCCTTGGCATCCACTTGGCCCTGTGCTGCGAAAATGCGGTTGCAAATCAGCTTCCCCTTTTTTCTACGGTCCGGTCCGGCGCGTGTGTTTCCGGAAAACGGATCATGGACCGCTACGGCGGATCCGTAAGCCAACGGGCTGATACCGGACAGCGGCGGGGGAGAGGATGCGGGTGCACGAAATCCGTGGATGTGGGGTCGTACCGGCTTCATCCCTGCCTCCATAACTGTCTGTACTGCTATGCCAACCCGGCGGACGGGAAAAGGGGCGGGTCATGAAGATCGGCGCTGTGGACACCGGTGCTGCGGTAACCGTATTTGCCCCGCTTGCCGGTATCACTCACCTCCCCATGCGTATCCTGGCCAAAGAAGCCGGATGCGGGCTGGTCTGCTCGGAAATGATCAGTTCCAACGGGCTTGTGTACGGGTCTGAAAAAACCATCCGGCTCATGGACAGTGACCCTTTTGAAAAACCCCTTTCCATTCAGATTTTTGGGGCAGATCCGGCCATCATGGCCCGGGCGGCGCAGCTTGTTGAGGCCTCTGGCGCCGATATCCTTGACATCAACTGTGGCTGTTCCGTCAAAAAAATCCTCAAAAGCCGTTCCGGCGCAGCCCTGATGCGGGATTCGGTGCGGGCAGGTCAAATCATTGCGGCGGTGCGAAAAGCCATTTCGATTCCCCTGACCATCAAAATTCGCTCCGGATGGGACCCATCTGGAAATCAGGCCCTGGAAATCGCCCGAATTGCGGAAGACAACGGGGCGGATGCGGTCGCTGTACATCCCCGGACCGCCACGCAAGGGTTTGGCGGACACGCGGACTGGCGTATTATTGCGGCAGTGAAAGCGTCGCTTTCCATTCCGGTGATCGGAAACGGAGATGTGAATTCAGCAGACGATGCTCTGGAGATGATGGCGCAAACCCGGTGTGACGGGGTGATGGTGGGACGGGCGGCCATCGGAAACCCCATGATTTTCAGGCAGATTCAGGCGGCTGTGGAAAAGAGAACCGTACCGGTGGTAACGGATGCGGACCGAATCCGCATCCTGACGGATTATGTGCGCGCGGCAGTGCGCTATCTGGGAGAAGATGCGGCCTGCCGGATGATGCGCAGCCGGCTTTCCTGGTTTGTCAAAGGCATGCCCCGTGCCACTTCCTTCCGGCAGTCCATTCGTTTTCTGGCCTCGGAAAAAGAGGCGCTTTCCCGGATTCGGGATTATGCTGAATCTTTTTTTCCAGAGGATTCGGAAGGGTTGTCTTGAACTCGCAACCGTTTGAAATACGATAAATAAAAAATGTTGCTGATTGTGCAGGGCCGCACTGCCTAAGTCCCTGGCACAACAATGCTGCCCACCGGCGGCGGGTCACCCGATTCCGGGACGGCAAAGGATTTTTCGGGTGTGACCTGAATCACCCGAACCCCTCCGATTTTAACCCCTGGAACCCTGTACCGCTGTTCGTTCCACCCGGCCAGCACTTCCCGGTTGTCAATGACGGCAAACCGGTCTTCCTGGGAAATACCAGCCAGGCTTCCCGCCGGGATGACGCACATGCTGTTTTCCACGGCAATCACCGACAGCCGCAAGGGCGCCCGGGAAATGGTCTCGCCCATCTGTTCTCCCAGCTCTTTTCCCATTTTCCCGATGGTTTTCTCCAGGCCGGGAACGGCGGTTTCCCGTCCGGTGTTGATGACCCCGGCCAGATCTTCATCAATGGAAATCTCTTGGGTCAGACGCTCAAGGGTGATCCGGGAGCCGGTGATGGGATCATACACCGCAGCCGCGACCTGAATCCGGAGATAGTGGTCAACGCTTCTAAAAATCCATAATCCGCTGGTTTCTTTGCGGACACGAACATCCATGAGGACCGGACTGACCACGGCACTCATCCCGGCCTGCCGGGCCAGGGCGGAAAAGGCAAAGGCATCCACCTCTCCGGTGGAAAGACGGGGCGGGTTCAGCAGAAAGGCGGGCGTATCGGGTTTTCCCGGAGTGAGCAGGATCGCGTCGGGAACAGTGGATGCGAGTTCGGAAAGAAAGGCTTCCATGAACGGTGCGCTTGCCTGGGAGCTGGCAAAAAGGGTGGTGTTGGTCAGCGCCATGACACCGATCTGCTTCCGGTAGCGGCCGGAGGATGAAAAATCCTGAATGGTTGGGGTGTCAGCGGGCCGGTAAGAAGGCAGGACGTTGCAGCCGGCAATGAGCAAAAGTATCCCTGCAAGCGACAGCCATCGGACGTTGATATGTTTTTTCATCACGCTTTTCTCCTGTAATCCGCACAGACTGTTGTGGAAAGCCCGCCTCGGGCCGTAAACATCCCGGTCACTTCCATGAACCGGGGGGTTAACACCTTTACCAGATCGTCCAATATCCGGTTGACCACATGCTCATAAAAAATTCCCACATTCCGGAATTGCAGAAGGTAATATTTGAGAGACTTCAGTTCAATAATAAACTGATCCGGCGTGTACCGAATGGTGATGACGCCAAAATCCGGAAGACCGGTCATGGGGCATACAGATGTGAATTCCGGCTGGGAAATGGTAATCACGATATCCCGTTTGCCATGGTAGGCATATTTGATGGGGTCAAGGAAATCCGTGGAAATGACTTCCGGTGTGTCGGGTGTGTAACGTAAGGTCTGATCGTATGATTTTGTTGATGGTTTCATGAAACTCCTGTTGATGGACAAGGTTCGCGGATCGTCAGTGGCGGGCGTTTTGATCATTGCCAAGGCCGCGTATCCCTATAAGACATCAGAAATGGCTGCGGTTGACTTCCCGTCCGCTTCCTGTTAACAGGCCCTTTAATTGCATATTGATATAAAATCAGCAAGGTCGATACGATGAAAAAGACCAGTCTGGATGAACAGATCCTGCGGACCGCCAAAGAAATCGTGGTCAAATTCATTGAAACCGGACGCATTTCTCCTGCCAGTTTTCCGGAATCCTTCAGGACCATTTATAACTCCGTCAGTGATACCGTCAGACAATCGGCGGAAGATGCTCCGGAGACGCCTTCCCCGGAAACCTGATCCGGCCTTTATTGGTTGTGCTGCTGGCCCCCCTTTGGATCGCTGACAAACACTCCCAAAAAGTGGAGGATGTGTTGGAATGAGAGTCGTGACAAGACCTGACTTCGACGGTGTGGTGTGTGCGGTCCTGTTGATGGACGCGCTGGATATTGCCCCGCCCGTGTGCTGGGTGCAGCCCAGTGATATGCAGCACGGACGGGTCGACATTCAAGACGGCGATGTGATCGCGAATCTTCCCTATCACGAAAAAAGCCATTTATGGTTTGACCACCATATTTCCAATGAACCGGACAAACCCATCAAGGGCCATTTTAAACTGGCCCCGTCTGCTGCGGGCATTATTTTTGAACACTACCAGGGCCGGTTTAAACGGGACTACCGGCAGTTGGTTCATGAAACCGATCGCATTGACTCAGCGGATCTGACCCTGGATGAAATCCTCCACCCCGAAGCCTACCCTTTTATTTTGCTCTCCATGACCCTTTCCAGCGATCCGTCTGAACAAGACTATTGGGAACATCTGGTCGCCCTTTTGCGAACCCTGCCCATGGATGAGGTGATGCAGGATGAGAAGGTCAGTGCCCGCTCTGAACAGGTGGTGACCGCGAATCTGATTTACGAAAAGGCCCTCAAAGAAAACACCCGGGTGATGGGCCGGGTGTCGGTCACGGATTTCCGGCGTCTCAATCCCACACCCACGGGTAACCGGTTTTTGGTGTATTCCCTTTTTCCCCAGTGCGCGGTCAATGTCAAAATCACATATGAGAACGAAGACACCGCCAGCATCCAGGTGGGGCACAGTATTTTAAACCGCGGCTGCCGTGTGAATGTGGGAAAAATGCTGGGCGCGTTTGAAGGTGGCGGACATTACGGCGCCGGCGCTTGCCGATTTCCCCGTGAAAAAGAAACTGCTTACCTTCAGAAAATCATTGCTGCCATGCAAGAAGATGAGCCCGGCTAACGCTCAAACAGGGCTCTGAGCCGCTCCCGACTTTCCACCCGCATCAATGGATCATCACCAAACACCTCAAGGGTAATGGTATCATCATAGCCAATGGATTTGAGGTCCCTGACCAACGCATCAAATCCGATGGTTCCCTGTCCCACCGCCAGATGGGCATCTCGTTCTCCGTTATTGTCACTCACATGGATGTGATGGATACGCGGGCCGAGCGCTTTCACCATAGCTCCCAACTGTACGCCGTCTTTGTCGCCGATATGGGCGTGACCTGTGTCCAGGGTCATTTGAAGAGACGGAAAAGGGTCAAGCAAGGCCGCCAGATCATCGGGCGTTACCCCCAGCCGGTTCTGGGGAAACATGTTTTCCAGACACAAGGGAAGGCACAATCGATTTGCCTCGGCCACCATTTCCGCCAGAAACAGCAGCGTTAATTCCTTGACCTGGTCCAGCACAAAATTTCCCATCCCCACGGCCATGGAAGGATGAATCACCACTTTTTCCGCCCCCAGGAGAGCGGCTGTTTCCAGAGACCTGCGCATTTCCATGATGGATGCCAGACGGATACTTTCCGTGAGATCCGCTGTGGACACAAAGGTGGGCAGATGACAAACCAGCCCCAGTCCGTTTGCGTTAAGGGCCGCCATAATGGCCTTGCGCTGATCCATGAGCTGCGGATAATGGGCCATGGGCGGATCCATGGCCAGTTCCAGGTAGTCAAATCCCTGGCTGGCAATGGCCTCAAGTTCAGCTGTCACAGGCGCTGCCGGAAAATTCATGGCGCCGTATCGCATGGTTTAACCTTTCGGGTGATGTTTATTGGACTTTCTTTCCCGCCCTCTGCACTGCTTTTTCCGCCTGAAAATTAAGGGATTCGGTTTTTCAGGATGAAGCTGATCAGCTCCGAGCGTGAGTTGACGTCATATTTTGCGTAGATGTTTTTCAGATGACTTTTTACCGTGTTTTCACTGACAAAGAGCACCTCGGCAATCGCCTTGTTCGATTTTCCGGTCAAGACCTGAAGCAAAACGTCTTTTTCCCGCTGCGTCAGAGGGACAAGGATTTCTGTATGCTGAATGATGGAACTTTGCTGCTTTTCACTCATGCCCGAATATGCGGTCAAATAGACGTGATTTTTTAAAAGCATCACCAGCTGCCTGTTCAGCGGCGGAAGAAGGACAAGGGTAACGCAGACCACCGTAAGGGCGATGACCGTTACTTGCGCGTCAGGCAGAGCGATGGACGTGACGCCCAGGCCCAGTATACCGCCGCACAATACGCCGAATACGTTGGCCGAAAGGCCGATGCCGAAGACCTTGACGGGGTTTTTGGCATAGTCCAGCATCCCTCCGAGAATGCTCCACCAAAACAGATCAAAGATCCCGCAGGCGCCCAGCATCAGCGTATTGATCACCAGATAGTCCGCAGCGCCGCGCCCCATCAGCATAAAGGAGATAAAAGCGCCCATGATCATGACCATCCCCAGATAAAGTATCAGGGAACGATTTGTCTTTGCCGGAAGGTTTCGCATGACAACAAGGGCAATAATGTACGGAATTGCCCAATACCCGCTCACAAGCCCGGTCAGATGCGCGAACGCAGGATTGATGACCTGGTACATCAAGCCCGAATTCACGGTGATGATCGAAACAAACAAAAACAGCAGGATCATCGGCTTTTTCAGATCACCGGGGGAATTCCTTTCGGCCGTGGTGGCGGGTGCTGGTGTTTCATCCGCAGGCAAGCGCCATACGAGCAGTGTCCCGATGAAAAGGCAGGATGTGGAAAGCGCAAGCCCGATAAGGGGTGAAATGTTCATCGCCACCACATTGATCAAAGTCATGAGGATGTTGGAAGCGATCAAGACATCGGCACAGGAATGGATTCGTTCATCTCTGGGCGTGAAGGCTTTTAGAAAATAACCCCAGGCGGCAATCGCGCAGCTTGCAGAAAAGCCTGTAACCCCAAGGGCCGCCAGCCACAACGCCGAGGGCGCAAAGAAAAAGGGAAGGGTTGCTGCAAGGCTGACAAGCATTCCACCGGCCATGATGGACTTTGCCATACGCAGCGTTTTAATGAAAAAACCACAGGAAAAAAGTCCGATGCAAGTGGCAACAATGCCGGTCACGATGTAGCTGTCGGCTTTAAGGCCGCTATCTTTCAGCAGACTGTAAAGCACCTGTCCCTCAAAGACAAAGGAGAGCATATAGGAAAAGAGGAACGAAAAAATGGAAACGGATTTTATACGCCAGCTGGTTTTACCCGGTTTCATTTTTTTCTTTATGGCCTTTGGGAAAAAGTGGGTTCATCAGCATCCTTTTTTATACAGCGCGTCCTGCGGCAGATCTTGGATTTTCCGCACTCCGCACCGCATTTTTGATCTTGGACGTTCTGCGTCTCTGGCACAAGGGCGTTTCGCGAAACGCCCCTGCCCCTGCCCCTCCTCGCACTGATTTTTGGGGAGCACGCTTAAGCCTGACTTCATGATTTTTCAAGACAAAAGACGTCTGTCACCCGTTTGGGTGAGGGGCTTTTTTTAAAAAATTCACCCTTTGTGATGATTACAAATTTTCTCCGGCCCCGTATATAGAAATCCTCTATGGTAAAAACAAAACTGCCCGTTTTTTACAAACCTCATCCTGTGAGTTGTCATGGGGAAAAACAACCTGATTTTCGATATATTTGACTGAATTCTTTACATAAATTTCTGTAGCCGCCCAGAGTGTCAAAGACAATTGAAATGGTTTGCCAAAAAAACTGCTGTTTTTTTTAAATAAAATAAGGAGGCGCCATGAAGAACAAACCACAATATTTTTTTTCTGGATTTTTTGAAGGTTTTTTCATGCAAAAAGAAAAGGCCCAGAATTTTTTTTCAAAAACTCTTTCCGCCTCCCCCGGAAAAGCGCAAAGCCGGAAAAGATCCGGCTTTTTTATGGCCGCAGTTCCGCTTTTCCTTGCAGCCATGCTCCTGTCTTGTGTTCAAAGCGCTTCGGCCGCAAATTATTACTGGAACGCAGCGACCGGAAACTGGGAGACCGTGGGCAACTGGAATACCGGCTCACAAACCGGCACTCCCGCCACACTTCTTCCCACCGTTTTGGATAATGTTAGCATCGACAATGATGGCACAGTCACCATCGGCACCGGTGTTGATGGTTTGGCCCATTTTCTCTACATCGGCAATAGTAGCACGGGTACCTTGAAGCTCACCGCTGGTGGAAAGGTCAGCTCCCAAAACAACATTCATATCGGTTCCAATGCCGGCTCCATCGGCACTGTCACGGTCGACGGTAGCGGCTCCGAACTGAAAGTTGCGGGAAACGCTCACCTCCACATCGGCCATTCCGGTACAGGCGTGCTGAATCTCACTGCTGGCGGAAAAGCCACTTCCGCACGCAGCAACATTTACATCGGCTCCTATTCCGGCGCCAAGGGTACAGTCACGGTCGATGGATCCGGGTCCATACTGGAAAACGCGGGTGGCTCCCTATACATCGGCAATTCCGGCACGGGCAATCTTGACCTGACGAACGGTGGCAAGGCCATCTCTGCAATCAGTATTGAAATCGGCAACGCTAACGGCTCCTACGGCACGGTTACGGTCGATGGCTCCGGCTCCATACTGGAAAACGTAGGTGGGTGGTTCTACGTCGGCAATGCCGGCACGGGCGAGCTGAATCTTACCGCTGGCGGCAAGGCCAGCTCCGCAGGCTACATTCTCATCGGCCAGGGTAACGGCTCCTACGGCACGGTTACGGTCGACGGTACCGGCTCATTATTGGAAAACAAGGCGGCAGAGCTACGCGTCGGCAATGACGGAACGGGCAAGCTTGACATCACCCGTGGCGGAAGGGCTGCCTCCGCAACGCACATTTACATCGGCAAATCTAATACAGCTCACGGCACGGTCACCGTCTCCGGTACCGATTCTATACTTGAAAACACGAGCGGCACGCTCAATGTCGGCGATTTCGGCACGGGCGTGTTGAACCTCACCTCTGGCGGCAAGGCAAGCTCCTCGGGCAACATTTCCATCGGCAACAATGCTACAGGTAACGGCGCGGTCACGGTCAACGGATCCGAACTGAAAAGTACGGGAGGTGAACTGCACATCGGCGCTAGTGGCAAGGGCAGGCTTTACCTCTCGAATGGCGGAAAGGCCATCGCCGCAAGCTTCATTAATATCGGCAACCGTTCCGGCTCCAGGGGCACGGTCACAGTCGACGGCGCGGGGTCGTTGCTGGAAAGCACGGGCAGCGTTCTCTACGTTGGCGCTAACGACATAGGCAAGCTTGACATCACCCGTGGCGGAAGGGCTGCCTCCGCAAGCCACATTTACATCGGCACCAATGCTGCAGGTGACGGCACGGTCACCGTCGATGGTAATGGCTCCATACTGGAAAACACGAGCGGTGCTCTCTACATCGGCAATTCCGGCACGGGCCGGCTTGATCTCACCACTGGTGGAAAGGCCACTTCAGCAGGCAATATTTTTATCGGCAACGGCTCCGGCTCCAGGGGTACGGTCGTGGTCGGCGCGGGTTCCA
>JAJDJS010000001.1 GCA_030267325.1 Desulfosarcina sp. OttesenSCG-928-A07 | reverse complement strand
GCGCGGATCGCCAGAAAAACACGGCAGATGGCACCTATAACACCGGAAAGGCCGAACTCCGGAGCTGGGGTGCCAGTATGGGCGTGGAAAAAGCAGTATCTGACTGGACCCTTGGCGCGGCCTTCCGGTACGGCGATGGAGAATACGAAGTAAGTTCCAGGGGTTCTGAAGCAGACATTGACAGCTTCAATCTGGCACTCTATGCGGGCCGGCCCCTTTTCGGGGATTTCAACCTGAAAGTGGGAGCGGGCTACGGTCTCCATCAGGTGGATGCCAAACGCCATGTGGCCTTCATGACCCAGCGTCTCAAGGGAGATTACGATGTCCACACGGTTCAGGCCTTCGGCGAGATCGGGTGGATGAAAAAGTTTGAGGCTTTTTCCATCGAGCCTTACGCTGGACTTTCCTGGAATTTCTCCAAGAACGACAGCTTCACGGAAACCGGCGGATCAGCCGCCCTCAGGGCAAGATCCGAAGAAAATGACAACTTCGCGTCAAACCTTGGCGTGCGGGTCCAGTATCAGCCCACGGAAAAGGTTGTGATCGGCGCGAGCGTGGATTATCAGCACCTTTTCGGCGACATCAACCCCGAGTCAAAGTTCTCTTTCTTCGGCGGCAATGCCTTTTCCATTGAAGGTGCGCCCATGGACCGGAACAGCATCGGCCTTGGCGCGGATGTGGACCTGAGGCTGAGAGAGAACATCTCCCTCAAGGCTGGCTATCTCGGCCGCTTTGGCGAAGATACTGACAGCCATGCGGGATATTTGAATGTGGAAATAAAATTTTAGAAAACTGCCAACGGTGTGGGGGCGCATCGCGAGGCGCCCTCATACGCAAGGCGCCCCTGCACCTTTCGTTACTTTTCTGTTTTTTCCCGCACTTCATACGTTGATTTTCTGCTTTCCCGTGAAAATGCCCATGAAAACCAGCCCACCATCAAACCGAAAAAAAAACAGATCCGCCATGGAAACGGCCCTTGCCATGCTCACGCGCCGGGATCACACGACATTTGAACTTCGCGCAAAGCTTTGTAAAAACGGATTTTCCGAAACCGATGCAGCCCACGCCATCAACCAGTGCCAGCGCTTGGGGTATCTGGATGATATGGCCACGGCCAGCGCCCTTGCCGACCAACTGGTCCGGCGGGGATACGGCGCTTTTCGCATTCATCAAACCCTTTCGGGAAAAGGCCTGGATGAAGAGACGATCCGCCGTATTCTGGACCAGGACGAAAATTTGCCTGATGAGCTGGAAACCGCCAGACAGGCACTGGAAAAAAAGCGTGCCCGGTTTGACCGGGAACCGGATCCGGGAAAACGCTGGCAGAAAGCATACCGGTTTCTGGCTGGCAGAGGGTTCTCATCAGATGTGATCCGGATGGCGCTGGAGATGTTCAAAAAAGGGGAAGATGGCGAATAAAACGTATCCGTCAGGATTTTTTGTTCACGCACCCACACTGGCCGCAAAGCACCGAACCTTTCGCATAAATAAAAATCCACCGGAAAGAAACCATCTCTTTCCGGTGGCCACACAGGTTACCCGCTTCCGGGTTATCCGGCCTGAACAGCGATGCGCCGGGGCGTTGCTTTCTCTACCTTGGGAAGGGTCAGCCGCAATACGCCGTCGCTGAGACTGGCGTCAATTTTATCCTGGGAAATGACTTCTGAAAGGGTAAACTGCCGGTAGTACCGACCGGTTTTATATTCGGTATACACCGGTTCACCCGGAAGATCCCGTTCCGGACTCACATCACCTGTCAGGGTCAACGTATCATCCCGCAAATCCACATTCAGATCTTCCGCACGCACGCCGGGCATGTCCACCAGGAGTGTAAGACTTTTGTCTGTCTCGAAAATATCCACATTGGGCGTAAACACAGGGCCGGGCTTTGTGGGTTCTGCGGAAGACGCCACTTCCTGTTTTTCCCTCACTTTCATGGATTGGGTATCTGCCATGATCTGTTCCTCCTTTCAGGTTAACTGTTATTACTGAATTTTGACCTGTCTGGGTTTGGCCTTTTCGGCTTTCGGAACTGTTACGGCCAGAACGCCGTCTGTCATCCTGGCGGTCACCCGACCTGCATCAATATCGCCGGGAAGGGCAATGGCCCGTGAAAAATGGCCGGCTTCCCGCTCCCGGCGGTGGTAGCGGACATCTTCCGCTTCTTCCGAAATCTTGCGGTCACCGGCCAGGGTCAATTGATTGGCCGTTACATTCAGATCCAGATCTGCTGCCTTCACACCGGGAAGTTCCGCACTGATGTAGTAATTGTCTGTATCTTCGCTGATGTTGATTGCCGGAAACACACCCGCATCCGGACTTGCGGTCCGACCTGTTGCAGCCCCCAGAAGGCGGCCCAGTTGGCGCATGGTGTCAAATTCGTCAAAGGGCGTACCCAAACGTTTGTAAGGAGCGCCGAACAATGTTCTGTAAATCATCTTTTTACCTCCTTGTTGATCGATTCAGGTTTGCATCGATGAAAAAGGACCTTGGGTTTAAGGATTCGGTTGTTGGAAATCTCACTCATAATGGAAAAGTTATTGCAGGGTCCGATCCCTGTCAACGGTGCGTCGATCTTTTTCAATCTTCCTGATTTTTAAAACAGGTCAGACATCCGACTGGTTTTGAATCATTGCAAAGCCCCGTGTTTTATCTTTAAAAAGTAAAACGTCGGATGCTGCGGCAGGTATTTTAAATAGACGCTTGCCGCATCCATCATGACATTGGTATAAATAAAAATTGATTTTCCCGGACCGCCGGACGCATTCTTCCCATTCGCCCTGTCGGGAAAATATGAGAAATTCTGCTCTTTGCAGTCCCGCATGCCTTCGATCGTGGCCTGTTCTTTTTCAGGACCTTGAAACCGCCTCACGTTGATGCAACCGGGCCACCGGACCTGCGCATCTAAAACCCCGGAAGGAGATGTACCATGGCTAACAAAACCCAAGAAGACAGGTGGAATGTACTGCGCCGTTTAATTTCCCAAATACCCCTGGTCGATGAAATCCGGCGCCATATCTGGCTGTCCCTGGGGCGGGATCCGGAAAAGCCAAACCGTCACGCCTGTTTCATGGGACTGGCCTACACCGTCCGCGACCGCCTGATCTACCGGTGGATCCGGACCCAGCGGTCCCAATATGATACCGATTCCAAAAGGGTTTATTTTCTCTCCATGGAATTTCTTCCGGGTCGTTTTCTCATGAATTATCTCATCAGCCTTCAGATGGTGGAAGAGGCCCGCCAGGCGGTGGAAGAACTGGGGTTTGATCTGGAAGAACTGGAAGAAGAAGAATGGGATGCGGGGCTGGGAAACGGCGGCCTTGGCCGTCTGGCCTCCTGCTACATGGATTCACTGGCCTGCCTGGACTACCCGGCCTACGGCTACGGCATCTGCTACGATTACGGCATCTTTCATCAGATCATCGAAAACGGATGGCAGCGGGAACAATGCGATAACTGGGCCCGGAAAGGCACCCCATGGGAAATCGTCCGGGGAGAATACTTAACGCCGGTCCGGTTTTACGGCCGCACGGAAATGTACATCAACGCCGCCGGCCAGACATGCTTCCGCTGGGTGGACGGCGAGGTGGTCATGGCCATGGCCTGCGACATTCTGGTTCCCGGATACGGCGACAACTTTGTCACCAACATGCGGTTGTGGCGGGCCAAATCCAGCCGGGAATTCAACCTGGAAGAGTTTAATCAGGGAGATTACATCGGTGCGGTGGAAGCCAAGGTCCATACGGAAACCATCTCCAGCGTGCTCTACCCCAGTGACGAAAAAGAAGCCGGACGGGAGCTGCGCCTCAAGCAGCAGTATTTTTTCGTTGCCGCCACCATTGCCGATATCATCCGGCGTTTCCACAAGCTTAATCAGGATTTTTCCGAATTTCCCAATTTTGTGGCCATCCAGCTCAACGATACCCACCCGGCCATTGCCATTCCCGAACTCATGCGGGTACTCATGGATGAAGAAGACTTACCGTGGGAAAAGGCCTGGCGAATCTGCGAAAAAACCTTTGCCTACACCAATCATACCATTTTGCCCGAAGCCCTTGAAACCTGGTCTGTGGATCTGCTTCGCCGCCTTCTTCCCCGGCACATGGAAATTATTTTTGAGATCAATCGCCGGTTTCTGGAAGGGCTTCAGAACCTTCCATCAAAAGAAGGCCATGATGATCTGGCCCGTCGGGTCTCCCTGATTTCGGAAGACGGTGAAAAACGGGTCCAGATGGCGCACCTGGCGATTGTCGCCAGCCACACGGTCAATGGTGTGGCCAGACTGCACAGCCAGATCCTCAAAAAAAATCTGTTCAAAGACTTTGACGCCATTTATCCCAACCGGTTCACCAATGTGACCAACGGCGTCACCCCCAGGCGGTGGCTGGCCCAGGCAAACCCCATTCTGGCGAAGCTGATCACCGACGCCATTGGTCCGGACTGGATCACGAATCTGGAACAATTGCACAAGCTGGAGCCCTTTGCCGATGATGCCGCATTCCGCGAGCGGTGGGCCAAAAGCAAACGGGACAACAAAAAGCGGCTGGCCCACTATATCCAGCGGAAAATCGGCTTGGGCGTGAATCCGGACACCCTGTTTTCCGCCCAGATCAAACGGATTCACGAATACAAGCGCCAACTGCTCAACATTTTGCATGTGATCACCCTGTATCACCGCATCCGGATGAATCCTGAAGGACATATGGTCCCGCGCACCGTTATTTTTTCCGGAAAGGCAGCACCGGCCTATCACCAGGCCAAGCGGATCATCAAACTGATCAATTCGGTAGCTGCGGTTACCAACACCAATGCGGATGTCCGGGAAAAACTGCGGGTGCTTTTTCTTCCCAATTACTGCGTTTCCCAGGCTGAAAAAATTATGCCGGCAGCGGATTTGTCCGAACAGATTTCAACGGCCGGAATGGAAGCGTCCGGGACCGGCAACATGAAAATGAGCCTCAACGGTGCCCTGACCATCGGCACCCTGGACGGCGCCAATGTGGAAATCATGGAAGAAGTGGGAAAGGACAACTTTTTCGTCTTCGGCCTGACCGTTGAGGACATTGCCCGCATGCGGAAAAACGGCTACGATCCCCGGCATTATTATGACACCGACTGGGAGTTGCGGCTGGCGCTGGACAGCATCATGCGGGGTGATTTTTCACCGGATGATCCGCATCTGTTTGCGCCCATTATTGAATCCCTGCTCCAGAAAGGGGATTTTTACATGGTTCTGGCCGATTACCGGGCCTATGTGGACACCCAGGAAAAAGCAGCAACGCTTTTTATGAATCATGAAGAATGGACCCGGAAATCCATCCTGAACACCGCCCGAATGGGAAAATTCTCAAGTGACCGATCCGTAAAGGAATATGCCGACCGGATCTGGGGGCTGACACCCCTGCCGGAGATTCCCTCCCTTCCGGGTATCCCCCTGTGAAACCAGGTCTTACGGCATGGCTGAGTCATGCGGGCGCCCGGAACGCCCGCCGCCATCACGGTCAAAAATCCTGAAGGTGCTCAAAATGCGCCCAGGACACCCGCTGATGATGGCGCGGTTTCAGAAGTCGGCAGTATTCCGGCTGCACACGGCCCGGATACCGGCAATGGAAAAACAGGTGATGTGTTCGGCAATGCGATCCGCCTGGTCTGTGGATGTGTCAAAGGCCTCGCCCATCATTCCCATCCGGGATTTCTGGTTCAGAATATAGCCCCGACACTGGTTGATGATGCTCATCTTGCACAGCCGCACCGATTCTTCCGGCACGTCAGGCCCCATGATATCCCGGATCAGCTGAAACATCTCTTCCTGCCGGGGAGCGATGAGGGCTCTCCAGGCATCGTCAATCAGCCCCGTTGGATTGGCCAGTTCCATGAGTTCAATCCGCCGAAAATGACTGCCGGTCCGGTCATCCAGCACCTTTTGGATAATATTGCGGATCGCCTGCCGGAGCCGTTCCTCGGGCGGCAGGGATCGCGGGGGAAGCACATCCGACACCATGAACTGGTCCATCGCCTGCCGCCAGGCCTCCACATACAGGTTTTTCTTGTCACCAAAATAATAATTCACCGCCGCCAGATTAATGCCCGCCCGCTTGCAAATCTCTGTGACCCTGGCCTGGCGAAATCCTTTTTCCGAAAAAATATCACAAGCTGCATCAAGAATTTTCTGCCGGGTGATTTGCCCATCTTTTCGTTTGGTCATCACACACTCCCTTTTGTTTTCACGGGAAGCCTTAGATCGTGTCGTCTCGATCCTGTAACAATTTGGAACCATTGACTATCAACAGAATCGTGAGATCTTTTTTGATATAACAAGTTAAAATCATTATATTTTTAAGGCGACATGATCTATTTTTTATAGAATTTTATTTTCTCATAAATTTTATTATTTTTTTTCAAAAAAATTTTTAAAAAAAATATTTGAAAAAGTCAACGGAGTTTGTTATCTGTCACACATTCTGCTTGCTGCGGAATTATGCCTGATAATGACCAGACCCTCAGCATGTTTTCAAAAACACATGGATAGTGTCTGTATCGATTTTTTAACAGACTGAAATCAGTCAATATTGATAAAACCCAGGAATCCTGTTTGATGCAATAACGTCAAATTGTTATCTTTCTTAAGGTGACACTACCTAAAGGATTGGCCACCATGATTGCTTTTCACTGCTTCCGTTCCTGCGGCACCCGGCTCCATGGCCCTCTGGCCGGAATCTTTTTTGCCCTGGTCTTCTTTTTTTTGATTCCCCCATCACCGGCATTCTCCCAGTCAGCCGAGCAAGCGCCTCCGCCCCTGGTGCAGGTCGCCCTGATCACCCAAAAGGCAGTCAATCCGCCCACAGAACATGTGGGCCGGGTGGAGGCCCTTCAGGCCGTTGATGTGCCGGCCCGGGTGACCGGCTACCTGGAACAGGTGAAGTTCCAGGAAGGCAGCCGGGTCAATACCGGGGATTTACTCTATATCATTGAGCAGGCGCCGTATCAGGCCCAGGTCAATGCCGATGCAGCCAAGGCTGCTGAGGCCCAAGCCGCGTTGCGAAAAGCCCGGCAGTACCGGGAACGGCTCGCATCCGTGCGATCAGGCGGAGTTTCCAAAACCGATCAGGAAACCGCCCTGGCCAGTGAACAGGAAGCCAAGGCCAAGGTGGACCAGGCCCTTGCCGCCCTGGAAGTTTCAAAACTCAATCTGGGCTACACCACCATTCAATCTCCCATCACCGGCCGCATCGGCGCATCAGCCATCACCCAGGGGAATCTTGTTGGACCGGATTCCGGACGGTTGGCCCGGATTGTTCAACTGGATCCCATCCGGGTGGTGTTTGCCATCAGCGAGGTGGACCGGGTATCCGCCATGCTGGATATAAAATCCCATCCCCAGAAAGTGTCCCGCGCGAATTTTGTGCCGCGCCTGCGTCTGTCCAACGGCACCCTGTACGAACATGCCGGCCGCATTGAATTTATCGACAATGAAGTGGACCGGGCCACTGGCACCGTGGCGATCCGGGCGATTTTTGACAATCCCGACGACATTCTGATGCCCGGCGAATTCGTGACCGTGGCGATCAGTCTGGCGGCTCCCAAAGAAATGATCGTGGTGCCCCAGAGCGCTGTCCTGGAAGATCAAAAAGGCCAGTATGTGTTTGTGGTGGGCGCCGATAACCGGGCCCAGCGGCGCGATATTGTCACCACTTCCACCATCGAGACCGAATGGGGTGTCAGCGACGGACTCATGGTTGGCGAAACCGTTATTGTATCAGGCGTCCAGAAAGTTCGGTCCGGGCAGGTCGTCAATCCCCAGCCCGCACGCACGGATTGAATTTAACAAAATAAATGAGGGGGCGTTGTAGGGGCGCTTCGCGAAGCGCCCTTGCGCCGAGAGACGTAAAGTGAACCGGACGGTTCGTGAACCGCCCCTGAACCGATCGCCCCTGCACCAAGAACGTAAAATGAACCGGGCGCTTCGCGAAGCGCCCCTGCTTGCACTGCAAGTGTGAAAGAGGCGTTTATGCTTTCCAGACTCTTCATCCAGCGGCCCCGTCTGGCCATGGTGATTTCCCTGATCATCACCCTTGCCGGATTTCTGGCCATTTTGAATATTCCGGTGTCCGAATACCCGGACAACATTGTTCCCCCGGAGATCTACGTCAGCGCCACCTATCCCGGCGCCAATGCCGAAGAAGTGGCCGCCTCCGTGGCCTCGCCCCTGGAATCCCAGATCAACGGCGTGGACAACATGATGTATATGTCGTCTTCCTCCACCAATACGGGCAGCTATTCTCTTTCCATTTATTTTGATGTGGGCACTGATCCGGACATGGCCCAGGTCAATGTGCTCAACCGGGTTCAGGAAGCCCAGTCCAATCTGCCCGCCGAGGTGATCGAGCAGGGCATCTCCGTGCGCCAGCGCTCCTCCGACATGCTGGGCGTGCTTTTCTTTTATTATGACGATCCGGACAAGAATGTGGTGACCCTGGCCAACTGGGTGTCCATCAACGTCCGGGACACCCTGATGCGGGTGGAAGGCGTGAGCGATGCCAGCGCCTTCGGGTCCCAGGATTACAGCATGCGGATCTGGCTGGACCCGATCCGGCTCACTGCCCTGGGGCTGACCGCCGATGATGTGATAAGCGCCATCCGGGAGCAGAATCTTCTGGCCGCCGCCGGCTCCATCGGCATTGCCCCCATGCCCGATGACCAGCAGATCCAGTATACGTTAAAGGTCAGGGGAAGACTGTCCACAGAAGCGGAATTCAAGGATATTGTCATTCAGACCAATCCCCAGGGCGGCGTGGTGCGCCTCAAGGATGTCGCCCGGGTGGAGCTGGGCAGTATTTCCTACGCCAACGCCGGCACCCTCAACGGAAAATCCGGAACCCCCCTTGCCATTTACCAGACGCCGGGAACCAATGCCCTGGAGACCATGGAAAGGGTCCGGGAAGAGCTGAAAAACATCGACGCCCGGCTTCCGGAAGGGGTGCAATACGGCGTGATTTATGACTCCACTGAGTTTGTGGCCGCCGCCATTGAAGAGATCATCCTGACGCTGATCATCACCTTTCTGTTGGTGGTGGGCGTTACCTATGTGTTTCTCCAGGACTGGCGCGCCACCCTGATTCCCTCTTTGACCATTCCCGTATCCCTGGTCGGCACCTTTGCGTTTCTTCTGATCTTGGGGTATTCCGCCAACACCATCACCCTGTTCGCCCTGATCCTGGCCATCGGCCTTGTGGTGGATGATGCCATTGTGGTGGTGGAAAATGTCCAGCGGGTCATGGCGGATGAGGGGCTTTCATCGGTGGAGGCCACTTTCAAATCCATGGACCAGGTGACGGGCCCTGTCATTGCCACCACCCTGGTACTCCTGGCCGTTTTTGTTCCAGTGGGATTTCTGCCGGGCATTACCGGCCAGATTTACCAGCAGTTTGCCGTCACCATCTGTGTGTCGGTGGTGATTTCTTCCGTCAATGCCCTGACCCTGAGCCCGGCCCTGTGCAGCCTGTTGCTGAGAGTGCCCGAACCCACCCAAAAAGGACCCCTTGCCTGGTTCAACAGGGCGCTGGACCGGTCCCGCAATGTGTATGTTTCGGTTTCCGGGTGGCTGGTCCGCAAACTGGGGATCACCTTTTTGATTGTGGCAGGTATCAGTCTGGTGGTGTGGCGTGTTTTCGGCGATATCCCAACAAGTTTTCTGCCGGAAGAAGACAAGGGGTTTATGATTGTGGATGTTCAGCTTCCCGACGGCGCCGCCTTTGGCCGGACCACGGCCCTGGTGGATTCTCTTTCCGATCAGATCAAGGCCCTTGAAGGGGTGGAGTTTGTCATCGGTATCCGGGGGTTCAGCATTGTGAGCGGGGCGGGTGAAAACGGCGGCATCGCCCTGGTGGGCCTTACGCCCTGGGATCAGCGGGATACGCCCGACCTTCAGATCCGGGCAGTGCAAAACAAAATTCGCGGCATTGCCGATGCCATCCCCGGCGCCAACATCAATGTTTTTATTCCCCCGGCCATTCAGGGGCTGGGAGTGTCCGGCGGTCTCAGTCTGGAACTTCAGGCCCTTGAAGGCCAGTCCCCCCAGGAACTGGACAGCGTGGTCAAAGGCCTGATGGTGGCCATCAACCAGGATCCATCCATTGCCTACGCGTTTTCGTCCTATTCCGCCAATGTGCCCCAGCTTTCCATCAACCTGGACCGGACCAAGGCCAGAACCCTGAATGTTCCGGTCAGCCGGGTATTTTCAACCCTTCAGGCCCAGCTGGGGTCCCGCTATGTCAATGACATCAACCTGTACGACCGCGTTTTTCAGGTGGTGGTACAGGCGGACGCCCGGTTCCGCCAGACCGCCAGCGACATCTCCCGGCTCTATGTCCGCAGCGATGACGGCCACATGGTGCCGCTGTCCAGCCTGCTTACCGTTTCCACCACCCTGGGGCCCCAGTCCGTATCCCGGTTCAACCAGTTTTCGTCGGCCAGCTTCATCGGTACGGCCATGCCGGGAGTCAGTTCCGGCGAATCCCTTTCCATCGTGGAAAAAATCGCGGGCGAGACCCTGCCCCGCGGATACGGCTTTGAATGGTCGGGTATGAGTTATCAGGAAAAGAAAATCGGCAATGAAGCCGTCATCATGATTGTATTGGCGCTGATTTTCGCTTATCTATTCTTGGTGGCCCAGTATGAAAGCTGGACCCAGCCGCTGCCGGTCATCATCTCCATTGTGGTGGCGGTGTTGGGCGCTTTGGCCGGCCTTCTGGCCAGGGGGATGTCGCTTTCCATCTATGCCCAGATCGGTCTGGTCATGCTGGTGGGGCTGGCAGCCAAAAACGCAATTTTGATTGTGGAGTTTTCCAGCGAGTGCCGCCGGGCCGGCGATTCCATTTTTGAGGCAGCGGTCACCGGTGCCCGCATGCGGTTCAGGGCAGTTTTGATGACGGCGTTTTCCTTTATCCTGGGCATCTTTCCCCTGATCCTGGCCAGCGGTGCGGGCGCGGCCAGCCGTCAGGCCATCGGTACCACCGTTTTTTTTGGTATGTTGGCCGCCACCCTGGTGGGCATTTTTCTGATTCCCGGACTGTATGCCGGTTTCCAGACCCTGCAGGAAGCCACGCTCCGGAGGTTCAAACCGCAGAAAACACAAAAGATAACACCTGACCCCTCTGACGCAAAAGGAAGTGCCTGATGAATCATTCAGTTTTCCCAAAATCAACCCGGTCCCGCATATCCACGTGGGCTGTCCCATTTTTTTCCGTGCTCTTCGTGCTGTTTTTTTCAGCCTGCGCTGCCGTGGGGCCGGATTATGTGGCCCCTGCGCCCAAGATGCCCGACGACTGGCAAACCCAGCTTCAGGACGGACTCAAAGATGACCCGGCAAGCGCCGAACTTTTGGCCCGATGGTGGGATACCTTGGATGACCCGCTGCTCACCGAATTGATTCTTCAAGCATTGAAGGACAGCCCGGACATCCGACAGGCCATTGCCCGGGTCCGGCAATCCCGTGCCAGCCGGAGCATGGCCCGATCCGCCTATTATCCGACCCTGGATGCAGACGGCAGTGTCACCACCCAGCGGAAAAGCCGGGACAGCAGCAATACGTCTTCCGGTGTAGAACAGGAATGGTATGAAGGCGGATTTGATGCGGGCTGGGAAATTGACGTGTTCGGCGGGGTGCGACGCAGTGTGGAAGCAGCGGACGCGGATCTTCAGGCCGTTGAGGCGGACCTGGAGAATGTTCGGGTCACGCTGGCTGCGGAAGTGGCCCGGAATTATCTGGAAGCCCGGACCTATCAGTACCGGCTGGATGTGGCCATTGCCAATATTCAGACCCAGCAATCCACGGTGGACCTGATTGAATCCCGTTTTGAGGCGGGCGTCACCGGCGAGTTGGATGTTCAGCAGGCCCGGTACAACCTGGAAAATACCCGCAGCCAGCTTCCGGTTTTGCGCAGCGGTCTGGAAGCGTCCAAAAACCGTCTGGCGGTTCTGACCGGACAGATTCCCGGAAGCCTGCATGAACAACTTCAGCAGCGCCAGCCCATTCCCGTACCGCCCATAGAGGTGGCGGTGGGGGTTCCGGCGGAGACCCTCCGGCGGCGTACGGATGTCCGCAGTGCCGAACGCCAGCTGGCCGCCCAGAGCGCCCGTATCGGTGTGGCCACGGCAGATCTGTATCCCAAATTCAAGCTCATCGGCTCCATTGGCCTGGAATCCCTGCATTCCGATGATTTTTTTGACAAATCCAGCCGGTTCTGGACCCTTGGGCCCTCGGTGTCCTGGCGCATTTTTGATGCTGGCGCCATCCGCAGCAACATTGAAATCCAGAGTGCCCTTCAGGAGCAATACCTGGCGATTTATGAAAGAACCCTTCTGACGGCCCTGGAAGAGGTGGAAAACGCCCTGACCGCCTATGCCGAAGAACAGAGCCGCCGGGATTACCTCAAAAATGCGGTAACTGCGGCCCAGCGCGCCGTGGACCTGGCCCAGGATCGCTATGGTGCGGGTGTGGTGGATTTTTCCAATGTACTGGATGCCCAGCGCAGCCTCTTGTCGTTTCAGGATGCCCTGGCCCAGAGCGAAGGACTGGTCACTACCAATCTCATCGTTCTTTACAAAGCCTTGGGCGGCGGATGGGAGCCTTACGCTGTTGCAGAATAAGCGGATTCTTTTTCTGATTGCCCTCCTGTCAACGTTTCCGCCCCTTTCAACGGACATGTACCTGCCGGCCCTTCCCCTGTTGCGGGAAGAGTGGCAGCAGCCGATGGGGATGGTGAACCTGACCCTGATCGGCTTTTTTGTGTCCTACTGTGTGTTTCTGCTGGTTTACGGTCCGATTTCAGACCGGTATGGCCGCCGGGGACCGCTCATGGCGGGCATCAGCATTTATATTGTGGCCAGCGCGGTGTGCGCAGTTTCAAACAGCATTGAAATGATGATTGTCTGCCGGGTTCTGCAGGGCGCGGGCGCGGCCGCCGGGTCGGCCCTCAGTCTGGCCATGTGCAGGGATCTGTTTGACGCGGCCTCACGGGCACGGATCATGGCCCACCTTGCCATCATCATGGCCCTTGCCCCTATGCTGGCGCCCATTATCGGAAGCTGGGTGATCTATCTCGCAACCTGGCACTGGGTGTTTGTGATCCAGGTCCTCTTGGGCACCATTGCCGTGTTTGGGGTTTACCGCATGGAAGAGCCCCTCAAAACCTTCACCACCACCAGCCCGTTACACGCTTTCGGGGTTTATTTTCGGCTGATGCAAAACCGCCGGTACATCAGCCTGATGCTGGGCCTTTCCCTCTTGGTGTTCCCCACTTTTGCATTCATTGCCGGATCTCCTGAAATCTACATGACGGAATTTGGTTTCAGCGAACGGCGGTTTGGCATTTTTTTTGGGGCCAATGCCGTATTCAGCATGGTCGGGTCATTTCTCTTTGGCCATCTGTCCCGGTGCGTTTCCATGGAAAAGATCATTGCCGCATCGTTTTTGGGAATTGCCCTGGCCGGATTCTGGATGCTCTTCTGGCCCCTTGCCTCGGCCCTTCGCCTGACCCTTCCCATGTGCACCATGGCCTTTTTTTTCGGCCTTTCCCGTCCGCCCTCAAACAACCTCACCCTTGAGCAGGTGAGTCACGATATCGGCGCGGCATCCTCATTGATGGTGTTCACCTTCATGATTTTCGGCGCGACTTCCATGGGCATCATCTCCATGGACTGGCCTGACAAAATTTCCGTGATCGGCATCATGGCCGCCACCGGGGGAAGCCTCACGCTCGTTTTCTGGCTGCGCTTCAAATCGGTGTTCATGCGGGCGATGCCTGCGCGCAGAAAATAAAATTTAGAAAATAGCTGGAAGCGTCAGGCCCGTTGCTTCCGAATAGCCTGAAAACGAGGAATTCCACTTTCCATGGAAGGCATTCTGTCCACCATCATCCCCATCGTCCTTGTGCTGACCATGGGCTGGGCTGCCCGGAAAAAGGGGTTTATTCCCACGGAATTTCTGATTCCGGCCAACCGGCTGGTGTATTATCTCGCCATTCCGGCCATGGTATTCCGCGCCATCACCCGGGGCGGCATTGACGATCATTTTCATCCCCTGGTGTTGGCACTCACGCTGGGTTCCGTTTCCGGCGCCTATTTTTCAGCTTTCGCCATCTGCCGGCTGACACATATCACCGCACCCCGGGCCGGCACGTTCATCCAGAGCGCCGGGCACGGCAATCAGGGCCATATCAGTCTTCCGGTGGCCTTTTATCTCCTGGGAGATGCGGGCCTTGCCAAAGCCGGAATGATTGCCGGGTTTGTAATGATTCTGCAGAACATTCTGTCGGTTTCCTTTCTCCAGGTGTACCGCAAAAAACAAAAAACCCGGTCCATTGGTGCCGACATTCTCATCAAACTGTCCCGAAACCCCGTGATCATCGCGGCCATGAGCGGCATGCTGGTGGCTTTTTTTCATATTCCCCTGCCCTTCATTGTCCAGCGAACCGTTGACATGCTGGGAAACATGGCCCCGCCCCTGGCGCTTCTCCTCATCGGGGCATCGCTTTCCGCCAGCGGCATACGCACCCATTTCCGGCAGGCCATGGGCGCGATTTCCATTAAACTGGTGTGTCTGCCCGCTATCGGAATTTTGCTGTACACCCGATTCCATGTCCAGGCGGCGGATTTTCTTCCCGGTTTTATCCTGCTGATCTGCCCCACCGCCGCCCTGTCCTTTGTCATGGCCCGGGAAATGGACGGCGACCCGGACTTTGCCGTGACCACCATTTCCACCAGCACCTTTTTCTCCATCTTCACCATGACGGCCTGGCTGATGGTGACCCACTGGATGGTGGGGTAAAAGTCAGAACTGGGTTGACCCTTTTTTGCCTGATCCCATGGCGCAGAAAAAATTCAGATCAACTCAGGCATGCCCCATGAAGGACACGGATAAGCAGTGAAATCTATCGGGTAGGAGGCGGGGGCCCCCCCCCCGCCGTCCTCCCCCACCACCGTGCGTACGGTTCCATACAAGGAATAACATCCCCCTCGCCCCGAAACCGTTGAAGGAGACGGCCATGTACTATCCCGCCACGTTCAATCCCCATGAAGATGGTCGCTATGATATCACGTTTGTTGATTTTCCGGGCTGCGTTTCCCAGGGTAAAAACTTGGAGGATGCCCTTTATAAAGCCGCGGAAGTGTTGACCCTGCATATTTCCGGAATGCTGGCGGACGGGGATGCTCTGCCCACGCCCTCCACGCTGGAAGCCGCACGGCAGGCCGATGAAGCCGAGGCGCTGGAAGAAGCGGATCCGCTGCCGGAAGGTACCCTCTGGCAGTATGTATTGGCAAAGCCTTCCACGCGTAAAACAAAGGCGGAATCTCCGGTGCGCCTGTCCATTTCGCTCAAACCGTCGATCATTGAAAAAATAGACGCCATTGCGGAAGATATGGGGCTTACCCGTTCCGGTATCATCAATGTGGCCACGCGGGATTATATCCGTCGGATGGGGATGTAGCGTTTTGCGTATCCGGCTTTTTATCACTCTCTGTTTCTTTTCGCGGCGGCACATACCCCGGCCCCATGGTCTGAAACAAAATGGCAAGGCGCGTCACCAGAACCGCCAGCATGAAGTATCCCACCATAAGATTCAGGGAAACAACGATCATCCCCCACTTGTCAGGTATTCCATTTGTGACGGCTACATTGATGTTGCTGAATCCCAAAGTGACCATGGTGGACGTAGCAAAGGCGAGCATCTGCCAGAAGTTCCCGACCTCCCATGAAAAACAAAACGGAAAGGTAGACAAAGGGTCTCCTTTGATTTCCAGCATGCATGGGAAATAGGTATAAAATAAGGCAAAATAAATGACAAATCCTGCGAACCAGCCCAAGACACGGGTGGTGTTGTATCCATAATTGGAAAGGTACCAGAAAAAACGAACCACATGGACCAGCAGGAAATTTAAAAATCGGTGAGCTGGCTTTTTTACCTCCATTTTATCACGATACCATTTCTCCCACCCAAACCGCCGGATATTCTGTTCCAGCTTTGCCCGTTTCCCAGGCTCAATGATAACGGATGAAAGGCTGGTATTGGTGAAGTCGGTCTGGTCATCAATCTCGCACCTAATAATTCGCGTTTCATGGTTCAGAATCACATTTTGAAATAAGGCATGTTCCAAACGTGCTTCGTATATTTGTGTTCCCTGGCAGTTGGCTTCATTAAAGCTGACCTCTTGGCACTTGGCTTTACTAAAGTTGGCCTTCTGGCAGTCGGCATGCTCAAAGTTGGCCTTCTGGCAGTTGGCGCCCAAAAATTGAGCATTCTGGCAGTTGGCTTTAAAAAAGTTGACTTCCTCGCAGTTGGCTTGCTGAAATATGGCCTTCTGGCAGTTGGCTCCAAGAAAGCTGGCCTCCTGGCAATTGGCTATAAAAAAGTTGGCCTCATGGCAGTTGGCGCTATCAAAGATGGCCTCTTGGCACTTGGCTTCACTAAAGTTGGCCTTCTGGCAGTCGGCATGCTCAAAGTTGGCTTCCTGGCAGTTGGCCTTAAAAAAGTTAGCCTCCTGGCAGTTGGCTCCAAGAAATCTGGCCCCCTGGCAGTTGGCCATAAAAAATTTGGCCTCATGGCAGTTGGCGTTCCGAAAATCGGCCTCCTGGCAGTTGGCGCCCAAAAATTTAGCATTCTGGCAGTTGGCTTCAAAAAAGATGGCCCCCCGGCAGTTGGCGCTATAAAAGTTGGCATCCTGGCAGTTGGCTTCAAAAAAGATGGCATCATGGCAGTTGGCGCTATAAAAGTTGGCATCATGGCAGTTGGCTTCAAAAAAGATGGCCTCATGGCAGTTGGCCCTATGCAAATCAGCCTCAACCAGATAAAAGTTGCTTAAATCCGCTCCTTGCAGAAAAATTTCCTCACGAGGATTGGATTCCCGCCACGCATTCCATTCCGTGAGATCCCGTTTCTCAGAGCAGCGCTTTAACATCCAGTATGGTTCAATGTCGCATCTGTATCCTTTCTTATATTTGTCGTTCATGCCTCACTCCTTTCTGCCTGAAAAACACCCGTCAGTCTTCAACTTTTTGACCCCAGAAAGATATTTTACCCGAGAGTGACGACTGACTTTATTACCAAAATCTGTGGAGTAGATGTGCCCCATATCGGGTAAGAGGCGGTCACCCCCGCCGTCCGGCTAGCAGTTTACCATGACGGGCCTGCGGAGGACTTCCACCTCCAAGTTCGTGCGCCCTGCCGGGCGCACACACAAAAAAGGCGAATCCTTGTTGGACTCGCCTTTTTGAAATGGTGTGCGGGGTCATGGGCCACGCCCATCACCCACTGGGCCTGGTGGAATCGAACCTATCGGAGTCGGACCTTCGGGTAATACATCAGATCAATCGACTCCGGAGCCATTTCCAATCCATCAGGAGCAGCAGGATCCCTTGGTTCCGCAGCTGGTGCAGCCGCCGCCAAAATCAACGCCGCAGTCCAGTTTAAAGCCATACATTTGAAAATCAACTTTAACGGGTTGGATTTTGTCAAGAAAATCAGAATTAATGATAAATTTGAACCCACCCACGTCAAACTGTTTATCCTCATTAATCGGCTCATCCAGAGCCATGGCCAAGCCCGGGCCCCCTCACCCGCCCTCATTGAGAAAAACGCGGATGGGCTTGACTTCTTTTCCTTTGAAAAATTCAGCAATCTGATGAACTGCCGATTCGGTGACTTCAAACATGGGATCTCCCTCCTTGAATGGGTAAATCGGCCCGTTTTCGGACCTGAAAAGCCAGTTGCAAAAGCGCTGTCCATGGCTTTTTTCATATTGGTTGCGAAACTAATCACCTCCGTCTGATTTGTCAATTTCAATCGTCCGGCCGGCCACCCGCCGGATTACCCTTTCGCCTATCTGTAAAGGCATGGGAGGGGCTATCGAAAAAAAGAGAAAAAACAGGCGGAGTGACCGAATCCGCAGCTCCTGTGTTGTCGTCAATGGCAGTGGAAAGGATTTCCAGAAACCGTTTTCGGGAAATCTCCCGCGCGCCAAACCGCATCAGGTGATCGGTTTTGACCTGACAGTCCACAAGGGCAAAATCAAGCTTCCGGAGATGCTCCACAAGCATGACAAAAGCAACCTTCGAGGCGTTGCTCACCCGGGTGAACATGGATTCGCCAAAGAAGACCCGGCCCATCACCACCCCATACAGCCCGCCCACCAGGGTACCGTCCTGCCAGGCTTCCACAGAATGGGCATATCCGTGACGGTGAAGGGCGCAATAGGCAGCTTTCATTTCAGGGGTGATCCAGGTTCCGCTGCCATAGGCGCGCGGTGTTTCCGCACAAGCCCGGATCACCGCTTCAAAGTTTACATCCAGCGTAATGCGGAAACGGTGTTGGTGGATGAGTTTTTTAAGGGATCGGGAAATTTTCAGTTCATTGGGAAACAGCACCAGCCGGGGGTCCGGACTCCACCATAAAATGGGCGCACCTGGGGAATACCAAGGGAAAATTCCCTTGCGGTAGGCGAGCACCAGACGGTCCACACAAAGGTCGCCGCCAACGGCCAGCAGCCCCTCCCGGATGGCCATGTGAGCGGGCGGGAAGGAAAGACGCTTGGACAGGGTAAAAACAGGCATGAAAAAAAATTCCCAAATGCCGTGAGGTTAAAAAAACAGCGCCTGAACCGATCAGACCAGATAATCCGGGAGCGGCTCAGGCACAGAGGAAACAGTGGTTTTCCAATCGACAAAGTTATTCTTTATAGGAAAACACCACCTTTTCTTTTTTCATATCCAGTTTGACAGTTCCGCCCTTTTCCAGCCGGCCGAAGAGAATTTCATCGGTTAACGGGTCTTTGATATGGGTCTGGATAACCCGGAGAAGGGGCCGGGCCCCGTATTGGGGATCGTAACCGATGGTGGCCAGCCATTTGCGAACCCGGGATGTGTATTTCAGAGAAATCCGTTTATCCGCCAACTGGGCAGATAGTTCCCCCATGAATTTGTCCACGATTCTTTCCATGATGTCACGGTCAAGGGCGCGGAACTGAAGGATGGCGTCCAGCCGGTTTCTGAATTCCGGACTGAAGATCTTTTCAACCGCCTTTTTTCCCTTTCCGGACGCGTCTTTCCGGGGATCGCCAAACCCGATGGTGGCGCCGCTCATTTCCCGCGAACCGGCATTGGACGTCATCATGATGATCACGTTTCGGAAATCAGCCTTTTTTCCGTTGTTGTCGGTGAGTGTGGCATGGTCCAGCACCTGGAGCAGGATATTGAACAAATCATCATGGGCTTTTTCAATTTCATCCAGAAGCAGCACACTATACGGATGCTTTCGCACACCGTCGGTGAGAAGTCCCCCCTGATCAAACCCGATATATCCCGGCGGCGCGCCGATGAGCCGGGCCACCGCATGCTTTTCCATATATTCGCTCATGTCGTAGCGCATGAATTCCACGCCCAGAAGCCGGGCCACCTGGCGGGCCACTTCAGTTTTGCCGACACCTGTCGGACCGGCAAACAAAAAAGCGCCAACCGGTTTTTCCGGGTGCCCCAGGCCTGCTCGGGCCCGCTTGATGGCAGTGGCAAGGGCGTCAATGGCACTGTCCTGTCCAAATACCACTGCCTGCAGATTTTCCTTTAAATGCTCCAGTTTGACCTTGTCGGAGGTGGACACACTGATTTCAGGAATGCGGGCAATCTTGGCAACGATTTTTTCAATATCCGACGGATGAATCCACCGCCTGTGGGATACACCAGACAACCGGATCGCTGCACCGGCCTCATCCATGACATCAATGGCCTTGTCCGGCAGGAACCGGTCGTTGAGGTATTTCACCGACAGGTCGCAGGCGGCCCGCAAGGCGGATTCCGTGTACTGGATGTTGTGGTGTTCCTCATACCGGGAGCGGAGTCCTTTAAGGATTTTGACGGATTCCTCAACGGACGGCTCAGGCATGTCGATTTTTTCAAATCGCCGTGAAAGCGCCCGGTCCTTTTCAAAATGATTTTTGTACTCTTCGTAGGTGGTGGACCCGATACAGCGCAGCTCTCCGGTGGACAAAAAGGGTTTGAGGATATTGCTGGCATCCATGGTGCCGCTGCTGGTGGCACCCGCACCCACCAGGGTATGGATCTCGTCAATAAAAAGAATGGCGTTTTTTCGTTTTTTGAGTTCCGCCACAACACCCTTGAGGCGCTGCTCAAAATCACCCCTGAACTTTGAACCGGCCAGCATACCGCCCAGATCCAGAGCATAAATCCGGACATCCTTGAGCAGTTCCGGCACCTTGCCATCCCAGATTTTCTGGGCCAGTCCCTCGGCCATGGCGGTTTTTCCCACGCCCGGCTCGCCCACAAAAATCGGATTGTTCTTCCGACGGCGACAGAGCACTTGAAGGGCACGCGCCATCTCCGGTTCACGGCCGATCAGGGGGTCAAGCCGTCCTCCGGCTGCCTGATCAATGAGATTGGTGGTGTAAAGTTCCAGAAAACTGGATTTTTTGGGGTTTTTTTTCCGGTCGTCGGATTCTGCGGGATCAGCACTTTCCGGTGAATCGGACGCGGGCATGCCATGGGATACGGCCCGCAGCACATCCAGCCGCGATATTCCTTCTTCGTTCAGGACATAAACCGCATGGGAATCTTTTTCCATGAAAATGGACGCCAGAACATCACTGACCGCCACCTCTTTTTTTTCAGCGGATCGCACGTGGTTGACTGCCCTTTGAATCACCCGCTGAAAGCCGATGGTCTGCTGAAGCACATAGTCATTTTCCGCTGGAATGATTTCCATGCTTTCGTTGAAAAATGTTTCCAGGTTGGCTTTGATGTTATCGGCGCTGCCACCGCATTTCTCAACAATTTCAAGTCCGGAGCGGTCATGAAGAATGGCAAAAAGCACATGTTCCACACTCACATATTCGTGTCTGCGCTTTTTGGCTTCCCGAACGGCAAATCCTAATGTGGCACTAAGCTCCTTGTTGATCATGGATATTTCCTGTTTTTATTCCTGTTCCATGCTGCATCGCAGCGGGAATTCGTTTTGACGGGCAAGGTTGTGAACCTGATCCACCTTGGTTTCGGCAATTTCATAGGGGAACACGCCGCACACGCCCATTCCCTGGCGGTGGACATTCAGCATAATGGTTTCCGCCGCCTCTGGCGATTTGTTGAAAACCTTCCGCAGGATATCAATGACAAATTCCATGGTGGTGTAATCGTCATTGTGCAAAAGCACCCGGTAGAGAGGCGGTTTTCCCGTCTTTCCACGGGCTTCCGTATCGTTTTGCAGTTCCGGCTGGTATGAGGTCATGACAAATACTGGATCAGGGTGGAAGATAGAAAGCTGACAGCCAATTTTCAGCAGACAGTATAACCATTTCCAGGGGATTGTAAAGTTGAAGTCCTTTCCCCGGGAAAGTCGTCCGACAAGACGCAATCCCCAAGATACACCATGGACAAAGCCCCGTTCCGGTCAGCAGGAGATTTCCACCAGATGGGGGGTGATGATGCTGTTTTCGATCTGCGCCACCGCAATGGATACTGGATAGTGGTGGCGGCGATATCCGGCACTTCCCGGATTGAGGTAGATAACCCCGTTTTTTCGGACCATCTCCGGCTGGTGGGTGTGGCCGCTCACCACCACCTGAATGCCAGCTGCCACAGGATCCAGATCCAGCCCGGAAAGTTCGTGGAGAATATAGAAGAACACATTTTCAATGCTCACCATCTCGCTCATGGGAAGCAACGCAGCCAACGCCCCGTGATCGGTATTTCCCCGGACCGCGGTCACTGGTGCGATTTCTTCAAGCCGGCGAAGAACAGCAGCATCGCCCACATCGCCGGCATGGAGAATCTGGCCGCAGCCGGAAAGGGCCGCAAGCACCTCCGGCCGGACCAGTCCGTGGGTATCTGAAACAATGCCGACCCGAAAGCCCTGATCCGTTGTCATGGTAACCTCGCAAAAACCGCGTTTGGGGCGGGAAATCCGGCGATCAGGCGCCACAGCATTTTTTGTATTTTTTCCCGCTTCCGCAGGGGCACAAATCGTTCCGGCCCACCTTGTCCGCTTCCCGCTTCACCGGTTTTTTGGCAGCCGCCGCTTCGTCGCCGCCGCCTGAAAAAATCAGTTTCTGGGTTTTGGGTTTCTGGATCTCTTCAACAGCTTCGGGCTCTTCAATCTGACTCCAGAAAAGGATTCTTAACGTATCGATTTTGATCTGTTCGATCATTTCCTGGAACATGTTGAACCCTTCTTTTTTATAAATAAGAAGCGGGTTCTGCTGGGCATATCCCCGAAGGCCGATCCCCTGCTTGAGATGGTCCATGGAAAGCAGGTGGTCCTTCCACTTGGCGTCCACACGGGTCAGCATGATCATGCGCTCAATTTGCCTGAACTGCGCTTCCCCGATAATCTCCACTTTTTCGTCATACCGAATTTTGGCCTGCTCAAAAATTTCATCCGCCAGGCCTTCGGGGTTCAGGCCATCCATTCCATCTTTATCAAGGGGTGAAAGCCGGAAATTGAACTGGCCGAATACCGCATCGGAAATGGCGGTCCAGTCCCAGTCTTCCGGAAGATCCCGGTCGCTTGCAAACTGGTGGGCGATGGTTTCAGCCGCTTCCAGCATGATATCGGAAATGGTGGACTTGAGGTCCACGCCGGTGAGCAGATCCCGGCGCTGGCGGTAAATCACCTCCCGCTGCTGGTTCATCACATCATCGTATTCGATGAGCTGCTTCCGGATGTCAAAATTGTGGCCTTCCACCTTGGTCTGGGCATTTTCAATGGCCCGGCTGATGAGGTTGTGTTCAATGGGCTCGCCCTCTTCCATGCCGAGGCGGTTCATGATGGCGGTCATGCGTTCACCGCCAAAAATGCGGAGCAGATCATCTTCCAGGGAAAGATAAAACCGCGATGAGCCGGGATCGCCCTGGCGGCCCGAACGCCCTCGCAGCTGGTTGTCGATCCGCCGGCTTTCATGGCGTTCGGTTCCCAGAATGTGAAGCCCGCCAAGTTCGGTCACCCCCTCGCCCAGTACAATGTCGGTCCCGCGTCCGGCCATGTTGGTGGAAATGGTCACCGATCCCTTCTGGCCGGCCATGGAAATGATTTCCGCTTCTTTCTCGTGGTTTTTGGCGTTGAGCACCTCGTGGGGAACACCATGTTTTTTAAGTTCTTTGGACACCTTCTCGGACACATCAATGGAAACCGTGCCCACCAGCACGGGCTGTCCCTTTTTGTAAAGCGCCTTGATTTCCTCGATGGCGGCGGCAAATTTTTCCCGGCGGGTTTTGTAAATCAGATCCGGAAAATCCTTTCGGATCATGGGGGCGTTGGTGGGCACCATCACCACATCCAGGTTGTAAATTTTTTTGAATTCCGCAGCTTCGGTATCGGCCGTACCGGTCATACCGGACAGTTTGCCGTACATGCGGAAATAATTCTGAAAGGTAATGGTGGCAAGGGTCTGGTTCTCGTTTTCGATCTTGACGCTTTCCTTTGCCTCCAGGGCCTGGTGAAGCCCCTCGCTGTAACGGCGACCAGGCATGAGGCGCCCGGTGAATTCATCCACAATGATGACCTCGCCGTCTTTGACAATGTAATCCACATCCCGTTTGAACAGGGCATGGGCCTTGAGGGCCTGGTTGGTGTGGTGCAGAAGCTCGATATTGACGGGATCGTACAGGTTGTCCACGCCCAGGAGTTTTTCCACCTGCGCCACGCCTTCTTCGGTCAGGATGGCAGACCTGGCCTTTTCATCCACCTTGTAATCCACATCCGCCGTCAGCCTGGGGATAATGAGGTTGACCTGTTCGTAAAGCTGGGTGGATTTTTCGGCAGGTCCGGAAATAATCAGCGGTGTTCGGGCCTCATCAATGAGAATGCTGTCCACCTCATCCACAATGGCGTAAGAAAGCTCCCGCTGAACCAGTTCCTCGGCGTAAAACTTCATGTTATCCCGGAGATAATCAAAACCGAATTCGTTATTGGTGCCATAGGTGATATCCGCGCCATAAGCCGTTTTTCGCTCATTATCGTCCAGGCCGTGCTGAATGGTGCCCACGGTCATGCCCAGAAAGGTATAGACTTTTCCCATCCACTCGGTATCCCGGCGGGCCAGATAGTCGTTCACCGTCACCACATGCACCCCATGACCGGAAAGGGCGTTGAGATAGGCCGGCAAAGTGGCCACCAGGGTTTTTCCCTCGCCGGTTTTCATTTCAGCGATTTTCCCGGAATGCAGCACCATGCCGCCGATGAGCTGCACATCGTAATGGCGCAGTCCCAGGGCCCGAACCGATGCTTCCCTTACCGTGGCAAAGGCCTCGGGAAGAATATCGTCCAGGGTTTCACCGGCTGAAAGCCGTTCTTTGAGTTTGTCGGTCTGGGCTTTGAGGGCATCATCGGAAAGCGCCTGCATCTCCGGTTCCAGGGCATTGATGGCCTCCACCAACGGAAGCATCCGTTTGAGTTCACGTTCGTTTTTACTGCCGAAAATTCGGGTCAACCATTTTATAATCATCTTTATCGACTCTCCGCTAGCGTGAGATCAATCCGCATCAAAAATATGTCTCTGTCCGTTCCAACGGACCTGTGGGGCGTTCACCTCCCGCCCGTTCTTTTTGATCTGCAACCGCGTATTTTTACTTTATTTTTAAAAACCCCTCAAGAACAAAGAAAACCACCCCTTAAGGAATGTTCCGGGCGGCCTTGATCTTTTCCCAAGCCTCCTGAATTTCACGGAATTTTTCTTCGGCCAGACGGGTAAAATCCGGCGGAAGTCCCCTGGATGCGATTTTATCCGGGTGGTATTCCTGAACCCTTTGGCGGTAGCACCGCTTGACCTCCGCATCAGAATCACCGGGATTGCATCCCAGGACCGCATAGGCCTTATCGGTGGTGTTGACGTATTTTTCCTTGAGCTGCTGGTAACGCACCTGGCTGAACCCAAAAATTTCCACTGCCGAAAGAATGAGTTTTTCCTCTCCATCCGTCAGGATACCGTCGGCAACCGCCACCCGCAGCAGAATATCAATCATGAGTTCGTGCATCTGGGGTTGGCGATAAAACTGGCGATGGAATTGGCGGGCGAAATCCTCAAACCTGACCGGCGATTTCACTGCAGTGCGGAAAATTTCAATGGCCATGCGGCGGCGTTCCGGATCCAGCCGCAGGTCCTGTTGAATGAATTCTTCAACAGAATCAATTTCTTCGGATGATACCCGGCCGTCGGCCTTGCTCAGTTTGGCCAGCATGGAAAAAGCAGCAACAAAAAAGGTGAGCTGCTGTTTTTCCATGCCCCACAACCGGCGACCGGACGGACGCTCCCGCCGGCCCGCAGCATCCCCCCGCATATCGGACAGTCGGTCAAGCTCCGCGCCGGTATCAACAGCATGGCCGACAACCGTACCCAAGATGGCACCCAAAGGCCCTCCCAGAAAAAATCCAATGGCCCCGCCGATGATCTTTCCTTTCCAACCCATGATATCTCCTGTATTCGATCAGTGTGGTGTGCCCGCTGCTTCAAACATGGCGGGATTCGTACTATAAGACAGAGCCCATGCCAATGCCAGATTCATTTCGCCCGAAACACCATTTTGATCCTCTCCTTCAAAGCGGCCCAAGGACGGCCGATAAACGAACCCTGACACCTTCTTGACACCCTTTGCCAAATACGGTAGCAAATTGCGTCTAATCGTTTTCAGGCCAGCCATAACAAAAAATGGCAAACTGCGTCTTATTTTTTTAACCTTTTGAATTTATGTGACATGACTACGCCCCAGATGTGTTTGGGGGCATAAAAACAGTTATAAATTCATATCGTTCAATAAAAACGCGGTTGTTCTGTGATGAATGGTGATAGGGATAGCGGGCTGAAACAGATACAGATACAAATATCGCGCCCGAATTGAGCTTTTAGATCAAACGGGTGATTATCGCGGAGAAGACATGGACAGCCCTAAAGATATCCTGAGCAAGTGGAAAGAAAAAGCAAACAGCCTGCAAGCGGACGGGATCAACTTGTTTCCCAACAATTTTGTCCCCGCCCACACCATCTGCGATATCACCACCCGTATTGCCGGGCTTTCCGATGACCTGGAAACCGATGATCCGGTATTTACCGTTTCCGGCAGAATGATGGCCATCAACCGGTTCGGCAAATCCGCTTTTATCCGGTTCAGGGACCGAACCGGCATGATGCAGGCCTATGTGCGGCAGGACAAGGTGGGAGAGGCTGCCTACGCCCTGTTCAAACGCCTGGATACAGGTGATTTTATCGGACTTCGGGGAACTTTGTTCCGTACCAAAACCGGAGAATGGACGCTTCTGGCCGATGATGTGCGGCTTGTGTCAAAATCCATGCGCCCTCTGCCGGAAAAGTTCCACGGCCTCAAAGATCCGGAAAAACGATACCGCCAGCGCTATATTGACCTTGTCATGAATCCCGAAGTCAGGGAAATCTTTCTGCGCCGCAGTAAAATCATCCAGACCATGCGGGAATTTTTTCTTTCCCGGGATTTTCTGGAAGTGGAAACCCCCATGATGCAGCCCATTCCGGGCGGTGCCGAAGCCACACCCTTTGCCACCCATCACCATGCCCTGGATATTCCCCTTTATTTGCGTATTGCACCTGAGCTTTATCTCAAACGGCTGGTGGTGGGCGGATTTGAACGGGTATTTGAAATCAATCGGAACTTCAGAAACGAAGGTGTTTCCACCCGGCACAATCCGGAATTTACCATGGTGGAGTTTTACCAGGCCTACGCCACCTACCAAGACCTGATGACGCTGACCGAAGCGCTTTTGTCCCATATCGCGGAAACCGTCACCGGCAGCACGCTGATTTCCTACCAGGGCCATGAGATTCAGATGGGCGGCACCTGGAAGCGACTATCTTTGTTTGAAGCCTTGGAAACCATTGGAGGTGTGGATCCGGCAGCCCTTTCCGACAAGTCCAAACTCCTGGAAACAGCAGCGGAAAAAGGCATCAAACTGACAAAAACCGAGCGGATCGGAAAAATCATCACCAAATTGTTTGATGTACTGGTGGAGCCTCACCTGATTCAGCCCACCTTCATCACCGGGTATCCGGCGGAAGTGTCCCCCCTTTCCCGGCGGAGTGATACCCATCCGGAACTGACCGAACGTTTCGAACTGTTTATTGCCGGCAGAGAGCTGGCCAACGGGTTTTCGGAACTCAACGACCCGGATGACCAACGGGAACGGTTTCTCCAGCAAGTGGCGGATCGCAAGGCCGGGGACACCGAAGCCCACCTGATGGACGAAGATTATATTGAGGCGCTGGAATACGGCATGCCGCCCACGGCCGGTGAAGGCATCGGCATTGACCGGCTGGTCATGCTTCTGACGGATTCGCCCTCCATTCGTGAAGTGATTCTGTTTCCGCACATGAAACCCAGGGCAGCGGGCGCTTGAACCGCCGGACAACCCCTTTCCACCACCAGAAACAGGATTTTCCATGTCATTTGTGGCCACTGTATCCCGGCGTTATCTCCGAACCCGGCAAAAAAGGGCTTTTATCTCGTTGGTCACGGTGCTGTCCGTTGCCGGCGTGGCCGTGGGGGTAATGGCGCTCATGGTGGTCATTTCCGTGATGAGCGGGTTTGAGTCAGACATTAAAACACGGATTCTGGGCGTTCGTCCGCACCTGGTCATCACCGGGCCCGATGCGCCCTTTACCGACTACCCGCAGGTGCTGGACGAGGCGAAAGCCACAGCCGGTGTTGACGTGGCTGCTCCTTTTATTGCCGCCCAGGTGATCCTTCGTTCCGCCCATCAGGCATCCGGCGCCATGTTAAAGGGCGTGGACGAACAGCAGAAACAAAATATCGTCCAGGGACTGGACCTTTCGGCCCTTTCTCCGCAACCGGATCGCTCTCATGGGGGATCATCCCCGTCAGTACCGGAAATTATTCTGGGGAAAGGATTGGCACGAAGCCTGGGGGCCATCAAGGGCAGCACCATTTATGTGATTTCGCCCAGAGGCGCACTCTCGCCCATCGGCCATATCCCGGCCATGGTCAAATTCCGGGTGGCGGATTTATTTTCATCGGGTATGTACGAATTTGACAACAGCATGGCCTTTATCCGGCTTTCCGATGCCCAGAAACTCTTCCGGATGCCCGGCACGGTCAGCGGTATTGAGCTTCGCCTGACCCAGATGGATCGGACGTCCCAAGCCGCCCATGCCCTGAAACAAAAAATCGGCAGCAAGTATGCCATGGAAACCTGGCAGGAAATGAACCAGAGCCTTTTTTCCGCCATTCAACTGGAAAAAATTGCTATGTTCATCATACTCACGCTGATCGTTTTGGTGGCTGCGTTCAACATTGCCGGTTCGCTGGTGATGCGGGTGATGGAAAAACGGAAAGATATCGCCATTCTGAAAACCATGGGCGCCACATCCGCGGATGTGGGACGCATTTTTGTTGTCAGCGGAATGGCCATCGGGCTGATCGGCACCGTTATCGGCACAATCGCCGGCCTGATCCTGTGCACGGTATTAAAGGAATCAAACCTGATCCGGCTGCCGGCAGACATATTTTACATCACCACCCTGCCCGTAGACCTTCAGCCGGCCAGTGTGTTCATGATCATCCTGTGCACCATGGGGATTTGTTTTGCCGCAACGGTTTATCCGGCCCGGCAGGCGGCCCGCATCAATCCGGTGGAGGCCCTGCGCCATGGCTGATACAGGGATTCAGGCCACCGCCAAGATGGCGAGTGTACCAAAAGCCGCCGCCTTAATCGAGGCCACCGGCCTGTGCAAAATCTACCGGCACAACGGCACTTCCATTCCGGTGATTGATCATCTGGACTTTTTCCTGAACCAAGGCGAGACCATCGGCATTATCGGCGCGTCAGGCATCGGAAAGTCAACACTGCTGCACATTCTGGGAACCCTGGACCGGCCCGATGCCGGCCGGCTGTGCTACAGGGGAAAAGATGTGCTGGGTCTGGATGATACCCAACTGGCCCGGTTCCGTAACCAGACCATCGGGTTTGTGTTTCAGTTTCATCATCTGTTGCCGGAATTTTCAGCCCTGGAAAATGTGATGATGCCCGCCCTTATCGGCGGCATCAAAAAAAAAGAAGCCCGTGAAGCCGCCCGATCGCTTCTGGCCCGGGTCGGTCTGGAGGCCCGGTCCACCCACCGGACCAGCGAACTGTCCGGCGGCGAGCAGCAGCGGGTGGCCTTGGCCCGGGCCTTGGTCAGGCAGCCAAAGGTGCTTCTGGCAGATGAACCCACCGGAAACCTGGACCGAAAAAACAGTGATGCGGTCCACAGCCTGCTCATGGAACTCAATGGGGAAATGGACATGGCTCTGGTGGTGGTCACCCATAATCCGGAACTGGCTGCGCTGGTTTCACGGCGCGTAACGATCCTTGGCGGAAAGCTTCACGAAGTGTCAGGCCCGATACTGGGACCACCGGTGATACCTCTGGTGGCGGAGCATCCGGAAATCCGGAAACCCGGACCTGTATCGGATACAGTTGCATAAACAGTGTTGTCTTGATCTCATAACAAATTGAAATTATTTGATAGCAATAAAGACCCAAAAATCTTATTTATAAAAAATTCATATCGCTATTTTTTAAGGGGACGTTATCCAACACCGGAACGTTTTGGGAAACAGGCTTTTCCCGGATATTCCCAAGCCCGGATAAACATTAACACCAATCCATGATGATGGAGGTTCTTGTTGCGGCGCAATACTTTTCTTTTTTCGCTTTTTGTGCTGGTCTTTGTATCCGGCCTTTTTGTTCCTGCAACCCGCGCCGCAACTTCGGTGCAGGTGCTGATACTGCCATTTAGTATCCATGCAGAGCAGGACCTTTCCTACCTGAAAACGGAAATTCCCGACCATATCCGGGTTTATCTGGAACAATCAGGAGCAATGGTCGTCGATCAAACGCCTGGTGCAATGGTTGATGCAACCGCGCTGTCGGTTTCTGCCATCCGGCAAATGGGTCTTCAAACAGGCGCACGTTACATCATCTGGGGAAGCATGACCCGCATCGGAAACGGTATCAGCCTTGATATCCGTATGGTGGAGACCACGGGAGACGATCCGGTGATGGCCATTTTCGAGGCAGGTTCCGGAATGGAGAGCCTTCGCCATCTGATTAACGAATCGGTCCGGAAACTCTCCCGCCGACTGTTCAGCCAGGAGCTGGTCGCCGGTATCCGCATCACCGGAAACCAGCGCATTGAAACCGATGCCATTGAACGGGTTCTCCGGGTCAAAGTCGGGGACCTGCTCCGTGCTGACGACATTGCCAATGACGTCAAAAATATTCATAAAATCGGATATTTTGATGATGTTCAAGTCACATCCCAAGACACCCCTGAAGGCGAGATCATCACATTTCAGGTCACAGAAAAACCCACCATCCGGCGGATCAGTTTCAGCGGAAACCAGGTTTTTGACACTGAAAAGCTGCGGGAAAACCTCAGTATCAAAACCGGGTCCATTTTAAATGTGTTTACCATCAAGTCCAATATTGATCAGCTTGAATCCCTGTACAAGGACAAGAACTACCACAACGTCAGCATCACGTATGCGGTCACCGAACAGGACAACAATCAGGCTGATATCAAGTTCTCCATTGAAGAGGGCGACAAAGTCAAAATCACCCAAATCACGTTCCAGGGCAATCAGACCTTTACTGACAAAGAACTGCTCAAGCTGATCAAAACCTCTGAAAGGGGTTTCTGGTCCTGGCTGACTTCGTCGGGCGAGCTGAATCGGGAAGACCTCAACCAGGATGCCGGCCGGATCATGGCCAAATACCATACCAGCGGGTTTATTTACGCCAAGGTGGCGGATCCGGTGGTGACGTTTCTGGAAAACTCAATCCACGTCGCCTTCAAGATTGAAGAAGGGGAACGGTTCAGGGTCGGACAGATCGACGTGGACGGTGACCTCATTGTTTCCCGGGACATCCTGATGGCCGGCCTGAGCATTGCCAAGGAACCGTATTTCAACCGGGAACAGGTCCGCCAGGACATTGTGCTGCTGACCGATATTTATGCGGACGCCGGATATGCCTATGTGAGCATCAACCCCGTCACAAAAGAACATCCGGACACCCATCTGGTGGACATCACGTATTCCATTGACAAGGGTGAGCAGGTCTTTTTTGAAGACATTGAAATTGTTGGCAACACCCGCACCCGTGACAATGTAATCCGCCGGGAACTGCGCATTTACGAGCAGCACCTTTACTCGGGAAGCCGCCTCAAGCGAAGCGTCCGGAACCTGAACCGGCTGGATTACTTTGAAGATGTGAAAGTCGATACCCCCAAGGGCAGCGCCGACAACCTCATGAAAGTAAAGGTGGAGGTCAAGGAAAAACCCACGGGCGCATTTACCTTCGGCGCGGGCTACAGCACAGAAGACAAGATGTTTTTTGCCGGCTCCATTGCCCAGCGGAACCTTTTCGGAAAAGGGTTGATCCTGCGTCTCGGCGGTCAGATCGGTGCTTCATCGGACCTTTACAATGTCAGTCTCACCGATCCCTGGCTGTTTGATATTCCCCTTTCCGGCAGCGCGGGACTGTACCGCCAGAAGCGGGAATATGACACCTACGACCGAACCAGCCGGGGCGGGTCCGTCAGCCTCAGCTACCCCATCTGGGATTACACCCGGGCATCGGTGACCTATCGGTTTGATGTGACCGATGTGGATGATGTGGATTACGATGCATCGGACAATATCAAAAGTCTCACCGGAAACACCACGACCAGCAGCATCACCCTTGGCCTTGCCTATGATTCCCGGGATAAAACCTTCAACACCACCAGCGGCCAGAACCACCGGATTGCCTATACCTACGCGGGTGTCGGCGGCAATGTGGAATACAACAAGGTGATTGCCGAACTGGGGTGGTACATTCCCGTGTACAAGGACCTGGTCAGCTTTATCCACGGTGAGACCGGCTTTATTCAAAAAAACGGCGGGGAGATCCTTCCGGACTACGAAAAATTTTACCTGGGCGGCATGAATTCCATCCGTGGATTTGATTTTCAGGATATTCACATTCCCACGGTAAACAGCGAAGGGTATCCGTCTGAAGAAGGCGGTCTTTCCTATGCCCAGTTCAACTTTGAACTGACCTATCCCATTGTAAAGGATCTGGGGATTGTGGGTGTTATCTTTTACGACACCGGAAATGTTTACGAAGACAAAACCGTGGATCTCACAGACCTTCGCCAGAGCGCCGGCTATGGGATCCGCTGGTATTCACCGGTCGGCCCCATCCGTATTGAAGCCGGCCATATTCTGGACCCCAAGGATGACGAGTCTTCCAGCCCCAAATGGGAATTTTCCATGGGAACGGCATTTTGATCCAACAAGGCGAATGAATGCACATTTTCCACTCTTACTTCCATTTTTCGTATGACCGCTGAAAGGAGCATGAAGATGCATTTTGTCAATATCCGGACAGTTTTCGCAATTCTGATGGTTTTCATCTTTACCGGAACAGCCTTTGCCGCTGACCTCAAAATCGGCATTGTGGACATGGATCGGGTCTTTGAGAGCACCACGTCCGGAAAGGCGATCCGGGCTGAATTTACCGCCAAGGCACAGCAACTGGAAACCTCGTTCAAGCAAAAAGGGACTGAATTTGAAGCATTTCAGAAAAATCTGGAACGGGAAGCCCAGGTGATGGACGCTGCGATGCGCGAGAAAAAGAGAGTGGAATATGAGGCCAAACGGGAGGAAATGCAAAAACTGCAGCGCGGCTACCAAGGTGAAATGCAGGAGCTCCAACAGCGCCTGATGGGAACTTTTCAAAAAGAGATCATCGATATTATCGGCCAGATTGCAAAATCCGGAAAATATACAGTGATCATGGACAAGCGGGGCGGCGGCGTTTTGTTTAGCCGGGACAACATTGATCTCACCAATGAGGTGATCAAGCGGCACGACTCCCTGAAAGCCAAAGGCAGGTAGCATGACAGGCGGTCATTCCCTTGAAAGCCTTGCCCGTTTGACAGGCGGTACGCTTTCCGGTGATCCGGGAAAAAAAATTACCGGGGTGGCGGCATTTGATGATGCTGCCCCGGACCAGATTACCCTTGCCGCCAGTGCCGCATACCTGAACCGGATAAAGGGATCTTGTTCCGGCGCCCTTATTGTGCCGAAAACAGCAGATCTTGAAACACCCATTCCCCTGATCCGGGTGGACAACCCCCAACTGGCCTTTGCCCAGGTGGTTCTTCTGTTTCATCCCCTTCCGGTCCCCGAACCGGGCATCAGCCATACGGCGCGCATCGGAAACAATGTAAGGCTGGGCGAAAACGTTCATGTTGGTCATTTTGCCTGTATCGGCGATGGATCGGTGATCGGCAAGAACACGGTGATTCACAGCCATGCGGTTATTGGTGAGGATGTGGTGATCGGTGAGGCGGGGGTCATTTTCCCCCATGTCACCATTTTGCACGGCTGCCGAATCGGAAATCGGGTCACCCTTCATCCGGGCGCTGTGATCGGTGCTGATGGGTTCGGGTTTGTTCCCGATAGCGGCACCTTTCATAAAATTCCCCAGATCGGCATTGTTCAGATCGACGACGATGTGAATATCGGCGCCAATACCACCATTGACCGGGCCACCCTCGGCCGGACCTGGATTCAGCGGGGCGTCAAAATCGACAATCTGGTCCATGTGGCCCACAATGTGGTGATCGGCGAAGACAGTGTCATTGTGGCCCAAGTGGGCATTGCCGGCAGCACGACCATCGGCCATCATACCATTCTGGCCGGTCAGGCCGGTGTTTCGGGGCATCTTTCCATCGGCAACAAGGTGACCATCGGCCCGAAAAGCGGTATTGCCAAATCTGTTCCCGATGGTCAGGTGGTCTCTTCCGCACTTACCGCCATGCCCCACCGGACCTGGCTCCGGCTCCAGCATGTGATGCCGGAGCTGCCGGACCTGAAAAAAAAGATCATCCAGCTGGAAAAAGAACTCCAAACGTTAAAAAACCGTCCCACAGACGTCTGAGTCCCTTTGTGGAGGTGATATGGACATCGGATTGGACCTCAAATCAATTATGGAAATACTGCCCCACCGGTTCCCCTTTCTGCTGGTGGACCGGATCGTTGAGTTCGTCAAGGGCGAGCGTATTGTGGGTCTCAAAAACGTGACCGTTAACGAACCGTTTTTTCAGGGACATTTTCCATCAACGCCCATCATGCCCGGTGTTTTGATTGTGGAAGCCATGGGGCAGGTCGGCGGAATTTTGGCAACCGCATCTCAGTCTGCTGAACATAAAGGCAGACTGATCATGTTCATGGGGTTTGACAAGGTCCGATTCAGAAAACCGGTCATTCCGGGGGATCAGCTGTTTCTTGAGATGGAACTTCTGAACCAGAGAACCAAAGCCGTCAAAATGGCCGGCGTTGCCAAGGTTGACGGAAAAATTGTCGCCGAGGCCCAGCTCATGGCCGCTTATGGAGAATAACCACCATGATTCATCAGACAGCAATAATCAGTCCGGATGCTGTGATCGGCAAGAATGTCACCATTGAAGCCTATGCCATTATCAAAGACCATGTCACCATCGGTGATAATGTCTGGATCGGCCCCCATGCGGTGATTGATTCGTTTGTCACCCTGGGTGACGGGTGTCGGATCTTTCAGTTTGCGGCCATTGGCGCTGTCCCCCAGGACCTGAAGTTCGGCGGGGAAGAAAGCTGTGTAAAAATCGGCAACAACGTGACGATTCGGGAATTTGCCACCATTCACCGGGGAACACAGCTCGGCGGCGGCATTACCCAGGTGGGGGATCAGTGTCTGGTGATGGCCTATGCCCACATTGCCCATGACTGCCATGTGGGAAAACAGGTGGTACTGGCCAACAACGCCACCCTGGCCGGCCACATTACCATCGGCGATTATGCCATTATCGGCGGTCTGGTGGCCATTCACCAGTTTGTCAAAATCGGCGATTATGCGTTTATCGGGGGGACCTCTGCGGTTTCCAAAGATGTTCCGCCCTATGTCATTGCAGCCGGCGACAGGGCCGTTCTCCACGGGCTCAACCGCGTGGGGCTCAAACGCCACGGATTTTCCGAGCAGGCCCTGTCTGCCCTCAAAAAAACATACCGTATCCTGTTCCGTTATGGTCTGACCACCACTGAGGCCATTTCCAGAATCCGGGCAGAAGTGGAACTGTGTCCGGAAGTGGAAAACTTCATTTCGTTTATCCAATCCTCCACCCGGGGGGTTATCCGCTAGTTTGCCATGCGCACCTGACATGACTGAAAAAATCGGACTGATTGCCGGAAGCGGCCAATTTCCCCTGCTCTTTATCAAAATGGCCAAAGCCCGTGGATTTTCGGTCTTCACCGCCGCCTATGTGAACGAGGCAGATCCCCGGCTTTTGGATTTTTCGGAAGAAATCCAATGGCTGCACTTGGGACAGATCAACCGGTTGGTCCGATTTTTTAAGCAAAACAATGTCCATCAGGCTGTGATGCTGGGCGCTGTCCGAAAAACCCGCCTGTTTACCGACGTCAAGCCGGATATGAAAGCCATCGCCATTGTCGCCAAAATGCGCGACACCCATGATGATGCCCTCATGCGGGCCTTTGCCGATCACCTGGAAAAAGAAGGCATTTGCATTGCGCCGTCCACCCTTTTGCTGCCGGAGCTTCTGGCCCCCGAGGGCGTATGGACGCGACGAAAACCCTCAAAGGCGGAAAAACAGGATATTGAGCTGGGATTTTCCGTGGCCCGGGAAATTGGCCGGCTGGATATCGGCCAGAGTGTGGTGGTGGGCGGCGGCTCGGTTCTCGCGGTTGAGGCCGTTGAAGGCACGGATGCTGCCATCGAACGCGGCGGCCGGCTGGGCCGGGGACATGCGGTGTTGGTCAAGATCTGCAAACCCGGCCAGGATTTCCGGTTTGATGTGCCGGCCGTGGGCGCCAGGACCATTGATGTGATGGTCGAATCCAATGTCCGGGCCCTTGCCATTGAAGCGGGGAAAACCGTTGTTTTTGACCGTGACGAAATGATCCGCCAAGCCGATGAACACCAAATCGCCATCATCTGTGAAAAATGATGAAAGACACCCCCAACCACATCATGATCATCACCGGCGAAGCCTCGGGCGACATGTATGGCGCCATGCTGGCAAGGGCCCTGGAGCAGCAGGATCCTCATCTTTTTTTGTCCGGTATCGGTGGAAACGCCATGGAAAATGCCGGTGTTCATTTGTTTGCCCCTATCAGCGCCCTTTCTGTCATGGGACTGACGGAAATTATCGGCAAACTGCCCGTGATCTGGCAAATCCGGGAAAAGGTCAAAAAAGCGCTGGTTCATACGGCTCCGGATCTCTTGGTGCTGATTGATTTTCCAGAGTTCAATCTCAATATTGCCAAACTGGCAAAACAGCGAAACATACCGGTTCTGTATTACATCAGCCCCAAAATCTGGGCTTGGCGCCAGAGACGGGTCAACACCATCAGACGCCGGGTGGATCACATGGCGGTGATTTTCCCCTTTGAAGTGCCGTTTTTTCAACAACACGGGGTTCCGGTCACCTTTGTGGGAAATCCGCTTCTGGATCGGATTCCACCGCCTGTGACAGACCACAGGATGGGCCGACTGCCGGATTCTCCGGTCATCGGCCTGCTTCCTGGCTCACGGGAAAAAGAAATCACCGCCCTTCTCTCCCCCATGCTGGAAGCTGCCGCAAAAATTCAGCAGCGCATTCCCTCTGCCCGGTTTCTGGTATCCTGTTCTGATTCCATTGACGCGGACCGGTTTTCAGCCATTACAGGGCCATGGAAATCGGTTTTGAATATGGAGATCCTAAAGGGACCGGTCCAGCCGATTTTTCATCAGAGCCATCTTCTGGTGGCTGCATCCGGCACCGTCACTCTGGAAGCGGCCCTTTACGGTGTTCCCATGGTGGTGGTGTACAAGGTGTCGCCCTTTAGCTACAGCATCGTAAAACGCCTCATCCAGGTCAACCACATCAGTCTGGTCAATCTCATTGCCGGAAAGACCCTGGTTCCGGAACTGATCCAGGGTGACGCATCACCGGACATCATTTCCACAACCGCTCTGGATCTGATCCAATACCCGAATCGCCTGGCTGACATGCAAAGTGCCCTCCTGGGAATACGAACAACTCTGGGCGAAAGCGGGGCATCTGACCGGACAGCCAAAATTGCCCTTTCCCTGATCTGTTCCAAAAAGACAGATGACCAACACTGCGGCAAAATCGCTGTTTTATAAAAGAAACAGGAGTTTATTGTGAGAGTTGACGATTATAAAGAAGCCTGCCGCCTGGCAGCCGCTTCCCTGATGGACAAAAACCCGGATGAGGTGGCCCGTTTTGCCGGTGCAGAACGAACGCCAGAGGGATTCCGGCTTTCTTTTTTGGGCCGCCCGGTTGTGGTCCGGGCTTCGGACATGGCTGTTTCCTGGGAAAACCAGAAGCCGGACGAAACCTTCAGCCTGACGGATACCGTTCTGATCCTGCATTATTTGCAGGGCGCAGGCGGCCAGCTTCCCACCGGCAACATGGTGGCCTACCGCCAGATCACCGGCGGTGAATTTTACCAGGATGCTTTCCATCGCCGGGCAGAAATCCCCCTGGCCCAAACCTTTGGCCAGACCCCGGGTCTGTTGACAAAAGCGGTTGCCCTCATGGGCGGGACCCTGGTGCCTGATTTTGGCGATGAGTCCGGAAAATTCACAGTGCTTCCCCACATTGATCTGATCACCTTGGTCTATCTGGGGGATGAGGAGTTTGAGAGCAGCGGAAAAGTACTGTTTGATGCGGTTATCAGCGCGTATCTCTCCCTTGAAGATGCCGCATGGCTGGGCTCTGCCCTGGTGTACCGGTTGATGGGCGCGGCCCGCACCCTTCAGAACTGATCTGCATCCGGCATGGGATTACTTTTTCACCAGCCGGGCCACCGCCTCAATATGAAAGGTGTGGGGAAACATGTCCACAGGCTGAACCTCGGCCACGACATAGGCGTCTTTGAGGGCCAGGACATCCCTTGCCAGAGTCGCGGGATTGCAGGACACATAGACGATTTTTTCCGGCCCCAGGGTCAGCACCTGGCGCACCACATCCGCATGCATACCGGCCCGTGGCGGGTCGATAATCAGCACATCGGGCGTGGATTCAATGGACGCCAGCGCATCTTTCACATCCCCTTGCACAAAGCGGCAATTGTCAATGGTGTTGGACCTGCAGTTTTTAACCGCATCCGCCACCGCGCTTTCCACAATCTCCACGCCGATCACTTCCTTGGCCATGGACGACAGCCAGATGGCAATGGTGCCGGTACCGCAGTAGAGGTCCAGAACGGTTTCAGTGCCGGTAAGGGCCGCATACTCGGAAACAATCCGGTAAAGCCGGGCAGCCCCCCGAGTGTGGGTCTGAAAAAACGAATTGGCAGAAATATCAAACTGATAAGGGCCAATGGCATCCTGAATCACAGGGTTTCCGGAAAGCAGAATTTCCCTTTCACCAATGGCCACACCCGATGTTCGGGCCGTAATATTATTGACCACGGAAGTCACGCCTGGAAATCGGCGTCTGAGCATTTCCGCCAGGGGATCCACCGCACCACGGTCTTCCCGGCTGGTCACAATATTGACCATCCACTGGTCTGTCGCCACAGAATGGCGCACCATTAAGAACCGCCAGAACCCTTCGTGGCTGCGAAGTCCGTAAACCGGCAGGTCAGAGGCCCGGACAAACGTGCGTACCGCATCCAGAATCTCGTTTCCCAATTCAGGTTGCAGCAGGCAGGCCCGGGTGTCCAACACCTTGTAAAAGGTGCCGGGCACATGAAGGCCCAGGGCAAAATCCGGATTTAGCGCAGCTTCCATCTCTGACGGCATGAGCCAGCGCCGGTCCGAGAAAGAAAACTCCATTTTGTTGCGGTATCCGAAAATCAAATCTGACGGGATGGTTTCATGAACAGTGATATCCGGCATCAGTCCGATATGGGAAAGGCTTTCCGCCACATGGCGCTGTTTGAGATAAACTTGGTGGGCGTAGTCCATGAACTGCCATTTGCACCCGCCGCAATACCCGCTGTAAGGACACGGCGGCTCCACCCGGAAGGGCGAGGGAGAGATCATCTCATGGACGACAGCTTCGGCATAATTACGTTTTTTCCGGATAATCCTGGCCAGAATCCGGTCACCCGTAACGGTCTGATCCACAAACACAGCAAACCCGTCAATTTTCGTCAGCCCTTTTCCGCCAAAGGCCACATCCGTAATTTCACATTCAACAAGCTGCTGTTTTTTGACAGGCATGGCTTTTTCTCCGGTTATGAATCATCGGAAGCTTTACGAATTTTTCCGAAACGGGTTTCACTTGGGCCATGGACACTGATTTGTCAAGGGACAACCCCTCCCTTTTTCCCTTGCCTGATTTCCTGAACTTCATTAATCTTTCCTGATTTGTGATGCTTGTTCCAGTTTGTCATCAACCCCAATAAGGATCGCGCCATGAACCCAACAGATTATGCAAAATCGCTTCAGGCAAACGGGAAAACCTATACTTATTATGATATTTGCCAATATGCCGCAGATACCGGAGTTTCCATTGAACGCCTGCCCTACGCCATCCGGATTCTGGTGGAAAATCTCCTGCGCAAACTGGACGGCCGCATTGTGAGCGAAGCGGACCTGCAAAATATTGTCCGCTGGCAAAAAACCTATGATGCGCCCGTTGAAATTCCCTATCACCCGGCCAGAGTCCTGATGCAGGATTTCACCGGTGTTCCGGCAGTGGTGGACCTGGCAGCCATGCGGGAAGCGGTCAATACCCTGGGACAGGATCCCGCGCGGATCAACCCCCTGGTGCCCACCGAACTGGTGGTGGATCATTCGGTACAGATTGATTTTTTTGGCACTGATCAGTCCCTGGAAAAAAACGTGTCCCTGGAATACCAGCGCAACAGCGAGCGGTACGCTCTTCTCAAATGGGCCCAGAAAAACTTTTCCAATTTTAATGTGGTGCCGCCCAATTCCGGCATCTGCCATCAGGTGAACCTGGAAAACCTCGGCCGGGTGGTGATTGCCCAAGATACGGGAAAAGCCCTGATCGCCTGTCCGGACACAGTGGTGGGAACGGATTCCCACACCCCCATGATCAACGGCATCGGCGTGATGGGATGGGGCGTGGGCGGCATTGAAGCCGAAGCGGTGATGCTGGGCCAGCCGTATTATATGTCCATTCCGGAAGTGGTGGGTGTAAAGCTTACGGGAAAACTGAAGGAAGGTGTCACAGCAACGGATCTGGTGCTTTTTATCACCCAGACCTTACGAAAGCTGGGTGTGGTGGAAAAATTTGTGGAATATTTCGGTGAGGGCATGGGGCATCTGTCGGTTACAGACCGGGCCACCCTTGCCAACATGACGCCGGAATACGGGGCCACATTGGGATTTTTTCCAGTGGATGAAAAAACCATCGCTTACCTTAAGCTTACGGGTCGGGATGACCAGGCCCGGCTGACTGAGGCGTATACCCGGGCCAATGGCCTTTTTTATACCCAAAGCGCGCCGGTTCCGGAGTTTACCCAGGTGGTGGAGATTGATCTTTCTGTTGTTGAACCTTGCCTTGCCGGCCCGGCCCGGCCCCAGGACCGGATCCGTCTTCCGGACATGAAAACCACCATGGCGAACATTCTCAACGCTCCGGTGACCCGCCGGGAAGTTGAGATCACCCTTGGCGACCAGCCCGTCAAATTCGGCGACAGCAATATTGTCATTGCCGCCATCACCTCCTGTACCAATACGTCCAATCCCCATGTGCTCATGGGCGCAGGCCTTTTGGCCAGAAACGCGGTGGCAAGGGGACTTTCCGTTCCGCCTTTTGTGAAAACATCGTTGTCGCCCGGATCACGGGTGGTAATGGATTATCTGGAATCCGCCGGCCTTATCCCCTGGTTCAAGGAATTGGGATTTCACCTCACCGCCTTTGGCTGCACCACCTGTATCGGCAACAGCGGACCACTTCACCCGGCCGTTGAAACCGCCATTCAGGAAAACGACCTCAATGTGGCGGCAGTGCTTTCCGGAAACCGGAATTTTGAAGCCCGGATTCATCAGCGCATCAAATCCAATTTTCTGGCCTCCCCCCCCCCTGGTGGTGGCCTTTGCCCTGGCCGGCCGGGTGGATATTGATCTGACCCAGGAAGCGGTTGGCATGGATCCCAATGGCGAACCGGTTTATCTCAAAGACCTGTGGCCCTCGGATCAGGAAATCGATGCGCTGGTGGCAGCCCATGTGAAAAAGGAATTTTTCGAAGCTGCCTATGGCCGGATTTTTGAAGGCGACCATTTCTGGAAGTCGTTGAATGTTGTCGCAAGCACGACGTTTCCCTGGGATAAAGCCTCCACCTACATCAAAAACCCGCCGTATTTTGATGATTTCTCATTAACCCCCAAAGCGCCGGGAGACATTCACAACGCACGGGCATTTTTGCTTCTGGGCGATTCGGTCACCACCGACCATATTTCTCCGGCCGGCGCCATTGCCGAAGCCTATCCAGCAGGCCAGTATCTGACGGAGCACGGGGTTTCCAAGGCGGATTTCAACTCTTACGGGTCGCGGCGGGGCAATCATGAAGTGATGATGCGGGGCACATTCGGCAATATCCGCATCAAGAACAAACTGGTGGACCCCAAACAGGGCAGCTTTACCCTGAAATTTCCCGAGAAAAAGGAAATGTACAACTTTGATGCGGCAATGGCCTATAAAGCGGAAAAAACGCCGCTCATTGTCCTGGCCGGAAAAGAATACGGCACCGGCTCTTCCCGGGACTGGGCAGCCAAAGGCACCTTTCTCCTGGGCATCAAGGCAGTGATCGCCGAGTCCTATGAACGGATTCACCGCAACAATCTGGTGGGCATGGGCGTATTGCCCCTGGTGTTTTCACCCGGCGAAAATGCCGAGACCCTGGGGCTGGATGGATCGGAAACCTTTACCCTTTCCGGGATTGAGAACATGACCCCCAGAAAGCTGCTTTCCGTCACCGCCACCCGGACGGACGGCACAACGCTTCAGTTTACCGTTATCTCCCGGCTGGATACCGATGTGGATGTGACGTATTTTGAACACGGCGGCATTTTGCCCTGCGTGATGCGAGGCATGATGACAGATCAGGAAAAATAGAATTCAGGAGCTAGCCAATTTTCTCTCCCCCCATCCAGTTTCTTATGGGGGGAGAGGACGGGGTTATCGGAAGTCGGAATCTGCTCCATAGGACTTCAAGAGAAGAGATAACGGGTGCAGCACTTCCCGGTCATCCAGACGGAAAGAAAGATACATGCGGCAGGTGGGACATTGGGTCACCACCATTTGCGCGTCGCTTTTCCGGATATCGGCGAGCCGGGGAGACCGAATCTTTTCCGCTGTTTCCCGGTGCTGCATAAAAAAGGTGCCCGCAGCGCCGCAGCAGTGTTCGGGATTGTCCAGCGGCACATAGTCAAGCCCCTCAACCCTGGCTAAAAGGGCCAGGGGCGCATCCTTTACACCAGGTGCCCAGGCCCTGTGGCAGGGGACATGGTAAGCGTACCGGGCGGCAAGGGCTTCCGGTTCGACAACCAACCCCAACGCATTGAGATAATCTGTTGCCTCCCCCATTTTTTCCGCAACACGCCCGATTTTTTCCTGGATGGGATCATCCTGCGGAAAACATTTCCCTGCCTTTTCCTTGAACATCATGCCGCAGGACGTACAATCCGTGACAATGGCATCCACGTCAAGCGCGTCCAGAATCGCCACATTGGCGCGAACCGCTTCACGGGCGCCTTCCAGATCGCCTTCGGCCAGAAGGGGAATCCCGCAGCAGACCTGGCCTTCGGGAATATCAATGCCAATACCGTTTTTGCTGAACACGTCCACCACCGCACGCCCTGTATCCGGAAAGAGAAAATGGGTACCGCATCCCACAAAATAGGCCACCTTTGCCCGCTGAACACCACTTGCCGCAATCTGCCCTGAAAAGTCGTGGTCAAAGGTTTTTTCCGCAAATCTCGGCATTTCCTTTCCGCCGATACCGATTTTTTGGGCAAAGGCGCCGAGCTTTCCAAGAATGGGCGGAAGCGCTCTTTTTCCCAGGACTTTTCCCATGAGCGTGGCCCGCACGCCGCCTTTGTCCGTTCCCATTTCCTGGCGCGCCGCAATGAGAATATCCGTCACCGGAACCTGACTGGCACAGGTTTGGGTGCAGTTGGTGCACAGCAGGCAATGCTCAAGAATTTCCCTGGCCCTGTCCGTCAACTTCATGGATTTTTCAAAAAAAATTTCCCGGATAAGATTCAGGCGGTTTCTGGCAAGCTGGCTTTCCATAAGGGTGGCCAGAAAAACAGGACAAGTGGCCTGGCAAAAAGAACACTGGGAACATTTTTCCATCACATCGCGGTATTCTTCCAGCGTGTACATAGCTTATCCTTCCATCTGTATTTTTATGGCCATCTTTATTTCTCAGGCCGTCCAGATTTTTCCGGGATTCATGATTCCCTTGGGATCAAAGGCTTTTTTGATGCGCCGCATCAGTTCGACCTGGCCCGGTCCCAGCTCCCATTCCAGATATTCCTGCTTGTGAATGCCGATGCCGTGTTCACCGGAAATGGTGCCGCCCAGCTCAAGCCCCGCCCGGATCAGATCGTCAATGGTTTCCTTGGCCTGGAGGGTTGTTTGGGGGTTGATCTCAAGCTGCATGAGGGTGGGATGAAGATTGCCGTCACCCACATGGCCGGCCTGGCCAATGGTTACGCTGCGGGCCAGGGCGATATTCTGCACCGCACTGACAAAGGCGGGAATTTTGTTCCGCGGCACCGTCACATCCTCAATAATGGCGCGTTTGAAAATGCTCATCACCATGGGGAAAAAATTCTTTCGCGCCGTCCAGTACTGGGCTGCGGCGTTTTTGTCTTCTTCCACAATCACATCCGGCACCTTAAGATCCATGGCAACTTCCCGAATGACCTCGGCTTCCTTTTTTACCTGGGCTGTGCTGCCGTCAAGATAGACGAGAAGATACGCTTCACCGGTTTCGGGAATGGGCTTTTTAAAGGAAAATTGGGAGTTCATCACAGAAACAGCCAGCTTGATGACATATTCCATCATGGCCGGCACTGCCCCCCGTGCAATAATGGCGGAAACAAGGGCTGCCGCCTGATCCAGGGTTTCGCAGACAACGACCAGTGTCAGGTTGTCTTCTGGATAAGGAAGAAGGCGCAGGTCAATATCCGTTATCACGCCGAGCGTTCCTTCGGAGCCTGTCATGAGGTGGGGCAGATCATACCCCACGGATTGTTTGACAAACTTTCCGCCGCTTTGGATGATTTCCCCATCTGGCAGCACAAAGTTCACGCCCAGAACATAGTGGCCGGTGGCGCCGTATTTAACGCCCCTGGGACCGCCGGCCCGTGTTGCCACATTGCCGCCCAAGGTGCAGACGGACATACTCTGGGGATCGGGCGGATAAAAAAGGCCCTGCCTTTCCACAGCTTTTTGAAAATTCCCCAGCACCACCCCGGCCTGGACGCTTGCCGTCATGTTGTCCTTATTGATTTCGCGGATGGCGTTCATGCGCTTCATGTCCAGCACAATTCCGCCCTTTACCGGTGTGCATCCGCCGGCAAGGCCTGTGCCTGCGCCCCGCGGCGTTAGGGGAATTTCATGCTGATCCGCATAGCGCAGCACCTTTGCCACATCTTCTGCTGCATGGGGCAAAACCACGGCATCCGGAATCTGTCTTTTCAGGTAAAAGGTACCGTCATTGGCGTAAGCCAGCAGGTCTTCCGGTGATGTGAACACCTGATCCGAACCCAGCAGTTTTTTCAGATCTTTTGAAAGGGAACGCATAAAATTCTCCTTCTCCCGGTCTCGTTCAACCATATTGTCTACCGGTTCATCTCCAGCAGCTCCCTCATCGCCTCATATCCCAGAACAAAGACTTCCTGATTTTGGGCAAGCACTTTTTCCGGAAATCGCTGGGCCATCACCCGGTCGTAATCTGCTGCTTCCACAGGCACCTGGGGAAGCGCTGTTAAAGCGCCCATGAGGGCAATATTGGCGGCGCGGAAATTTCCCGTGGAAAGGGCCAGATCTGTTGCAGGGATTTTCCATACAAAGCCGCAGCGGTCGCAAAGCTCGTCCTCCACTTCCTGAAGACTGGGATAGGCCGCTTCCCCGATCAAAACGCCCAAGGGATAATTGGGCCGTGGGTCAAAAATCGTCGTTGTCTCTTTATTTGCATAATCCCGGGCAATGCGCAGGGTTTCCATGGGTTCGAACCCCACAATGAGGTGGGCCTTGTGCTGCGGAATGAGAACGCCGTATTCCAGGGTTTTGGAGATGCGCACATGGCTCATCACAGAGCCGCCGCGCTGGGAAGCACCATAGGTTTCGCCCACAGTCGCACGAAATCCCTTTTCCACCAGGGCCGAGGCAAGGAGTTCGGAAGCCACGATGTTGCCCTGGCCGCCCACGCCGCAAATGATGATATTAAGGGGATCTGGGATCACTTTTTCGCTCATACAGCCTCCTTTTCCACCATCTTAATGGCCCCTGCCGGACAAAGGCTTACGCAAACCCCGCAGCCCGCGCACACCACCTCGTCAATGGCGGCCCGTTTGTTTGCATCATCCCAGATATTAGCGGGACATCCCCAGATTCGGCTGCAAAATCTTCCGCATCCGCAGGCGTCTCCCCGGCAAAGTTCCGGGTCCACCCAGATTTTTGTCTTTTCGATTGTCCGGATATGGGCGGTCACGCAGGGCTGCTGGAAAATCAGCACTTTCAAACCCGGCTGCTTCAAAAGATCGTAAACCAGCCGGATGCCGCCTTCCACATCATAAGGATCTGCGGTGGTTACCGGACAGCCGATGGCTTCCACAACCTTCTGGATGGAAACAGGCTCCGCCGGATGGCCCATGGCTGTTCGCCCGATTCCCGGATGGGGCTGAAAACCCGTCATGGCAGTGGCGGAATTGTCGAGGATCACAAACAGCATGTTGGCATTGTGGTAGCGGGCATTGACAAGGCCAGGAAGACAGGAATGAAAAAAAGTGGAATCCCCGGAAAAGGCCACAACAGGCTGATCAAAGCCAAAGCGGTTGAGCTGTCCGAGGCCTTCGGCCGCATTGATGCCCGCACCCATGCAGCCCAGAAAGCTGATGAGATAATGGCCGGCACGCTGGGCGCCCAGGGTGTAACACCCGATATCGCCCATGACCACACCTTGGGTTTCCGTCAGTTCCAGTGCTTGCTTCACAATAAAAAAAGTGGCCCTGTGGGGGCATCCGGCGCAGAAGGTCAGCTCCCTTGCCGTTACGCCGGCGGCAGGCGCAGGGGCTGGGACTTCATCCTTAGCATCCACGCCCAGCGCTTTGGCAATGGCATTTCGCACCCGGTCTGGATCCAGTTCAAATACCCTGGGCAGAACGCCATTTTTTCCCTTTCCGAGAATCTCTACGGAAAAATCCTTTTCCTTTCCGAGGATGGCGGCAACACCCCTTTCAAGAAAAGGATCCACTTCTTCAACAACAAGGATTTTCCCCGCCTTTTTTGCATGACCGAGGACAAGGCGCTCGGGCAAAGGCCAGCTTGTTCCAATGGAAAGGATGCCGATCTTGTTCCGCACTTCCGGCGTATCCAGGGCCTCGCGGGAATGAAACCAGTGGTTTCTGAACACTTCCACGGACATTCCTTCTTCCAGCGTATCCAGTGCCTCGCGGGAATAAAGCCTTCCGGTTCCGCTGGTAATGATGAGAAGCGCGGGCTTTTCCGGGCCTTCATAAGTGTTAAAAGGGCTTTTCTCAAAAATCTCGCCTGCCTGATCCATCTTTTCCCACTGGGATTCGTGGAACCAGTTGATACCCACAAAACGATCCCATTCACCAATGGCCTTAAGCGGCCTCAGACTTTTTGGAAGTTCCCCCAGCACCACATTGGACCTGCCGTGGTTGATGCGCGTGACCGTGCGGATCATGACAATCTGCTGAAGCTGTTCCGAAAGCTCAAAGGCATAGGGAATCATATCCTTGGCGTCCTGGATGGTGGACGGCTCCAGCATGGGAATATTGGCTGAAACAGCCATATTCCGGGAATCAAATTCATTGGTGCTGGAATGGGCGGAAGGATCGTCTGCCACCACAAGGACAAGGCCGCCTTTCACACCGGAAAGACCGCAGGTGTGCAGCGCATCTCCCACCGTCATCAGGCCGTTCTGCTTCATGATGCAAAGAGACCTGGCATGGGCAAAGGATGCGCCCATGCAGGCTTCCAGGGCGCAGGTTTCATTGGTGGACCATTCGGCATAAAATCCCCTTTTATCGGCAATGCGGCCCAGCATGGTGAGAATTTCCGAAGACGGGGAACCCGGATAGGCTGCGGCAAAATGAATGCCTGCCTCAAGGGCGCCCCGCACAATGGCTTCGTTTCCCTGTAACAAAAAGACCTTGCCCGGACTGTCCAGTGTTGTCATCCATTCCATGGGTTTTGTCCTTTATGGTGATTCCCTGTTTTTCTGTTTTCAAAAAGTCAGGCTGTTTTCCGAAATCAATATACCCGCCAAACATTGCGCCCTCTTCCCAAGCGGTCGGAGGTGGGGCTCAACATCAGATGCCATCATCAGGCCATTTGCCTTACACAGCTTCCGAACGAATTTTTTCAAGGCCGCGCCGGGCTTTGTTGTGAGCGGCTGCTTTCAGGCGCTGCAATTCCGCTTCCGGGTATGCTGCCACCAGAAGATCGCCCCTGTTTTTTGCCCCTTCAAACCAGTCCATGCCGGCCTTGCTCCGAACAATGAGCGTATTCCACCCCGCTTCCTGCTCAAAGGCACCCACGGCAATATCGGCAAGTTCGGCCGTCATATCCAGGCAATAGTGGCAAGCCGAACGCATGTGGGCCCTTACCCCATCCATGGAAACCGGCTGCGGTCCTTCTCCGAAATCCACTTCAAGACCCTGAAGGGAAATGGCAATGCGCTGAACTTTCTTTCCGGGAAATTCCTGTGCCAGAAAATCTCCAAAAGACCAGGAAAGCTGCCAGGTGCAGAAAAGCCCGATGGAAAGAACAGGGGAGGTATGGCCTGTGGACTGTTCATGGATTTGTATTTTTCGCAGCGCCCGGATCTGGCAGGGGCGACCGACCACCATAACGGGCTTGTCCCACTGCCGGTGACGGTCATTCAAAAGCCGTAAACTTCCTGCGGCAAAATACTTGGAGCCGGCCGCTTCCTGAATATCTTCCGGGCTTTTTGCCCAGAAGGGTTCGGGCTCAAGTCCACCTGAGGATCGGGTGAGAAGGGCTGATTCCCCAAGCCCCGCATCCATGCCATAAGCCAAGAGGGCACTTACGGTTCCGCCGTTCTGACAACGGGAAATCGGATGTTTTGCCCGAACCTTGTAAACACCAGCGATCACCCCGATATCGGGATCTGCCGCACTGTCTCCCAAAAAGCGTTTTCGCACATCTTCCCAGTCTGTGGGAAGGCACGGACACACGGCAAGACAGCGCCCCTCCCCCGCACTGCACTGAAAGGGCATGACCAGATGATCAGCGATGTTTTTCAGATAAGGGCACCCGTCCATACAGGCGCCGCACAAGGTGCAGAGGCCTTTTTGAAGCACATCTCTTTTCAGGTTGAATTCCGCGACCATGATTTTCTCCGATGTCATGTCAGACCTTAGACAGTGTCGTCTCGAGTTTGTAACCGTTTGAAATCATTGAGTGTTTGCAAAATCACGAGATCTTGTTTGATGGAATCAATTCAAATCGTTATATTTCTTAAGGGGACACTATCTAAAGAAGTGTTCATTTTCAGCCCGAAGTACTTTTTTATCCAATTTTCCCACGCTGGTTTTGGGAAGCTCATCCACAAAAATCACTTCGTCCGGAAGCTGCCATTTGGCGAACCGACCTTCAAGTCTCTTGAGAATATCTTCTTTGGTGACGGATTTGTCGGCACGGTAGGGATTCAGCACCACAAAGGCCACAGGCCGTTCGTCCCATTTGGGATGAGAAAGACCCACCACACAGGCTTCCAGGACATTTTCATTGCCCATGATGGCATTTTCCAGGTCAATGGAAGAGATCCATTCACCGCCGCTTTTGATAACATCCTTGATCCGGTCGGTAACTTTCACATAGCCATGGGCATCAACGGTGCCGACATCTCCGCTTTTCCAGAATCCGTCTTCGGTAAAACAGTCGATGGTTCGCGGGTCGTCGTAATATTCACGGGTCACCCACGGCCCCCGAAAAAGGATTTCTCCCATGGTTTCGCCATCCGACGGAACCGCATGGCCTTCTGCATCCACAATTTTGCATTCACTTCCCGGAAGCGGAAGTCCCTGTTTTCTCTGATTGTTCCATTTGTCTTCCTGGGGCCAGTGATCAATAGCGGGTTTGGGTGTGTTGATGAGAATAATGGGCGTGGTTTCCGTTGCCCCGTACCCATGAACAATCTGGGCATGCCCGAGATCCCAATATCCCTGCATCATGGACAGGGGCGGCTCGCTGGCCCCTGAAACCATGCGAAGACCGGAAAGATCCGGTTTTTCCGGCAGGGTTCGAATGTATTCCAGCATGGGCATGAAAATAGCCGGTGATCCGCCACCGAAGGTGACTTTTTCAGATACAATCAAATCCACCAGGGCGCCGGCCGTATCAACGGAATACGGGCCAGGAAAGACCATTTTGGCCCCTGTCATGGGTCCGCAGAGCCAGAGCCCCCATCCCTGGCAATGAAACATCGGGACAATCTGTATAATAACGTCATTGTGGCAAACCCGCTGATCAATGACCACGGCTGTGGTGTGGAGATAAATGCACCGGTGGGAATAATACACACCCTTGGGTTTTCCTGTGGTTCCGGAGCTGTAAGAGGCGCTGTAGGTGGATCGCTCGTTGATCATGGGCCAGTCAAAGACAGGCTCTTCTGCTGCCATGAGGGTTTCATAACTCATGACCGGACGGAGTTGAACCCGGTTTTCATCCAGCTTCTCATCCGTCATGACCACAAACCCTTCCACGGTTTTCAGATCTCCGGCAACAGCCTCCACAAGGGGAACCAGGCTTTCATCCACAAAAATGAATTTTGCCTCACTGTGATTGACGACATAGGAAAGGTCGTGAGGCGGAAGCCGGAGATTCATTTGAAGAACCGCCGCACCAATGCCTGAAATCGCAAAATAAAGCTCAAAATATCGGTGCGTATTCCAGCCCATGACACCAATGCGATCACCGGGTTTTACACCGAGCCGGACCAGGGCGTTGGCCATCTGCTGGCATCTCTCGTGGACCCCTTTGTAATTGTAGCGAAAAAGTGTCCCGTCGGATCTGCGGGAAACGACTTCCACTTCCGGATAAACGCGGGCCGCGTGCTTGAGAAGAGTGGTCGTGTTGAGTTGAAAATCGTCTCCTGAGGTTGATGGACAGCCGTCAATAATTGTGTAAGCCATTTTTTTTCTCCTCTGAACAGGGTGTCGTGGAATCTTATAAATAAAGAATAATTTCAAATTATCAGGATGTAAAAAAGACACGATCCAACAACAAACACCAGCATATCCAAATGAGGTCTGATCCGGAAACCAAAGGCCGAGAGCCGATTCAGCACAGGTTGAGATACTTACCACAATGCGATTGATTCGATCGCGTGACTTTAAGAAATGTAATGATTTGAATTTATTATATAAAATAAGATCTCGTGATTTTGCCAATACTCATGATTTCAAACTGTTACAAACTCGAGACGACACTATCTCGTTGTTTTGTGTAATTTGCAGAAAAACAACAAACATTCTGACAGGATAAATAATTGCGATTTAATAATCTCGGTTTATTAAATACAGGAAATATAAAAATATTACAGCAAAAACATACAATTTATTTTATGGACGAGGGTGGGGTGCTGGGAGGTGGCGCCGTTCAGTTGCCCGGCGGCGATGTCATTTTCCGTGATCCATACGCGGCTTTCACCTGCTCACGCAAATGCCTGTAATCTGCTTTTCCTTTTTCATCATCCGCCTTTGGACAGGAGCGTTCCAGGATTTTCAGGAATGATCGGCCGCAGGGTCCGTCAAAAACAGGATCAGCGCCAGCTTCGATGAGGCTCAAGGCAAAATCATAGTGTCCACCGGAAACCGCTCGAAAAAGTGCCCGCTCGCCATCTTGATCCGTCTTGTCGGGATCTGCTCCGGCGCGCAGCAACGCACGGGCCACGGGCAGGTTGTCATAGTGCAGGGCTTCAGAAATCAGTGCAAGGGGGATATCGGTGTTGAGGTCAACGCCTTCCGCCACCAGAACGGCGATATGCTCCGGCAGGGCATCGCTCAGCCATAAATGATGCCCCAATCCCTTCCCGATATCCGGTTTCAGGCGCAGAAGCGCTTCCAGAATTGCAGGGTTGGGGTTTTCCATCGCGCAATCCAGGGCATAGGCGTTTCTGGCGTTCACATCTGCCCCGGCTTTGGCAAGCAAGGCGATGACACCGGGATGGTCGGTTGCCATGGCAGCTTCCATCAGCGGAAAGACTTCCCGCCGGGACACTTTTTTTCGGGGTTGAATGCCAAACAAATTATACAGAATTCCGTATGCCCCATACGTTACAAAATCCTCTTCAAATTTTTTATCAAGGGACATCCGTCCGATCACACGCCGAACATCCGCCACATCAGCAACCCTGTAAAACCCTCGGTCGACCAACGCTTTTCTGCGATTTCGGAAGGCCCATGCCATCATCATTTTTTTATCATGGGCCAGGCCGCGCACAAAAGCGGGCGACGGCGCATACCGCACACAGGGAATACCGTCTTCATCCAGCACGCCAATCATTCTGCCAAATTCTCGTGTGGACGGATCGGCCCGCAATTCTCTGGGATCCGCGCCTGCGCGGATCAGTACAATGGCAGATTCCGGTTTTGGCACTGGCCATTTTGACGCTTGCACCAGAAGGCCCGGCTCCCGCAAGGCAGAGGGGACAATGCCAAGTTCCAGCAGACAGGCCACCAGCGCGGGATTATCTCTGGCCGAGGAAAGCACCGCTTCAAGCAGCGCATCCGGCAGAAGCGCGTCAGCGTGTTTGGATGCAAATGGATGTTTGGAAAAATCCGGTTTCGCGCCTGCCGCCACCAGCATTTTCACGATGCGGACATCAACGCCAAGTCTGCACGCCACCAAAAGCGGCGGCTCTGGTCCCACATTTGGATCATTGTAGTTGAGAAGCTGGGCGATGAGTTCAGGCGAAGGGTCGGGCAAATGGTTTTCTTTGTCGAATGGATATCGATATACGGCCTCCCACAACAAATCCTTTCCCTTGGGCGAAACACCGGCCCGGATGATCTGTAAGGCCACATCGTTCTGGCCGGCGGAAAGCGCGCGCCTCAGGAAGCCGGCAGCAGGAATGTAGCCGGCGCGGATCAATGTTTCTGCCATTTTGGATGCAGCAACAGGATCCACAACCAGCGTGTTTTCCGGCCGGTTGATGTCCACCAGAATTCCCCACAACACCGCAGCCTGGGCTCCGGCTTCCGGCGCATCCGGCCGGGGAAAGCTGTCCGCACTGACCAGGGCGGAAAAATGCGCGTGTTTGCCTTTCCGTGCGGCCGTGGCCAGGGCGGTCCACATGCTGATTTCACCGTCAGCAACGCTTTTGGGATGGTGGCGGAGCAAGGCGGAAAGAACTTCCGGATTGGGATTTTCAACGGCAAAGGTGATGGGGGTGTGGGGGTAAAGCGAAAGCTTGATTGGATCCTGTTGTTCAAATACCCAGCGCCTGTAAGCCACCGCATCCCCATCACAGCCCGCTTTGATCAGAATATCAATCACTTCCGGATACGGAGTTTCCGATGCCGCCCGCATGAGGGGCGTGAACCCGACAAAATCGTCTGTGCCAGGACCGGTTTCCGCGCTCACGCCAGAAAGAGAACGACCGCCAATGGTTTCCCGCAGCGACGCCGGGGTGAGGGACCGATAAAATCCCTTTGCGGTCAGCGACATGTCTTCAGCAGCACCCGCTGCCACCGGGATGAGCCAACCCCATATCATCACTCCCATCCAGAAAACAGCATATGTTCTGTGCAATCCGGCCAATGCCGCACGCCGGGCACCGGATGGAAAGCATTTCAAAAAGGCGGCAGGGAAAAACAGTGGCGCGTCCATTTTCCGATATCCCTGACGATAGACGTTGACTTTCCCCTTCACAACAACAGCCCTGCCTTTCTTTTCACATTCAATAGTCCCGGACTGAAGTTGAGGTGCATCAGAGACGAGCGCAATCCCAGATTCAGAAATACTTTTTCCAGATGGTCAAACAGCACCGGCTGATCCGGCCACTTGAAGTCTTTTTCCCGGCAGCGCAGGTCATTCCATTGGGTTTTGGCTTCCGGCCACTGGGAAAAAACCGCTTCCATGGCCCGGTCGCAGAGAAACATGGCGCAAACAATGGGCCGGACCGTCCACACACACCCGTCAGGCGAAAGATACACGCACCGATGGCCGGTATTTTCGCTCAGAAGCACATGTTCCAGAAGATCCAGTTGGTTTGGCGTGGCAGCCAGGGCATTGACCACCGTATCGGCAAAAAACGTGATAATGCTGTCTTTTCCGCAGCACGCGCTGGTCTGGCTGGCAAAACAGGTTTCAGTGCAGATGTCCCGGAAATGGGAAGAGAGAAATTCATCCACGGTCTTCCTGAAAGCCATGTAAGAATCAATACAGACCATCAATTCCCGGCGTCCGACCTCACCCATTCGTGAAAGCCCCGTTTTCACAACAGACACGGTATCAAGCTGTTCTTTCTGGTAGTCATTCATTTTTGAGACAAGCTGTTTTGTGGGTGTCACGTTGTTTCTGTGCTTTCCGGAAGATCGTCATCATGTCTTTTTTTCATCCATTCTTGGACTTTGGCAGCCCTTTCCGCCACACGCTCCGCTCTTCCTTTGTCCAGCTGCTGCAGGAAACCGGTTTTCTAATCTGGCTGTCTGTAACGAACAGGATCACACGGCCTCATCCTGAAGCCGTTTGATGTCTCTCCGGGGCGGCTCGCCGAACAGTCGCTTGTATTCCCGGTTAAACTGACTGAGGCTCTCATATCCCACAGCGGCACTGGCGCTGCCCGCATTCATGTCTTTCGCCAGCATCAACCGCTGGGCTTCGTGCAGTCGGATCCGTTTTTGATACTGAAGCGGGCTCAAGCTTGTGATTTCCTTGAAATACCGATGAAATGTGGACGGCGCCATATTGACCTTTTCCGCCAGGGATTCAATGGGAACAGCGGTAGCCAGATTTTCTTTCAGCCAGGAAATGGCCCGGGCGATCTGGTGACTCTGGGAACCCAGGGTATGAAATAACCGCAGGCGGTGGCCGTTGGGCCCGGCCAGAAGAAGATAGTGGATTTCCCTGACAATCATCGGACCGATCACCGCCAGTTTTTCAGGCTGGTCAAAAAGTTCGGCCAGCCGCAAAAACGCGTCCAGCAAGTCCGCTTCCAGAGGCTGAACCAAGACGCCTTTGACCAGATCACCGGCCTCATACGGCGCGGGTGACATTTCCAGGGCCAGTTGGGCGATGAGGTTTTTGTCCAGGTCAATGGCAATGGAAGTGCTGGGTGCTTCCGGCGAGGCTTCGCAGATCATGCTGATGCCGGGCATATCCACGCCCACCACCATGACCTCGTTTTCGCCGTACCGGTATTCGTCAGCCCCGATCCAGGCCCGTTTGTACCCTTGCACCATTTTGATGATCGCCGGCTGGTACAGGCAGTTCCCGGGCTTGCTGACCTGATCCCGGCGGTACAATCTCACCCCGGCAAGGCCTGTTTCATATTCACCTGGCTCCGGCATCCGGCCGTTGATCCGGTTTTTTAAGAGAGCCCTCGCCTTTTTCATATCCACGCGGTTTTCGTCTGTCATAATGTTCCTGCTGTATTAACGTTCGCCTGATGGCTCCTGATATCATATTTTGCCGGAATTTCACACCTGTGAGCGGATCAGGCAAAGAAAAGGCAGGATTGTGTCTATATCACCGGATGTTCGGGCGTTATAAAAATACCCGTGACAACCGCCCCACACCGCAAACCCTCAGGAGGTGACATGAAATTCAAAGACAGAAAAACTTTCCTTCGGGTACGGGAAGCTGTGCTGCCAAGCATGACGGAAGATACCGGAAACCCCAATTTTATCAGACAAAAAAGACTGCTGAGCATAATTCTGGCGGGCTTGATGGCGGCAGTGTGGATGATGCTGCCGGCCCATATCGCAGCAGCTGAAACTGCTTCAGGAGGTGAAAACGTGCTGATTGTTTACTATTCCCGAACGGGCAATACCCGCGCCATGGCCAACCACGTCCAGGCGTTTACCGGCGGAGATATCGTGGAACTGGAGCCGGCTGAACCCTATCCTGCGGAGTATCGCGCTACCACAGAACAGGCCAAAAAGGAGCTGGAAGCGGATTTCAAGCCGCCACTCAAGGTCACCGTTGACGACATCGCGCCCTATGACGTCATTTTTGTCGGCTCTCCCTGCTGGTGGGGTACTTTTGCATCCCCGGTCCGAACCTTTCTTTCCCAGCATGATTTTTCCGGAAAGAAGCTGGTTCCCTTTATCACCCATGAGGGCAGCGGCATGGGAAAAAGTACGGAGGACCTGAAATCCCTGTGTCCACAGGCGGTTATGTTTGAAGGGCTTGCCGTGCGGGGCAGGGAAGCGGAAAACGCCAAGCCTCAAATCGAGCAATGGCTGAAGCAGATGGGAATGATCCGGTCGTGACGGGTGTGGGAGTGTTGTCCCTTCAGCATGCTGGCCATGGAAAACATACACCATGCCGCCAAGATCTTTGGGGCATGACACGTATTAAAAACAAAGGAGAAGATCATGAACAAAATCATAGTGACCTTCCTGTGCATGACGGCACTGACTCTTCCTGACCGTGCGGAGGCGAAAACCATGAATGAACTCACAGTGAAACAGCAAAGCGTTGTCGCCATAGCTGCATTTACCGCCAAGGGCGACATGGACCGGTTGAAGACCGTCCTGAACGAAGGACTGGATGCGGGACTGACCATCAACGAGATCAAGGAAGTGCTTGTCCAGATGTACGCCTACTGCGGGTTCCCCCGCAGCTTGAACGCCCTCGGGAATTTTATGGAAGTTGTTGAGGAACGGCAAGGAAAGGGCATCAATGATCTTGCGGGGAAAGCGGCAAGCCCGTTCCCATCAGGCAAGACGCGTCTTGAAATCGGAACGGAAAACCAGACCAGACTGGCTGGCGGCCCGGTCAAAGGCCCCTTGTTTGATTTTGCTCCGGCCATTGACGCTTTTTTGAAAGACCATCTTTTCGGCGACATCTTTGGGCGGGACAATCTTGATTGGCAAAGCCGTGAAATCGCCACCGTGGCAGCCCTCTCCACCATGGACGGCGTCAACGCTCAACTGCGTTCGCATATCGGAATCAGCATGAACGTCGGTCTTACTGAAGCGCAACTGAAAGACGTGGTCGATGTCCTGCACGCCAAGGTCGGCAAAAAGGAAGCAGACAATGCGGCAACGGAATTAAAAATCCTTTTGGAAACGGAATAGCCTGAAGACCCGTGGAGGCTCTTTACTGAGCCGCTGCAGGCGGACTTCTATACTCAGGAACGTCATGAATTCATTTTTTCAGAAGGACTACCCCGCCCTTGCGGGCACCCCTCCAGCGGAGGGGAATAAAACCCGGCTCTGAAAAGAGTGTCGGCATGGAATCTATTGCGCGGACGATATCCGTCCATATTGGTCAGGGCCTTCACACTGGAGCAGACATGAAACGATTTTTTTGGATGATCCCGGTGCTGGTGCTCATCGTCGGGACACATTTGAACGGAGGAAATGCCATGGCTGAAGATGCAAAAAAAGAAACCCAAACCATCACCAGTGCGGGTACGCAGCCTGCCTTCAAAGGCTCCGCCGAATACTTCACCGGCGATGTGACGATCCAGCCCCTCGTCGGGCCGAAACATCCGGATGCCCCATTTGGCGCGGCTTATGTGACGTTTGCGCCGGGCGCCCGCTCATTCTGGCACACACATCCTGCCGGGCAGCATCTGATTGTGACGGACGGTATCGGCCGCACCGGCACCGTGGACGGCAAAATCGAAGAATTCAAAGCCGGTGATGTGCTCTGGTGTCCGGTGGGCGTAAAGCACTGGCACGGGGCCTCGCCCACATCGTCCATGACGCATCTGGCCATTACCGGAACCCTGGCGGACGGAAAAAATGTGGAATGGATGGAAGCAGTGACAGATCAGCAGTATACCGGAACCGTGTGCGCATACCCGGCAAACCGGAAACGATAATATTCAAAAAAAGGAGACGCCCATGGGAAAAACACTGTCACGCCGTACCTTCATCAAAACCGGAGCTGTGGCGCTGGGTGCAGTGGCTGCAAGTGAATTTGTCGGTCTGGGATCTGTCCTCGCCTCTTCTGAAAAAGCGTCTCCGGTGTATTTCACCCGTGACATCAGCGTGAACGGCCTTTTGAACATTTACAACAAAATCAACGCAAACATTACCGGTAAAACCGCCATCAAGCTGCACACCGGAGAGCCCAACGGCCCCAATCTTTTGCCCCGTGAGCTGATCATGGGCTTGCAGGCACAAATCCCAGACAGTACCATCGTTGAGTGCAATGTTCTGTACAACAGCCCCCGCCAGAATACCCAAGGCCATCTGGAAACACTCAAAATCAATGGCTGGAATTTTTGTCCGGTGGATATTATGGATGCAAACGGCGAGACAATGCTTCCCATTGCCGGGATGGCGGAATTTCTGGAATCTTCCAAAAACAAAGGCCTGTACACGCCGGGCGGGCATTTAACGGAAGTGGCGGTGGGAAAACATTTTTTCAACTATGATTCAATGGTGGTGTATACGCATTTCAAGGGCCACGCCATGGGCGGTTTTGGCGGGTCTCTGAAAAATCTCTCCATTGGCTGCGCATCCGGCGGGGCCAATGGCGGAAAACTGCAAATCCACGGTGAAGGCTGGCCCACGGGACCCAATTTTCTGGAACGCATGGTGGAGGCGGGAAAAGGCATGGCAGATCATTTTGGAAACCGCATCACCTATATCAATGTGCTGAAAAATATCTCCGTGGACTGCGACTGCGATAAAAACGGTGTAAAACCCACCTGCGGCGATATCGGCATTGTGGGGTCCACCGATATTCTGGCAGTGGACAAGGCATCCATTGATCTTGTCTACGCCATGCCCGAAAAAGAGCGTCACGACATGGTAGAGCGCATTGAAAGCCGCAGCGGTCTGCGCCAACTTGCGTACATGCGCATCATGGAAATGGGAAATCACGCTTATGAAGTAATTACAATCTGAGATTAACGAAGAAACCAACCCGATTTTTGGAGTGATATCATGCAATACCGTCCTCTTGGAAAAACAGGCATGGAAATCAGCGTCGTTGGCCTTGGCGCGGAACATCTGGACAACAAGCCATATGCACAGGTTGAAGAAACAGTTCATGCCGCGCTGGACCACGGCGTCAACATCATGGACTGCTTTATGCCCGGTGACGAAATACGCACAAATCTGGGTAAAGCCTTGGCAGGCAGACGAGACAAAATACTGATCCAGGGACATATCGGCTCCGTGGATCTCAAGGAGCAGTACGACGTCAGCCGCGATTTACAAATCTGCAAGCAGTACTTTGAAAAACTGCTGCGCTGTCTTGATACCGACTACATCGACTTCGGCATGCTGTTCTTTCTGGACACCCAGGAAGAGATTGACGCCATTTGGGCGAGCGGCATTGTGGACTATGCCCGTGAATTAAAACAAAAAGGCGTCATTCGGGCCATCGGCGCCAGTGCCCACAATCCGGACACGGCCCGGCGGCTGGTCGCAGAAGGCCTTGTGGATATGATGATGTTCAGCATCAATCCTGCTTTTGACATGATGCCGGGCAGGACCGATGTCCAGGACATGCTCACCGGCGCGCATCTGTCGCAGCAGGTCACGCACATCGACCCCAGGCGCGCCGAGTTTTATCGCCTGTGCGAAAGCCGGGGCGTGGGCCTCACGGTCATGAAGTCCCTGGGCGCAGGCAAACTTCTGTCCGCCGAGCATACACCTTTTGCCAAGGCCCTGACACCGGCCCAATGCATCCATTATGCCCTGACCCGTCCGGCTGTGGCCAGTGTCCTTGCCGGTTGCCAGACCCGGGCAGAGGTGGAAGCGGCTGCTGCTTATGTGGACATGGACGATGCCAAGCGGGATTACTCGGACGCCATCAGCGCTTTTCGGGAAGACGGCAAAGGCGGCTTCAAGGGCAGTTGTGTTTACTGCAATCACTGTCTGCCCTGCCCCTCAGAAATCGATGTTGCCTCGGTCAACAAATATTTGGATATTGCGAAGCTGGATGAAACCCACATTCCGCCCAGCATCGTACAGCATTACAAGGCCCTTTCCAGCCACGGATCGGACTGCGTTGAATGCGGCAGTTGCGAGGAGCGGTGTCCCTTTGGCGTGCCGGTCATGGACAACATGCGGCGGGCGGCGAAACGATTTGGCGTTTGATCAGAGGACAACAGGGCCCGCAAAAATAATCATTGACAAAGCAATCTGGATCTGTTTTTCAATCGCCACGCTTCTTTATGACGGAAATAATTTTAAAAATTCGGTCCAAAGTGGATTCTATCATCATGAAACACCCTGAAACTTTAACTTTCACTATTTCTTCCGGCTGGTGGTGGCCCTGGATTTTCGGGCACGCCACGTAATCTGAAGTCATAAAAAATGTGGGTGCCCCAGGGCACCCGCAGATTATCATACCATCAAAAGGCTGCGGGATATGACCGCAGCCTTTTTTTATTGTGTACACCTGAAAGGACCTTTGCCATGCTTTTGGAACGATTTCCCGCTGCAGACGCGTTCAATACACACGCCGAATCCGGATGCACGGTGATTCCGGTTTGTGCCCGGATTTTGGCAGACACCGAAACACCGGTATCCATGCTCCGCCGGTTTCATCACCCCCAAGCGCCGATTTTTCTTTTTGAATCCGTGGAAGGCGGAGAACGCTGGGCCAGGTACAGTTTTTTGGGGATCCGGTTTCGCAGTGAAGTGAAGATTTTTGCTGACCGCATTGAAGAAACCAGCCCTGATAAAACTTCCGTGTTTCCCCATGGCGGGGATTTCAGAGATGGTCTGCGATCCCTCATCAAGGCCTACAAGCTTGCGGAACTGGCTGACCTGCCGCCGTTTCCCGCAGGTCTGGTGGGATATTTGGGTTACGAGGCAGCGGGCGCCGTTGAAGCGGTTCCCACACATCCTTCAAAACAAGATCCCCAGGCCAAAGAAGAGCCGCTGGGCGTTTTTCTCATTCCCGACACCCTGATCGCATTTGACAGCCAGCGCCACACCCTGACCTTTATCTGCCTTGCCTTTCTGGATGAAAAAACACCGGTGGAAACCGCCCGCACCCTGGCCGAGGCCCGGCTTGACACCCTTTTAGGATCCCTTCAGAATCCGCCGCCCCCGGAAAATCCGCCCCAAAAAGCCGCCTTGGTACTGGAACCCTCCACCACACCGGCAGATTTCCGGGAAAGTGTCAGCAAGGTACGGGATCATATTCTGGATGGAGACATTATCCAGGCGGTCATTTCCCAGGAATTCCAGTGCCCTGCACCCGAAGACCCCGTGGCCCTGTACCGGGCGGTCCGGTATATCGCCCCGTCTCCCTATCTTTTTTTCCTCAAAATCAACGGAATAACCCTGGTGGGCTCTTCACCGGAAACCATGGTGCGCCTGGAGGGCAGTCTTGCCACCCTGCGGCCCATTGCCGGAACCCGGCCGCGGGGAAAAACACCCGTGGAAGACCGGGCGCTCAGTGATGCGCTGCTGAAAGACGAAAAAGAAAAAGCCGAGCACCTCATGCTGGTGGATCTGGGCCGGAACGACCTCGGGCGGGTGGCGGTGACCGGTTCTGTCCAGGTCACGGAATTGATGCGGGTGGAGCGCTACTCCCATGTCATGCATCTTGTATCCAACATCACTGCCCAGCTCAAACCCGGCCTGGATGCCCTGGACCTGGTGGCAGCCACCTTTCCGGCCGGTACCCTTTCCGGCGCGCCCAAAATCCGGGCCATGGAAATCATCTTTGAAAATGAAACCAGTCCGCGTGGACCCTACGGTGGCGCGGTGGGATATTTCAGTTTTAACGGCAATATGGATCTGGCCATTGTAATCCGCACCGCCGTCATCCGGAAAAACCGTCTGTTTCTTCGGGCCGGGGCAGGCATTGTGGCGGATTCGGATCCGGAAACAGAGCGGCTGGAAACCCTTTCCAAGGCCCGGTCCATCGGCTCTGCCCTCAACCTGATTTCAGGGGAAAGGAAGTAATTTCAATGGAACACCATCCCGCTATTTTCATGATCGACAATTTTGATTCCTTTACCTTCAACCTGGTTCAGTATGTTGAAGAGCTCGGCGCCCACGTCACGGTACTGCGCAATAACGGACCGGTTCTGGAATCCATCCAAAGCCTTCAGCCGGATGCCATCGTGATTTCACCGGGTCCGGGCCGGCCGGAAAATGCGGGCTGCGCCATGGATGTGGTCCGGCAGTATTCCGGAAAAATTCCCATCCTCGGTGTATGTCTGGGGCATCAGTGCATTGCCTCGGTTTTTGGCGCGGCCATTGTTCGGGCAGCCCGGCCCATGCACGGCAAAACATCTGACATTACCGGCGACGGAAAAGGGGTGTTTGGCGGCATTTCAAAACCCTTCCGGGCCATGCGGTACCATTCACTGGTGGCAGAAGAAAAAAGTCTTCCCCATACGCTGGAGGTCTCAGCACGGTCGGAAGACGGTGAAATCATGGGCATCCGGCACAAAGATCACCCCACAGAAGGCATTCAGTTTCATCCGGAATCCATCATGACGCCCATGGGAAAACGGATTTTGAGAAATTTTGTGGAGCGGATTTGAACATCTCCCATTCCCTAGCCTCTCTCCCAAAGGGTGGCGAGGGAAAAAGAAAGGAATACAATGCCATGAACTTCAAGGAAATTTTTGAGAAACTCATCCAGCGGGAAGATCTTTTGGAAAACGAATGCGGTCTTGCCATGGAAGCCATTTTTTCCGGAACCGTGGCGCCCGAAGTGATCGGCGCTTTTCTTTCCGCCCTGGCCGTCAAGGGGGAAAATGCCTCTGAGCTGACCGGCGCGGCAAAGGTGCTGCGCCGCCACATGTGCCGCATCCAGACGCCGGGCAGCATTGCCGTGGACACCTGCGGCATGGGGGGCGATGGCATCGGCACCTTCAATATCTCCACCACCGTCGCCTTTGTGGTGGCCGGCTGCGGCGTGGTGGTGGCCAAGCACGGAAACCGCTCCGTATCCAGCAAATCCGGCAGCGCGGACGTATTGGAGAGTCTGGGCGTCCGGCTGGATCTGCCGCCGGAAGCGGTGGAAGAAGCACTTTTTGAAATCGGCATCGGCTTTCTCTTTGCCCCGGACTTCCATGCGGCCATGCGCCATGCCGGTCCGGTGAGAAAAGCCCTTGGCATCCGCACCCTGTTCAACATCATCGGGCCCATGGCAAACCCGGCGGGCACATCCCGCCAGGTCATGGGCACGTTTCGCCCGGATCTCACGGAAAACGTGGCCGAGGCCATGCTGAAACTGGGCACCCAAAAGGCGTTTATTGTCCATGGCCATGACGGCCTGGATGAAATTTCGGTTTCCGCGCCCACCCGCATCACGGAAATCAGGGACGGCTATTTCACCACCTATGACCTGTATCCGGAATTGTATTTTGGCGAACTGGCGGATCCGGACGCCATTCTGGGCGGAAGCCCGGATGACAACGCCCGGATCACCACCGCCATTCTGGAGGGCGAGAAAGGTCCGCGCCGGAATATTGTGCTCATCAACAGCGCCGCAGCCCTGGTGGCAACGGACAAGGCTGAAGATCTCAGGGAAGGCATCCGGCTTTCCGAAGCATCCATTGATTCCGGCGCGGCCATGGAAAAACTTCACGCCTTGATCGATTTCACAACGGAGCGGGCCCATGCTGCCTGAAAGAAAGTCCTCCATCCTGGGAAAAATCCTTGAACATAAAAAAGTCCGGGTGGAATCCGCCAAAAAGACAATGCCGGCGTCTGCCCTTGAAGAAGCCCTTTCCCAGCGGCCGGCACTCCGAAATTTTGCCGGCGGACTTCACCGGGAAAAAGATCAAAAGGCTGCCATCATTGCGGAAATCAAACGAAAATCACCGTCTAAAGGTGTGCTTTCTCCGAATCTGGATGCGGCAAAGACTGCCAAAAACTATGAAAACGGCGGAGCCGCTGCCCTTTCTATTCTGACGGAAGCTGATTTTTTTAATGGATGCACGGCCGATCTGGTGAAAGCCCGTAACGCCACTGATCTTCCGGTGCTGCGGAAGGATTTCATCTTCTCTTCCTATCAGGTGCTGGAATCCGCGGTGCTGGGCGCCGATGCCATTCTTCTCATCGCCCGTATGCTGGATCCCGGCCTTTTAAAAGACCTTGCTGCCACGGCCGAAGCATTGGGCATGGCGGTGCTCCATGAAATCAACCACGCGGATGAAATTCCGGCAGTGCTTGCGGCGAACCCCAAAATCATCGGCATCAACAACCGGGATCTGGCTTCATTTGATACAGATGTGTCCCACGCTCCGCGCCTTTTCCAAAAGCTTCCGGACACGGTGCTTCCGGTGGCTCTTTCCGGCATCAGCACACCGGACGATATCCAAATGACGCGAAAGCAGGGAATCCACAGTTTTCTGGTGGGTGAGGCCTTGGTAAAAAGCAGCGATCCGGCCTGCTTTCTTGAAAAACTGGCAAGCGCGGGAGGCGCGCTATGACCTTCATCAAGATCTGCGGGCTGAAAAACCCGGAAACCGCAAAGTTTTGTGCTGACCTTGGGGTTTCAGCCATCGGGTGCGTGTTTTACAAAAAAAGCCCGCGCCATGTGTCTGTGGAAACAGCCCGCACCATCACTCGAAATGTTCCGGAAACCCTGCTCCGGGTGGCGGTGATGGTAAACCCGTCCGTGGATGAGGCGCTTGCCATTGCCCAAAGTGCCGGGTGCAACGCCATCCAGCTCCACGGCAATGAAAGCCCGGAAACCGCCTTTTCCCTGATGAAAAACGGGCTTCAGGTCATCAAGGCCTTTTATGTGGAAGGTCTTCCGTCCATTGCTTCGGCCAAAGCCTTTTCAGGGGCCATCTCCCTTGTGGAAGCAGCCTCGGGAAAACTTCCCGGCGGCAATGCCGCGACCTGGGACTGGTCATCAGCAAGACGATTTTCCAAAACATCATCCCTGATCCTTGCCGGCGGCCTTTCCCCGGAAAACATTCTGCAGGCGCTGGAAGATGCCCGTCCCTGGGGCGTTGATGTCAGCTCCGGCGTGGAATCCGCGCCCGGTATCAAAGACATTGAAAAAATCCGACACTTTATTGAAACCGTTCAACAGTTTGACCTGGAAAAAAAGGAGGCTTCCCCATGATTCGCAAGCTCGTTCCCCCGGATCAGCAACTTTACCTTGAACTTGCCCACGAATTCTACAATTCGGACGCGGTTCTCCATGCAGTTCCGGATGCGCAGCTTCTGGCAGGCTTTCAGGCTGTCACAACAGAAAATCCCTATACGGAAGGATTTCTCATTTCGTCCGATGAAACACCCGCAGGATACGCCATTGTTGCCCAAACCTACTCGATTGAGTCCGGCGGCATGATTCTGTGGCTGGAAGAACTGTTCATTTTGCCCCGCTTCAGGGGAAAAGGACTTGGAGAAGAATTTATTGCCTTTATTGAGAAGAAATACGGCGATGCGGTCCGCCGGTTCAGGCTGGAAGTATTGCCGGAAAACAAGGGAGCCATCCGGCTCTATGAGCGCCTGGGGTATAAGCAGTTTAATTATTTTCAGATGGTCAAGGATATGCCGCACCCATCTTGCAAAGGAAAATCATGAAAACACTTTTATCCGACTTTCATATTCTGCCCGATGCCGACGGCCATTTTGGCCCCTTTGGCGGACGCTATGTGGGCGAGACCCTGATGCCCGCCCTGATTGCCCTGGAAGAGGCCTTTGACCGGGAATGGAAAAATCCTGATTTTCTGCACGAATTCAAATCCATTCTTGCAGATTATGCCGGACGGCCCACGGCCCTTTACCGGGCGGACCGGCTTTCCGCCCTTGTCGGTGGGGCCGGAATCTGGCTGAAACGCGAAGATCTGGCCCATACCGGCGCCCATAAAATCAACAACACGGTCGGTCAGGTGCTGCTGGCCCATTGCATGGGAAAAAAACGGGTGATTGCCGAAACCGGCGCAGGCCAACACGGCGTGGCCACGGCCACGGTGGCGGCCCGGTTCGGCATGGAATGCGCCGTGTTCATGGGATGCGAGGACATCCGCCGCCAGGCGCCCAATGTGGAGCGCATGCGACTTTTGGGCGCGGAAATCATTTCCGTTAAATCCGGCACCGGCACGCTGAAAGATGCCATGAACGAGGCCCTTCGCCACTGGACCGCATGTGTGGAAGATACGTTTTATGTCATTGGTTCTGTGGCCGGCCCTCATCCTTACCCGTTGATGGTGCGGGAATTCCAGAAAATCATCGGTGAAGAAGCCCGAAAGCAGCTTCTGGACAAAACCGGCGGCCTTCCGGATCTATTGGTGGCAGCGGTGGGCGGCGGCTCCAACGCCATGGGGCTTTTTTATCCCTTTATCGATACCGGCGTTGAACTCATTGGCGTGGAAGCGGCCGGCGAAGGCCTTGAAACCGGTTTGCATGCGGCCTGTCTGTCCAGGGGCAGCGTGGGTGTACTCCACGGCTCAAAATCCTATGTGCTGCAAACCAATGACGGCCAGATCCGGGAAGCCCACAGTGTGTCCGCAGGCCTTGATTATCCGGGGATCGGTCCTGAACATGCACTTTTCAAGGAATGCGGCAGGGTTTCCTATGTGGGCGCCACAGACCGGGAGGCGCTGGCCGCGTTCAAACTGCTCACCCTGACCGAGGGCATCATGCCGGCCCTGGAATCCAGCCACGCCCTGGTGACGGCGATTCAGGAAGCCCGAAAAAGACCTGAAAATCAGAATATTATCGTCTGCCTGTCCGGCCGTGGCGACAAGGACATGGCCAATGCCACCGGATACCGGGATTTTGACAAGATTGATCCGTTTACGATTTTTGGCCTGTCGTCATGATCATACGACGACACAGCCCACTTCTTTTAAGGAGCCCCTATGAACGCCATTCTTTCCGCCTTTGAACAGGCAAAACACCAAAATACAGCCGCCCTTGTGGGATACCTTGCTGCCGGCGATCCGGATCCGGCCACCAGCCGGGACATCATTTTCTCCATGCTTTCCCAGGGACTGGACATCCTGGAGCTGGGCATTCCTTTTTCTGATCCCACAGCAGACGGACCGGCTATCCAAGCGGCGTACCAGCGCGCTCTTTCCGGCGGCGCCCGCCTTTCTTCGGTGCTGGAGCTGGTAAAGGATATCCGGAAGCATTTTAAGACGCCCATTGTGCTTTTCAGCTACCTGAATCCCATTCTTCAGTACGGCGCGGAAAAATTCTGCATGGATGCGGCAAAATCAGGGGCAAACGGCCTTCTGGTCGTGGACATGCCCATGGAAGAATCCGCAGAGCTTCTGCCCTTTATCAAAAAATCAGGCCTCACCCACATTCCTTTGGTGGCGCCGACAACCCCTTCGGAACGGGCAAAAAAAATCTGCGAAAATGCAACAGGCTTCACCTACCTGGTGTCCATGACCGGCATTACGGGAAGCGCGGGCCTTGATGTTGCAAAGGCAAGCGCCCTGACGCAAAAAATCCGAAAAGTCAGTCCTGTTCCTGTGGCCCTGGGATTTGGCATCAGCACAGAGGCGGATGTCAAAACACTTGCGCCGGTGACCGACGGCATTGTCATCGGCTCGGCCTTTGTGCGGGCTATTGCGGAAGGAATGGAAAAAGTGAACAAAAACGGGGGAGACAAAAAAAAGGTCGCGGCCACGCTTGGCGAAATGACAAAAAAATTCAAGGCAGCGTGCAGGCGGTAAAAAAGAAAATAATCGTTTCGGCGGGATATGCGATGTTGGATGAAAGCAGTTAGACAGTGTCGCCTCGAGATTGTAGCAGCTTGAAATCATCAAGCATTATCAAAATCACGAGATCTTGTTTGATGAAACAAATTCAAATTGTTATGTTTCTCAAGGGGGACACGATCCAGGAAGATTATACTTTTGTCATAGCTTCGTTCATCCCGCCCTTATTTTTTTATCCAATTGATATTATCAAATAAAAACATAAATTCGAAAGATCCGTGGAGATCTGCAACGCAGAGGCGTGCTAACATTTCCGTTTTTTCAACCCACCTCAATTAACCTGCCATCCAAATCCATTTTACGGGAAAAATATTTTTTAAAAACCCCTTGACTCTATAGCGACTATAGAAACTACCTTCTGGTCACGGTCATCCAACGAGTCATCATCCCCTGACCGAAAAGCGGACGAAAAACGCCGGGTTCCATAAAAAGAGGATGAACCGGCCATAGCCTGATGATTCATACCCTGTGGAGGTCAACCATGAGTAGCGCAACTGCCATATGTGTCTGCGGCACCACTCATCCTGATGGATTTGTCTGCAAGCTGGCCGAGGCACTGAAAAAAAAATCCAAATGCGATGCTGCCTGCGGGTGTGACAACGCACATGCCGCCATCCCCTGCCCTGCCCCTGTCCAGGATGATCGCGCCTGTTCCGGTCACGATTACGTTCATGAAGATCGCAGCACCCATGAACACGCCCCTGAGCTTGCGCCCACGCACGATGCCGCCCCTGAAGACGCCGGATGCTGCGGGTGTGGTCACGCGGAAGCCGCACCAATTGATCTGTCTTCAATCGGCGAAGCTTCGGACACCCGGGCCATTTACCGGATCATGAACATGGACTGCCCCATGGAAGAGGCCCTGATTCGCAAAAAACTCGGCGCCATCTCCGGCATTACCGGCCTTTCGTTCAACCTGATGCAGCGCGTGCTCACAGTGGACCATGCACTGCCGTCCACAGAGCCCATTGTCGCGGCCCTGAAAGCCATCGACATGACGCCGGAAGTGCTTGGCCAGAATCAGGGCGATCTGGCGGTGTTCTCGGTTAACGGCATGGACTGCCCGGTGGAAGAAAACCTGATCCGGACCAAACTGAACAGCATTCCCGGCATACTGGGCCTTGAGTTCAACCTGATGCAGCGCACCCTGAAAGTGCGGCACGAGCCTTCGGCCCTGCCTGCCATTTCCGATGCCCTGATGTCCCTGAACATGGATGCCAGGCTCATGGATATGGAAGCCGGGAAAACAGGCGTCATCCCCCAGCCGACAATCCCCTGGGTGAAGCTGGGTTTTGCGGGCGTTTTTGCCGCGTTTTCCGAAATTTTTGAACTGATCCACGAGTGGAACGCCAGCCCCTTTGGCATCAATGTGCACGCCTTGCAGATCAACGGCGTCCAAGTGGTGGAATGGCTGCCGCTGACCTTCGCGGTGCTGGCCATCCTGCTGGGCGGACTGACCACCTACAGAAAAGGATGGCTCGCTGTTTCCAATTTCAACCTGAACATTAACGCCCTCATGTCCGTGGCCGTGACCGGCGCTGTTGTCATCGGCCAATACCCGGAAGCCGCCATGGTCATGGTGCTGTTCAATCTGTCCGAGGCCATTGAAGCCAAGGCCCTGGACCGGGCCAGAAACGCCATCAAGGATCTCCTGGCCCTTGCCCCGGAAAAGGCAACGGTTTTGCGGCCCACCGCGTCAGGACAGAACGCATGGGTGGAAATGGACATTCGCCAGGTGGCCGTGGGCAGCCGCGTGCGCGTGCGGCCCGGCGAAAAAGTGGCCCTGGACGGCGTGATCGTATCCGGTCAGTCCACCATCAACCAAGCGCCCATTACCGGGGAGAGCATGCCGGTGGAAAAGACCGCTGGCGATACCGTGTATGCAGGCACCATCAACGAATCCGGCGCGTTTGAATTTAGCGTGACCGCTGCGTCCACGGATTCCACGCTTGCCCGCATCATTCATGCGGTGGAAGAAGCCCAGGGCAGCCGTGCGCCCATGCAGCGGTTTGTTGACCAGTTCGCAAAATACTACACGCCTGCCGTGTTTCTGACCGCCATCCTCACCGCCGTCATCCCGCCGCTATTCATGGGCGGCGAGATTTATCACTGGATTTACACGGCCCTGGTGATTCTGGTCATCGGCTGCCCCTGCGCCCTGGTTATCTCTACCCCGGTCAGCATTGTTTCCGGTATGGCCGCAGCCACCCGGTACGGCATCCTTATTAAAGGCGGCATGTTTCTGGAGCAGGGACGCCTGCTCAACTGGGTGGCCCTGGACAAGACCGGCACCATTACCCACGGCAAGCCGCGCCAGACGGATTTTGTGAAACTGGGCGACATGGAAGATGACAGAACAACCGCCCTGGCCGCCAGCATCGCGGCCCGCTCCGATCACCCGGTGTCCAGGGCCATTGCGGAAAGCGCTGTGGAAAACAAGGTGGAACTGCTTGACGTTGATGATTTCACTGCCATTCCCGGCCAGGGGGTCTCTGGTGTAATTGGCAGGCAGAAGTGGTATCTGGGCAATCACCGCATGGTGGAGGAATTGAAGAAGTGCTCGGCCGCGCTGGAAGAACGGATTTTCGCACTGGAAAAGATGGGAAAAACCGTTGTGGCCCTGGTTGGGGAAAAGGGCGTACAGGGACTCTTCGCTGTGGCCGACACGCTCAAGGATTCCAGCATTGAGGCCATCCGCGAACTGAAGAAACTGGGCGTCAAGACCCTGATGCTGACCGGCGACAACGCGCACACAGCCAAAGCCATTGCCGAGCAGGTGGGCGTGGACAGTTTCAGGGGCGAGTTGCTGCCGGAAGACAAGCTGAAGATTGTCGAACAGCTTCAGACTGGCGGCAGCAAGATCGGCATGGTCGGCGATGGCATCAACGATGCGCCGGCCCTGGCCAAAGCCAATATCGGATTTGCCATGGCCGGCGGCGGCACGGATACTGCCATTGAAACAGCAGACGTGGCCCTGATGGATGATGATCTGCGGAAAATCCCGCGCTTCATCGGCCTTTCCAAATCCACCTACGCCATTCTGGTGCAGAACATCACCTTGGCACTGGTCGTAAAGGCGGTCTTCTTTGCCCTGACCTTTACCGGCCATGCAACCATGTGGATGGCGGTGTTTGCGGATGTGGGCACCGCACTCATCGTGGTGGCCAACGGCCTGCGGGCCATGGGGAAATAAAAAATGACTGAAAAGCGGGGGGAGCCTGCCACGGTTTCCTCCGCTTTATGCATTTTCAGTTTATTGTGGAAGGCTTGGTGTGTCAGGCTTTGTTTTTTTTCGATAAAAATTTTACTGAAAAATTTAACAATATTTTTTCGATATCTTTGAAAATTAGTATGTTACACAAAAATAAAGGTTGATTTTTTACCACTTGGTGGTAAATTTTACACCATGCATGCGCGTACTCTCACCCAACAGATTCTTGAAGCCCTTACCGATACACCTGTTGTTTTTTTGCGCGGGGCCAGACAAACCGGCAAAACGACCCTGGTCAAACAACTGGCCGATAAAACTTTCCTTTCAGGCAATCTTTCTGCGGAAACGCCATGGCAGTACATCACCCTGGATTCCTCAACAGCTCTGGCCTCGGCCCTGAATGATCCCACCGGCTTTTTGCAGGAACTCACAAAACCGGTCATTATTGACGAAGCCCAGCGAGCCCCCGGCCTGATGCTTGCCATCAAGGAAGACGTGGACAGAAAGCGCCATCCGGGTCGCTATCTGCTGACCGGGTCTGCCAATATTCTGGCTTTGCCCGGCATTGCGGATTCCCTTGCCGGTCGCATGGAAGTCCTCACCCTGTATCCCCTTTCCCAGGGGGAAATCGCAGGCGTGTCCGAAGATTTTATCAGCGCCCTGTTTCAAAAGGAATTTACTTTCCCCAAACAGGAAACGAATCCGCCCCTTTCACGGGAAGCCCTTCTCAAGGCTGTCTGTCTTGGCGGATATCCGGAAGTTCTCGCCAGAAACAGCGCCAAACGGCGTGCAGCCTGGTTTGACGCCTACATCACGACGCTTGTGGAGCGGGATATCCGCGATATCGCGAATATTCAGGACAGAAGCGCCTTGATCCGCCTTTTACGAATGTTCGGCGCCCGCTCCGGCACCTTGTACAATCAGGCGGAACTGGCCCGAAGCATCGGCATGCCCAACTCCACGCTTTCCCGGTATATTCCTTTGCTGGAAGCGCTGTTTCTGATCTGGTTTCTGCCTGCCTGGTCGGGCAATCTTGGAAAACGTCTTGTCAAAGCGCCCAAGGCGCATGTGACCGATTCGGGGCTTGCCTGTCATCTTTGCGGCGCGGATGCGGGCCGATTGACGGAAGATCCCGCCCTTGCAGGCCGCCTTGTGGAATCCTTCATTATTGGGGAATTTTTAAAACAGAGCACCTGGACAGAGCATCCGGTCAGCTTGTATCATTACCGCGCCCAAAACGGCGAAGAGGTGGATCTGGTGCTGGAAGACAGGGCCGGGCGTGTCGTCGGCATAGAAATCAAGCTTTCCGCAGGTGTGACACCCCATGATGCTAAAGGTCTTTCTTCTTTACGGGATGCGCTGGGTGAGCGGTTTGTGAGGGGGATTGTTCTTTGTACGGGGCAAGAGGTGGTTCCCGTGGGGGAGAGGATTTGGGCTGTGCCGATTTAGAAATGTTCGGTTACCCCTGTGTCAGGGCGATTATTGCATGACCCCAAAATTTGTTATAGGAGCACAGGGGAATGGATTATGTAATATCCGAAGAACGTAAAGAAGCCGTGCTGGCGGAAGCGTGGTAATGGGCTGAGGCCAAGTACAAAACAAACACGGCGGTACGGTACGTGTATCTTTTTATGGGTGATATAATGCAGACGTCGCAAACGAAAGGAGCAACGTCGATATGGCTGATGTGCACTATCTTGACTGTATTGAAATAAAATCCCCTAAAAACGGTGCTTGTTCTATATTTTATTCTGATATTGATGGGGAAGCTACCATTAATCTGACCGATGCTGGATATCAATCGACTTTTGATGACGTCTCTTCACATATTAATGAATTTTATGGCCCCAATGTAATCTTTGATAATGTTATTGTAACTCATAACGACAATGATCATTGTGGTGGGATTATTAATATTCTTGAAACATATGAAGTCGGTAATTTATGGATGTTGCGTCCATGGAAATATGCGAACGAATTAATTGATAGATTTTCACGATATAAGTCTGTCGAAAATTTGGAAACAAGATTGCGTGATGTATATTCAAACTTGGCTGCGCTGGAGGATATTGCTTTAGAAAAAGGAATCCCAATTCATGAACCATTTCAAGGAATGCATATTGGAAAATCCCTTGTATTAGCGCCAACAAAAGAACGTTTTTTAGATTTGATTGTCGAGTCTGAAAAAACACCAGATGCAGTAAAATCTTTTTCAAGTGATGGCCTTTTTCGAGGAGTTTTTGAAGGCATCGAGTGCGCAATCAATTTTATCCGTAGCTTATGGGGAGAAGAAAACTTTCCTTCTCAAGGGACATCGGCTGAAAATGAAATGAGCGTTGTGCAATTTATTTCATGCCCGCAACATAACTTTATGCTCACTGGTGATGCAGGAAGAGAAGGATTAACTGAAGCCTTAGACTATCTTGAAACGCTGTATGGAGGGGTACCCCAGATAGACTTTTTTGAAGTTCCCCATCATGGCTCGCGGCGTAATTTGTCAACAGAGCTATTAGACCGACTGTTTGGGGAAAGACTTTCGGAACAGCCCTCGGAGTCAGGTAGTCGCTTTTCAGCGGTTGTTCATTCTTGTCGCCTTGACTCGACACATCCACGTAAAGTTGTTATTCGCGCGATTCATCATCGAGGTGGTAAAATTTGTTCAGTCGAGAGCGGATGGTGGCTGGCGGGTCATAACAAACCCGAAAGGCCAAATTCTTCACCAGCGGCAGGATTGCCGTATCCAAACGACCAAGAAGAATAAAACTGCTAACAGACTCTATCATGGCAAAGCATCGTGGTGAAGCATGACTAATGCGACAGAAGAACTTCTAAGCAAAATAAATTCATATAATTTATTTAATTATTTACTTCCAGGCGTTATTTTTTCTTACCTTGTGAAACATTATTCAACGACCCCTCTTAAAGAAGATACAAATTTAGTAATAGCTTCATTTCTTCTTTACTTTACAGGGATGATTTTAAATAGAATAGGATCTATCGTTATCGAGCCATCTCTAAAGAAAATTAAATTTATTAAATTTTCTCCCTATGAAATGTATGTCAAAGCAGAGAAGCATGACAAAAAAATATCTCTATTGAGTGAAGTAAACAACACATACCGTTCTATTCTTTCAACTTTTTTAGCATTTGTCATTTTAAAATTATATGAAATATTTTTATTTGAAGAAACAATTGCCAATAACTTTGAAGTCTTATTGATTTGCCTTGTTGTATTCACAATTTTTTTAGCTTCATACATAAAACAAACTAACTATATTGCAAAACGAGTTCAAATAGTTTTAAAAGAAGAAGAAAGAGAGGAAAACTTTCAGCCCTCTTAATGTGGAGTAGCCTTGCCTTTCTCCAGCAACCCGTTCTTTTGTACCTACCTTTTTTCCGAAAGCGCTCCATGTTGGTGGGAAACCAGCAACGACGAGAGAAACGCGGGCTGTCGTTCTGACTCAAGAAACTGAGGGCGCATTGTTTCAGACCCATCGCAATTCAAACCGGTTTTTTCAAGATGCCGACGAATGCTTCGGCAGACAGAACCGGTCTGATGCCAGTTGAAGGCATGTTGAACTCTGTTCAGCAACCATCACTTACCATTACCGGGGAAAGGCAAGCAACCCCATTTACCCACACGAAACAGCGATGAGCCAGAAATATTATATGCGGAACAGTATAAAACCACACTGCGAAATTTGATTTGATCGATAGGCATGGTTACGAAGTCGCCAAGGCAAATAAATAGCCTTCTTTTTGATCCAACAGAGCAGTAGTATTGCATTAGCGGGCCCCAGTATCCATTTGTCCGATCACCACGTTTAAGCCATCATCTCCAGCGATGATCTGAATCCCTGGGTAGCCATCCTCTCCGAGAGTAAATGTTAAAAATGTCAGTTGCTCGATATCAGTGGGGCTTGGAGCATTCCGCATATGTTCTGGGTGTGAATGCCACTCTCCAATGTAGCGAATTTCATTGTTACAACGTGCTATGGCAGCCATGACGACATCGTATAAACCTGCTGTGCCGCGGGTGAACCCCACAGGGCTTTCTATGCTGTCTTCTGGTGGCGGAATAATCCCCAGCACCTCAACTCGTTTTTTAGGTATGTCAATAATACCGAGGAGGGACCCTCCAGTTTCGTTCGGGAGTTTTTCTTCTCGCTTTTTAATAATTTGCTGTCCAACATACGGCAAGATGCGCACCTGCCAGCCACCGTTGTTGGTTACCGGCAGAGGTTCTCCAGGTATGCTTTCAATTTTATTTACTGAGCCATCTTCATTGATGCCCCAAAAAATCATTTTAGCATCAGCTTGTTTTAGCACTTGCCCAATTTTTTTAGCTATAAGCCCAGATAGAATTTGGACCTGTGAGGCTGCTAAGCGAGTGGTAAGTGCTCTACAGCTACCCGCATAGGAGGTCATGACAGCAGGAATATTCCAAAAATCTTTTACTGTTTCATTATGTAAGACTGTTGAATACATGTGCGCCTCAAGACAGCGCAGGTCAATCTTTCGGTCTTTATCCTCAACAAGGAGAGCCGCTACTGTACCAGAAGGATTGTAAAAAAAGCTTAGTCGTCTAGCATTGCTGTCAAGGTCGCAAATACACCGACTTGCCGGTACTGAAGCAGTTGCGTCCAAAATAAGTTCTGAGGATTTTATAGCTGATAAGGCTTTAGGGTCGTCTGATATCTTTAAGATGTTAATTACAATGTAGTCAGGTGCTAAGGTGGGCATAATAGCTTGCAAATGTTTTGCGAGGCTTTCTGCTTTGAATTTCCCCACATTATTACGGCTTAATGTATGTCGTGCAAGATTGTGGGGTAGAAGTATATCATCATCGAGAATAGTCAATTTGAATCGGCCTTCACGAAATAGTGGTTCTATCACACCAGAGCCCACAGCTCCTGCGCCAACTAGTAGAGTTGATAAGATATTATTGTTAGGGCGTCCTGCGAGAAGTGCAGCTAGCCTGGGGTCGAAATCCTGGTGAACAGGGCAAGGCGCAAATGAGATAGTTTCAAGTGTATTTGGCAGTATTGGTTGCTCTTGAATAAGCGCTCCATAAGAGTTCGGTTTGCTGGGGTCTCGGTCCAGGATCCCCAGTGTTTTACCAACTTCACCAATAGTTTCGAGAGAAAGGAAAGCCATGATGTTTGTTCCACTGACTTCATGTGTTCTTGGGTGGAGCATAGGAATTTTGACAATGAGGATCAAAAAAGAACCATAAGCAGAACTGTCTAATGCTCTAATATGTTCTTTTAAGGTATGGACAAGGTCTATCTTGCGTTCAAGCATAACTTGATTAAGGGACGAAAGATTGTTTGGGGCTTTTCGTATCCTTGTCATGTCCTCGGGAGCAATACTGAGCGTTACCGCAGAGAAATCTACTGGATGAGGAGGTTCATTTTGGTCAATACGTTTGAGGGTGTAAAAACGAGCAGACTCTAAAGGCCCGCAAGGATCAAGGCGATATCTGAAGTTGGTTTCTTCTGGCGTAGAAGTAAAAAAGTTGCTTTCCAAAAGCAATGAGTCATATATACTCGTAAAAAAATTTGGATCGACTGGCTGGTCTGCACCATGTAGTTCACCTTTTGAGGTTTTAGTAAACCATAAAAAAATTCGCTGGAGTAGCTCTGCAGAGGTATATGTAAGCGAAGCCTCTTCCCAAGCACGGTCATCGATGCAAATACTGAAGGGGCAGTTTTCAGGAACCCAGTTCTGATGAGGTGTGTCGGGGAAATCTTCGCGCGTAGACAAAACCGAAGGTGCAGTATCACGTGGATAAAATACAATTGCAAGAGTCTCAGTTCGTTTTAGAGGATAAACGGGGTGCTGCCCGCACCCCGTTTTGATATCTATAATCATTATTTCCATGCCATTAGCAGGGAACCGCATGATGCCAGTCACTTGCGCAGAGTCATTTCCGTGCAAATTAACATAACGTGCAAACTGCTGGGCACGAGGGAGAATGAGTTCTTCTGGCGAGATCGAAGATAATGACGCAAACCACGGGTGCATATTAGCCCGCCCTGGTAGGAATACTGGTCGCAGTACCAATGGAAGTGCCTATAGTGGCGATGACACTTGCCCCCCGGCTATCAATACTTACTTCAATCAATTTTGGTGAACTTTTTGTGGGGTGCTCCATTGTTACCTTGAATTCCCCGTCCTTGTTACCAATAATTTTTTTATAATATTTCGCAGCTCTGATATGCGGGGGGTTATCGCCTTTTTTATTTTTTTCCGGGAGTACATCACTTGGCGAGATAATCACACAGCCGGTCTGTCCCTGCGTCTCAATAAGCCACTTTACTTCTTCAATAGGCACAAGTGGCGCTTCTGGGTCTGAACTTTCACTGTCTATTGCTTTGTAAGAGCAATGATGGAACAGCTTTAGAATGTCCCAGGCGAGGCGTATTTCATTTTTGTGGCGTTTCGTTGTTTTTACTATTTCCGATAGGGTTTCGGAGTCAACATCACCACCAAAAATAGCTCGTGTTTCGATGCCGCTTTCAATAAAAGTCGCTTGAAATACTATCGAGTTTTGGTTGCGATCTTCGATTTTTTGGTCATCAACTCGCCACGCAAATGGAGAGTGGGCAAAAAACTCAACACGTTCATCTTTATCCAAAGAAAAGCCATCAACAATGGTTCCTGCATCAACGATGCATTCCTTCCTTTTTTCTATGGTCAAGTCTTCTTTTTCCAGGAAACTTTTGAGGGCTTCAGGGCGCGAAAACACTTTGACCCCTTTTCCTTCTCGAAGACGATATCGGGCTTCTTGGCGGACAATACGAGCATCGTCGTCCGCGCCTTCCTCAGTTATGGCCGCAGCCGGAACCCATAGTTCTTGAATCCTGGGTCGTCCGTCGATTTGGTATTTTTTAGCGTGCTCAAGCCAAAAGAAGTCTCCCATCCCTTTTACATGGTCGTTATCCAAATGGGAGAAACAGACGACGCGAAAGTCTGCTTGTTTATGTTTGGCAAGTTTATTTTTCAATTCGAGAGGCAAATCACAGCGTTTATCATTTTGGTTATTGGCATCACGCATATTTGCGTAATCGACAAGTATTAACTGTGAGTTAGCCAAGCAAATTAATGAAGTGTCGGCATTGCCAACAGGGAAAAAAGTAATAGTTGCCATAAAAAGTTCCTTTTAAACTTAGTTAACTCATTAAAGTTTTAAGAAGCTTATAATAATGCGATAAAACATGGAGTCAACCCCAGCATTGTCCGGTCAGAAAATTGCAGTGCTGTTTTGGGATAAAAAAGTTTTTAAACGCTACGATTTTGCTTGAAAAAGCAACAAACAAAAAATCCATCCTTCATGGTTACCTTATGATTACATTGAGTTATGAAAAAATATCACGACAGTCGCTTGAATCCAAAAAAATCACTATCCACGGCTATGAGGTAGGTTGAAAAAATCCCACTTCAAAACGCCCTGAAACAGCGCTACAATGACAGCGGTTCCATTGAACAATTCACCTCAAGACCCTGTTCATTCAAATAAACGGTTCCCCATGCGTACATGGCCTCCAACACCGGAGCGATGCTTCTGCCGAAATTTGTCAGCGAATATTCGACTTTGGGCGGAATAACCGGAAAAACCTCCCGCGAGATCAGGCCATCGGCCTCCAGTTCCCTGAGCTGCTGCGTCAACATTTTGGGCGTTGCGCAGGGCACTTCTTTCCGCAGTTGGGAAAAACGCAGCGTTCCCCCCATGAGTTTCCACAAAATGAGCGATTTATACTTGCCGCCGATGACCACGGACTTCCCTCGATCCGGCAGGCCCACTTTATCATCGGTGAACAGGAGTTCGCCATGATGTCCTGCCCGGCGTCAAAACCGTTCGTTCCGATGGGAGCGATGAAAACGGCCGTGAAGCGGACGGAAACGGTTTTCAAGCGATAAAACCGAAGGCTGCGGCGCGCCGGGCTGCATCCTTGCTGAAACCCAAAAAATGTTTTTTTTATTACACCCATAACTGTTTTGTGTTCAAAAACACAGACACCTTTGTTCTGAAAAGGCAACGGGTTGATTCTTATCGAATTTCCGACTATACGAGCATTGCTGAGACATGATCCGTGATAATGAAACCAAATGGCTGTACGCAATGCCGAGGAACCATTGAAGGCAACCTTACACATATTATCGCAAAGAATTCTGAACATAAAAAAACGGCCATACTGGCTCGCAATTTTAGGATTCTGGGCACTGTTGATATCAGGGTCATCTGATCTGATGTGGGATGATCTGGCCTTGTTGAAGGCCCGTGGTGAGCTGGTTCTGATTACCCGCCATAACGGCGCCTGTTATGTTGAAGGCGCTTATGGGTATGTGGGGTTTGAATATGACCTGGTTGCCGCCTTTGCCCGTGAGCTCGGCATCCCTTTACGGGTCCGCCTCATGGAAACAGAAACGGAGATGGTCGATGCCATCAAATCCGGCAAGGGCGATATTCTGGCCGCAGGGATCCCTTTTGGCAGCCGCTATGCCGGGATGCTGGCCATGGGGCCGGGGTATCTGGAAGTGTCTTCCCAAGTGGTGGGACACCGGGGAAACGGCATTGCCATTGAAACGGAAAAGGATCTTTCCGCCTACACCCTGTGGATGACGGACAGCAGCGCGCGAATTGACGATCTTGAAACCCTTCGGTCCCGTATTTCTGAAATCAACTGGCAAGTTCCGGCAGCACATAATGACGCGGCCCTGCTTCGGATGGTGTCCTCCCGCGCCCTTCCCATCGCGGTGGTGGACTCTTCCTTGTTTTTAATGACCCGGTACAATTATCCGGAACTGAAAGTTCTCTTAGATGTTGCGCCCCCGCGCCAGCTGGCCTGGGGCATCAGCCCGCGCAACAAACGCCTGAAAAAAATCATTGATGATTGGTTTGAACGGGATGATGTAAAAAGCCTGATACTGAATCTGAAAAACCATTATCTGCATCACTTGCAGTTCTTTGATTATGTTGACCTGATGCGGTACAAACGTCGCATAAAGGACCGGCTTCCCATATACCGCCCCCTTTTTGAAGCCGCTGGGATGACCCATGGTTTGGACTGGCGGCTTCTGGCTGCCCAAGCCTATCAGGAATCCCATTGGAACCCCAGGGCGATCAGTTACACCGGCGTTCGCGGCATGATGATGCTGACCCGGGAGACGGCCGGAGACATGGGACTGTACAACCGCCTGGATGCAAAAGGTTCCATCATGGCCGGCGCCCGCTATCTGGCACTTTTGTACGATCAGATAGGGTCGGATGTTCCCGAGCCAGACCGGACGTTTATGGCCCTTTCTGCCTACAACATGGGTCCTGGCCATCTCCAGGACGCCAGGGTTCTGGCCCGTCGGATGGGAAAATCACCGAATGAATGGGAAGCGGTCCGTTCGGTGCTCCCCCTGCTTCAAGAGAAAAAATATTATGAGACCCTGGAGTATCGTTTTGCCCGTGGACAGGAAGCCGTCTCGTTTGTGGACCGAATTCGTATTTATTACCAGATGTTGTGCCTGTCCCCAGCCTCGTGAAGGGAAAGCCGCTATCCCCTGCCGGCACTTTCCATGGCTTGGCGGATGCGGGCCTCAATATAGGATGCGGAACCCGGATCATCCATATCAAAACAGTACCCATCTTCGCCCAGAAGACCTCCGGGTACCAAATCCCCGCGTGATTCAGGGTCGGTGATCATATCTTCGTAAAAACAAACCGAAAGCCAGCGATTGTCCGGGTCGTCATCAATCACATCCACCAGGACAAAAAGGGTCCGGTTTTTTTGGTTGATATGCCGGGCCCGAAGCGAATAACTCACACCCGGCCGTTCCTTGAAATCAAGGGTCACATCCCCATTTTTCGAGAAAAGGGTCAGAAAGTGTTCAAAGACCAGTTTGATGCCGGGCGTGCCGGTGGTCCAGGTTTTTAAAAATGTATTCATGGCAGCGTTCATCACAGCCTCTTTTTATGTCTGAGTGGGTTTTCTATCCCTGAAACAGCGCGTCCACAAACCGGTTTGCGTCAAAAAGCTGAAGATCGTCCACACCTTCGCCCACGCCGATGTAGTTCAGGGGAATCTTCAACGTGTCACAGATACTCACCACAATCCCCCCTTTGGCTGTTCCGTCCAGCTTGGTCAGGGCGATTCCCGTCACGCCCAGCGCCTCGTCAAACATCTTGGCCTGGGCCAATGCATTCTGACCGGTGGTGGCGTCCAGCACCAGCAGCACTTCATGGGGGGCGCCTGAAAGACGTTTGGCCAAAGTGCGCTGGATTTTCCGGATTTCTTCCATCAGGTTGACCTTGGTGTGCAGGCGGCCAGCAGTATCCACAAAAACAATGTCCGCGCCTCTGGAAATGGCGGCATCCACGCCGTCATAGGCCACAGCCGCCGGATCCGCGTTATCCTTGTGGCGCACAATGTCAGCACCGGCGCGTTTTGCCCAGATGCTGATCTGCTCAATGGCAGCAGCCCGGAAGGTGTCGGCCGCGGCGATCAGAACTTTTTTGCCGTTCCGGGATTCACGGGCCGCCAGCTTTCCGATGGTGGTCGTTTTGCCCACGCCGTTGACACCCACCACCATCACCACATGGGGCTTTGTTTTATCTGATGCGGACAATTCCGGAAGGTTTTCAAAACAGGTCAGAATTTCGGCCTTCAGCGCGTCCTTCAGTGCGTTTGCGTCCGCAATCCGAGACCGTTTTCCAGATAATTTGTCCATGATGGCCAGGGTGGTCTGAACGCCCATATCCGCAGTGATCAGGCGTTCCTCCAAAACTTCCAGCATGTCGTCATCAACGAGTTTTTTACCCAAAAACAATTCGTCAATGTCAGTGGTCAGAATCTGGCGTGTTTTGGAAAGTCCGGATTTAAGGCGCGAAAACAGGGTGGCCCGATCTTTTTCCACAGCCGGGGAAAAAGCTGCGTCAGCATTCAAAGACCCGAAATCAGCCGGTATGGGATCGGTCCGGGAATCTTCAGAAGGCGGAACGGTTTCTCCGTCTTCATGATGGGACGCGGGTTCGGATTCAGACACCGGTAACGCAGCCATTTTTTCGGTCGCGTCCTCTGTCTGGACCGATACATCCGCGGGTTTGGTGTTTTTCTTTTTTTTGAACCACTTCAGTGCCATGGTATCCTCACAGTGAGATGTGCAGTAAAAGATGCGATCCGCAATTTAGGCCGGGCCATTTGAATTGTCAATGTCATGCTTTTTCACTGGAAAAGGCATCCTCTTCTGGATGCCCGAAATGACTTGTCCGGGAGATTTCCATGTTTGTCATCCAAGAAGTGAAAGCCGACTTTTCCTCCTGCTTGACGATTTCAGGGGGGTTCTCTATGATGCGAAAGTTGTGGGTTCATCCACACGCGTTCTTTCGCAGACCGTTTCAGAACCTTTCTCAGGCGGATCAACTCTGGAGGCTGTTGTTTTCTTCGCCCCATTGATCCAACAAACCGATCCATTCATTCAATCAGGAGGCCCCAATGAAGAAAAAAATCGTTATATCCATGATGATCACTGCATTTTTGTGTCTTCCCATGGCTGTTTCAGCCCAGGATTCCGGAGACAAGGGCAAAGATATGCCCCGGCCCGGAGAAACCCTGAAAGGTGAACTCAAAAAGGACCGGGATGCGGCACGTGATCAAATAAAAGAAAAAGAAGAGGGATTGAAACAGCAAATCCGAGACAAAAAAGACGCTGCTGACAAAAAACAGAATCAGGTCAAAGGCGATATCCGGAAGGATAAAAAAGACATCGAGCAAAAGGGAAAAGATCTTAAAAAAGAAATCAAAGAAGGTGTGAAACAATAACGAAAATACGCTTTTTGCCCCGGATCAGATCCTAACCTGATCCGGGGCAAATCGAAACAGGTTCCAGCCCGGCACCCTCCCCCATTTTTCCCATTGGCCAAAGAACACGCGGCTCTCCCTGCCGATAGTTTCTGTTACCACAGGATATGTCTGTTTTCCGGAATTAAAAAACCCGCCCAACACAAAAGCGGTTGGACGGGTAATAAGGAAAAACGCAACCCGGAAAACCCGGATCTGATGATATACTCAGAAACGTCATTAAATTTATTTTTTCAGACAGGGCGCGATGAATCACGCCCCTACTTTTCAACAGCTGAAAACCGCAACTTATTGGCGGTGCGCAGTATAGCCTGAAATTCCAGGCTATTCCATCTGCTGAATTCCTTCCAACATCCAGAAATCGTTCGGATTGTTCCGATCCCGGCTGAAGTGCCACAGCTCCAGTACTTGTTTGGCCACTGTATCGGTGTCTTCCCTCAAGGTTACATCATAGCGGACAGAAACAACGGTCTGGTTGCCGACATCCCGGGCTTCAACAATGCTGGGGTTTATCATGAGCAGTTCGGTTTTTCCCGGCGTTGGGTCTTCCTTGGCCTGGCGCTGGATTTCAGCGAACACCTCGGGAGAGGTAAACATCCGGATATCCTCAATATCCCGTTTATCCCAGGATGTTTGCAGCCGGGTATAAATGGTGGTTGCACCTTTTAAAAATTCTTCAGGATCAAACCCCGGCGGCCAGGATACGGCGGGTGAGGCGGATGCTCCGGATGGAACATAATTTCCGGCACCCCATCCGCCCGGCGCCGGGTCAAAGGTCATGGCGCTGTTTCCCGAAGCAGCAGCCATTTTGCGGGATCTCAGATACCTTAAAAGCAGAAACAGACCGCCGCCGATCAGCAGAATATCCAGAAGTCCGGGGCCCCCGAAACCCTGGCCCCCACCAAACAGCAGGGATCCGATCAGTCCGCCCATCAGAAGCCCGCCCATCATACCGCCAAGCCCTCTTCCCATGGGCGAGGCAGGTGATACAGGGCCTCCGGGCTGGGCAGGATTGGCTTTTGACGGAGAAGCAGGTGTTTTCGGCGCACTGCGATTATAGGTCGGCCGGCTGCCAAAGGATCTGCCGCCTCCCATTCGCCGGGCATCGGCAATATCATTCCATAAAAACACCATGCCGACCACCAGTGCCAGCATCATAAAAAGTGAAATTCCGCTTTTTTTTCCCATTCCATCTCCTGTTTTCTGTCATCTCTCGTTTTTGGGCCACCCAACCCTGTTTTGGCCGTGTATTCAAATATTTTTGCGATATTAAGGAACAATGCCGCATCCTGTCAATAGGGGATGCGTGGGATCCGGAAGCTCCGGATTCCGGCTCGCCTTTTCTTTTCTTCTGATGAAATTGCTTTTGATATTTTCATCTTCCTGGTAGGATAACAAACTGTTTTCTCGTCCCGAAACAGGCAGCAAAAGCCCAACAGATACTGATCCAACATTCAAACTCATGTGGAGGTGCACTGATGTTTAAACTGGCTGTAGTAGTGGGAAGTTTGCGCAAAAAATCCATGAATCGAATGCTGGCCGACAATCTTTCCCGTATCGGGAGCGATCTGTTCAGTTTTGACAGGGTGAACCTGGACGATGTCCCCCTGTTCAACCAGGATCTGGAAGCCTCCGCGTTTCCGGAAAGCGTCACCCAGATGAAAGCAACGGTGGCAGCGGCTGACGGGGTGCTGATCGTGTCGCCGGAATATAACCGCTCCATTCCGGCTGTGACGAAAAACGCCATTGACTGGGCCAGTCGCCCGCCCGGACACAACGCCTGGGCCGGAAAGCCCGCGGCCATCTGCGGCATGGGCCTCAGCAGCGTGGGAACTGCAGCCATGCAGTCCCATCTTCGGCCTGTGGCGGTGATGCTGGGAATGGTTCTGATGGGCCAGCCCGAAGTTTATCTCACCTATTCAAAGGATTTTTTTGACGCATCCGAAAAGATTGCCTCCGAGAGCACGGAAAAATTCCTGCGGGGATTTCTGGAAAACTTTTCAGACTGGGTCAAACAGCACAAGATGGCGTAATTCCACTTTTCCGCTCTGTTTTTCACGCCGGTCATTGTCGCCGGGTTTCACCGGTACAATGGCCGGTTTTTTCCGGCAGCCGAAATCTTGGAGATTTCCATGGAAAACGCCCTTCTGGAAAACATGCGCCATCTGACCTACGGCATCTATGTGCTCACCACACGGTTTGAAGACGCCATCAACGGCATGATCGCGTCCTGGGTGAGCCAGGTTTCCTTTGATCCGCCCCTGTTCATGGCGGCGGTACATCCCAACCGGTATTCCCACCGCCTGATGCTTAAAAGCAGCGTATTTGCCCTGCATCTGGTGGATCAAAGCCAGAAAGACCTTTTGATCCGGTTTAAAGGGCCTGATCCCCGGAAAAAATTTGAGGGGCTCAACTGGACGGACGGAAAAAACGGCTGCCCGATTCTGGCCGACTGCATGGGGGTTGTGGAATGCCGGATCATCCAGAACCTGTCACCTGGAAATCATACGCTTTTCATCGGCCAGGCCACCCATGCGGAATTCCGCAATCCGCGGCCTGTTCTTTCCACCCTGGATTATGAGGGCTGTTATCTGGGAAAAGCCTGATACCGAACAGGCTGATCCTTTATCAAACCAGCCCCGACCTCTCTGATCCGGCCGTCAATACGGGGAAAAAGCGGGAAGTTTCGAAGGAAACAGGCTTTCACGCCATCACGCACCAGAACGCCCGTATCATTCCAGTTCAACTTCGTCAGCAGACTGTACCCGTCCCCCCCTTCCGCGAGATAAGACAGGGTACCGATGGCATACACCCGATCCGGCTCAACCGGATACCACTTTCCGTTTTCATCCTGGATGGTTGCGCTGATCAGCCGTTTTCCTGCCGGCAACCCCGCGTCAAAAGTGTATCGCAATCCTGCGGGCAGCAAAAATCGCCCCTTTGTGTTTTCATAACCGGAAAGACCGTGTTCCAGCATGGCCAGAACCACATGACCGGGCATTTTTGCCGTCACCACCGTGTTGTCAAAGGGCACCACAGAAAAAAGATCCAGTTCGGTCACTGTTTCGTTGGGAAATACCCCCCGCACGCCGCCCCCATTGATCAGGACCGCCTGAACCTCCGGCTTGAGGAAATCCAGGAGCGCGTCCGCCAAAATGTTTCCGGTCAGGCACTCCTGACGCCGGCAGGTCCGGGCCCGTTCCATGACACGATCATCCGGATTTTCCCGGATGATCCGGCCAATGGGGGTTTGCTTTAAAGACTGGATAGGCGCTGCATATGCTGTCATTTTCCGTACCAGCGATGAATCCGATAGCGGCGCGTTAATGGCGGTAAGGGCCTTGTCATCCAGAAAAATCGGTTCTCCCTGCCAGCAGGTCGCCCGACCGTTTGGGTCAAATTCCACATCCAGCCGGCCCAGTCGCATCAGTCGGGAGCCCGCGGTCACCACCAGCACCGGTTCCCGGCCGGGAGATGACACAACCAGAGGATACGGCCCCACCGCATTCGGGTCTTCATTGGACAGGAGCAAGTGGGAATGGCCGCCCACAATAACGTCCACGCCCGCCACATCACTGGCAAGGGAAAGGTCCGCATCCAGCCCTATGTGGCTCAGGACGATGATGATATTCACGCCCTGATCAGTCAGTTCAGCCACCGACCGCCGAAGTGCTGCGGCTGGATCGGAAAATGTTGCTTCCACACAGGGAGAGGCGACTTCCGGCGTATCCGGATGGACCAGCCCGATAATGCCCACCCGGCGATTTGCTTTTGTCACAATAACCCAGGGACCCATCCCCTTGCTCATGTTTGCATCACCGGAAAGGGACAGATTGGCCGCCACCACCGGCGTCCGTAAATTCCGGAAAAGGTTGAAAAAGGGATCGCATCCATCGTCAAACTCGTGATTTCCCGGCACCATGGCATCATATTCCAGCGTGTTCATGATGTCCGCCACAATGGTTTCCCGGTGCAGGGTGAAAAAAAATGTCCCCTGGAACTGATCACCGGCGTCCAGCAAGAGCGAGACGGGAAAATCCCGGCGCAACGCGGCAACCGCCTGGTCCAGACGGATGCTGCCGCCAACACCCCCTTCACAGATTGCGGCCTCACAACTTTGGCCATGGATGTCCAGCCCGCTGTATTCCCCGTGAACATCATTGGTGTGCAAAAGGGTCAGGACAAAGGGCGCCTCAGGTTCGGGGTGAACCGCACAGGCGGAAAAGAGCCATAGGGGAAGGATGAGAAGAAACAATTGCGAAGCCGAATAAAAAGACCGGAACCGGGTTTTTATTTTGAAAAACAGAAAATGACGCATCAAAACAGCATCCATATCCATGCCAACACACCGGAAAGGGGAAAAATGCTTTCCACCAGCACTTCAAACCGCATTCCCGGCAACAGTTCTCCCTGTTCATGGATCATGACCAGAACCAGCATCATGGCCGGGCACAGGGTCAGCAAAAATCCCAGTGTTGAGGTAAGCCCCACTGCGGCGGAAAGTGCGATGAGAACGGTACATGCAGCAAGAATTCCCTTGAGCAAAACAAGGGTGCGGCGGTCGCCCAGAAGGGTGGGAAGCGTCTCCTTTCCCACAATCCGGTCTCCCTGAACATCCAGAAGATCAAAAAGTGCGGTTCTTGAAAAAACCAGCGCCGTCACCCAGGGAAAAACAACCAAAACACCGGGTATCAGGGAAGAAAACCGCCTCATATCCGACATGGCAGGCAAAAGCACCGTCACCACGCCCCAGGCCAGGGCAATCAGAATGGTTTTTGAACCGGGAATATCTTTTATCCGCCGGAATTTAAATCCCTTCCCCGGCGGAATCAGATAGAGGGAATAGGAAAGGCCCAGAAGACTCATGATGAGCAGGATGACAAAGGCAGATACACCTAAGGTTGCGGAAACCGCAATACCACCGGTACCGGCCGCAGCAGCCAGCACAGACAGTCCAATCCGGTGGGTTTCATAAAATCTGGCCCGCTCAGGATCATTGTATTTGTCTTCGGCGGTTCCGGTGAGGTGGTTTAAAAGGTGCATGGAAAAAAGATACAGCATGGCCATCATCACCGGAGCGGCCACCGCCTGAGTGCCCAGGAGCCGTGAGCAGGCAAAGGTCAGGCATCCCGCACCCATGGCAAGGTAAATATTGGACAGCATCAGGGACTGCAAAGACCGGGAAATCAGCCCTGGAAAATCGTTCTTTCGGCTCACGGACAGCCATTCGACCTTCCGGCAGACCCGCTTGATAATCCAGTTGGGGGTGGAAGCACCGGCCGTGATGCCGATGGTCCGGAACAGGCCCAGGGGACAGTGGACCAGGTCTGCTTCGGTTTCCACATGAAATGCGGGTTTTCCGGTTTCCGCAGCAATTTCTGCCAGACGCCGGGTGTTTCCGCTCTGGCGGCCGCCGACCACAATCAGGGCGTCCACCTCTTTTGCAAGCCGCTGAATTTCAGATTGGCGTCTTTCCGTGGAATCACAGATGGTGTCAAACGTTCGGTAATGGGGATGCTGTCTGGCAGCCCACGCTTTTACCTGTTCATAAAATTGCAGGTTCTGGGTCGTCTGGGCCACGATAATGGCGCGGTCAAATGACGCAAGGGCCTCAAGCTCGGAAAGCGTGCTGACCCCGTAACCGGATGTTCCGGCATATCCCATGAGTCCCACCACTTCGGGGTGATCCTGGTCCCCCACAATAATGGTGGAAAATCCTTTCCGGGCATGGGTGCGGATAATGGTCTGCACCCGGATCACCCTTGGGCAGGTGGCGTCCACCACGGTAAAACCGGCATCGGCAAGCTTTTGTTTGTCAGCCGGCGGCACCCCATGGGCCCGAATCAGCACAGTCCCCTCCCCTTTTTCCGGGATTTCATTCAAAATGGTGATGCCTTTTTCCACAAACAGAGACAGCACCTGGGGGTTGTGGATCAACGGACCATAGGTAAAAATGGGAAGCGCATATTTTCCGGGAGATGCCAGGGCCAATTCCACGGCCCGGCGAACCCCCATGCAGAATCCGGCGGTTTTGGCGATTTCGATTTTCATGGACAGCCGTATACCATCCTTTCAGTCTGTTGACGACATGATTTAAACCCATTGACGCTGATGGCACCATCGTTTATAGCTCATGCCAATTTGAAGATAGGTAAGCGGTGCCTCCTTGGATTTAAAAGGAGGAGAATAGGGAATCCGGTAAAAAGCCGGAACGCGCCCGGCGCTGTGAGCGGGCCCGATGAACTCGGGTATGGTGTTGCCGAAACCACTGTATCGTCCATGATCTGACGAAACGATATGGGAAGGGGCAACAATCCGTCATTTTTGATGGATCCGCCAAGTCAGAAGACCTGCCGTTTACCAAGATATGTCCGGTGGTGGTGGCGCACCCCAGACTGAAACGCTTTTCGGTCCGGGGTATTTTTGTATGGAAAACCGGAAAAAGGGTTCAGGCTCCTGAAAAATGCCCGCAGGACCGGAATTTTTTGGAAAGGTACCCATGAAAAAAGAAATTGAAAATCGCATTGCCGCTATTTTGCCGCCCAGTGCCGACCTGTACACCCAGGCCTGCCAGCGCCTTGCCGCCCAGGCCCGTCCCGCAGGCAGTTTGGGACTTCTGGAAACCGTTTCCGCCCGCCTGGCCGCTATTGCCGGGACCCTTGATGTCCGGCTCAACCACAAGGTCATTATCACCTGCGCGGGGGATCATGGGGTTGTGGAAGAAGGGGTCAGTCTGTATCCCCAGGCCGTCACCCCCCAGATGGTAATGAATATTGTTGAGGGCGGCGCCTCCATCAATGTGCTGGCCCGGCATGCCGGTGCCAGTGTCAAAGTCGCGGATCTGGGCGTAAATTTTGACTTTGATCCGGCCCTTCCCATGTTTCACAAAAAAGTGGCCAAAGGCACTGCCAATTTTTGCCGGATGCCGGCCATGTCACGGGATCAGGCTGAGCAAAGCATTATGGCAGGCATCGAGATCGTGGATGAACTGGTTTCCGAGGGGCCGGTGGATATTCTGGGAACCGGGGATATGGGCATTGGCAACACAACACCCTCATCCGCCATTATTGCTGTTTTTTCCGGTCTTCCGGTTCAGCGCGTCACCGGACGCGGAACCGGTCTGGATGACAAGGCCCTTGCCAACAAAATCCGGGTCATTGAAAACGCCCTTTCCCTTCACCGCCCTGACCCCAAAGATCCCATTGGGGTGTTGTCCAAGGTGGGCGGGTTTGAAATCGGCGGTCTGGCCGGACTGGTATTGGGCGCTGCCATGGCCGGCATTCCGGTGGTGTGCGACGGTCTGATCGCCACTGCCGGCGCGCTCATTGCCTGTGCGTTGGCACCGGCAGCCAAACCCTATCTGTTTGCCAGCCATCGCAGCGTTGAAGTGGGCCATGCCTTTATGCACGACTGGCTTGGAATTGAGCCGCTCCTGGATCTTCAGTTTCGCTTGGGCGAAGGAACCGGTGCAGCCCTTGCCATGGAACTGATGGATGCATCGACCCGGGCCTTATGGGAAATCCGGTCATTTTCCGATGCAGCTGTTGAAACCGCCTGCCGGTGATTTGATGGGCATCAGGGCGCCCTGCAATCCGGTATGCGTTCGGCTATCGGGAGGCGGATGAAAATATCGAAAAAAAATGGGAGTATCTATTGAAATTCAAAATTTTGTTTAGTATAAGGCCAGATTCTGAAAAATAACCACAATGGCGAATTGGCTGCCCAGGTCTTGGCCGGTTTGACCTGACGGGAAAAAAGGGGGTTGGTGGGATTTGAAAGCGATTGAAGTCAAAGTCTTTGATAATGATCTTGAAAAAGCCATGCGCATTCTGAAGAAAAAAATTCAGAACGATGGCCTGTTCAAACGGCTGAAGCTGAAAAAGAATTATGAAAAACCCAGCGAGTATCGCCGTCGCAAAGAACGTGAAGCGCTTCGAAGACAGCGGATCGCCGCTTCCAGAAGCCGGAGATACCGCTAACCCCCCCTGTTTACAGTCCCATACAACCCGGCGGAGCGTTTTCTTCGCCGGGTTTTCATTTTGAGGAGTTCCCATTATGTCTTCCTATGCTTATACCGAATGCCTGGACGCCATGTACCGCATGCGACGATTCGGTATTGTTCTGGGGCTGTCCACAACCCGCAGGATTCTGGAGGGCATTGGAAACCCCCATCACACATTTTCATCCATTCATATTGCCGGGACCAACGGCAAAGGATCAGTAGCATCGGCGCTTGCCACCATTTTGCGGAAAGCTGGATACCGGGTGGGGCTTTACACCTCTCCCCATTTGATCCGCTTTAATGAAAGAATCAATGTGGACGGCACACCGATTTCCGACGAAGCGGTGGTTGAGGCCTGGGAAGCGGTCCGGTCTGTTCCCGCAGGTGACCGGGAACCCACTTTTTTTGAGTTTTCCACGGCCATGGCGTTTTATACCTTTGGCCGGCACCAGGTGGACTGGGCCATTATCGAGACCGGTATGGGCGGCCGGATGGATGCCACCAATGTGGTCACGCCGGCGGTGAGCCTGATCACCAATATTTCCCTTGAGCATAAAACCTATCTGGGAAATACCATTGCAGCCATTACCGGAGAAAAAGCCGGCATTATCAAGCCCGGGGTTCCGGTGGTGACGGGCGTGACGCAAAAATCCGCCCGATCGGTCATCGAAACCGTGGCAACCGAAAAGAATGCGCCCCTTTATCTGATGGGGCGGGATTTCAGGGTCCGCCGCCTGAAGAACGGCCGTTTTTCCTACAAGGGCATGGATCATACCTGGAACGGACTTGAACCCGGTCTCATGGGCCATCACCAGGTGGACAATGCCGCCCTGGTGATGGCAGCCGGTGAACTCATCATGCGGCAAAATTCCAATCTGCTCAAAGACCATCTTCAATACGGACTGGCCCAGAACCATTGGCCCGGCAGACTTGAAGTGGTGTGCGAAAAGCCCCTGGTCATTCTGGACGGCGCCCACAACCTCATGGCCGCCAAGCGGCTGGGACGGTTTTTAAATGATGACCTGGCCGGGCGGCACATCACGCTGGTGGCCGGTATTCTGGACGACAAACCCTATGCGGCGATTTTAAAGGAAATGCTGGGGCCCTGTGAGCGGCTCATTATCACAAAGGCCAAAATCGACCGCTCACTGCCGGTCGAGACTCTGGAAACCGTGGCCAAATCCGTTGTTTCCCGCATTGAACGGATTGAGGATGTGGGCGAGGCGGTGCGCCATGCCATGGCCACATCCGGTCCGGAAGACGTGATCTGCGTGGCTGGGTCACTGTATGTGGTGGGAGAAGCCAAGGCTGAACTGGAAAAAACAGGGGACTGTCTTTATCCCATCTGAAATTTCCTGTTTCCCTAAAAACAGCCTTGACTTGAAGGCCCCAATCCTCTAATTTTGCTTTTTTAAAAAAAGCGCCCGTAGCTCAGTGGATAGAGCACCAGCCTCCGGAGCTGGGAGTCGCAAGTTCGATCCTTGCCGGGCGCGCCACCTGCTGTATCAACGTTGCCCCATCGGGCCCGGTTATCTGAATGATAATCGGGCCTTTTTACTGCGCTTCCGGTTTCTTGCGGGAGCATCGAATGTCAGTCTGCCCGCAACACGGTTTTGGGGACTGCACCATCCCCGGCGGATGTTTCACCCATATCCTGGGTTCTGGATCTTGGGTTCTGGCGTCCAGTGGAAAGGCGTCCGGAAAACGTCGTTTTCATCCTGAACTGTCTCGCTGTTTCGTTTTTTTGATACAAACCTGCTTTTGGAAATGAATTTGACTTTTAGCCGGAATCAGTTTAATTCTGCACTATTTACGAGCTATCCGGACAACCGTTTAGGAGTTTTGATCCATGACACAATCCCTCACTTATGCGGACGCTGGAGTCGATATTGACAAGGCGGACAGCCTCGTGGAGACCATTAAACAGCTGGCCAAAAAAACCCGCAGGAGCGGGGTGATGGGTGAAATCGGCGGGTTCGGCGGTCTGTTTTCACTTAACACCGCCCACATGGAAAGCCCGGTACTGGTCAGCTCCACGGACGGCGTGGGCACCAAGCTCAAAATTGCCTTTCTCATGGATCGCCATGATACCGTTGGTATCGACCTTGTGGCCATGTGCGTGAACGATATTGTTGTGCAAGGCGCAAAACCTCTTTTTTTTCTGGACTATCTTGCCACCGGAAAACTGAAAGAAACAACCATTACCCAGATCATCAAAGGCATCAGTGACGGCTGCATTCAGGCGGAATGCGCCCTGATCGGGGGTGAAACCGCTGAGATGCCGGGATTTTATAAAGATAACGAATATGATCTGGCCGGTTTTGCCGTGGGCATTGTGGATAATGCCAAAATTGTCGACGGCTCGGAGATTCGTCCGGGAAACCAGCTCATCGGCATTGCCTCCAGCGGGCTGCACAGCAATGGGTTTTCCCTGGTTCGCAAGATCTGTTTTGATGTTCTGGGACTGACTGTGGACAGTCATGTTCCGGAACTGGGAAAGCTTCTGGGAGAAGAACTCATCACGCCCACCCGGATTTATGCCGATACCATCCAGCATCTGGTCCGGCATCTTCCCATTCAGGGACTGGCCCACATTACCGGCGGCGGCATCATGAACAATATTGTCCGGATCATCCCCCAGGTCTGCGGCATTGTCATCCGGCGGGGATCCTGGGAAAAACCGCCGATTTTTTCCTTTCTTCAGACTGCCGGCAATGTGGATGAAACGGAAATGATGCGGACATTTAACAACGGCATTGGTCTGGTGGCCGTGGTGCCGGAAGAAAATACTCAGGATGTGCTCAACCGGCTTTCCGGCACCGGCGAAAAGGCATGGGTGATCGGCGAAGTCACCCAGCTTCGGAAAAGCACCACTTCCCGTGTGAACTTCATTTAAAGCGCCATCGTTACCGCCGACTGTCCTGATGCTGAAAAAACTCATCGAATTTGCCAGAAATGTTCTCCAATGGATCGCCAAGGGACAGAAACGTCATCCAGTCTGCAAATCCTGAACCACAGGCATCCGGCGACCCGGGACAGTCGTCAAAAACAGGCCCCCATCGAAACGCTGAATCCTTCATCATGCTCAGCCAGGCGCCGCAACCCGCCGGCCCCACAGCCTCATTTTTTATTTAAGGAAACAGATGATCATTCTGGGTATTGAGTCTTCCTGCGATGAAACCGCCGCCGCCGTTGTGTGTGACGGAAAGGATGTACGGTCCACGGTGGTGGCCTCCCAGGTGGCGGTTCACCATCCTTACGGCGGCGTGGTTCCGGAACTGGCTTCCCGAAAACACATGGAAGCCATTGTACCAGTGGTTCAGGAAGCCATCACGAATGCGGGAATTTCGCCTGAAAATATCCATGGCGTGGCCGTCACCCAAGGCCCCGGGCTCATCGGCTCCCTTCTGGTGGGGTTTTCATTTGCCAAGGGATTTGCCCTGGGCCACGGCATTCCATGGGTCGGCGTGGATCATCTGGAAGGCCATCTTCACTCTGTTTTCCTCGGAGACAACCCGCCGCCTTTTCCTTTTGCAGCCCTCCTGGTCTCCGGCGGCCACACCAGCATCTACCATGTGAAAGGTCCCCTGGACATTACCCTGATGGGGCAGACACGGGATGATGCGGCGGGCGAAGCCTATGACAAGGTGGCAAAAATGCTGGGCTTGGGATATCCGGGCGGCGTGATCATTGACCAGATGGCGCTTTGCGGAAATCCGAAAAAAATTTCTTTTCCCCGTCCGTTTCTGGATAAGGACAAGTTCGATTTTTCCTTCAGCGGCATCAAATCCGCAGTGATGCGCCATCTTCAGATCCACCCCTTGCCGTCGGATGATGACAAAAAAGACATTGCCGCCGGGTTTCAGGCTGCTGTGGTGGATGTGCTGGTTCATAAAATCATCCATGCAGCCCTTTCCACCGGCTGCAAGCATCTGGCTGTGGTGGGGGGTGTGGCGGCCAATCAGGGACTGCGCCGGGCCGTGGCCCAAGAAGCAGAACAGCTAGGCCTTGTCGTTCATATTCCGGCCATTGATTTGTGCGGGGATAATGCCGCCATGATCGCGGCAGTGGGATATCACCGGCTCATTGCCGGCCAGCAATCAGATCTTGATGCAGATGTCTACTCCCGGATCAGGCCGGATTCTTTGAACTGAGGCCGCCACTCAAACCGCTGCTCGTTCACACACGTTCCCCACTGGACACCCCGCCTTTGACAGGTCATTTCAAAACCCACACTTTCGTACAGATGCCGGGCCGCGTGGAGGCCTTCAAATGTCCACAGGTAAACCGAGGGAAACCCTTTTTCCTGGCAAAACTTCATGGCCTTTTGCAAAAGCTGTTTTCCGGTTCCCTTTCCGCGAAGCGGGTCTGAAGCAATGAACCACCGCAGGTGAGCCCCCTCGTCCGCTGCACGGGCCCCGTCAATGACAATTCCCCCTTCCACTCGGCCCCCTGCCACGGTCAGCCACAGCCCATCCCGGTCCGGTTGGTAATCCCGGATAAATGCTGAAAACTCTGTGGCCACTTTGGCTTCAAAAAAAGCCCCGAAATTCCAGTGGGCGGCATAATAGGTGCCGTGCAGTTCGGCAATGCGCCCGATTGCGCCGGGAAGATAGCTGGTGACAATGGTAACCGGAATATCTGGGGGCATGTGTGCCTTCTCCCTCAAACAGGTTCATTTTTCTGATTGATGCGGCCGCAACAAAACAGCCCCATCACTCGGTATAAAGCGTTCGCATCTGTTCAAGATCAACCCCCAGTTGCCGGGTCAGGTAGGCCTCCATTCCGTGGTATCGGGTATCGATTTCATCAAATGCAGCTTCAAGATACTCCCGCCGGACCGTATAAAGGGGCGCGGTTTCCGGTTTTTCCGCGACTTCTGCGGCATACCGGTCCTTTACCGCGTCAGCAGACAGCAGATAATCCTGGACAATGGTTTCCCGGTCCACCCCAAGGGCAGCCAGAAAAAAAACCGCGCCCAGACCGGTGCGGTCCTTTCCCGCCGAGCAGTTGAACAGCAGGGGAAGATTGTCGGGATTGGCCAAGGTATTGACCAAAATCCGGTATTGGGGTTGGGCGGAATGGACCAGAACGCGGTTGAGCTCCACCATTACGTCATCGGATGAATGGCCGTCAAAATTTTTAAAGCTCAGAATATCCCCCGGATCAATCATTGGTTCCACGATTTTTTGTACGGTTTTCGGAAGCCGATGGGGCGCCATCGCCTTTTCCTGTTGAGAACGAAAATCCACAACCGTCCGGGGGGTGCCCAGGCTTTCCAGCCAGGCCACATCCTTGGGTGTGAGCTGGTTGAGGTCACCGGCGCGATACACCGTTCCCCATTTCACGGTTTTTTTGCCAACAGCCCGATACCCGCCCAGATCCCTGACATTAACGGCCCCCTGCAACGGCAGAAAACGGTTTCCCGCCGCGAAAGCACCGGCGGGCGTAAACGTCATACCTAACCCACAAAACAGCCATGCAGCCGATCTCATAAATTATCCTTTCCTGTTTTTGGGGAAAATATGGCAGAATCCCGCCCCAAAGGCAATCTCGCGCAATCCTCAATAAGGGGCATGGAGGCGTTTCATCCACGGATTGTGTCCGCCTTGACATCGACCCAACATTGGGCTACCCACAGCGAATCCATCATATTTTAAACTTTGCAGTCAGACTCTGTTTTTCTTGTCAGCGTATACTATTTCAAGAAAAGAGAAGTGTACAGGAACGGGGTAAAAGCCGGATGCCAACGTTCTATCCAACCCGAATTATGGGCCGATATATCTCGGCATCAGTTTTGCTCTCTCTTCAGCTCCGTCACATAGCGCGCCTTTTTTAAAAGACGCGCTGTTGCTGTGTGGTTTGCCGAAGCCCACGCTTTGTGGTGCGTCGGCCCTTTTGCATCGTCGTCCCGCCGCCTGAATGTTGCAATTGATTTACCGATTCAGACTTCCCGTGGTCCATAACTTTCGGGAACCGTGGATCATTCATAACACCCAAACAGAAGGAGAGCGTCATGAAACACCCCGTTCGTTTTGTCTTTGTCAGTATTGTTCTTTTTGTGGGTCTTGCGGTTTTGCCGGGCATTTCCTTTGCCTGCGGGATTGAAGGCACGGCCACGCGTACCGATGGTTCCAAGGTCGACGGCACGGTCAGGGTCAGCACAAGCTGGAACAGCAACACAGCCTATCCCAGAGATGGGTATTATAACCTGGAGCTTGGCGACGGTGCATGCGGCAAGAGCGTGGAAGTATTTGTGAATGGCAACAGCATCGGCAGGCGGTCGATTCCCAACAATGGCAATGCACGGGTTGATATTACCATGAAGGGATCGAGCGATACGCCCGTGAGATAACGTATAATCTTTCGTAAATATTTCAGAAATCGTAGGGTGGGCGAAGCTTCGCGACGCAAAAGGTTCGGTTGAATTTGCATGTTGCGCAAACATGATATGTCCATATGAAATGAGTGCAAAGCGTATCCCACCATTTTTAAAAGGAATTCTGTCGTTTTGGTGGGATGCGCGAATCTCGGCCTGGCGGCCTCGCCTCGCTCCACCCACCCTACGATTTTTTAATAAATTCAGATGGATGTAGGGTGGATGAAGCTTCGAGACTCAAAATCTTCAGTTGAATCAACAGGTTATGTAAATTTTGGACCACCCTATGGCACGAATACGAAGCGCATCCCACCATACGATTTTTTAATAAATTCAGATGGATGTAGGGTGGGTGAAGCTTCGTGACACAAAAGGTTCGGATGAATCCACAGGTTGTGTCAATGCGGTGCCACCATATGGCACGAATGCGAAGCGTATCCCACCATTTTCAATACGGACAACATCCCGCCCCGGTGCTGATTTGTATGACGCCGGGCAAAAAGAGGACGCCCCCCATGTGCCGGTAACCCCACCAGATGATGCGGCGAAAGTTCATGGGGGGCTTTTCTTTGGCACCGGATTATACCGCGCATCTTCAATAAACTGCCATTTTGACCGCAGCTTCATTCATTTCCCGTCATTCCCGTGCATGCGGGAATCCAGTTAAAAGCTGAAATGCTTGACTTTTTTCAAGCGATTGTCCTGAATCGACTGGAAAATCACATTGAAAAACAAGGGGCCGCATGGTAGGCCTTTTTTAAATTAACTTGACTCTGAAAAAGGGGAACTCCCATGATTCGCGCAGCAGTTGTCGGCGCCACCGGATATGCGGGTGCTGAACTGGTTCGTCTTCTTTCCGGCCATCCGGATGTCAAACTGACGATGCTCACCTCCCGTCAATTTGCGGGAACTTCATTTGCCGCTCTTTATCCGTCATTTAACGGCAGGGTGGATCTGGTTTGCCAGGCCAATGACCCGGATCTCATTGCCGAAAATGCGGATGTCGTCTTTCTGGCGCTTCCCCACAAGGTATCCATGACCCTGGCGCCGGAACTGATTTCAGCCGGATGCCGGGTGGTGGATCTGTCTGCGGATTTCCGCTTTCATAACAGACATGCCTATGAAGCCCATTATCAGCCCCACACCTGTCCGGATCTTTTGTCCGAAGCGGTTTACGGCCTCACGGAAGTTTATGGGGAAGACACAAAAAACGCGCGGCTCATCGGCAATCCCGGATGCTACCCCACCAGCGTTCTGCTGCCGCTGATTCCCCTTGTCAAAGAAAATCTCATTGACCCCGCCACCCTGATCGCCGACTGCAAATCCGGTGTGAGCGGCGCGGGCCGGGAAGCCACCGCCGCCACCCACTTTTGCCAGGTCAACGAATCCTTCAAGGCCTACAAGGTGGATGGACACCGCCACACACCGGAAATGGAAGAAAAACTCTCCGATGCCGCCGGAAGACCCGTCCGCATCACCTTTGTTCCCCACCTTGTTCCCATCACCCGGGGTATGCAAAGTACCCTCTATGCCGGCCTGATGCCCGGAACCCATGCCGCCCAAATCCGGGAGTGTCTCACGGATTTTTATGAGGGCAAACCGTTTGTCCGGCTTTTGCCCGAAAAACAATGGCCTGATGCCCTTTCTGTCCGGGGAAGCAATTTCTGTGACATTGCCTGGTTTGTGGACCCAGACAGAGGCCGGGTGACCCTTCTTTCTGCCATTGATAACCTGGTCAAGGGCGCTTCCGGGCAGGCGGTTCAGAACATGAACCGCATGTTCGGTTTTGCGGAAACCGCCGGACTTTCCATGGTGCCATGGCCGTTATAGCCGGAACCGCAGATTGTTGACATTCCGCCGAATTTACACTAAACGAAAGTCGTCTTGACCATTCGTTATCCACAGACAAAAAATCCCATTCTGACCTGTTTTCAGCATCATTGATTCACCATCGGATATCGCGGATATGCTTGCGCCGCAAACAGATACCACTGACGTTTACCGTGAAAGGAGAAGGACGAATGACAGCAAAGCTTATTATGGGGACCGAAATTCGGGAACAGATTCTTGAAGAAATTACCGCCGAAGTCAAAGCCATCAAGGAAAAACACGGCGTTGTTCCCGGACTGGTCACTATTCTCGTGGGTGAAAACCCCGCTTCCATTTCCTACGTAACCCTCAAAATCAAAACCGCCCACCGGGTGGGGTTCAAAGAAATCCAGGACAGTCAACCGGTCGATATTTCCGAAGCAGATCTGTTGGCGCTGATCGACAAATACAACAAGGACGACAGCATCAACGGCATTCTGGTCCAACTTCCCCTTCCCAAGCACATTGACGAGAAAAAAGTGCTCAACGCCATTGATCCGGATAAAGATGTGGACGGCTTCCATCCGGTAAACGTGGGCCGGCTGATGATCGGCGGCGATGAAGTGAAATTTCCGCCCTGTACACCTGCCGGTATCCAGGAAATGATCGTGCGCGCCGGTGTTGAAACCAGCGGCGCCGAGGTGGTGGTCGTCGGCCGATCCAACATCGTCGGCAAACCCATTGCCATCATGATGGTCCAGAAGGGAAAAGGCGCCAACTCCACGGTAACGATTGTTCACACCCGCACCAAAGACCTTGCCGCCCACTGCAAACGGGCGGACATTCTCATTGTTGCCGCCGGCGTGCCGGGCCTTGTGAAACCCGAATGGATCAAACCCGGCTCCTGCGTGATTGATGTGGGCGTAAACCGGGTCGGCGAAAAAGTCAGCGAAAAAACCGGCCAGAAAGTGGCCATTCTCAAAGGCGATGTGGACTTTGATGCGGCAAAGGAAATTGCCGGTTCCATCACCCCGGTTCCCGGCGGCGTTGGCCCCATGACCATTACCATGCTGATGCTCAACACCTTGAAGTCACTGAAGTTCAAACTGGGCATCCAATAATCCGTACGGATCCGTCCTTTTTCGAGACCCTTGTCATGCCTGCCCTCACCCGGCAGGCATGATTGTCCTGACAGCAGGCACACCGCCATACGGTGGTTTCAACCCCCCTTCCCACTATCAGAAACCCAATCAGAAGGATGCGCCATGAAAAAACACATTGCCGCACTTTTGTTTATCACCGGGGTGGTATTCTGCTTCACCGGCTGCGGAACTCTTGGAAGTGAAGAACGTGATGAAGCCATGGAAAACGCAAGGCACTATCAATGCCAAAGCGGAGAATCCGCAAGTGTTGTATCGGTTGCAGAAGATGTCATCACCGTGACTTACGGGGAACAGGCCTTCGAACTGAACCGGGCCATTTCCGCCAGTGGCGCCCGGTATTCCGACAGCACCCAGGAGTGGTGGGAAAAAGGCGATGAAGCAACGATACGGGATGTCAAAACCGGCGGCATCATCGACACCTGCACCCTTACCGAAGAAAAATAACGGAATTTAATCCTAGGATTTGATGTTGAGATGAGGCGCCCTTCTCTTTTCCGACTAGAAAGGCCGGAGAAGGGCCCGGCCGGCTTGGCCTATGGATCCGATAACTTTCAATAGCTTTCGCGCTTCACTTAAAGCCGCCAGTAGGCAATTCCTGCCTTTCGGGCATCTTCCGGATCAAACAGACTCTTGACATCCACCATCACCGGATGATTGTGGCGGCCGCACAGTCCGGCAATTGCCTTAAGGCCCATTTTCCGGTACCCATCGTGGGCCACGGCCATCACCACCGCATCCACGCCGGCCACTTCCTCAAGGGAAGACAGTTCAATCCCATAATAGGCCTTTGCCTCCTCCGGGTATGCCAGGGGATCGTGCACCTTGACCGTTACCCCGTAATCTTCCAGTTCGGCAATGATATCCACCACCCGGGTATTTCTGAGGTCCGGCACGTTTTCTTTGAAGGTCAGCCCCAAAACACCCACACGGGTGTGGTTGATCTGCTTTCCTTCCTGGATCATGAGTTTCACGGTTCGTTCGGCCACATATTTTCCCATGCCGTCGTTGATGCGTCGACCGGCAAGAATCATCTCCGGATGATACCCCATGGATTCAGCCTTGAAGGTGAGATAGTAGGGATCCACGCCAATGCAGTGCCCCCCCACCAGGCCCGGACGAAAGGGAAGAAAATTCCACTTGGTTCCGGCAGCTTCCAGAACAGCCGACGTGTCGATTCCCATGATATCAAAAATCATTGCCAGCTCGTTCATCAACGCAATGTTGAGATCCCGTTGGGTATTTTCAATGGCTTTGGCCGCTTCTGCCACTTTTAAGGTCGGCGCCATATGAATTCCGGCGGTCACAACCGTGCCATATACCTTGCCCAGAAGTTCCGCTGTGGCGGCATCGGATCCGGAAACAATTTTGATGATCTTGTCCACGGTATGGATCTTATCTCCGGGATTGACCCGCTCCGGTGAATATCCAACCGTAAACTCTTTTCCAAAGACAAGTCCGGATGCCTTTTCCAGAATGGGAATACAGACCTCCTCGGTGGCGCCTGGATAAACCGTAGATTCAAACACCACACAGGTTCCCCGGGCCATATGGCGGCCGGTGGCATGGGAGGCACTGCGAAGGGGTGTGAGGTCCGGAATGCGGTATTGATCAATGGGCGTCGGTACCGCCACAATGATCAGCCGGCACTGGTTCAGGATTTTGGGATCATGGGTGTAGTGCATCGTGACAGCGGCCATTTCCGCATCCGTCACTTCCAGGGTACGATCCCGGCCGGATTTCAGTTCATCAATGCGCCGGACATTATGATCATATCCCACCACCGCAAAATGCCGGGCCAGTTGAACCGCCAATGGCAGTCCCACATACCCCAGGCCTACCACCGCAATTTTTTCTTTTTTTTCCAAAAGGGCCGTAAAGCTTACCATGGGTGATTTCTCCTGGCTTTTCTGCGGTTCGTGATCTTTCTTTAAGACTGCAGCCCTGCCCTTGTCCGAAGACGACGGACTTCCTTTTCTGTCAGGTAGCGCCATTTTCCCGGCCGAAGATCGCCAAGGGACAACCCGGCCATTTCGATGCGATTAAGCCGGTCCACCCGGTTTCCAACGGCCTGAACCATTCGCCGGATCTGACGGTTCCGGCCTTCCATGAGGACCATCCGGAAACGCCGGGCGGAAAGGCGCTGGATTGTCGCCGGACGGGTCAGGGTTCCGTCCAGCAATATACCAACGGCCATCTGGTCCAGACTGGCGTCATCAATGGGGTATCTGACGGTCACCTCATAGGTTTTTTCGTGATCAAAACGCGGATGAAGGAGCTGATGATGAATCCGGCCGTCACTTGTCATCAACAAGAGACCGGTGGAATCCTTGTCCAGTCGGCCCACGGGAAATAGTCGCCGGGGAAGATCGATAAGGTCCGTCACCACCGGTTCTCCCCTGTGCCGGCAGCTGGTGACCACCCCCACCGGCTTGTTGAGCATGATATAAAGATGGTCCTCCGGAAGCGATACCCTTGCCCCGTCCAGACAAACCGCATCGGTTTCCGGGTCAATGCGGGTACCCAGGGTGGTAACGGGCCGGCCGTTCACCGTGACCCGGCCGGCCAGAATAAAGGCTTCGCCCTGCCTTCTGGAACAGGCGCCCACCTGGGACAAATATTTCTGGAGCCGGACCTGGGTCATTCCAGACCCGGCGGCGTTTGGCCGGAAACAGAAAGGTTCGGCGCGGAAGAATCAGGAACGATAGTCTGCATTGATTTTGACATAATCCAGTGAAAAGTCGCAGGTCAAAAGAGATGCCACCCCATTTCCCTGATTCAGGTCCAAGGTCACGGAAAATTCCGGCTTTTTCAGTACCCGGGACGCCCTGGCCTCAGCCTCCGAACCGCATCCGGCTCCGGATTTTACCATCTGGACATCATCAAAATAAAGATCCAGCCGGTCCGGGTCCAGATCCACACCTGCGCGCCCGGCTGCGGCGATGATCCGGCCCCAGTTGGCGTCTTCCCCAAAAAAAGCGGTTTTCACAAGCGGTGAATGGGCAATGGTGTCTGCCACCCGGAAGGCGTCGGCATTGGTTCGGGCACCGCGTATGGTCAGATCCACCACCTTGGTGACCCCTTCCCCGTCCTTGACCATCTGCCGGGCCAGGTCCACGAACAGGTCATTTAATTGCCGCTGGAATTCGGCTTTATCCGCCTCGGTTTCAATCCGGACGCCCGATGCGCCGCCAGCCATGAGAATGGCTGTGTCATTGGTGCTGGTGTCACCGTCAATGGTGATCCGGTTAAAGGAAACATCAACCGCCTGTTTCAAAGCGATCCGGAGGTCGTCGCCATGAGCCATGTGGGCGTCCGTACAGGCAAAGCAGAGCATGGTGGCCATATCCGGCCGGATCATGCCCGCGCCCTTGGCAACCGCCACAATGCGATACACAGTGCCGCCGGAAATGACTTCCCGGACGCCTGCCTTGGGCCGGGTGTCGGTGGTCATGATGGCATGGGCCAGATCCATCATGCGGCTTTCATCCAGCGCATCGATCAGGCGGGGAATGGCGTTTGTCAGGGTTGACGTGGGAAAAGGCGCGCCAATCACACCGGTGGAGGCTGCCAGCACCTGATCTTCAGGGATATCAAGGGCCTTTGCCGCAGCGGCGGTTACCGTCACGGCCGCCTCCATCCCCGCTTTTCCGGTATAGCAATTGGCGTTTCCGGAATTGACGATAATGGCCCGGGCTGTACCGGATTTGACGCGCTCCCGGTCCAAGAGCACCGGCGCTGCCTGAACTTTATTGGTGGTAAAAACCGCCGCCACCTGTGCGGGCACGTCTGAAACCAGAAGTCCCAGGTCCGGATTGCCGTTTTTCTTGATGCCAGCGGCGATCCCACCAGCGCGAAACCCCTTGCAGGTCAGCGACGTCATATGCGGCTCCTCTGTTTTCTATGGTATTTCCTGATGTTGAGCCCCCTCACCCCGACCCTGTCCCATAAAAAACCAAAATGGGAAGAGGGAGAAAAAGAAAATGCTCTTTTTCAGCCAAGGCCCAAATCCGAATGGGCCATATTCTGAATCCAGACTCGCTAAATCCTGATGTCCGGCCCTTGCCAACCACGGCCATATGGCATAAAACGCTTGAGTTTTCAAGAAAGGATGGGTGAGAAAGAAAGCTTGGGACTTCATTGATCAGAAGTACTGAAAACCCACAGCGCAAATCGCACCCCGCACTTGGCACGTCATTCTCTGAAAGGTATTTCATGTCCCGGAATCAACCCGTTTGCGAGAACTGCAACCACCCTTTAAGCCTCAGCCGCACCTGACGGGCGGTTTCCTTTCGCTGCACGGCGTGCGGCGCAAGCTATCCCATTTCCCGCTTTCTCCATCTCATGGATGAGGCCATGGAAAAAGAACTGGAAAACATTCGATTTGACCGGATTTAACTGCATATGACAGACGATTTTTCTTCTCCCCGGCATCCGGAAGCCCGGATCTTCCGGCTGGTCATTGAATATGATGGTTCCGGATTTCACGGGTGGCAGCGGCAAAAATCCGACCGCACGGTTCAAGCTGTGATTGAATCTGCCCTTTTCACCATGACCGGCGAAAATATCGTGGTTTCCGGGTCCGGCCGGACCGATGCCGGGGTTCATGCCCTGGCCCAGGCAGCCAGTTTCCGGACCGTCTCCCGTCTCACGGCAGCGGCATTTTTAAAGGGACTCAACAGCCTTTTGCCGGATGATGTGACGATTCATGCCTGCGAGCCTGTTCACAACGGATTTCACGCCCGGTTTGACGCCAGGGGAAAGCATTATCGCTACCACATCCGCAATACTCCCCTTGCCCCGGCCATCGGACGGCAGTTTGTGTGGCATATCCGGATGCCCCTCAATGTTCCGGCCATGGCAAAGGCCGCTGCATTTCTGATCGGCACCCATGATTTCAAATCCTTTGAAGGCGCGGGAAGTCCGCGAAATCACACGGTCAGAACCCTTACCCGGGCGACGGTAACGGCCGAAGAAAACGGAAACATCGCCGTTGACATGGAAGCTGACGGATTTCTGCGGTTTATGGTGAGAAATATCGTGGGAACCCTGGTGGATGTGGGAATGGGGAAAATACCGGCGCCGGAAGTGGTGGCGATTCTGGAAGCCAAAGACCGGTCCCGCGCCAGTGCCACGGCACCGCCCCAGGGGCTTTTTCTGATGCAGGTACGATATTGAAGGGAAACGCTGTGGTCACCCTGAAACGTGCCCGAAGGGTTCCATGATGGAAAGATCTTCGGGCTCACTCTTTTTCTTTCCAGCAATGCCCGGACTGTTGGGCGAAGGCTCGCTCTGGGGAAGACCGCTGCGCATCAGAATCCCATGGATCTGATCTCCCAAAGGACCTTTGACCAAGATACAAAAGCACAGGGTGCGATGGCTGGCGGCTTTTGTGGGAAAACGGGGGATGACGCGTTTTGCACCCCGCTTTTCAGCTCACTCGTACCGGCGCACGAGAAAAGAACGGGCATGGGTGTCCCGGTTGATCCGGTTGAGCCAGTCCTGGGCCTGCCGGGAAGAAATACACGGCGTGTCTCCGGCATGCTTGGATAAAAGGGTCTGTTTGAGTGCGCAGTATTCAATGGGCAGCGAGGTCTGACAGAATCCAGGGTTATCTGTGGCGATGAGCGGATACAGGCCGCATTGTTCCGCATTGGCTTTGGGGTGCCAGCAAAAAATCGGGTGATCGGCAAGGTCCATCTGCTGGGCAATGCGCACATTGCTGGACGGGCAGGTTTCAATGGAAATGTGCCTTGACTGCAGCTTTTCCATAACAGTGCGCTGGGCCTGGGTAATGGCCTGGGCAAGGGGCTCAAGCAGGGATCGTTCCGCTTTTACGGTAAAGGGTTTTTCACCAGCGTCAAAACTTCCCATATTATACTGATACATCTCGAAAATCGCGTTGACCTTCGGGTCCGCAATCACAAAATCCAGCCTTGCCCATGATCCCCTGCCTGTTTTGAGTTTCAGTGTCTTGCATTCAAGATGCTTTTCGATCAGTTGCCGTTGGGAGGCAAGAAGCTTTTCAAAGGGCGTGACCGGCAGAAATCGCCACTCCCAGGCCTGATACAGGGTAAACGGATCATGGTCATGGTGGAAGGGGCCACGGGAAGGATATATTTTTGTCGACAGCGCATGGATCCTGTTTCTCATCTCGTGGCGCAAAAGCGTGTTGTCCACAAACCGCAGCAGCCAGACCAGATCATCCAGGTGATGCAGTGCCGGCATCCGCAATTCAGGATTCATCTCAAGCCAGGCATCGGCCTGAATGCCCAGGGCCACACAATGCCCCAGGCGACTGCCAGGCGGCAGATCCAGAAACTCCACCGCTTCATCAATGGCCCTCAGCCCGGTGATGAGGTGGTGAAAATCTTCTCCAGCGTGAAACGTGTAATTCAGGGGCGGCAAGGTTGAAACCGTGTTGAAGGGCAGCGGTGTCTGCACCGGCAACCGGCATTGATGCCGTGCTTCCCGGAACACCGGGGCAAAGGTTTCCGGCGGCGCGGCAAACTCGCTTCCAGCCCCGTCAATGGCGATGAGGTATTTGCCGTGCGCGCTTTTCCGCACCGTCAGAAAAGCCTGCAATTGCCGGACCAGACTTTGCCGGAACCCAAAATGCCGGGGAAGGTTCATCAGGGCATGGTGGGCAAGGTCCAGGGGCGGCTGTCTCCCTCCACACCGGCTGCTTCCGGCATACTGACGGCAAAAACGCGCCCACAGCTTTTGTCTTTCCTGATCTCTTCTTTTGATAAAATGGCAGATGATGCCAAAGTCTGGTTGTGTCAGTTCCTGGTTTCTGGCCATGGAAGGGTCTTTCCGACCGGCACCGGAAAGTGGACGGACCGTTGGCGCTGAAAAAGGATTCCGGCGTCCCGGCGGGAACACTGCAGGCTTTGCCGTATCTTTGCAATAGTGCTGATAGGCGTCGATCAAGGGACGGACCTTTGAGACTGAAAATTTCACCGGGCACTCTTTTCCGGAAACCCTGACTTCCAACCGGCTCAAGTGGCCGGACTGGTAAAGCTGCCGCAGGTTTTCCCGGAACAGATGTTTTTCAGTTGCATCCCGCAACGGGCTGTCCGCCAGAACTTCAAAGAAATCAAACCCCGTGTAAAACAATTGGTGAACAGAGAGCCTGAACACCAGGGACGCAATAATGTGGTACAGCCGCAGCATCCGGGCAGCCAGCCGGGATGGCTGTGTGCGCAGCTTGCGAAAGACCAGGGTCCACAGCGCGCCTTCCTGAACAATCAAACCCGCCTGTCTGAATCCCGGCAAAAACTCGCCGGGGTGAAGGCTGAAGGCCAGAGGTCGGGGCATGCCAGGCCAGGAAAACGCGATAAAGGGGTGTGCGCAGCAATAGTCAATCCGCTTGGCCCGCTTGGCGAGCTCGCACGTTCCGGACGCATCAAGCAGCCATTGAACAAGCCATTCCTGTATATTCCGGGCCAGCGTCAGCCAGATGGACAGTTCCTGCAATGTTGCCTCCATCTCGGGCAGCACAATGGCCTTCAGTCGCCTCAGATCTTCTTGTTCCTGAAATTTTTTCAGCCATGTACAGGGAACTTGCAAGGCCTGAAGCCACACATAGGCCGGGTGCGCGGAGTTGGCAAAATGCAGGTGCAGGTCGGCAAAGCCGTCTTCCCGCAATTCCCGCATGGTATAGTCATCCGGAAATGGGAGCAGGGGGCCGGAGAACACAGCGTGGATGCTGTCCGTAACAACCGTAGTGGGTTCCATTTGAAGGCGCGTGGCGAGTATGCTGGCCATCAGGGGAAGGGTGGAAATTCGTGCGCTGTAACGTTCAACCCAGGCAGGCGCTGCCGTAGCGGAAAACAGGAATTGTCCGGCATCAAGCACCAGAAACCGGTTTGCAAGGCTGTCAAACGCATTCAGCAGCAGCGAGGTGCTGGATGCTTCTGGATGAAAAAATGTATCCAGCGTATTTTTCCGCTGCCGGTGCTGGAACATGGCGGTGGTTTTGTACAGCTCCTGCTCGGTGCATTCTTTTTGCTTCTGAATCACATCCTTTTCAAAAACACCGCCGCCATTACCTTTTGTCTTTCCCCATACCGAATTTCGCAAAGCCTCCAGGGCGGTCAGATGGGCGATCCGTACTTCCAGGTCGAGGTCAGGTGGGAGCATGGCGGCGGATTATCCTTGCGAAGGTTTTTTTGTTGTATCCGGATCAGCTGGTGGTTTGGGATTTGTGTCTGATCCTGTGGATTCTGCGGCCGCCGGATCGGCGTATAAGGCGTCTATATCCATAAACTCAGTGAATTTAAAAAATTTGAACAAATTGCGGAGCTGGCCAGCCTTGTTTTCTTCGGCTGCAGCTAACGCACCGCTGTGCCTGGCCGGTATCAACGCGCAGAGGATGTCGTATGCGGGCAATCGAACGTCCCCCTTAATCGAACAGGGCAATTTTTGGGGCTCTTGCGACAAGCTTGGCAAGATGATTGTACAGGGATAAATGAACGGTTGAAAGCACACTGTCGCTGCTTTGCCAGGATCTGTTTTGTTGTCTTGCTGGGCAGCTGTTTTGTCAGGATCCGCTTTACTGTCTTGATGGGCAGATGCACTGATTATCTGCTTCAGATCGTCAATTTCTTTTGACGTCAGTAACGTGCTGATCAACGGACAGTTCAGCCAGAAGAAAAACAGGGGTAATTTATGGTTTAAGCCTAACGATTTTGTTACACAACGCTTCAATGTTTCAAACACTTTTTCGTGACTTCCCCCCACGTTATCCTGGATATTGACCAACGGTTCGGTCGCTTTTTCATTTAGACGTTTTTCTTCCATAAGGATGGAAAGCAGAAACGCTTTCGCGCTTTGATTCAATAGTTGTCCGGCTGTCAAGTCCTCTGCTTGTCCCGCCATGGTCAGAGCATGAACAGTCTCCAATGTGTTGCGCCAGATATATGCAAAGGTTTCCAAAGGGTAAGAAAGGTTGTCGCCAGTATCACCATCCGCTCCCTGCTGCATGACGGTGAAAGTACAAAGAAATTGTCGGAATTCTGTATTAACCCAGACAGCAAGGGCGTCTTCCAGATCTTGTGAAATCTTGAAATCGTGTCCGGCGACTTCGGGATTTGATCTTTCAGGCCCCCGCTCCGTGGGGTCGAGGCCATTATCATCATTGGAAGGCGAGGCAGCGCCTTTTATTTCAAAGTATCGTGTGCGGGAAAGGTGATTTCGAAGACAGTTGCCTACGATACCTTTTATGAGTTCCAGGCTGTTCTCTGTCGCATCTTTTGAGAAGTCATGTTTTGTGCTTGCCTCATGGAGAAGTGTGGCCAGAAAAGTGATCCCCCGGAAAAAATCAACATAGACACTTTCATTGCTGGCATCAATGACGAACACCAAGAAAACTCGTAAAATTTTCTGTGAGATGTCGTCGGTGCGCTTCAAAAAACTCACTGTGTCAGGGAGAATGTCTTCGATGAGCGAGCCTGGCTTTATTTTGCTGAATTCAGATGAGAAGCCTGCATCGGTTCTGCGCTGATCAATGATGCCAGACAGCGCGTTTTGCCAAGGTTGTAGTCCTGGATTATGTTCCATTTTTACATAGTAAGAACGCCAAAACTCTTCCCGTCCATGAAGAATCCGCAGAAATCCCAACCCTCTCCGATAGTAATCGGTGTGTCGCAGCCCTACCCGATGAAAAGCCTGAATGATACTGCCGGCGGTATCTGGTGAAGATCCCGAAAAGTAATTTTGTTGTTTCAATATGGTTGTGATGGATTGCGCCAGTTCTTTTGGAAGATTTTTCCGGGAAAGCGCGGGATAGAGACAGGTCAGCCAGAATTCAAAAACCAGGCATGGTTTTTTGCTGAAAGCATGGCACAGGATTGCATTGCATAGCAGAAGCCAGAGATTGTCTTCTTTACTGGCATCGTGGCGTGGCTGTAATAAAAAAATTTCGAGCCGGTCATCATCCGCCCATTTCGCGACCAATTTCTGACAGATAACAGCCAGCGCTTTTCCCGGAGAAAGATTCTTGAAAAATTCGGCCCCATCATTTCTGGAATCAGTTTTCAGCTCTTCTGCAATATTCTGGTAATATTTCAGAAAAAGAGGGAAAAACGGTTTTCCGGAAAAACCATCCAGGCATAGTTGCAGGAATTGCAGCAAGCCTCTGTTGGTATCCGGAACCAGGCAGGTATAAGGGGTAGTCCTGTTCAGGGGCAGAGGAGTCTCTGTATTTTTAACCCCCTCTGGATACTTGAAAACATTCACCATAATTTCGGCGAAGAAATCTTTAAACGGCAACTCTTTCTTTGTTCCGGAATCATCCGTGAAGATGCATTGGTATGCATCGGGGGTGCTCAACAATACGCCTTGGGGGCTGGGGAGGGAAATTCGGTTCTGCAACGGAAAAAGTTTCAGCAGATACTGCTGTTCCACATCTTTAAAAATGCGGACATCTTCATCTGTGATCAGTCCTTTTTCCAAAGCCATGTTTGTGGTTTTTGACTGCTCCAGAAGATGATTACGAATGACGATTTGAAAAAGTTTTTGGTCTCCTGCGGTTACGAGTATGATCTGTTCACACGAAAGGTATTTTCGGATATTTTCCAATATCCCCCAGGATCGCTCATAGATCGTATCGACATCATCAATTCGCAGGACCATGCAGGCATATGTGCATTTGTGCAGTTTGCTCAGAACCTTCAGCGATTTTGCCACAAAATCCCGAAATTTTTTGTAAAGCAGAATGCCGCTGCAACCATTCATCAAGGCCTGGCGCCCCATGATTTCCGGATTCAGAAAAGATTCCGCCATATGTTTTCGGTAGGTGTCTCTGTCAATGGCGATGAATCCATCGCACAGTTCCTGCAGATGCGTTGTCCACTGCGGCAAAATATCTTGCAGCGAGTCGGCATTGACGCAATCAAGATAATCCCAGATCTGGTGACAAATCAGCGATGTCAGCGTAGGCAGCAAATATTCAGCATCCTCCAACATTCCATGGTCAATAACTGGAAGAAAAAACAATTTTTTATGAAGCCCCCCCAACGCTTCTTCATAGTCGCGGATATATTTGCGCAAGGTCATCAGGAAGCTTGTTTTCCCGATACCTCTGGGGCCCAGAATGCTCAATGCTTCATGATAGTGAGGGATGTCTGGAGATAGCAATTCATCTGCCGGCCTGCCCTCTTTCTGAATCTTTTCGGCATACGCGACCTGTGCTTTGATCTTTTCAACAGCAGCTTGTATTTCCTTTTGGAAAAACGATTGTTCATAGGAAAATTCTTTGGCTCCTGTCGGGCCAGTCAAATCAATGATGATTTTTTGCACTTCATGTGTCATCGTGTGTACTCCTCATATTCGGGAGGCTGGCGTGTATCGCCGACAAAAACGGATATCCTCACTCGTTGTCAGGGCGACCGTGAAAGGTCTGCTTCACTTTTCTCCGTTTATTTTTTTGTACCACCTGAATCAAACCAATCCGGCTTCAGTCAAAACCCTGTGAAGACTTTTCCCGTTTGCGCGGGCTTTGTGGCAAAGGGCCGAAATGGTTTCATAGCCATGCTTCCGGCTCAATTGTTCCGCAAGTGCTGTGGTGCAGGAACAATATTGCTCCACGACAGGTTTGTTGACTTTCAGTCCCATTACGCAGTTTTCAGTAAATGTCAGTACTGCCTGTTCCAGCAGATCCATGGCATCCAGGATATTGCAGACGATCAGGCTTTCCCAGATATTCAGGTCCAGCTCACCATGATCCAGTGCCAGATGCGCCGCATGGCACCGGCCAATGGCATCCATGCAGGATTGGATCAGAAATTCGGGAATCACTGGATTGACTTTGTCCGGCATGGCCGAAGAGCCGGGTTGTACTGCTGGAAGCAAAAACTCCCGCAGACCGGTTTCCGGCCCTGAAGCCAATAATCGGATGTCTTTTCCGATTTTGATCAGGCTTCGGGCCAAGCTGTCCAGGTTTGAGGCCACTGCAATCATGTCATCCGGATTCTGGGCTGCATCAAACAGGTTTTCATGCAGGGTGTAGGCAGGATCGCCGCTCACCTCCCGCAGCGCCGGGATGATGGCATCCAGATAGGCCGCCGGAACGGCGGATGCATCACCGATAATGGTGCCGCCCAGATTGACGCTGTGCAATCGGTCCACATCGCCATTTAAACGAAGCCGATGGCGTGTGATGACCGCTGCATAGGCTGAAAAAAAATCCCCGCAGTTCATGGTCACCGCGTCCTGCAAACAGGTTCTGGCAAGGCGGGAAACATGGGCAAACGCCCTGGCTTTTTCATGGAGCGCGTGCTCCAGTTCTTCCAGTGCGGCATGCAGGGGCTGCCACTCCAGAATGGTGGCGATATGGCAGGCGGCAGGATAGACATCATTGGTGGACTGGTGCAGATTCACATGGCCACAGGGCAGCATGGGTTCTGTGCTGCCAGCATCATGCAAAATTTGTCTGGCTTTCCGGGAAAGGACTTCATTGGCATTCATGTTTGCGGACGTTCCGCCGCCGCCATGCAGCCGGTGAACCGGGAACAGGGCTTCCAAATCGCCTTCCAGTACCTGGTCCGCTGCCGCAACAATGGCTCTTGCCTGGGCCGGCGCAAGATACCCGGCACGTTCATTGGCCTGTGCCGCTGCCTGCTTGATCCACAGCAGGCCTTTGATCAGATTTGGATAAGCGCCAATCACAGCCTGTCTTTTTCTGGGAAAATTCCGGCATGCCCGCCAGGTTTGGATGCCATATTCAAGATGCGCGGGCAACGTGACGCTGCCCAGCAGGTCTTCTTCAATGCGCGTTGCCGCAGGGTCAGTCTTCATGGGGTTGGCCTTTCAAATGCAGCATCAGGCTGGGTGCAGGAAGCATACTCAGGAACGCCATTCAATTCATTATTTCAGGGCGCCTCGCGAGGCGCCCCTACACCGCACCATCAGTCGCCCGCAGTTAAATTCCCCTCCTCTGGAGGGGTGCCCGCAAGGGCGGGATGGTCCTTCAAAAAAACATCCACAAAGATAACATTGACTGTATAATAGGGCGCCTCGCGAGGCGCCCCTACACCACACCCTCAGTCGCCTGCAGTTAAAATTCCCCTCCTCTGGAGGGGTGGCAGGCGAAGCCTGACGGGGTGGTCTCTCAGGCGCCAAACATAATCCTTTCAATACAACACAATGACAATATTGACGGTGTAGCAGACCATCAGACAGCCCGTTCCCAGTCAACCAGATGCAATACCAGCTCGGCCTGTTTCCATTTCAGCTTGTGTTCGGGGTGTTCATCAATGGCAATGGTGATGGGCAAACGCTGATTGGGGCGCAATACTTTCTGCGTTGCTTTGGTAATGTCAAAAACCAGGGTGTTGCCCACCTGCTTGCCCTGACGCTTGAAAACACCGGCGTAATTGACTGAATTAGTATTCAGTGCGTCATCACTGCTGATATTCAGGAAAACACTGATTTCAATGGGCGCATCTGCCGGGGTTTTCAATTCCACATTTCTCAGCCGCAAAACCGCTTTTTTGAGGTCCTCCGGGTTCCACCCACCGGGGATATCCACCCCAGGGAGACGATGCCGACGCTTTTCCTTTTCCAGGGAGATAGTCTCTTCCTTGTACTTAGTCTCCACCACACTCAGGCTCTGCTCACCGGCAAGGTTCTGCTGAACCAGCCGGTTGATATCTGCCTTGCTTAAATCCTCGTTTCCCAGAAGCACCATCAGTTTGCACATGGCAGCCTCGGGCGTAATATCTGCCGCACCAACCACGCCCCTGTCCAGCAGTGCAATGCTGGTTTCATAGGTTCCCAGTTCCACAGCCCCTTCGCTGCACTGGGTGACATCCAGCACCACAAGGTCTTTTCGGGTAGCGGACTCAATCACATCCAGAAAGTTTTCTTCTGTTGGCGCATTGCCCGTGCCATAGGTTTGCAACACCATGGCTTTTAATCCCTCCAGTAAGACCACCTGTTGCAACAATTTGCCATCCTGTACGCCGGGGAAAATGGAAAAATTGATGACACCCGTATCCAGGCGTCTTCGGACCTGAAGCGGCTGATCTGAAACCTTTCGCAGCAGTGCCTCATTGATGACAATATGCTCTCCCCCTTCACCCAGGGCAGGGTAGTTGGGGGAGCCAAACCCCGCATAACCACTGGCGCTGATCTTGCGTGCCCGGTTTCCCCGAAGAAGCTTGTCCCGAAAAAAGATGCACACTTCCGGTACAACCGGAAGCTTGTAGAAGGGACCATTGGCGATCATGATGGCGGTAATCAGATTCTGCTCCCCATCATTGCGGGGCCTTCCCACAATGGGGAGCTGGGCGCCGGTAATGATGACGGGCTTGGAAAGATTTTCCAGCATAAAGGACAGGGCTGAGGCAGTGTACACCATCGTATCTGTACCATGGAGGATAACAAATCCATTATACTGGTCATAATTCTCGGCAATCACCTCCGCCATGTGCTGCCAGAATTCCGGCCTCATGTTGGTTGAGTCAATGGGCTTTTCAAATGATTCTGCATCAATGGGGTAATCGTTTTTGAGCAGCTGCAGGCTTGGAATCTGGGCAGAAACTTCATCCCAGGGCGCCACAACCAACGGACTGGAGGGATCTTTGGGGTCACTGGGCACGCAGCCGATGGTGCCGCCAGTATAAATGATCAAAACACCTTTGTCTTCCTGATCTGCCATTTTTTATTCCTTCATGCTGTTGAGGACGACAATCGGTTATTTTCACTTGGTTGTTCGGCTGGTTCGCGCAAGGACGCCCAGAACTCGCTGGTGGTAAAGTCAGTCTCGCCGATTTCACCCACATACGGAGATTTCATCAGCTTCTCAATGATTGTATTTCGTATCTTCATGTCATTTCGCAGGTGTTCGGTATGGGCCAGAATCCAACTGAATTTTGAAACCAGTGAGGGAAGTACATAGCCGCCAACAGGAATAGCCCCGGCATCCTGTGCGGCGGAGCCAGACTCATATAAATCAGCAGAGGTGGCAATGGTGGGGTAGTGACTGGCAATGAGTAGTGGGATGCAGTGGCCATACGCTTTTTTGATGAGGGGCAGATAGGAATAGTATCTCTCATCATTTTCTGGCAAGCGCTGGTCGCTTTCATCTTTCTCCACATTAGGGATGGTGGCTCCGCCGAAGGAAAAAAGGATAATCCCTTTGCAACGATCAGGTTCTTTTTCTATTGCCATCTCAAATAGTTGGGGAAGATTTCCCGGGCTCAGAATGATGGGGAGAATCCCGGTGGAAAATCGGTTCATACACGCAGAAAGCCCAGATCCGCCTGCTTCGCCTTTTTTGGGTCGCCTTCTGTCACTCCGAGAGCTTCTTTCCAGCGGCTCTTTGACGGTGACCAGCGGGGGAAAAGCCGGTGATTCCACTGCGTCAAAAGCCTTGTCATCTTTTTTTTGCGCTCGGGTGGCCCTGAAGGCCATGGTGTTGAACAGGACCATGACTTCGGGAGGTGAGTCCGGATGGGTCGCCACCTCGGCGCTTCGGGTGAGATTGGCCATGGCATCCCCAAAAACTTTGTTGCTGGGCAATTGTGCGCCGGTAAACACCACGGGCAGGGACAGTCCGGGGCCAAGGGCATAGGCAGTGGCTGAAGCGGAAAAACAGATGGTGTCCACCCCATGCACCACCACAATGCCATCGGGCTGACGGGCCAGTTCCTCATGAACAGCCTGGACAATTTTTTCCCAGTCCCCAGGACGCATGTCTGTGCTGTCTTTGTTCAGCACATATTTCATGGAAATCAAATAGTTGCTGAAAAGCTGGGGCAAGGCTTTGGCAAATTCCCTGGGATCTTTGGGGGGACGCAGTTTGTGATCCTCCCCTTCCACCATGGCAATGGTGCCGCCAGTAAAGATGATCGAAAGCTTTCTTTTTTCCATCACAGCTCATTCTTCCCTGCGCTGATCAGATAAAGCAGTTCAAAGCAACCGCCCTCTTCCTGGGTCCAGTATGCAAAACACTGTGCCCGCAACTGCTCCCAGTGGGGCAGCAGTGGGAGATAAAAATCGCGAAACCCCAATTTTTTGATGGCGACAATCTTTATTGCGAAGCCCGCCGCATCCAGAAGCAGCAATGTATGATGGAGATTCACCAGAGAGGTATGCACAAACAGCAGTATCCCGGATGGCCGAAGCACACGGCTTGCGGTTTGGATCAGTTCCTCAATCATGTCATGGCCGTTCAGCCCAGCCCAGAAGGTTGCATCCAGCGCATTGGGTGCGGGAAGCGAGGCGGGGTTGGAAACAATATAATCCACCTGTTCCCCCTCCAACCTGGCTTCCCATCCGGGTTCATGGTTATTCATCGTCCGGAACTGGTGCACGCTATTTCTGCGCTGGTTGCGGGAGGCCAGGTCAAGGGCCTGTGGGTGGATATCCACACCATACACCTGGCCTGCGCCGCATCTGGCGGCTGTAAGGGCCTGGATGCCGCAACCTGTGCCGAAATCCAAAACCCGTGTTTTATCTGTTAAATCAAGACACTTCGGGATATACTCAGCCAGAAACAGGGAATAGGGCGTAACCCGGAATATTTCATCCTCTTCAAGCTCAAGCCGACAATGTTCGTGTATGTGGTATTCTTTTGCGTCACCCACGGATGTTCTCCAATCCTTTACTGCCTATAGTTACCGCTCCTTGCAGGCGGAGCTTATCGCTGTTACCCAGATTTGTAAAATCAGCGCCTGTCAGGTTACAGCCTTGCAAGTCTGCTTCTGCCATATAGGCAGATCGGAATATTGCCTGGCTCAGGTCTGATCTGCGCAAGTCTGCTTCAGTCAGGGTTGTGCCGACAAAACTGGCAGAACGCAACTGGCAATCGCAAAGTTTGGCTCCTGTCAGGTCAGCTTTGTCAAAACAGGCATCGTTCAGCACACTGCCGGACAGATCCAGTCCAGCCAGTGCGGCCACTTCGGTCAGATCACAGGCCGGGTATGAGCCGTTTTTAAGGGAAAGACGGTTCAGTGCAAGCCCGGTCCGAGTCAGTATCATCAGGCACAGGCTGGCCGCATAATTCCCGGCCTTTTCCCGCCAGGCGCCGTCATGGGCCGCTGCCAGCCAGTTCACCAGTCCCGCAGAAATCGCCCCAGGCTCAACACACCCCCCATCCGCACCCGCATCATAGAATCCCTCTGTCATTTTCAATTCAGGGGTACGAACAAGGTCTGTTTCCGGCACAAGGGCCAGAAACCAGCGGACCGTCTCCAGATGGGCCGGTACCCTGCCAATGCCTTCCGGCCTGTCAGCCTCAATCCGCTCAATCCAGGATCGGGCCAGAAAATAATGGAACCAGAAATCATGGCAAAAGCCCAGGGTGTTCCCGGTAAGGCGAAAGATGTCCGGGCAGGCCGCGAAAAAGGTCCGCAGTGCTGTGGCTGACAGGTTCGAATCCGGATCACCCACCTGTTTGCAAAAGGCTTCCACATCACAAGGCGTATTCATCGTTCCGGGACTGCTGGTTTGCAGGCAGTCTGCCAACAACTCCGAGACGGTGATCCCTCGGCCGCTGTAAAAAACAAAAGGGCCTCCCCGTGTGCATTCATTGGCAAGGGCATCCATCAAGGATGCCAGTGCCAGGTCGGAGAGTTTTTCCGGATCGCCCTGGGTCAGGCCCGGCAGGACCCGGTTGATTTGGGGAAGCAGGGTCAGCACACCGAATTGTCGCAAATCAGAAAGTAGTTTTGGAGACAGGGCATCCAAAAGCGCTGGGTCCTGGCCCTTGCATGCCAAAATTTGCAGAATATTGGCATGGGCAGTTTTTTGCATCTGGGTCGGCCTTGGAAGGGCGTTGAAGGTTTGTACCCGTTGCACAAGGTCCACCATTTTCAGCGGCATATCTTTTAAAAAGGCGATCACTTCTTCTGGCAAGTCCCCATGCTCCAGAATGCGGTCAGCAGTGCTGCTGTACACAACCGCCCGGGCCAGAAAATAGTACAGAAAAAGTTCATGGAGAAAGGACCATTCATTTCCCTTTCGGGTGAGGAAGGAATCATTGCCCACAGCATTGCACAAATGTTCAAAGGCCAACGGATCCTGAGGATCAAAATACTCCCGAATCACACTTTTCAACAGGTCATAAGCCATTTCCGGCTGTTTCTGCATCCAGAGGGCAGCAGCCAGTTCCTGACAAAACCCCCGGAGTTTGTCACTCTCTATAATGCGGCGGTCCTGTTTGCGGGCGTACCAGCGGAGATAATAAAGATCAAACAATTCTGTCTGGGTGAGTGTTGTCTGATCAGCCAGATCCGGCAGCACCCGCACAATGATCTCCAGCATCATGGGGTGGGTGGACAAGGCCTCAAAACCCGGCAGTCGCCTCAGTTTAGTGGACATCTCCCCATGGTTCTCCGGGTAGTAATTTTCAATGTACCGGGCCACATCAGGTTCCGTGAAAGGGGCCAGTTCCCGGATCTGCCCCTGATTTTTTGTTAATGAACTTCCCATTTCTGTAAAGACCAACAGCTCATTCATCTGTCGGGTTGTGCTGAAAAGCTGATTTCTGGAGCTGAGCAGCAATTTCCCTTTTTCATGGTACAGCCGGTCAAGCTGACTGATATTTTCGTACAGCACATCAGTGCTTAAACGCCGGGCCATTTCATCAAATCCGTCCAGCAAAAGCACAATCTTCCCGATCTTGCTAAGGGCCAGCAGATAGTCCAGGTTGGGAATTTTACCGGAAAAATGGCGATTGAAAAAATCACCAAACACCAATTCGATTTTTCCAATATGCCGGACCTCGGACAGATCACAGTAAATGGGGAGTGGGGCTGTGTCAGGATTTTCCTGATAATGTGCGGCCAGCCTGGCGGCAACTGCCTGCAGGGCTGTGGTTTTTCCCATGCCGATATCCCCCAGCATCAGGAAAAAGGATACGCCATCAGGGGATGTTGCCCAGTTGAACAGCACATCCTCAGCCTTTTTTTGATCATCCACAAAACACTGGGGAATATAAACCTCGTGGAGAACTCGTTCCCCTGCGTCCAGGTTTTCCCAAGTATCAATCAGATGGTCCGCATACGCTCGTGCCTGTGCTTCCGGTAAAACCGGAGCGCACAAATCTTCCGGCAATCTGCTGGAAAGGATCTGCTCCAGTTGCCTGGCGCCGGTTACTTTCAGGCGCAGGTGGTATTCATCTGGGGGAAGACCTTTGGATAAATTGGCAATACTCGCCTCCTGGGCAAATCCCGACTCATTCAGGTCCTTTTCCAGGTAACGCTGGATCGCTGCGATCAGGCGGCCGATGTTGTACAGCCGCATCTCCTGCTCGCCCCTCAGGTAACGGCTGATGTTGGATGGGTGAAGGCCGGCATACTGGGAAATTTTCTGAATTTTCTGGGAGGAATCCTGGCACCGATGTTCCACAAGATATTGGATTCGCTCACGTAGGGTGGGCAGGCTAAGGCATGGGTTTAATGAGGCGTTCATTTCATCTCTTGTTTTTATCTTATATGGTGTCATCTTGAAGTTTTAACCGGTTGAAATTATTTGATGCTGGCAAAAGCATCGAAATTTATTTTGGAATAAGCTCATATGGTTAAGAAGATATTGGTGACGCCACCCAAAAGAAAAGGTAAAAACCGAAAAGCATATGAATCGCATTTACATTTTTTGAAAGTACGAATTAATACGCACAGGGGCCGACAAGTCAAGGCTTTTGCCGCTACACGTGATATCTGTGCCTTTTATGCTTTGTCGAATGGCGGTATAAGGGTTCGGTGACAATGGCGATTACCCTGATTTCACCTTGGCGGCCCTGGCAATCGAACAAGAACCCATGAAAAACGCACAAAAAAAGGGAAGTTCAGGTCTGCAAAAATGTGAACGTGTTGACGTTGCAAACTATCAAAACAGGATATTCACTCCGGAACAGATGCTGTGGTCAAAGCGGTGATTTTTGAATTTACACAAAAATATTCATGACAACGTCACGATGCCTTGGTGTGACGCCTCCCTTTTCCATCCTTGGTGAACATGCCCAATTTCCGATGTACGGCGAAAACCAGCGGCGGTTTTCCCTTCTTTTCAAGGCGTGTTTGCCCTGTCCACAGATTTCATACGCCTTGCAATTCAAGGATGAGGCGCGTATAGTGCCCGAATTTTCAGATAAAAAATATAAGGTAAGGAAAGATTTGATAGGAAAACTGATCACCCGCATACGGACCTTGGTGGGACTTGCCAACGGCCCGGACACTTCTTCTTCTGCTGCTGAAAAACCTGCCGGCCCCTCCCATGGCAGCGGTCCTTTTCCCCAGCCCAAAGCCCAAACGGGAAACAGTCCCCAAAAGGATCGCCGGCGCCGGAAAAAAGCAGCTCCCCCCGAACCTGGTCAGACAGCAGCACCGGACAGCCCCCCATGGCATCGGGAACTGTTCGATGTTCCCCCTGCACCGGGAAAAATCCGTTTTCACGACCTTGACATCCCGGATGTGGTGCTGCACGGCATTGCGGACATCGGGTTTCAGTATACAACCCCCATTCAGGCGGAAATTCTCCCCGAATGCCTCTCCGGCCGGGACGCATTTGGCCGGGCCCAGACCGGAACCGGAAAAACCGCCGCCTTTCTCATCACCATTTTTACCCGATTGCTGAATTCTCCCATCCGGGGAAAGCGTTCCCCGGGCGTTCCCCGCGCCCTGGTCATCGCCCCCACCCGGGAGCTGGTGATGCAGATTGCCGATGAGGCCCATCTTTTGGCGAAATACACGGGACTTACCATTGTTTCGGTATTTGGCGGAATGGATTACGAAAAGCAGCGTCGCCAGCTTTTGAGCGGTCACGTGGATGTGGTGGCCGCCACCCCGGGCCGGCTTCTGGACTTTAAACGCCGCAAGGACCTTGATCTGGGAAAAGTGGAAATTCTGGTCATTGATGAGGCCGACCGCATGCTGGACATGGGATTTATTCCGGATGTGCGGCAGATCGTCTACAGCACGCCCCCCAAGGACAGGCGCCAGACCCTGTTTTTCAGTGCCACCCTCACCCCGGATGTGACCCGGCTCAGTTCCAGTTGGACCCGGAACCCGGTTTCCGTTGAAATCGAGCCTGAACAGGTGGCCGTGGATACGGTGTCCCAGAGGGTCTATATTGTCACCACCGATGAAAAATTTGCCCTGACCTACAATATCATCACTCAACAAAACCTGCGCCAGGTGCTGGTTTTTTGTAATCGGCGGGACGAGACCCGGCGTCTGTCCGAACTTTTAACCCGGTATCAGATTGATTGCGCGGTACTGTCCGGTGAAGTGCCCCAGAAAAAACGGGTTCAGACCCTGGACCAGTTCAAGGCCGGAAAAATCCGGGTGCTGGTGGCAACGGATGTGGCGGGGCGGGGCATTCATATTGAGGGCATGGATTATGTGATCAACTTTACGCTGCCCCACGATCCGGAAGACTATGTCCACCGCATCGGACGCACGGGCCGGGCCGGATCTGCCGGTACCGCCATCAGTTTTGCCTGTGAGGATGATTCCTTTTATATTCCCGCCATTGAGGCGTTTATCGGAAACCCCCTGACCTGTACCCTGCCTGAAGAAACCTGGCTGGTGCTGCCGCCGCCTCCGCCCAAACCACCCCGAGCACCCGGCACTTTTTCAGCCGGAAGCGCCAAGGCAGGAGCCCCTGAAAGCGGAAAACCCAGGCGGAGGCGAAGGCCGCCCGGCGGAAGCAGCCAGAAAGACGGCCGCAATCGTCCGCGTCCGCCCCGTTCAGACCCGAAAAGATCCGGACCTTCCGGACAGAAGAAAACAGACCCATGACCCCAAAAGCGTGCATGATCAATGTGATGGCCGACATCATCGGCCTGGATGATACCTACAAGGGCGACCGGCTCAATGATGAAACGGTCTGGGACCGGTTCATGGATGAAGTTTTGAACCGCATGGACACGATTGAAGATGAAACCCTCCGGGAGATCCTTGGCAGCATTGATACGGAAGACTTTCAGGCATGGATTGACGATCCTGCCTTCTGGATGGCCGTCAACGCCGAGATTGACCACCGCCTTAACCGGGTAAAAGCCCTTCTGCCCTCTCCCCATGAAGGCCGCTGCTGACGCGTCCCGGGCAAAGCCCCGGCACAGGTCTCCTGAAAAAAAAGCCTACTTTGCCCAGATTGCCGATGGCCTTGAAGCCATGGGCGCAGCAGAGCTGGCGGGCTTGGGCGCGATCCGTCCCCATCCGGTTCGCCGGGGAATCCATTTTACGGCAGACCTGGAAAGCCTGTACCGGATCACCTATTGCACCCGACTGTGTACCCGGATTCTCCGGCCCCTCAAATCCTTTGCCTGCCCGGATGCCAAGGCCATTTACCGGGCTGCGGAAACCCTTGACTGGTCCCGGTACATCGGTCCGGACGGAACATTTGCGGTTTTTGCCAGCACGGCCGGCAGCACGGTGCCCCATTCCCAATTTGCCGGCCTGACCCTGAAAGATGCGGTGGCAGACCAGTTTCGCACCGGGTTCGGACGGCGTCCCAATGTGGATCCCAACGCACCGGATCTGTGGATCAATCTTTTTGTTCATAAAAATCAGGGCACCATCAGTGTGGATGCCTCGGGCGGCAGCCTGCACCGCCGGGGGTATCGCACAGCCAGCGTGGATGCGCCCATGCAGGAAACCGTGGCCGCCGCCATGGTGCAATTTTCCGGCTGGAACGGTGAAAAACCGCTGATAGACCCCATGTGCGGGTCCGGCACCCTCGTGATCGAGGCAGCCATGGCGTTTTGCAGAATTCCGGCAGGATATCTGCGGAAGGAGTTTGGATTCCAGCGCTTTCCCGGATATGACCCGGGTCTGTGGAAATCCGTTAAAGAAGAAGCGGACGGCCAGATTCGAAAGCTTCCCGAAGGCCTGATCGTTGCCAGCGACAAGGATGCCGCAGCTGTGTCCGCCACCCGGGAAAACTGTAAGGCCTTTCCTTCTTTTCGCGCCATTGATGTACTGCGGCGAAATATCCACGACATCCAGCATCTTGCTCCCCATGTGATTCTCATGAATCCACCCTATGGCCTGCGCATGAAAGACTCCGCGCCCCTTTCGGATTTTTACCGGCGGCTGGGGGATTTTTTAAAGCAGCACGGCAAGGGATCAGAAGCATACCTGTATTTTGGAGACCGGTCCCTGATCAAACAGATCGGCCTTAAGGCAGAATGGAAAAAACCCTTGCGAAACGGCGGCCTGGACGGCCGGGTCGTGAAGTATGCGCTGTATTGACAAGACAAAACCGCGTGCTTCCCTGTTGTGGCGATGTACCGAGTTCTTGCTCCAGGACAAATCGTGTTGTGCGTCAGGAAGACCCAGTGGGCAGCGAGGATACAGCGTGCGATGCAAATGCCGTGACAGGTGTTTTCTCCTTGTGTGAGGCATCGCTTTTCCGGCCAGAAATTTTCCCGCTTCACCGTGCATTCACTTTTTTCAGAATTGACCGTTTCTGAAAAAGAGTGTACGAAGCTCATCCGTCAGCCCTCAGATATCGGCCCAAATATACCCAAACACCACCACCTCCATGGCACTGATTACCCTTCGGGATGTATCTATCCGTTTTGGCGAAAAACCCCTTCTGGAAAACGTGAATTTTTCAGTTCAGCCGGGAGAACGGATCTGTCTTCTGGGCCGTAACGGAGAAGGCAAATCCACCCTGATGCGCATCATCAGTGGCCGCATTTTGCCTGATTCCGGTGAGGTGACCCGGCAGCAGGGACTTATCATCGGCAAGCTTCCCCAGGAAATCCCGGACGATCTTAACGGCACAGTTCTGGACATGGTGTTTTCCCGTATGGGCGACAAGGGCCGGCAGCTTTTGGAATATAATCGGTTATGCGCCTTGAACGAGACCGACGGCGGCGCAGATACGCAGCGTCAAAAACGTTTGGCAATGTTGCAGCAGGTCATGGATACGGAAAACGGCTGGCACTTGCGGCAACAGGCGGAAAACATCCTTTCCCGGATGCATCTTCCACCAAACGGCAAAATCGCCACCTTTTCCGCGGGTATGAAACGCCAGGCCCTGCTTGCCGCAGCGCTTTCCACCGAACCCGATCTGCTGCTGCTGGACGAACCCACCAACCATCTGGACATGGAAGCCATCCAGCGACTGGAGTCGTTTTTGCTGAAATGGAACGGCGCCCTAATTCTCATCACCCACGACCGGATGATGATCCGGAAACTGGCCACACGGATTCTGGAACTGGACCGGGCCTCGGTCCGGTCATGGGAATGCGGGTATGACCTTTTTCTTCAACGCAGCCAGGAACGCCTGGAAGCTGAAGAAAAAGCCGATGCCCGGTTTGACAAGAAGCTGTCGGCCGAGGAAGCGTGGATTCGTCAGGGGATCAAGGCCCGGCGAACCCGAAACGAAGGACGGGTGCGGGAACTGGAACAGCTCCGGGAACTCCGCCGTACCCGCCGGGATCGCACGGGAAATGTCCGCATGACCCTTGATGCGGCCCATCGCAGCGGGAAAATGGTGGCCGTGGCCAAAGACATTTCCTTTGCCTATGGCGACCGGCCCCTTATTGCCAATTTCAACTGCACGGTTCTGCGGGGCGACCGCATCGGCATCATCGGTCCCAATGGCGCTGGAAAATCCACCTTGGTCAAACTGCTCCTGGGAGAATTGTCTCCGGTAAAGGGTCACATCCGTTACGGCACCCATCTCCAGGTGGTGTATTTTGACCAGTTACGCAGCCAGATTGACGAGCGTAAAACAGTTCAGGAAAATGTCTCTCCGGGCGCTGACATGATGATGGTGGGCGGCAAACAGCGTCATGTTATCGGATATCTGAAGGATTTTCTGTTTTCTCCGGACCGGGCAAGGTCACCGGTGCGTGTTCTTTCCGGCGGAGAAAAAAATCGGCTTCTCCTGGCCCGGCTGTTTTCCCGGCCCGCCAATGTGCTGGTGCTGGATGAACCCACCAATGACCTGGATGTGGAAACCCTGGAGTTGCTGGAAGCCCTTCTGGTTTCCTTTGACGGAACGGTTCTTTTGGTGAGCCACGACCGAACCTTTATCAATCATGTGGTGACCAGCACCCTGGTGTTTGAAAAAAACGGCCGGGTTGAAAGCTATGTGGGCGGCTATGATGACTGGCAGATGCAGGCAGCGCCGCCATCGGAAGCCGTTCCAAAGCCCGAAAAAACATCTGCCAGAAAACCTTCTCCCGCAACCGGCCCGAAAAAACGGAGCTACCTGGCACAGCGGGAACTGGACGCCCTGCCGGACCTCATCGAATCCCTGGAAGCCCGGCAGCAGGAACTCTTCTCTACCCTGGCCGACCCTGACTTTTACCGACAGACAGGTGAGCATATCGCTGCGGTGAAAAAAGAACTTAGCGATGTGGATGCGCAAATTGAAGCCGCCTTTGCCCGGATGGAAGAACTGGAGGCAGACGCTGACGAATCGGCTCCCTCATTATGACATTTCTGGGGATGGCCACATTCCGTTTTTTCAGCTCATATGGACATTCAATCGGATAAAAACGGTTTTATTGAATTGCATATCAGAACGTTTTAACGCTAAAGTTTTTCTCTCTATGGGGTTTGTGCATCATCAAGGGAAATGATACGTGGGAAAAATCAGGAACATTCAATCGTAAAACGCGCTAACGCACTCCGGATCACCAACAACTTGAAGCACGGAGACACCGTGATGATGAATCGGACAAAACAACGGCTCTTTTATATGCTTTCTGTGATGGGCGTGATGCTCCTTGTCAATTGTTCTTCCAGCCCGCTGATCGCCTTTCCCGATGAAACCCCAAAGACCCGAAATTTTTTTCAGGGAGGTGAGAGGGCCTTTGAAGCGGGACGATATGATGACGCCATGGAGCAGTACCAGAAACTTCTGGAAGACTCCCCTTCAAGCCGATTTTCTGAAAATGCGCTGTATAAAATCGGCAGGATCTACCGCATAACAGGACGGAACAACGAAGCGCTGACAACATTTTCCAGGCTTGTCCGCGATTTTCCAAAAAGCCCCATGGCAGGAAAGGGCATGGCCGAGTTTCTCGCTATCCGGCTTCAGGATGGAAAAGCAGAAACCGTGATTGCCCAGGGAAATCAATTTATCCAGAACACGCCCGCCAAACGCATCGGACCGGAGTTGTATGGGGTGATGGGAGATGCCTGTTCGACGCTTGGCAACCACCTGGAAGCGGCCAAATTTTACTATCAGACATGGCGTAGCGCCACCACATCCGGCGAGCGGTCCGTTGCCCTGTCCAAACTGGATCGTGCGATGGATCATCTCCAGCCCGCCGAGATTCAGAAACTCCTTTCCGATGTAATGGATCGGTCAAACATGGGCGTTTTGCTTTACCAACTCGGCATGGCCTTCAAGGAAGCGGAACAATACGACGCCGCGCTGGAAGTGTTTGATGCGGTGGCCAGGCAGTTTCCCGCCCAACTATCCTATCAGGAAGCCAGGGACGAGATGCTTACCCTTTCCACCCAGCGCCAATACAAACCCCATACCATCGGCTGCCTGCTTCCCCTTTCCGGATCCCATGAAGTGGTAGGACAGCAAGTGCTGGACGCCATTGAACTGGCAGTAACAACGCTCAATCAGCAGGGTGTTCCCCTAAAGCTTGTGGCAAGAGACACCCAATCAGACCCGAAACTTGCCGAAAGGGGTGTGGATGAACTGAACCAGGAGGGCGTGGGCGTGATTCTGGGGCCCATGATCACGGCGGAAGCTGCGGCGGCAAAAGCCCAGAGCCAGGGTATTCCCATTATTGTGTTTACCCAGCGCGATGGGGTAACCGACCTTGGCAGCTACGTGTTCCGGCATTTCATCACACCGGCCATGCAGGTTCAAACCCTTGCCACCGTAGCGGTTGATAAGCTCGGCGTGAAGCATTTTGCCATTTTGTATCCGGATGAAATCTACGGGCAGCGCTACATGACACTTTTTCGGCAAGCAGTCTCTCTAAAAGGGGGACAGGTGGTGGCCATTGACGCCTATAACCCCAAAGAAAACGATTTTTCAGCCCATGCCAGGAAACTGGCCGCCCTGTTTCAGTCCCCTTCCCGAACGGTTCCCGCCTATTCGCCAACCGGAACTGTATATCCACCCAATGTTATGCCTGCCGCCGAACCCGCCCAGTGGGATCCCGTAATCCAGGGCGGCGCTATTTTTATCCCGGACGCACCACGGGCATCTAGCATGATCATTTCTCAATTGGCGTTTTATGATGTTAACACACCTTATCTTCTGGGAACCAACTTGTGGGATTCGGCCGCACTTCTGGCATCTTCGACCCCTTATATGAAAAAAGCATTGATTGTGGACGGATTTTTTGCCCAGGAGGCCAATGCGACGGTACAGGCCTTTGTGTCGGATTTTAAAGAGAACTTTGGCCGGACACCGGATATGATTGAAGCCATGGCCTACGACAGTGTGATGATGGTGTCCAGGGCCCTGGAAGTGCAAAACGCCCTGGACTCCCGGCGGTCGCTGCGGGACAGTCTTCTGCAACTCCGGGGATTTGACGGGGTTTCGGGAAAAACCGCATTTTTTCCGAACGGAGAACCCAAAAAGGAGCTGAAAGTCCTTCAGGTCAAAGACGGCCGGTTTGTTCTGCTCCCGACCCCGTGGATGCCTGAAACCCCTTAAGCCCCATGAACCTGTTTCACCTTGCCTATATCAGCGTGCCTGCTGCATGCGCTTTTTTTCTGACCCCGTTTTTCCGATGGTGGGTTCGGCTGTATCCGGAAAAACAGGCTGAACTGGCCCAGCGGTTCTGTATTTTGCCAAAAAATGAGCCGCGTCCGCAGAAGGCCGGGCCCCTTATCTGGCTGCATGCGGTTTCCGTAGGCGAGGTAACCGTGGCCAAAACCATCATCCAGGCCCTTGATGCAGAAGGCCCCAGATGGAGTGTTCTGCTCACCACCACCACTGTCACAGGCCATCGCCACGCCCGAAACCTTCTGGGAAACCGGGCCAGGGTGCGGTTTGCGCCCCTGGATCTCATCAACGTGGTGGATCAGTTTTTTTCCTTTTATCAGCCGGATCTTCTGGTTTGCGTGGAAACAGAGATCTGGCCCAACTGGATTTTTCGGGCGTTCAAAGAAAAAATTCCCGTGGTGGTTGTCAATGGCCGTATCTCCTCCCGGTCCATCAGCCGATATCGGCTGATCCGGTCGTTAATCCGGCCGGCACTGGAGAAAGTGACCGCCTTCAGCATGATCGGAAAGGCCGATGCCGAGCGGATTATCTCATTGGGCGCACTGCCCCGGGCAGTTGAAGTCAACGGCAACGTCAAAATGGACACCTGGCTGACGGACCAGGATCTGGCCATGGTTTCCCAACTGCGGCAAAGATTTTATGTGGATGACACCACGCCGGTGTTTGTGGCGGGAAGTATTCGCGGCCCGGAAATTCGGTCCATGATGGATGTGTACGAAAAACTGGCCGGCAGCATTGCCGGACTTTTGTTTATTCTGGCGCCCCGTCACCTGGGAAAAACGCAGCAGATCATCGATTTGGCCGAATCCCGAAACATTTTCTGCCAGCGCCGCACAGCCTTGGATCTCAATGGAGAAAAACGGCGGGCTTCCCTGTTGATACTGGATACCATGGGAGAATTGCGTCAGGTGTATGGTCTGGCGTCCGTGGTGTTTTGCGGCGGCAGTCTGGCGCCCCTGGGCGGACAGAATGTGCTGGAACCGGCCATGTGGGGAAAACCCGTGCTCTACGGCTCGTTTATGGATGACTTTACCGAAGCCGCGGATCTTCTTTCAGCCTCTGGCGGCGGCATTCGCGTGGCCGATACCGCTGATCTGGCAGACCAGGCCGCCCATCTTTTATATGATCCGGAAAAGGCCCGGGAAAAGGGACGCCGGGCCAGACAGGCAGTTTTATCCATGCAAGGCGCGGCCCGGCGGCATGCCCATGTCATTCAAAAAGCCCTTGAGGCGGCTTTACCCGCCCAGTGAGTTTTTAAGGGGCGGCTGGCCCGTGGACTCCAGAACCGTGGTCCACAGCTTTCCGCTGGGGTTGATCTGTTTTCGCCGGCCCACCGTGGCGGCCATGGGCAGGTGAACGTAGTGGTTGTTCCAGTGTCCGATGACCAGCCTGGTTTTCCCTGCCATTCCCGCATGCACCGCATCTCGCCCCAGAAAACCGCAGAACACGCTGTCATTGGCATTGGGCGGCAGACTGCGGATCATGTAGCTGGGGTCAATGTATTTGAAGTTGAGGGGAAGATTTTTGGACTCAAAATGGGCCTTGATGTTGTCCCGTAAGAATGTGCCGATATCATTCAGTTGGACATTTCCCGACGGATCGCGACCCGCATTTTCCGGATTGAAAAATTTCTGGCCAGCCCCCTCGGCCACCACAATCACCGCATGTCCCCGCCGGGCCAGGCGTTCTTCCAGGGCAGCCAAAAGGCCTTGGGGCCCCTCCAGGTCAAAATCCACTTCCGGAATCAGTACAAAATTGGCGTCCTGCTGGGCAAGGGCCGCTGTTGCGGCGATAAATCCGGAATGGCGGCCCATGAGTTTAATCATCCCCACCCCATTGGGATAGGCGAGCGCTTCGTTGTGGGCGCCCTGGATAGCCATCCGGGAAACGTCAACAGCCGTGTCAAAACCAAACGACCGGGAAAGCAGATGAATGTCATTGTCAATGGTTTTGGGGATGCCCACGACACTGATTTTGAGATTTCGCTGGGTAATGACATCGGCAATTTTGGATGCGGCCATAAGGGTTCCGTCTCCGCCCACCATGAACAGAATCCCGATGTTGTTCATCTCCAGGCAGTCCACCACCCGGTCGAGATCCTGGCTGCCCCGGGAAGACCCCAGGATGGTCCCCCCCCGGTTGTTGATGTTTTCCACAAGACTTGGGGTGAGATCCACAAAATTGTGACGGTAGTCCGGGATAAATCCCTGAAGTCCATGACGGATCCCGTAAATGATCTTGACGCCATAGCGGTAGTGAAGTTCCAGCACCACGGCCCGGATGATGTCATTGAGCCCTGGACAAAGCCCGCCGCAGGTGGCAATGGCGCACCGGACCTTGGCCGGGTCAAAGTAGACTTTCCGCCGGGGACCGGCCAGTTCAAACGAAGCCGGAAGGCCGTGGGTGTCCAGTACGGGTTCACCTGTGGTCTGAATGTTGATCAATATCCGTTCGTCATCGGAAACAAACAGGTGGGGAATACCGCCCTGCTCATTGTGCAGCAACATCGGAGAGGAAATCTTCGCCTCTCCCAGGGACTGAATGCGGGTTTCAATGGCGTCGTTTTCCATGGGATTCTCCTTAATTAAGGATGTCGAAAATGGCAATTGCGTGGCAGCGGCGGGCCCGCATTGGGTCATGGATCTATACGAATCACTTCTGACATTTGCTGCATCAGGAAACAGTTTTGGGGGGATCGGCACCGTTGAACGTGAATTCGCCTTTTCCGAGTATGTCGTGAAGATGAAGAATGCCCACAACCCGCCGGGCTTCGTCAATGATGGGCAGAACCGTGATTTCGTGCTGTTCCATAAGATTCAGGGCATCAAAGGCCGGAACATGGGCATGGGCGTGCAGAGGGGATGGCGTCATGACCTCGGACAGACGAACATCGGTTGTAAACGCACCCTTGGCAATCATCCGCCGCAAATCGCCATCGGTAAAAATACCGGCCAGCTTGCCAGCGGCCGCCACCGCAATAATCGCACCCAACCCGTGGCGGTCCATTTTTTCAATGGTCTCTTTGAGAGTGGCATCAGCGGATGTCAACGGAACAGCCGAACCGGTCAGCATAATGTCCCTTACCTGTCTGGAAAGTCGCTGCCCCAGACTGCCGCCTGGATGAAATCGCTTGAAATCGCTGGGTTTGAAATGCTTCTTGTTGACCAGCACCACGGCCAGTGCATCGCCCATGGCCAGCAGCGCCGTGGTACTGGTGGTGGGCGCAAGGCCCAGGGGACAGGCCTCTTTTTCAACACCCACATCAATGACAATATCACTTTGCCGGGCCAGCGTGGAGGATAGATTTCCGGTCATGGCCATCACCTTGCAGCCGATCCTGCGGATACTGGGAATCAGAAGGTTCAGTTCATGGGTTTCACCGCTGTAGGACATGGCCAGCAGCACATCATCGGACGAGACCATTCCTAAATCCCCGTGCATGGCTTCAACCGGGTGCAGAAAAAGAGACCGGGTACCGGTACTGTTCAGGGTAGCGGCGATTTTTCGGCCGATAATGCCGGATTTTCCTATTCCGCTGATAATCACCCGGCCGGAAGATCGCATAACGGTATCCACCATCTGCTCAAACCGGTGGTCCAAACGGTCCATCAGCTTTGAAATTCCGTCCGCCTCAATCCTGAGCACTTCCCGTGCCGTATCCAGCACCGTGGCACGAAAATCTTCATTTTGTTGGCTTTGTTTAAAATTCATCTGGAAATAACTGGTTATCTGTGGCAAAGTGACGCTTATTGAAAGTGTTAAGGCATTTTATAATTGAATGTTTCCATATTTTTTCAGGTATCATTTCCCTTTATGGGGTACAAACCCCATAGAGAAAAAATTCAATGTTAAATGCCATAGTTTTACTTTTGTCAAATTCCTTCACAATAGTTCATTTAGCTCAAATGTCAATGTTTCATACAGGCGAGACGGGGTACGGCCACGGCGCCCGGAAAACAAAAGCATTGACAAAAAGACGGGTTTTTCGGATTCAGTGTCGCCACGCATCATGATGACTTTTTGCGTCATGAGGGGTACTATGATACCAATAATAAAAATTACCTTATTTCAACCAACCGAAAGGAGTTCCTGATGAAACGTAGATGTTTGAGTTTGGGTGTGATGGTGATGATGGTAGGGCTGATCAGCGCCTGCGCGACCTATCAGCCGGTTCCCGCGTTCACACCGGAAACAATCACGGTAGGCAAACATGAGCTCAAGGCGGAAAATGCTGTTTTTATTGTTGATGTGTCTTCCTCTATGGGCGATGGGTATCAAGACTGGCGAAAGTTTGACATCGGAACATCGCTGGTCAACAACATGTTCGCCACCCTGCCTGACAACATGCCGATCAATTCGTCCTTGCGCAGTTTTGGACATACGCTGAGTCTCTCAAGAGACGTCTCCCTTTTATTGCGTGAAATGGCCCCCTATGACGGGAAAGATATGGCCAGCGCCCTGGCCAGGGTCAAAGAACCCGGCGGCCCCACCTATATGGGAAAAGCAATTGCCTCTGCCGGCAAGGATCTGGAAGGACTTTCCGGTAACAGTGCCATCATTATTGTTTCCGACGGTATGTCCACCGGCGGCAACGCGGTTGCTGCAGCCAAACAGCTGAAGGCAAAAATGGGCAGCTCCCTTTGTATTTATACCGTGCTGGTGGGTGACGAGGAAGCGGGCCGTCTGCAGATGCAGGAAATTGCCGAGGTGGGCGGATGCGGAAAAGCCGTACGGGGTGATGATCTTGTCGGCGGTGCCGAAATGGCGGCGTTTATGCGGGATGTGTTTGTCAATGAACTGATTGACAGTGACGGCGATGGTGTACCGGATATTCTGGACAAATGCCCGGGAACGCCTCTGGGTGTGAAAGTAGACAAAAACGGCTGCGCCATCACCATTCTGAGCGGCCAAGACGACAACTGGATTTTTGAGACCATTACATTTGACCTCAACAAGGCTACGCTGAAGCCAGCTTCCTTCCCAGTACTGAACGAAGTGGCCGAGGCCATGATCCTGCATCGTCGTGACCTGAATCTTGTTGTTGAAGGCCATACCGATATCACGGGACCCATGTCATTCAATATGCCGCTTTCGAGGGCTCGGGCGAAAACCGCCATGGATTACCTGATCAGCAAGGGCGTTTCACCGGATCGGCTTTCCTCTGCCGGATACGGCCCGAACCGTCCCATTGCGGACAACAATACGATAGAAGGCCGGGCCCAGAATCGACGGGTTCAGTTCACCGTAAAAAAGTAAAACGTTTATGCAAATCTGATCGGGTCTGATCTGATCTGATGCATCGACCGGCATGGACGAACCGGATTTTTATCAGCGTCTGTGCCGGCCGAATACGTTTTGCCAGAGCATTTTAACAATTTCAGAACATTCAATCGTAAAATGCTCTAACTATTCCTGAAAAAGTCATTTTTTTGTCTGGAAGAACTATCGGTACAGCCCGCCGTGATGCCACAGGGCCGGAGAGTCTTGTCAGGAGGCGCCGCCAATGGACGATTTACTGAAAAAATTGTACGATTTGTTGCTTTTCTACGGGTTGAAAGCGCTGGCCGCACTGGCGATCTTTATTATCGGACAATTGATCGCCAAAGGCATCCGTAGTCTGATTGAACGCATCATGACCAAAAGCGGTGTGAACGAAACCCTTATCTCGTTTACATCCCACATTGCCTATATTGCCCTTCTCGCCTTTATTGTGATTGCCGCACTGGGGCAGCTGGGTATTCAGACCACCTCCTTTATCGCTGTTCTCGGCGCCGCAGGTCTGGCCATCGGTCTGGCGCTTCAGGGATCCTTGTCCAACTTTGCCGCCGGATTTCTCCTGATCATTTTCCGTCCCTTCAAAGTCGGCGACCTCATCGAAGGCGCCGGGGTATTCGGCACAGTGGAATCCATCCAGATTTTTACCACCCAGCTTAAAACCGGCGATAACAAAACCGTCATCATCCCCAACGCAAAGCTGAACGAAAACAATATCACCAACTGGACGGTCAAAGGCACCCGCCGGATCGATATGACCTTCGGTATCGGGTATCATGATGATATTGACAAAGCACGGTCTATTATTGCCGGCCTGATGGCGGAAGACGACCGGATCCTGAAAACGCCAAAGCCCCTCATTGCGGTTGCCGAACTGGGGGCCAGTAGTGTCAATTTTGCGGTCCGCCCATGGGTAAAGGTGGAAGAATACTGGGATGTTCTGTTTGATCTGACCGAAAAGGTGAAAAAAGCGTTTGATGCCAGCGGGATTTCCATTCCCTTTCCCCAGCAGGATATTCATGTTTATCCCCATGGTGTGGATCAACGCACTGCCGTCGGCCTGATTTCCGGCCAGCAGTCATAAGGTTTTTGTTCTGCTCCGAAAGCTCGGTGTCATGTTAAAAAACCGTTGACACCGTTAGCCGGATAACATAAACAAACCCAATTTTCGTTTTTTCGAAAAGGCCGAAGGGGGTGTCTTCCTTGGCCTTTTTCGTTGACCGGGCTTTATTAAAAAGGAGTTTTTTCAGATGAAATGCACAACCCTTCGTGACGGTATGGAATGCGCCTTCATGACTGCCAAAGGCTGCGGATATAAAAAAGGCTTTTGCCTTGAGATTGTCGATCAGTGCAGGGGATGCAACCGGACGCTGGAAGTTTCTTCCGGGTGGTATTGTTCGGCCTGTCCTGAGCCGACTGTCAAATGGAAAGCCGGAAACTGCAATCTGGCCACCCATGTTATGACCACCGCGGCCGAGGACTCACAGAAAATCAACCCCCTCAAAGCCTCCAAGCGATCCAGAAAATAATTGTCGGCAATGGACGGGATACTGTCTCACAAAGAACCCGCCATTGATGGCGGGTTTTTTGTTTGAACGGTTTTGACATGAATAAATCGCGAAAGTTCTATTTTTACAATAAGCTCAACTGATGATGAGGACACCACACCCATGAACCCACTTGCTGACCAGCTCAACCAATGCCTCATTGCCCATGCGCCCCATGTTTACGATATGCTTTCCAAAGTGGGGAAAAAACTGTTTTTCCCAAAAGGCATTCTCAGCCAGAGCGCCGAAGCCAAGGAAAAGGCCCATGCCATCAACGCCACCATCGGGATTGCCAAGGAATCCGGGCATACCATGTGCTTTGACAGCGTGCGGGACTGCCTGCACGATATTCCTCCCAGCCAATCCCTGACCTATGCGCCTTCCTTTGGCATCCCGGCTTTACGGAAGCAGTGGCAAAAAGAAATCTTTGAGAAAAACCCATCTCTTTCCGGAAAACCCATCAGCCTGCCGGTGGTGACCTGCGGCATTACCCACGGTATTGCCACTTTTGCCGATGTCTGGATTGATCCGGAAGATGTCATTGTGTTACCGGAAATGATGTGGGGCAATTACAGCATGATTTTTTCGGTCCGCCACGGCGCCCGGATGCGTCAATATCAGATGTTTACGGAAAACGGCGGGTTCAATCTGTCCGCCTTTGAGCAGGCTGTTCAGGAAGAAGCTGCGGGAAACCAGAAAATTACCGTTTTACTCAACTTTCCCCACAACCCAAGCGGTTATACGCTGACCAGTGACGAGGTTGATGCAGTTGTGAAGATACTGAAGCAGGTTGCCGAATCCGGAACATCTGTTTTGGCTGTTACCGATGATGCGTATTTTGGCCTGTTCTACACGCCGGAAGCCACAAAAGAATCAACATTTGCAAAACTTTGCGGCGCGCATCCAAAAATTCTGGCCGTAAAGCTCGACGGCGCCACCAAAGAAAATTACGTGTGGGGCTTAAGAGTTGGATTTATCACCTACGGCGGGACGTTCACCGGCGATCCGGCAGTTGTTTTTGATGCCCTGGAACGAAAAACCGCCGGCTGTATCCGGGGAACCATTTCCAATGCCTCACACCTGAGCCAGACCATTTTGCTGAACTCCCTGGTCAATGAAAAAAACCAGGCCGAGCGGAAGGACAAATTCGATATTCTCAAGGATCGGGCCCAGCGCGTCAAGGCGGTCTCCACAGATCCCCGGTACAGTTCGGCCTGGGATGTGTATCCGTTCAATTCCGGGTATTTCATGTGTATCCGGCTTAAAACCATTGAGGCCGAGCCTTTGCGGGTCTATCTCCTGGACAAATACGGCATCGGCCTGATCGCCCTTGGGAAAACCGACCTGCGGGTGGCTTTTTCCTGCATGGACATCGAGGATGTGGAAACACTTTTTGACACGGTTTACAAAGCTGTCAAGGAGATGGAAAACGCCGCTGCCTGAAAAACAGTGATCAACACAGAACAGGTACGAAAAATGGCAGATCCCCGAACCCCGGTATCTGCCATTTTTTTTGCAAAAGGGCATGGATGTTGTCAGATCAAGCCAAGACTGCCCCAGGGTAAAATGATCTTGAAAACCACATCATTCCATCCCCTGCCGTCAATCTGCCAAAAACTCCTTTCCCCGTACCCCTGTTTTGCGCTATAGAGACAAGTTATTTTAAAAATATGGAAAACCGCGTTTGACACACAACGCGGCACACATGTTATCCACTTCGCACAAGTCAAATCAAAAACAGGAACGCATATGAAAACAGAACAGGTCGGCCAGCGAATCCGGACCTATATGGACCGGCAACAGATCACCCTTGAAAAGCTGTCGACGCTTACCGGGCTTGACGAAAAATTTCTTTCCACCGTGATCGACGACCATGTGTATCCGTCCCTGGGGCCCCTGGTGAAAATCGCACGGGCCTTAAATGTCCGGCTGGGAACCTTTCTGGATGACCAGATCAGCACCGACCCGGTGGTGGTCCGCCACCAGGGAAAACAGGAAGAACTCAACATGCTCCGGGGAAAGGGAAAACCCGTGGCCCTGAAGTATTATTCCCTGGGCACCGGCAAAAGCGACCGCCACATGGAACCGTTTTATGTGGAACTGCTGCCGGAGCCGGACAAGGAAAAAGACCTTTCCAGCCATGAAGGCGAAGAGTTTTTTGTGGTGCATGCCGGCCAGATCGAGGTGATTTACGGCACAGAAACCCATGTGCTGAATCCGGGCGACAGTATTTATTACAACTCCATTGTGCCCCACTGTGTGAGCTGCAAGGGAACATCACCGGCCGCCATTTACGCGACCATTTACGTTCCCCGCTAAGGAGGCGCCATGACCACCGTACAGCCCTTGAAGACCATCACCCTGGGGCAGATGCTGGACGAAACCGTGGCCGCGTTTCCGGAGAACGATGCCGTGGTGTATGTGGACCGGGACTACCGACTGACCTACCGGGAATTTGGCGATGTGGTGGACCAGCTTGCCCGGGGACTTATGGCCCTTGGGATCAAACGGGGCGAGAAGGTGGCCGTATGGGCCACCAATATTCCCTACTGGATTGCCCTGCAGTTTGCCACGGCCAAAATCGGCGCAGTACTGCTGACCGTGAACATCAATTACAAACGGGCCGAAGTGGCATACGTTCTGGAGCAATCCGACACCGAAACCCTTTTTATCATCGACGGCTACCAGGATACGGATTATCTCCAGATTATTTACGAACTGGCCCCGGAACTCAAAACCCAGGAACGGGGCACGCTTTCATGCGCCAAGCTGCCGTTTCTGAAGCGGGTGTGCTTTCTGGGCCAGGAAAAACATCGCGGCCTGTACAGCCTGCCGGAAATCATGGCCCTGTCGGTCATGACCCCGCCTGCCGCCTATGCTGCCCGCCAGGCGGAGCTGGATATTCACGATGTGGTGAACATGCAGTACACCTCCGGCACCACGGGATTTCCCAAAGGCGTGATGCTGAGCCACCACAACGTGCTCAACGACGGGTTCTGGGTGGGCGAAAACCAGGGATTCACATCAACTGACCGGCTTTGTCTGCCCATGCCGCTCTTTCACTGCTTTGGCTGTGTGATGGGCGTCATCGGCGTTGTTTCCCACGGCGGCACCCTGGTGGTCCTTGAAAAATTCGATCCGGTTCAGGTCATGGCGTCAGTGGAGCAGGAACGCTGCACCGCCCTTTACGGCGTGCCCACCATGTTCATCGCCATTCTGGAGCACAAGCTGTTTTCCAAATTTGATTTTTCTTCCCTCCGGACCGGCATCATGTCCGGGTCGCCCTGCCCGGTCCAGGTCATGCGCCAGGTGATCGACAAAATGCACATGAAAGACATCACCATCTGCTATGGTCTGACGGAAACCTCACCGGTCATGACCCAGACCCTGCCGGACGACGATATCCGGCGCCGGACCGAAACCACGGGCCGGGCCATGCCCCATATTGAAATCAAGATCGTCCATCCGGAAACCGGCGAAAAACTTCCCCCCGGTATCCAGGGAGAAATCTGCTGCCGGGGATACAGCGTCATGAAGGGGTATTACAAAATGCCCGAGGCCACGGAAAAAGCCATTGATGCGGACGGCTGGCTCCACACCGGCGATCTGGGCGTGATGGACGAAGACGGCTATCTTTCCATTACCGGCCGCCAGAAAGACATGATCATCCGGGGCGGAGAAAACATTTATCCCCGTGAAATCGAGGAATTTTTATACCGTATGGAGGGGATTTCCGATGTGCAGGTGGTGGGCGTTCCCAGCCAGAAATACGGTGAAGAAGTGGGGGCCTTTGTGATCCTCAAAGAAGGCAGCGATCTTCAGCCCGAAGATATCCGGGATTTTTGCAGGGGCCAAATCGCCCGGTACAAAATTCCCAAATATGTGGCCTTTGTGGATTCTTTTCCCCTGACCGCCAGTGGAAAGGTTCAGAAATACAAGCTCCAGGAGCAGTCTCTGGCCTTATTCCCCGACCTCAAGCCAGAGTAACACATTGCAAGGCCATCCTTACCGGATTGAGGCGGTGGTGTTTGATTTTGACGGCACCTTGACGCGACCGGGCGCCCTTGATTTTTCTGTGATCAAACCAGTGATCGGCTGCCCGGATTCTGTTCCAGTGCTGGAGTACATGGAAGGGATCACCGATCCGGCACGTCTTGAAAAAATCAATCAGGTGCTGGAAACATTTGAGCTGGACGGCGCGACCGCGTCAATGCCCAATACAGGCGCAGAAGACCTTCTGGGGTGGATCAAAAAAATCGGTCTGCCCGTGGGGATTCTCACCCGGAACAGCCGGATTTCCGTGGTCCGTGCCCTGGAGTCGTTTTCAGATTTTTCCCTTGAAGACATTGATGCATTGGTGACCCGGGAAGATCCGGTCCGAATCAAACCGTCGGGTGAGGGGGTGAGGTGGATTGCGGATCAGCTCAAGGTGCCGCCAGCCCACATTCTCATGGTGGGAGATTTTCTGTTTGATATAGAGGCCGGTCGCCGGGCAGGGTCCCTAACCGCTTATCTTTCCAACCACAATCCCCTTCCCGAGGGTGTGAATGCTGATTTTGTGGTGGATACCCTGGATCAATTGAAGCCCGTGATTACCGAGGGGCTTTCACTTCCGGCCGGGAAACTGCCCAATGTATTTTTGAACGATCTTCTGCGTCAGTATCAGGTAAACGACCCATCGGTTCTGATCGGGCCGTCTGTTGGCGAAGACACGGCTGCCGTGGATATTTCCGGAAATGCGGTGCTCGTTCTCAAATCCGATCCCATCACCTTTGCCACAGAGGCCATCGGACGATATGCAGTCCTGATCAATGCCAATGATCTGGCCACAGCCGGCGCCAAGGCCCGATGGATGCTGGCAACGCTGCTTCTTCCCAGAGGGTTTTCAAGGTCCCAGGTGAGAAAAGTGTTTGCCGATCTCAATCAGGCCTGTACCGAGCAATGCGTTACCCTTTGCGGCGGGCACACGGAAATCACCGATGCGGTGCACCGGCCCGTGGTTTCCGGCATGATGGCCGGCACCCTTGAGCGAAAAGACCTGATCCGCAAACGCCGCATGATGCCCGGCGACCGGGTGCTCATCACCAAGGGCGTTGCCGTTGAAGGCACCGCCATTATTGCAGCAGAATTCAGATCTCTGCTTCTTGAAAAAGGCATGCCCCCCCATGAAATTGATGCGGCGGCCCGATTTAAAGAATGGCTCAGCATCCTTCCCGAAGCCCGCATTGCCTGGCAGGTGGAAGGGGTCTCAGCCCTTCATGATGTGACCGAAGGCGGCGTGGCCACAGCCCTGTGGGAACTTTCCAGGGCCGGCGGAAAGGGAATCCGGATTTTTCTGGACCAGATGCCGGTCTTTCCTGAAACCCGCCACATGGGAGACCTTCTGGGAATTGACCCCCTGGGTCTCATCGGCTCGGGCAGTCTTGTCATTGCCTGCCGTCCGGATTCAGCGCCCCTTTTGGTGGCCGAGTTGAAGAAAAACGCCATCCCGGTCACTGATATCGGTGAGGTATTGTCCTCCGGGCAGGAAATTCAGGCCGAAGAAAAGGGCGTTTCCGTTCCTTGGCCGGTTTTTGACGGAGATGAGATAACCCGACTGTTCGGGTGAAAAGTACGCCTTGATGCCGGAGATTGACCCGGCCGCGCAGCAGACGGGGTAGAATTATCCCGGATATGTGTGCTATGAAGAAAAATTCATAAAAAACAGCTCCAGATTCTGTCCGCCGGGTTTTGCGGTGGCGAGGATGAGAAATCCTCTTCATCCTGTCTCCTTTCCGGAAACAGTGCTGGTCTGGGCTGTTTCATTGAACAGACAGAGCCCGACCTGAGCCTTTTTCAGGTCCAGGCAAGGCAGGTGACCGACGACCTGCCGGTAATTCTGAAAGAAATCGCCGGCAGTCATCGGGTAGTGATGTTTCAGGGTGTTGACCATTTCTCAGGGAGTAAACGACGATGCGAAAGCTGGGGATAATGGGGCTGGTAGTATGCCTGTGGACTTATGCCGGAGGGGCTTGGGCCGGGACCCTGCAGCCGGATTCATCCGGCACCGGTATCCGGAAAGTACAAAATCAGACCAAAGAAATAAGAAGTTCCCGGCAGGGAGGGAAGACGGTATGGACCGTGACCCCCGCTTCATCGGCGGCGGGAGCTTCCTCGGAAGCAACGCGCGCTCCCCAGATGCGTTACCTTCCCAGCCCGCCCAAACAGATCACCCTCTGCGGCCATGTGGTTCCCCTGGACGACCCCTTTATTGCCGAACAACTGGACCGGGAATTTGTGATCATGGTCCATGATCAGGCCCAGGTGGTCATGTGGCTCAAACGGGCGGCACGGTACTTTCCCTACATCAGCCAGGAGCTCAAGGCCAACGGCCTGCCCGATGACCTGAAGTACCTGGCAGTGGCGGAAAGTTCTCTCCTGCACCGGGTTACCTCGCCCGCCGGGGCTACGGGGGTCTGGCAGTTCATGGAAGCCACCGGCCGGCAATACGGTCTGCACAAGGATAGTTATGTGGATAACCGCCGCAACCCGGAAAAATCCACTGCCGCGGCGATAGCGTATCTCAAACATTTACATAGGCTGTTTAATTCCTGGCCCTTGGCCATGGCGGCCTATAACTGCGGCGAGCGGCGCCTCATGAACGAAATGAAGGAGCAGGACCAGAGTGATTACTTTGAGCTCTATCTGCCCCAGGAAACCACGCGCTACATCTACCGCATTATTGCCGCCAAGATCATCCTGCAAAATCCTGAAGCCTACGGCTATCAGCTGCCCCACACCGAACGTTACCGCATACCCTCGGCTGATCGGGTGGCAGTGGATCTGAACCAGCCGCTGCATTTGCGCAACGTGGCCCGGCATGTGAATTGCAGCCTGCGCCGCCTGCGGGATCTGAACCCCGAGCTGATCACCCATTACCTGCCGCCGGGAAAGCATGTTTTCCTGGTGCCGTCCGGTCAGGCTGACAACTTCAAGCGGTACGTGGCCAATGTACAGAAGATGCAGAAGACGACCTATAATGTCACGGCCAAGAGCAGTTCTGACAGTCAAACGCGCAAATGGGTGGTGGGCCGGGGGGATACCCTCTCCAGTATTGCCAGTAAAACCGGTGTCAGTGTGCAGCGTCTACGCCAGGCCAACGGTCTGACAAACAGCCGGATCAAAATCGGCCAGACCTTGCGAATTCCCGCCCGTTAGGAACCCCTGTCAAAAACCAGCCTCTGACTGCTCGGCGGACGGCAGAGTGCGGCGATGCCGGTCGAAAATAACGGACACCCAATGCGGGTTTCCTTTTCCGCTGGCCGTTACACGGTGATCTGCCAGCACCGGTGGATGGTTTTTCGTTTGTGTTGATAATCCTCGGGGATGGTGCGCTGTGTGATTTCTTCCACTTTGGAAATTGTCGGCGCGCTTTCCGGAAAATCCGCCAGACAGCGGATCAGCCCATCCTGGTCAAATGTGAACCGCTGGTGGTTGGTGGAGAAAAAAAGCGTGGCCGACGGCCGGAGCAGGGTGATGACCGCTGCCAGCAGACGGGGATGGTCTTTGAAAATATCAAAGGATTCGTTTCGGGTCTGGGTGACTGAATAGGACGGCGGGTCCACCACAGCCAGATCAAACCGCTGCCCTTCGCGCCGGGCGCGCTGCAAATAATCCGCTGTATGGGAATGAACCAAGCGGTTTTCAGCTGGATCAATGGTATTGAGACTGAAATTTTCCGCTGCCCACCGGGTGGCGGTTTCGGACCGGTCCACGGAAACCGTACGGCGGGCCCCGCCTTTTGCCGCATAACAGGAAAATGAAGCCGTATACCCAAAAAGATTCAGGACATCTTTTCCGGCCGCCATATCCCGGACCATCTGACGGGTGTTGCGATGATCGGCAAAAAGGCCGGTATCCACATAATCGTGGGGATTAACCCAAAAGCGCAGGTCCCTTTCCCGCAGAACGATTTTTTGGTCGGTATAATCAATCCGTTCGTATCGTTTTCCGTCTCTGGGGCCAGCCCAGCGCTGTTTGAGGTGAAGCCGCTCCGGCGGCACCCCCAAAACCTCGGCCACGGCCTGTCCCATGGCCGGGAGCCATTCTGGAACCGACTGCCGGCGCATGTATTCTCCCACAACCAAATGCCCGCCATACCAGTCCACCACAGCCCGGATTTCAGGAATATCCCAGTCATACAGGCGAAAAACATCAATCTGCTGGCGGGAAAAGCGTTTGTAGAAGTGGGAAAATCGTTTTTTGACCCGGTTGGCCAGCATGTCTGCCTGGTGTTTGAAAGAGGTCAGACCAAGGCTTTCATTCATGGTTTGGGGGCCTGTCCTGGGCTTTCAAGTTGGCCCTGATGGCCATGATTTCATCAGGGGTTTTGGTCACGACCTGATCCAGACTGCGCTGGGGAATGGCTTTGTCAGGCGCGGGCAGGTTCTTTTCGCAGGAAGGATCTTGGATTTTTTTGACACCCGTCAACTGAACCAGATTGAAGTATTTTCCGCACCCGGCTTCCATCATGGCAATATCGGCCTTGGCATAGGGATTGGGCGCTTTGAGCCACTCATCCCACGCCTTTTCGCAGCAATCCATTTCCCGGCACTGAATCATGGAAATGCCGGGTTCCTTCTCCCATAACCGCCGCCACCAGTTGTACGAATAAAAATTCCACTCCGGCGTCCAGTAGGACCGCAATTCTTCCGGCAGCTCCCCTTCCGGAAAATCCCGGTTAAATCCCGGTACAGCCACGGCCATGGTTCCACCTGGCTTCAGAAACGGCAAAAGCAGGGGCAGCATGGCCTCATTGGCGCCGAAATAGTGATAGGCATCCACAGAGACGATGAGATCAAAATAATGATGGGCAAAGGGGATGTCTTTGGTCACATCCACGGACAGGGGAATAATGGCTGAGTCCAGACCCAGACGGGCAAACCGCTCGGCGTTTTCAGTGGGTGAAATCCACAAGTCAGCTGCAAAAACCGTCACGCCATACTTTTTCGCCAGCAGAATCGAGGAAATGCCTTTGCCGCAGCCCAGGTCCAGCACCCGCTGGCCCGGGGAAAGCGGCAGAAAGCCGGCCAATTCCTCGGCAATGCGCATGGCATTGGGTCCCATCAGGGTTTCCATCAAAAAATCCGTGTCATAGCTGTCGGTAAAAGGTGTTGGCATGATGATCTTCCGTTGCTGTGTGTTGAGGATGAAATGCGACGTTATATTCTACAGAAAGATAAAAAGACAAGTCTGTGATGCAGAAAGCACAGGGTTCTTGCAATCTCCTGCCCGGCGCGATAGCGTGATTGCCATGATTTTGCATATGGATATGGATGCGTTTTTTGCTTCTGTGGAGCAGCTTGACCACCCGGAACTCAAGGGGACTGCCCTGGTGGTGGGGGATGCATCAGGCCGGGGGGTTGTGGCAGCGGCCAGTTATGAGGCCCGGCGATATGGAATTCACAGTGCCATGCCCATGTTCATGGCCCGGCAAAAATGCCCGCACCTTGTCATCATGCGGGTGCGAAAAGACCGGTACAAGGCCGTATCCCGATCGGTCATGGCCATTTTGGACCGATATTCACCGGTGGTGGAACAGGTTTCCATTGACGAGGCCTATGTGGATGCCGCCGGCTGCGACCGGCTTTTCGGCTCGCCTGAACACATGGCCCGGTTGATTCAATCTGAAATCCGCGACACGCTTTCCCTTTCCTGTTCCATGGGAGTGGCGCCGCTGAAATTTCTGGCCAAAATCGCTTCAGACATGCACAAACCCGCCGGACTCACCGTTATTTTACCTGAACAGGTGCCCCCTATCATTGCCACGCTTCCCATTTGCAAAGTACCGGGCGTCGGCAAACAGGCCCTTGAACACCTGTCCCGCCTGGGGGTTTCCACCCTGGGAGATATTCGCGCTTTCAAACCCGCTTTCCTGGTGGACCGCATGGGAAAATTCGGCCACCGGCTGGCGGAACTGGCGTGCGGCCGGGATGACGGCCAGGTCATCCCCAACAGCCCGGCCAAATCCATTTCCAGCGAACGAACGCTTGCCGCCGACACCTGCGACCGGGAAATCTTGCGACAACAGCTTTTATCCCAGAGTGAAGAAGTGGGACGGCAGTTGCGGCGGAAAGGATACCGGGCCCGGACCGTCACGCTAAAACTCAAACAGGCTGACTTCAGACAAATTACCCGCAGCCTGACCCTGGCGGGTCCCACGCAATCATCCAACATCCTGTTTCAAACGGCCCTGACGCTTATAGACAATCTTTCCCTTGCAACCCCAGTCCGCCTCATCGGCATTGGCGCATCCGGCCTGATTGACACAGCCGCACCCCATCAGCTCTCTCTTTTTCCTGAAACCGATCTTAAGGATGACGAATGGGAAAAGGTGGACACGGTGATGGACCGTATTGCCAAACGCTTTGGCCCGAAAGCTGTGCATCGGGGGATGGGAACGGCTGAAAGTATGATAGATGAGTCCTGATGGTTATTTCCTGTACTCGTTCAAGCTTGATACAACCGCACACAACCCGCGTCATTTCCGCCTGGTTCCTGTCATCATCGGAATCCATTTGATGGAATGATCATCGCTCAGGTTGTTTCAGAAAACATCCCCATTATTACAAAAGACAAAGCATTCCGTCACTATCCGACTCAATTGATGGGGTAGTTTTTTGTGTTCTGGCGCGAGTGCCAACACAAATCCAGTTGACAGGTAAACCTCAAAAGGAGTATTTTTTTACTCCACATGAATATGATTCATATATTTCTTCTTGTTTCTTTTTTATAGAATCTCTGCGTAACGTTTCAAAACTCTGTAATATCGACAGAAGATGAAGCTTTTCACGGCCCGAACCCTGGAAAAACGGCTCCCCTGCACAGCGGTACTTCGAATAAAATTCGGTTTACCCCGTGAAGCCGGCTTTACCCTGATTGAACTTTTGATCGTCATGGCGATTTCCGTCATGCTGTTGGCTGGTATATACGGTGCCTACCGGGGACATCTATCCACCACCCTCGCCCAGCAGCACATGGTGGAGATGAACCAGAACCTACGGACAGCTGTCCTGATTATGGGAAGAGATATCCGGATGGCGGGGGTGGATCCCTCGGGCAACGCAGGCGCTGGTTTTGTAACAGCCACCCGCAGCCTGATGGAAATTTCCATGGATTATCAAAGCACCCATGCGGGTACGAAAAACAAGCCCTGGTATGACGGGAGCATTTCAACCAGCGGCGAAGTGGTCCGATTTGACCTTTCCACAACTGGCGAACTGCGGCGCCGGGTCAATGCGGAAGGGAAAAACAGCTTGACGACCGGCATCACCCGTCATCTTGCACGAAACATTGATGCGGTTGATTTTGTCTACCTGGATGCCGATGGCACCGTGCTCAATTCCGACGCCCGCGGCATGGTGAGCGATGATAATCGGACTAAAATCCGCAGTGTTCAGGTGACCCTGGTGGCCAGAGCCGCCGCATCAGCGCCTGTGCTGGCGCGAAAGCATACGGACCGCACCATCTATTACAATGCCCAGGGAAGCGTCATTTTGGACAAATCCGCATCACCGGACAGTTTCCGGCGGCAGATGATCAGTCTGACCCTCAACTGCCGGAACATGGGAACCTGAAAAAGGCCCCTATCATGGCGCGGCACATCAAAGACTCCAAAAAACAGGCGAATGCCGACGGTTTCACGTTGGTGGAAGTTCTTGTTGCCATGACCATTTTTTCCATTGGTATTCTGGGCATGGCTGCTCTGCAGATCTCCTCCATAAGGGGAAACGCCACTTCCTCCCTTATCACCCTTTGCACCATCATGGGTGAAAACCGAGTAGAAATGCTCATGGGGCTGGATTATGCCGATGCCGCTCTTTCCCCCGGAACCCACCAGCCAGACCCTGAAAACGACGGTATTGACAACAACTTCAACGGACAGATGGATGAGTCCGGAGAAGATGGTCCGGTTATTGTTTCTTATGTGGTGGAGAGGGATACGCCGGTTCGGCATACCAAAACCATCACCCACACCATTTTTTGCACCCATGCATTTGGAGAAAGGACCATCACCTTTGTTCAGGTGATTCCCAAAGGACTGCCCAAATCCCGTTAAGTGTGCCTTTTCATGGCGATCTCGATCCATGGACCTTTTGCCGCCTGAACTTTCCGGAGATGACGATGAATGAAAACGGATCCGTAATGACCGCAGCCCTTCTGGTTCTCTCCCTGATGCTGCTGTTGGGACTTGCCGCCAGCAGTTCCACAACAGTGGAAATCCAAATCGCCACCAACGACCAGTTCACCAAAATGGCCTTTTACAATGCGGACAGCGCCTTGTACGGTGCAGCCAAACTCGTTTCCCTGTCCATTGATGAAGACCGCGCCATTGCCGCCGGACCTGGTACCCGTGCGCCGGGTATTGTTTATCTCAATACCGGAACTGATTTTTATCGCCGGATTGCCGGCCTTTCGGATGATGACACGGAAGAGCCGGATCTTGATTTCAGCGCCGGCGGTATTGACGCCACAGTTCATGTCCGGAGAATCAGGCACCGGTATGCGGATGGCGGCGGCGTGGAATTCGGCGCCGGTGCCGATGGTGTGGCTGCCGGCATGGTGGTCATTGAGTACGAAATCAACGCCAAAGGAACCACTCCCCGGGGTGCGACCAGCGAGCTGTCGGCCATCTACCGAAAAGTTGTGGGCTCTTCCGGTGGGCTATGATGTACCGGAAAAACCTGAACCCATACGCCTTGATGATCAACATGAACATGTTCCGTATTGTTGCCGCTCTGGCAGGATTGATCGGCGGTCTTGTTATCTTTTTCTTTCCCGCAGGCAGCGCTGCCCATTCGCCCCAGGCCAGAGAATATGAAGCCTACCCGCCTTTTCAATCTGGCACGGTTCCGCCACGGGTCATGCTGGTGGTGGGAAAAAGTCCCACCTTGTATCAGCCCGCCTATGACAATGCATCGGATATCAATGGTGACGGTGTCCCGGACATCCGGTATAAACCCGATGAAATCGACTATGATGGGTATTTTGACAGTTACAAATGCTACGCCTACAAAAACGGCCGGTTTGAACCCATGGGACCCGCGCCTGATAAAAAAGGAAACAACGGGTGGAGCGGTGATTTTCTGAATTATCTCACCATGTCCCGCATGGATATGATGAGGAAAGCGCTGTACGGCGGGATGCGGAGCACGGATTCAGAGACCGAAACCGTTCTGGAACGGGCCGCCATTCCTAAAAGCACCCGGTTCTGGGGAGTGGAATATACCAGCCCGGATGTGGACAGATACGATATCCGCGACTATACGCCGCTGGGCCTGCCTGCCTCGGGCAAGCGTCATCTTTTCACTTCCCTCCCCCATGGCGTGACAGATAAACCCTGGCTTCGGATTCTGACCCACCAATCCCAACGCATATGGGAGTGGAAAGCTGATGATCCATCCACACCGGATGATTCGCATCAGACTGAAACAATGCTTTCGGAAACCCATTCTCCCGGCCATTACGCCTTTGTGGTCCGGGTCAAGGTGGCGGATCCGGATGCGGGTGTGGAATCCAATTGCAGGCAATATCCGGGCGGGCATTACAAACCCACAGGGCTCCTTCAGCAGTATGGGGATCACGGCCGCATGTATTTCGGGCTTTTGTCCGGTTCTTATGCCAACCCCAGGTCCGGCGGTGTCGTCAGAAAAAACATAGGCGCCATGGCCGATGAAATCGACCCGGAAACCGGACAGTTCAACGCCTCCTTTATCGGTATTATCCAGACCCTGAACCGGTTTCGCAGCGGGGTTGCCGGAAACGAAGAAACGGGAAATCCCATTGCCGAAATGATGTACGAAGCCTTGCGGTATTTTTCCTGCCCGGATGACGGGCCCACCCCTTCCTATGGCTACGGATCCGGCCAGAGTGCGGACAAGGCCCTGGGGCTTCCCCAGGCTGACGCCTGGGCAGATCCCTTCACCCAATCAGGCGCTCCGGTTTCCTGCGCCAGCTCCATCATGATGGTGATCAGCGACAGCAACCTGTCCTATGATTCGGATCAGCTTCCGGGCAGCGCCTTTGCCGCTTCGGGCTGGAGCGGGGCAAAAAAGCTGGGTACAGGAAGTCTCAATGTTGCCGGTGAACTTAAAAAACTGGGATTTGATGCAGGGGAATATTACATCGGCCGGAGCTTTGCACGCCACGATGGCACCTGTACACCCAAGCTGGTAAAGGACCTTTCCGGTGTTCGCGGGTTATGTCCGGAATCCCCCGGTCTTGAAGGTAGCTATTATGCCGGTGCAGTGGCCCATTTTGGCCGGAACACGGATCTTCGGGCCGATCTTTCCGGCGATCAGCATGTTTCCACTTATGTGGTGGCCCTTTCTTCGCCTATGACCGGAATCGACATTTCCGTTGCCGGACAAAAAGTTTCCATCCTTCCCCTTGCAAAACAAATTGAAGGAAACACCTGCGCGGAAAATAACGCCAATCAGACCCTAACCGGTTTTTTTGCCGAACGGCTTACCCAGACCGAAGGGGTGTTCCACATCCGCTTTGGCGATCCGATTTTGGAAGATGATCCAAAGGCAGGAATGATCGCTTCCTATCATTACCGCGTTACCGGCAATACCGTCGCCGTCACCGTTGAAAGCACCGCTCCGCCGGAAAAAGGAATCATCCATGCAGGGTATGTTATTTCCGGAACTACCAACGACGGCATTTTTCTTGAAGTGGAAAGCCGGGCGCATACGGACAGCCAAGCTTTTTTGTGCTTACTGGACACGCCGCCGGATGTTGTATCCCCCGGCCGGCCAGCCGGCAACATCACCCCCCTTCCCGAAACCGCCCACACCCGCACCTTTACCGCCGGCAGCCAGCCAGCGGCCAAAATCCTCAAAAGTCCCCTCTGGTATGCGGCGCTGTGGGGCGGAACGTTGGACGGCGAAACCGTGGATACGAATGATGACGGCACGCCGGACACCTATTTTGACGGAACCACGCCCCTTGTTTTTGAAACCCGGCTCAGCCGGATCTTTCAGGGCATCTCCCAGAACAACCCGGCCTCCGGCACCACCAGCACCGTCCAGGCCGGAAGCGGAGAGGGCAGTGCCATGCTTCTTTATGCCGGGTTCCGGCCCAGCGTTGAAACCCCATGGGGAACCGTATCGTGGCTGGGATATCTGCAGGGTCTGTGGGTGGACGCATGGGGAAACCTCCGGGAAGACACCAACCAAAACGGAAAGCTCGATGCCCTCAACACCGCATCCGACAGCATCCATGCCGGAAATGCGGACAAAATCATCGACTATGGTTCTGATGGAACCTTTATCCGGCGGTATACCCATCACTATCGGTATCACCCAAAAAATGAGTTTCACGATACATGTGTTCCGGAACCGGGAGCCGAAACATGTCAGCAAAGCTGTGCCTGGGAAACCATCGGGGCAGATGACATAAAGCCCATTTTTGATGCGGGAAAGATGCTGAGCCGGCGGTCTGCGGATTCCCGAAACCTGTTTACCTTCCTGGATGGAAATTGGACCGGGAAAACCGAATCTGCGGGAAAAACGCCGGGCCGGGTGATGAATCCGTCCACGGATGATCCTTTTGACACCCATGGGGAGATCATTTCCTTCAGTGTGGAAAACCTTGAAAGAATAAGGCCGTTTCTCGGTGTTCAGGAGGATGACGCCGCATCCTACCTTCATGCCGGGGCTTCCACGACAGAAGCGGACCGAGCCAAAACATTGATCCACTACATCCGGGGAACGGAATTTCCCACAACCCGGCCCCGGATCCTTGATGACGGGACGGTCTGGAAGCTGGGCGATATCGTCAATTCAACGCCGGTCAGCGTTTCCATGCCGCCGGACAACTATCACCTTTTGTATGGCGACGCCTCGTTTCAGGCGTATCGTGAATCACAAAAACATCGGGAAACCGTCATTTATGTGGGGGCCAACGACGGTATGCTCCATGCTTTTACGGCCTGGCGCCATGATGCGGACACCCAAACCTGTACGCGGCCTGCAGGAACCGCCGAGGGGCTTGGTGACGAGTTGTGGGCCTACATTCCCCAGGCCCTTTTGCCCCATCTTAAATTTCTGGCAGATCCGGATTACGGCCACTGTTTTTATGTGGATCTCAAACCCAAGGTGTTTGATGCCCAGATTAGCGGCCAGTGGCGAACGCTTTTGATAGTGGGTCTGAACATGGGCGGAAAACCCATTCACATTACCGAAAAGGGATGCACCCGTCTGTTCAGGCCCACCTATACCTGTCTGGACATCACAGCGCCCAGAAACCCCAAAGTTTTGTGGGAACGGTCTTACGATCATCTGGGCATGACCACGTCCATCCCCGCCATTGTGGTGACCGGAAAAAAAAAGTCAGGCCATACCTGGAGTGACGGCAAATGGTGGGTTGTGTTTGGCTCCGGTCCCACCGGATATGACGGCACCTCTGATGGGCGGGGGTATATTTTTGTTGTGGATCTGGAAACCGGCGAGCCCTGCCAAAATGGAACCCAAGACTGGCTGTTTGATACCCAATCCGCCCAAACGGTCATGAACTCTCCCACAGCCTTGGACAAGGGCCTCACCTACGCGGTGGATGCCGTCTACTTCGGCAGCAGCCGGGTTGACCGGGCTTCGGGGGCATCACTGGGCGGAGCGGTCTTCAAGGTCAGTACCCATGCGTCGGAAGACCCGCAAACCTGGACCCTGTCCACCCTGTTTGAAACACCCGGTCCCATTACAGCACCCGTCTCCCTGGCAACGGATCATCTTGGCCAGGCATGGGTCTTTTTCGGAACCGGACACGCTTCTCCCGCCATCGACCCACAAAATTCCACGCGGCATTATTTTTTCGGCATCAAAGACCCGGCCTGGTCCACGCAAGGCAGCTTGTCCCCATCCATCGGAACGGACAGGACGGTCAGCATGGCAGAATTGTACAATGCCACGGGAAAACAAGTCCTTGGTGAATGGGATGCCTGGCTTCAGGACAGCAGGGGCAACAAAGGATGGTATTATGCGCTGGGTGCAGGGACGGATCGTCCGTCTGAACGGGTCATTTCCAAGGCCTCAACCCTTGGCGGAATGGTCTTTTTTTCCACCTGGACACCAAGCGCCGATATCTGTGCACCCGGTGGAGAAACCGCTTTGTACGCCCTTTATTATGAAACCGGAACCGCCTGGTCCCCATCGGTGGTCAAAGACGCATCAGACATCAAAACCGATCCCTATACGGGCACTTCCGCCTCACCGGCCTCTGTCCGGATTTTTTCAGATACCGGCGCACCGCCCCCATCCATCGGTTTTTATCTGGGTCAGGGCCCTGGAACCACGGCCTTTTTGCAGTTGAGTACCGGAAAGTTGCAGCGCCTTGAACTGGAGACCGCTTTTTCGCTGAAAAGTGCCATTACCGGATGGCGCGACAACAGTCGTTAGACAGTGTCACCTGGAGAAAAATTTACGGTCGGATGCCTTTGATGGCCAAAACGGCGTCTGATGAATGGTCCGCCACAGGGCCGACAAAATCAATACCCGAACTTGGCCCTGATGCGGTCGTAGACCACAGCCGGCACCATATCTGAAATATCGCCGCCAAACTGTGCCGCCTCCTTGATGATGGAACTGCTGGTAAAAATCCACCGCATGCCGGTCATGAGGAACACGGTTTCAATTTCCCGGTTGAGTTTGCGGTTCATCAGGGCCATTTGAAACTCATATTCAAAGTCGGACAGGGCCCGCATTCCTCGAAGAATGGCGCAGGCGCCGCGTTTCTGGACATAATCCACCAGAAGCCCGTCAAAGATATCAAACTCAATGCCATGGGTCCCCATGCTCTCTTCCAGCATCTTCAGCCGCTCTTCAACCGTAAACAGGTATTTTTTTTTGGGATTGTGTAAAATGGCCACAATGATGCGATCAAACAATTTCAATCCGCGATGGGCAAGATCCACGTGACCGTTGGTCACCGGATCAAAAGAGCCGGGATAAATGGCGATACGTTCCATAAAAACTCCTGTCGCAAGATGTGGCGGATCATCCGGTGACGGTCCGACGGAAAGCGGGAAACCGGATTTTTTGCACCCTGACCCGAAAGGCTGCGAAAAATCCCCAGAACTGATGAAATGTCATGTTTTATCAAAGGGTTTAAAAAAGGACAAATTGCGAGGCGGTCTATATCACGGCATCCAGAAAGGAGACAAGGGTTTTCCCGAATTTTCGCTGGTCTGACAGAACCAGTCCGTCCGGAACCGGGTGGATCGGTTCTTTGCGGCTGTGCTCCGCCACCAGTCTGGCCCCTGGCGCCAGAATACCGGAAGATACCACTGCCGTCAGGGTGGGAAGGACAAGGCGGACATTATAGGGGGGGTCCATGAAGACGAGTTCATAGGACCGCGTTCCAGAAAAAAGCATTGGAAAGGATTTTCGGATATCCCATGGGATCACCCGGCAGCGGTCTTCTATACCGAGTGCGGCAATATTTTTACGGAGAACCCCAAGGGCAGCTTTGTCCATTTCCACAAAAACAGCGGATTCAGCTCCCCGGCTGAGGGCCTCGATTCCCATGGCTCCGGTGCCGGCAAACAAGTCCAGCACATGCCGGCACATCAGTCTGGGGCCGATGATATTGAAGATGGATTCCCGGATCCGGTCCGCTGTGGGACGGGTGGTCATTCCAGAAGCGGAAAGCAGCCGCCGTCCCTTAAAATGACCACTGATCACCCTCATTTTTTGCGTTTTGCCAGAAGGGCTTTGATATAGCCGGGTTTTACACCAATGGTGGATGCGGTCTGACCCACATCCTGATCGTTGTCCGACAGTTTTTGCGTAATATACGCCAGTTCAAAGGCCTTTCGGGCGGCTTTCAGGTCGTCCAGGGAAAAGATTTCGTCAGAACCGGATTTTTTCGCCGACAGATGCGGCGGCAAATCCCTGGCATAAATCACCTCTTCCTGAACCAGAATCGTCATCCGCTCAATGAGATTTTTCAGTTCCCGGATATTTCCCGGCCATTTGTACGCTGTTAAAACCGCCATGGCGTCCGGATCAATGGTTTTCCGGTTTTCCCGGTTGCTTGTGGATGCTTCTTTAAGAAAGATGTCCGTGAGGATAGGAATATCCTCGGTCCGCAGACGCAGCGGCGGGACCTCCACCGGCACCACATTAAGACGGTGGTACAGGTCTTCCCGGAACCGCCCGGCGGCAATCTCCGCCTCCAGGTCCTTGTTGGTGGCAGCAATGACCCGAACATCCATGGTCAGGTCCCGTCCGCCGCCCACCCGCTGAAATTTCTTTTCATCTAGAACCCGCAGGATCTTTGCCTGGGTGGACAGGCCCATGTCGCAGATTTCATCCAGAAAAATCGTTCCCCCATTGGCCAGTTCAAACCTTCCCCGTTTTTTGGTATTGGCACCCGGAAACGACCCTTTTTCATGCCCGAAGAGCTCGCTTTCAATGAGGCTTTCGGGAATGGCGGCACAGTTGACGGCAATCATGGGAGAGTCCGCCCGATTGCTGAGTTGGTGAATGGTGCGGGCCACCAGTTCCTTGCCGGTTCCGTTTTCGCCCTTGATGAGCACCCAGGAATCCGTGGGCGCGATGGTCATGATCTGGTGCTTTAGTGCCCGCACCAGCGGACTGTCCCCACTGATGGAATGACGCTCAATGGTTTTTTTCCGCAAATACCGGTTTTCTTCCTCCAGGCGACGAAAGTTGAGGGCATTATTGATGGAAACGCTCACTTTGTCGAAGTTCAGGGGTTTTTCGATCAGATCATAGGCGCCCAGCTTGGTGGCTTTGACAGCGGTTTCCACATTGCCGTGACCGGTAATGATGATGACCGGCAGTACCGGATGGTTTTTTTTGATTTCCTTGAGGGTTTCAATACCGTCAATACCCGGCATCCAGATGTCGAGAAGCACCAAATCCGGGGATTCGGTATCAATGCGCTTCAGGGCTTCGTAGCCGTTGCTGGCAGAAATAACGTCAAATCCGTCATCGGTCAGAAGACCGCTCAAGGTCTGGATGATGGAAGGCTCATCATCAACAATTAAAATAGACGGAAACATACAGAGAAGTTCTCCTTTTATACACCTGTGAAAAGAACTTGGCGTGTCATGGCGGATACCCCGTCAGACGGGCAGTTCAATGACAAATTTTGCCCCCTTTGGCGAATTGTCCTGCACCCGTATCATACCCTGATGGTCGCTGACAATGGAGTTGACAATGGTCAGTCCCAGGCCCATTCCCGCTTTTTTCGTTGAAAAATTGGGTTCGAAAAGCCGGATTTTGTCTGCGTCGCTGATGCCGGGGCCATCATCGGCCACTTCAATGCGAACCTGCTTTAAAATGGCGTCATGGGTCGCGGAAATGGAAACACGGCCGCGGTTCCGGATGGCAGCGGCTGCGTTGTTCACCAGGTTGATCAGGGCCTGCTTGAACTGCTGACGATCCAGGTTCATCACCGGAATCTCCGGATCTATGTGGATGTCAAAAATGATGTTTGGGTGTCCTTCCCGGTACAGGGCCACGGTCTCCTCAATAATGGGGGGAAGCAGCCCCGGCTTTGGGTTTGCCGTGGGAAACCGGGCAAAGGTTGAAAATTCGTTCACCAGATTCCGGATCAGATCCACATGATCAATGATCATTCGGGTACATTCATCAAACACCGGATCGTTGATTTGATAGGAATACCGTCTTTTGAGCCGCTGGGCCGACAGGCTGATGGGAGTTAACGGGTTTTTCACTTCATGGGCAATGCGCCGGGCCACTTCCCGCCACGCCGCCATTCGCTGGGCTTTTTCCTGTTCCGTCAGGTCATCAAACACCATGACAAAGCCGATGATATGGTCGTGGTCATCCCTTAAGGCCGTGACATAGAAAAAAAAGGTTCTGGGCTGACCGCCAATCACTACCCGTATGGGAAGTTCCAGGGTTTTTCCCCGCGCTGCCATGACCTCACCCACAATTTCCTCAGCAAACTGGAGATATTCGGGTTTGAGCAGATTCCGGTAGTGTTTGTCCAGAATCCCGCCTGCATCAACATTCAGAAGCCGTTCGGCGGCTTTGTTGAAGGTGGTGACCACGCCGTCCGCATCGGTTGTGATGACGCCGCCGGAAACGTTTTTAAGAACCGTTTCCATGTACTGCCGCCGCTTTTCAATTTCCAGATTCTGCTCGGTCAGTTTCTGGGCAGACAGTTCCAGTTCGCGCCGGTTGGACCGCAGATCCCGTGTCATGTTGTTGAAGGCATCTACCAGAAGACCGATTTCATCATCTGAAACCGTGTTGGCAATGGTGACGGTCAGGTCGCCGTCCGCCACCCGGCGGGTTCCTTCGGCCAGATCCATAATGGGCGTGGTAATGGTTTTGGCCAGATGAAACCCGAACCAAGTGGCGGAGAAAAGAACCAGAAGGGCCACAAGGGAAAGCAGTAAATAATAAAACACCTGAATGGGTTTTTTGAGAAGCTTGATCTGCTGATATTCCCCCATGCCGTGGGTAATGGCGTCCATGTTTTCCGACAGATCCGCAGAAATCAGCTCTCCCAAAGAGATATAAGCGGTGGCATGCTCTGGGGCAACACCAAAGGGAACGGTTCCGATGGTGCGTAAAAGCTCGCCCTGGGGTGTCATGAGGCTTAAGGGATGCGTTTGTTTTTCCGCATAATAGGAAACAACGGTCTCCCGGGGAAGGGCTTCCGGAATATCACTTGCCAAGGTGGCTCCCGCCGCATAGGCGACGCGCAGGTGCCTGGCGGAGTAAACTTCCACCAAATCAATGTCAAATTCCCGCTGCACCACATGAATGTACTGGTCGAGTTCTTTTCGCTTGTCCAGATCCACCATGTTTTTCCGCTGCACCTGAAAGGCAATCCGCTGGATAAAAAACTGATGGCGGTCTTGGTTGTCCCGGTAAAGGGTCTGCCCCACCTGAAGCGCCCGCTCAAGGGCCTGCTCCACCGGAACCGTGACCCAGAATTCGATACTGCTGGTAACAAAATTGATGGATAAAAAGAACAACACCGTGGTGGGCAGAAGGGAAAGCCCCACAAAGGCAACGACCAGCCGGGTGCGCAGCCTTGCGCCCATCACCTTGCGGCGCCGGGCGTAGATCAGTTTTACCAGATTCCGGAAAACCAGAAAAATCAACAGAATCAGCAGCAGCAGAATGATGTTGATGAGGATGAACAGCAGGATGCTGTTGGAAACCGGCATATCCACCCCGAAGGTGGCCAGACGGATCCCCACAAAGGTGAGCAGCATCACCGCAAAAACAATGATCGCACCGATGATCAGTTCGCGTTTGCGGCGCTTGTGCTCTTCGGGAGGAAGTGTGGATTTCCGATTGGGGCGAAAAGGGGGAGAGGTCTTCATGGATACGGCGACCAAGGTTTTTCAGCACGTTCAAACGCGCTGGTAATCCGCAAAAACTAAAACGACGCGTAATGGTTTCAGTGCGACAACGCCTATATGGATGGAAAGGGCAGAGATATGCAAAAATTCAGACGTTATCCAGCACTAGTAAATAAAATCGATGGTATACCAGTCGGTTTCAATATTCCACAGGGATACAAAAAAAAGCACATGGTGCAGATAGTAGGGAAGCGTAATCTGCTGAAGCGTGGCCTTGGCCTGGAGCTGATACCGATTTCCCCGTTCCAGTCGGCTCAAGGCAATGATGTCAAGTCCGTCAATTTCCGTCATGAGTTTCTTGGCAGCATCAAACGAATAAACCACCATGGGACTCTTTTCATCCCAGGACCGGGACACCTCATAGCTTTTTTTGAGGCTGTTGTATTTGACACTGTGGGTGAGAAAAATATCCACTATTTTTTTGTCAGGCCAGAACCCTATCGACCGGTAGAGCCGAATGGAAAACGAAAAGGAAACCGGGACACCATTTTGGATGGTCTCTTCTGTTTTGGACGGTAAAGAGCCCTCCACTGCCAGGAACAGACGCAGGGCATCGGGGGTATCGGTCAGGATAATGTTGGTGAGCCGCGCTTCTTCCGCCATTGCCGGAGCGCAGAAAATCAAGACAAGCACAGCCATTACAGAAAAAACCGTCTTCCGTCTTCCAGATCGGTTCATAGGCCGTGGGGATCCTTCAAGGGAAGGGTTAGCGGAAAAAAATACGCAAAAAAGACACCATGTAACGGAGCCGGCCGGAAATGGCAAGGTGTTTTATCATCCAACCCAGGGCCATCGCTTGAAAAAAAGTCCATCATTTCAGCGCCTGTCTGTCTCCTCCGCGCATGCGGGGGGCCAGAAGACCAAGCTGGATAAAGTCGTATCCATCCTGGGAAAATACCATTTAACGAGACCACACGGCACATCTTGTTTCAAGCGATGGGGCTGCCGCCCATTATCGTGGCCTGCGCTTTTCTCTGCCCTGCCCTGCTTCTTCGGCCTGGCCGCACAGGGGCCGGCCGTGTTATCACCGGTGCAAAAAAAGACGTCCATCACCGGCTTGCCCGGACCGGGCAACCATGTTACACCGTTCAACAAAAAACTTGAGGTTTCACAGCGTTTTATGGATCCAAGCCCCATTTTTGAGCCCCTGCTCCACTGGTACGATACCCACCACCGCGATCTTCCCTGGCGAAAAACATCCGACCCCTGGGCCATCTGGGTTTCCGAAGTCATGCTCCAGCAAACCCAGGTCGCCACGGTTATTCCCTACTTTCATCGGTTTATCCGGCGGTTTCCCACCCCCCTGCACCTGGCTGAAGCCGATATCCAGGAGGTCCTCAAGCTGTGGGAAGGGCTTGGGTATTATTCCCGGGCCCGGAATCTCCACAAGTCTGCCGCAGCCGTTGTTTTGCTTCACGAGGGCCGGGTTCCAGACGATCCGGCTGCTTTCCGAAGCCTTTCCGGTGTGGGCGATTATATTGCGGCAGCTGTGCTGAGTATCGCCTTTGGTCAACTCATGGCTGTGGTGGACGGAAATGTCAAACGGGTTCTGGCCCGTCTGTTCGAGCTGGACATGGCGGTGAACCGACCGGGCTCCCATAAATTTTTCCAGGCCTATGCAGACCGCATCCTTTGCCCCACCAGGCCGGGAGACTTCAATCAGGCCATGATGGAGCTGGGGGCATTGATCTGCCGGCCAAAATCGCCGGAATGCCGTGTCTGTCCGCTGGAAAAAAATTGTGTCAGCCGCGCGCACCAGACCACGGCGGATTTCCCAAAACGGGAGGGCACTAAAAAAATCCCCCACCGGCATCTGGTGATTGCCGTTATTCTGAAAGGCAATACACTTCTGGTGGTTCAGCGTCCGCTGGATGGATTTCTCGGGGGACTATGGGAATGCCCGGCGATTCCGGGAACAGAAAGCACCCCGGTGCCGGATGAAATTGAATCTGCCATGAAAAAGGCGGTCGGGCTGACGATCCGGGTGGATCGGTCTTTATCACAGGTCCGTCACGTCTACACCCATTTCAGCCTGTCCGCGGATGTGTATGTGTGCCGGTATGTGAAAGGTCGGGTGCGGCTGCGGGATGCCATCGCCCATCAGTGGGTCACACTCCGGAAACTGGCACAGCTCCCGGTGCACAGGGCGCAGCAAAAGTTTTTTCCTGCCTTGGCCGAAGCCCTTGATTCTGACTAAAAACGGGGGCGCTTTGTCAGCCGCCCCCAATATCAACAAAATATTTTTCTTCTGATCAGTTCGCCAGAAAACTCCACAGCACGCCGGCGCAGATGGCGGATCCGATAACGCCGGATGCATTGCAGGCCATGGCGTCCATCAAGAGATAATTGGTGGGATCGGCTTGCTGGCCGATGAGATGCACTTCCCGGGCAGACCCCGGAACTGCGGATACGCCCGCAGCACCCAGGAGGGGGTTGATTTTGTCTTTCGTGAAAAGATTCATGATCTTGGCAAAAATAACACCCGATGCCGTGGCCACACTAAAGGCAACCGATCCCATCACAAAGATGCCAATGGATTTGGGCGTGAGAAACACATCGCCCTGGGTGC